>SFDX01000020.1 GCA_004557455.1 Akkermansia muciniphila | reverse complement strand
GCGGTACCTATATCTGAAGCTACGGGAATCCACCTGCAGGAGCTTTCACGAAGCGCTGGCTCCCGTGGGGTGGTCATAAAAACTGACGGAGTGCCGAAATTCTGCGATAAGCTCGACGAATGGATAGCATACCAAATGGCGTGCGCAGAGTGAAAGGAGAAGGCATGACTGACTTTATTGATAAATTTGCCGCCGAGCTGAACGACTTGTGGGCGGACGGTGTAAGGGAGCCGGCGCAGACCTTGCAGGATGCCTGCGATGCGTACAAACGCGAGCGGGATGCTGCGAACATTCCGCCGCGGTTGCGTTCGGTCATGAGCGAGGCTGATGCCATCCTGAACCATGCGCTCGATTTGCTGAGCACCCTGCTGGAGGTGCGGGATGGATTGTCAAGCCTAGGCGATGAGCTCGAAGCGCTGGCGAGGAAGTTAAACAGAAAGGGGGGAAAGGCATGAGGCACTACATCGGGCGAATTTCCGGGGAGTTGAGCGATGTGGCGGAAGTCAGCGAACGGGCTTGTGCGCTCTTGCGCATGCGGGGCGTACGGCGACAGCTCCGCCTCATTTACGCCAAGGAGGACAGCCGCTTAATGGTACGAGGGGAGGACAGCCGCAGCCCGGGGAGGGAGCGCAGGACCTATGGTGTGCATGACGTGTTTACGGCACGAGAAGCCCTGCTGAACGGCAGGTATCTGGCGGTGAACCCATGGGTTGCGCAGGAGCTGGCGGAGGCCGTTATCTCCGACGAGCAGGTAAACGTGATGATTCTGTAACCATGCAAGCGATACATGAACAGGTGCAGGTGCCGCCTTGCCCCAAGTGCGGAGGAGCCCCGCTGCTTACAGTGCGCCGTAGCGGCGGCGTGGTCGCGGCGCGATTTTGCTGCCCGTTTTGCGGCTACAGCGCGCCCACAGCGCGCGCAGGGTGGGCGGACGGTGCCAAGTCGCAGGCCAAGGGCAACTGGGCACAGCTGTGCGCCACATGCCGCCTGCCGAGCGATTACTGCTTGGATGCGTTCTTGGCATCCATCGGCGCAGGGTGACACCACCCGCCCACGCACCTGCATGCAGGCGTTTTCTAGCCCCCCGAGCGGCCCTTGAGGCAGCGCGGGGGTGCGGCGTATAATGGGGGCAAGATGGCAACAAAAAAGACCGAGACAACGCCGGAGGCAATTTACCTTGGCCGCCGCATCATCGACAGCAAGGCCGTGGACCGGATGGAGGAGTGGGTGGACAACAGCGTGGACCCTAAGCGTCTGAAGTGGCAGGAGGAGTCCGTGGCAAGCGGCATGCTCGTGGACCAACAGCGGGCCATTCGCACCATGCTCACGCGCTGGGCCTACCTGCAAAAAGCCCTGCTCAAACTGGGCGAAACGCTCTCCGGCTACACGTGGAGCGTGACCCCCTACGTGGCCCCCGGTGCAAGCGCCGCGACGGAGGAGGACGCGGAGTTCGCCCGCTGCTGCGAGCAGGCCCTCGCGGCCACTCGCTTGGTGCAGCAAGGCCGCTGGCAATGGGACTTCGATGACCTCATCGAGCAAGTGGCCTACGCGCAGTTCCGGGGCTCAACCGTGGCGCAAATCGAGTGGGCGCAGGGGGAGGGGCTCGTCTACCCCGCCGCATTCACGCCCGTGCCCGCCAAGTATTACGGCTGGACAACGCAGGATGATGAGCCGGACGAGCTGGTGCTCTACCCGCGCGGCATTGATTGCGGGGAGTACCGCCGCTTTCCGGAGGGGCGATTTGTGGTCGCTCTCGGCAAGACGGTGGGGGACCACCCGATTTTCGGCGCGCGCCTCATCAGCCTGATTCCGTGGTTCATCGCGGCGGAGTTCGGGTTGAAGGAGGCCCTGCTGTACTGCAAGCGATTTGCCCAGCCCATCCGCGTGGCCCGCGCAGGCTCGGCAGAGGCACGCAAGCAAGCCGCGGAGATGATGCGCAAGATGGGTAACTCCGCTTGGATGGTCTGTCCCAAGAACATCGAGCTGGAGATTATTCAGGCCGCGTCAGCCGGCAGCGGCGGTTCACCGCAGCTCGCCATCGTGCAGGCGGCGCAGAATCAGGTGGACGTGGTCATCGGCGGGCAGAAGCTGGCCAGCGGCACCTCCGACACAGGGAGCAACTCGCGAGCGCTAGGGCAGGTCCACAACGCCGTGCGGCAGGAGGGCACGGAGGCCCTCGCCACCTACGTTGCCAAGCAGCTGCGACCGCTCCTCGCCCACATCATCAAGTTGAACTTCGGTCGCGTCCCCGTTAACCTGCCGGAGCTGCGCTACACAGACCCGACGGGTGCCTGGGACCGCGGCAAGCTGGAGTATGTGACAGGCGTTCTTAACGCCGGAATCGGCGTTACAAAGGATTGGGTCTACAAGCAACTGGAAATCCCCCAGCCCGCCGAGGGGGAGGAGCTCTTCTCCCCGCAGAACGGCGGCGGCATGGGCGAGATGCCCTACGGCCCGGACGCCGAGGAGGACCCGTACGCGGAGAACCCCTTGGACGCCGGCGATGAAGCCGCAGAGTGGCCCGACGATGCGCAAACAGAGCCCGACCCTGCGAACACAGAGCCCCTGCAGGAGGCCCCGCAGGAGGATGCCGAGGAGCAGCCCTACGAGGAAGAGGAGGAGGAGCAAAACGCCAACAGACGCCAAGCATGAGAACGCAGGAGGAGCTTCTGGATGCGTGGTCTGCGGAGGAAGCTGCGCGTTGCGGGACCGCATGGGCTGCACCGATGATGCGGCTGCTGCGTCGGGCGAAGGGAGAGGGATGGAGCTTGATACGCGTGCGCGAGGAGCTGGGGCGAGTGGAGTTCAACACGGATGCTCTGGTGCGTGGTCTGGTGCGTGCCCAGCAGGTGGGCATGGGCATCGGTATTCGAGAGGGGGAGAAGGGAGGCGCGTCGGCAGAGTCTAGCCCCCCGCCGCGCGGTGGCGCGCGAGACCGCGGCGGGGTACAATAGGGGGCATGGACCAAGACCTGAACAGAGAGCTGGTGGAGCTGCCGCTGGATAGCATCCACCCCTACGCAAACAACCCGCGCAAGAACGATGCTGCTGTGCCCATTGTGGCAAAGAGCATCGAGAGCTGCGGTTATGTGGCACCCATCATCATCGATGAGGACAACGTCATCCTTGCCGGCCACACTCGCCACCGCGCGCTGGCGCAGTTGGGCCGTGTGAGTGCGCCTTGCATGCGCATCACGGGCCTGAGCGATGAGAAGAAGCGAAAATACCGCCTGCTGGACAACAAGACGGCTGAGGTGGCCGAGTGGGACTGGAGCAGCTTGGAGGCCGAGCTGGCGGAGCTGGACTTCTCCGACCTGCCGGAGCTTGACTGGGGGCTGCCGGAGGAGGCTCCTACACGGGAGGCGGAGGATGCAGAGGCCCCGGAGCCTCCGGAGGAGCCCGTCACGCAGCGCGGGGATGTCTACGAGCTGGGCGACCATCGACTGATGTGCGGGGACTCCACGATGCCGGGAGATGTGGAGCGCCTGATGGCCGGCGAGCAGGCCGACCTTCTGTTGACGGACCCACCCTACAACGTCAACTACGAGGGCGGCACGGGCCTCAAAATCATGAACGACAGCATGAGCAACGATGACTTCCTGCACTTCTTGGAGCTCGCCTTTTGCGCGGCTGGTGCGGTGCTTCGCCCGGGTGCAGCGTTCTATATTTGGCATGCCGACTCGGAGGGGGAGAATTTCCGCAACGCCTGCCGCACGCAGCTGGGCAAGGTTCGACAGTGCCTCGTCTGGGCAAAGAACAGCCTCGTACTGGGGCGTCAGGATTATCAGTGGAAACACGAGCCGTGTCTGTATGGTTGGACGGAGGGTGAGGCCCACACATGGTGTGGTGACCGCTCCCAGACGACAGTGTTGGAGTTTGATAAACCGAGCCGCAACGGCGAGCACCCGACCATGAAGCCCGTTCCGCTTTTTGAGTACCTTATCGCCAACTCCACCAAGCGGGGCGACGTGGTGCTGGACACCTTCGGCGGGAGCGGCACCACGATGGTGGCGGCAGAGCAGAGCGGTCGGCGCGCGCGCCTGATGGAGCTTGACCCGAAGTATTGCGATGTAATAGTTGCGCGCTGGGAAAACCTCACCGGCAGAAAGGCGGTGCTCTTGCCCCGTGAGCAGTGATCGCCGAAGAAAGCCGGCCATGTGCACGTGCGGGTGCCGCTTGGCGCTCTCCGCCGAGCCGGAGTGGCGCGGTCGCCTCTGCACCGTGCTGGAGCCGGGCCGAGGGCCGGAGCAGGAGGTGAGCGCGCTGGTCAACAACGTATCCACGGACAACGTGCTGCTGATGGCGCGCACTCGGGAATGGCCGGGTCGGGCCGGGCTGCTCCTGCTGAGGGAGCTGATGCTCTCCCACTACGTGCGCCTTGTGACGGCGAACCCGCACGGCCTGCGACGCTTGCACGAAGACCCTATGGCGGAGCACCTGCGCATCTCGCTCGTGGTCGGTCCGGGGCAGCTCTCCGCGGACGGCGGCTTGCTGCGCTGCCTGCGACCGCAGGACACGCTGCGCGTGGAGTTCGGCGCGGCGGAGGACTTGCTGCCACTGCGGGAGGTGCTGGCGGCCCTGAACCCGCGCTGCGGGGTGTGTCTGTGCCCCACCGGAGGCGGCGCGCAGGACAAGGAGGCCCTGCTGCGCGGATTCATGGGCTGGCAGCGCGGCAGCGGCATGGATTTGAGCAGAGTGAGGATGGTCGTTTAACATGGCGCGCCCCGGTGGCAGCAGTTTTGAGTGGAACAACATCGTCAAGCCGCGTCTCGGTCAGATTGAGGGCTGGATTCGTTGCGGCATGACGCAGGCGCAGTGCGCCGCTGCCCTCGGCATAGCGGAGGGGACTTGGCACCGCTTCAAGAAGCGCCACGCGGAGCTGGCGGAGGTGGTGGAGCGCGCGCGCCTCCCCGTCATCGCGGAGCTGCGGAACACGCTGCTGGACCTCGCGCTGGGGCGCTGCACAAAGGAGGTGACAAAGACGAGCGTGCGCAAGGATGAGGCGGGGCACGATATCAAGGTGGTGGAGAAGACGCAGACGCGCGAGCCGCCGAATGTGGCCGCCATTCACCTGTTGCTCAAAAACATGGACCGCGGCAACTGGAGCAACGACCCCGTGCGCGAGCAAATTGCCCGGCACGCCGCGGGGATGGAGACGGCGGAGGGAGAGCAGGCGAGACGCGCCGCGGCCATGCCGGAGGTGCAGGAGGAGAAGCTGGCTGCCTTCATCGAGGCATCCACCCGCGCAGAGCAGTTGCTGGCAGAACAGGAAGGAGGCCCCGCGCATGATTGACCGCAGGCTGGTGACACCGGACATGTTCGCCCTGTTCTACCTCGGCATCTGCCCCTACGCATGGCAAATCGCCTGCATGCGCGCGGTGTGGCAGCGCAAGAAGGTGGCTCTGCGCGCCGCCAACGGCAGCGGCAAAACAGCCAACGTGGTCGCGCCTCTCCTCCTCTGGTTCCTCTGGCGCTACCCGAGAGGACGCGCCGTGGTCACCTCCGGCTCCTGGAATCAGATTGCCACCCAGCTCTTCCACAACCTGCGCCTGCACAAGGACCGCCCCTGCTTCGCCGGCTGGTCCTTCAACAAGGAGCAGGTCAGCACGCCGCAGGGGGGCTTCATCGTCGGCATCTCTACCAACAACCCGGGCCGCGCAGAGGGCTACCACGAGAGCATCGCCGAGCCGGAGGAGAGCATCGGCCTCTACCGCGACTACGTGGCCAAGGTCCGCAGCTTTACCCGCTCCCTGAGAGCAGACCCGGAGCAGGAGGAGGAGAGCCCCGTGATGTACATCGTGGACGAGGCAAAGACGGTGCCCGACCCCATCTTTACCGCCATCGACCGATGCACCATCACCTACCGCCTCTACTGCTCCTCCCCGGGGGCTTGCAGCGGACAGTTCTACCGCTGCTTTACGCGGGAGGCCTCCTCCTTCGTGCGCATCGTGGCGCAGGCCGCGCGCCCGGGGCCGAACGGCACCGTGGATTACGAGTCGACGGACTGCCCACACATCAAGCGCAGCAAGGTGCAGGACGTGGTCCGCCGATACGGCATCGACAGCCCGCTGACGCGCTCCATGGTCTTCGCCGAATTCACGGGGGACGGGGACTCCTACGTCATCACGCCGAGCGAGCTGCAGTACGCCATCGACCACCCGCCGGAGCGGATACACGGCACAACCTTCGGTGCCATGGACTTTGCCGCAGGAGGGGACGAGAGCACCACCTCCGTAGCCTGCGGTCACTGGGCCCGCTGCGTGGAGGCCTTCCACGAGCCAAACACCGTCACCGCCCGCAGACGACAGGTCGCCACTCTGCAAAAATGGGGCGTGCGGGAGGGCAACGCCATCGGTGATGCCGACGGCCTCGGCAAACCCATCGTCCAGGACATGCAGGACGAGGGCTACTGGGTGGACGAGTTCCACGGCGGCAGCCCCTGTGAGGATGACCCCAACTACGCCAACCTCATCTCGCAGGCGTGGATTGTGACTGGACTCCTCATCAAAAAAGGGCTGCTCGACGTCAGTGAGATGGACCGAGGCCTGCCGGGTGAGGGCACCCTCTTCGACCAGCTCACAAGCCGCAAAATCGAATTTGACGCGCGAGGACGCTGCCGCATCCAACCCAAGGACAAGATGAAGAAGGAGGGGCGGCGCTCCCCGGACCGCGCAGACTCCTTCTGCATGGCCGTCTGGTACAACTGGCGCGAGAACGGCGGCTGGGACACAACGCACGAGGACCCGGAGGCGCTGCAGGACTCCTCCGAGACCGAGGAGGGCGACGTCTTTACCGTGGAATTCTAGCCCCCCGAGGGTAGGTTGAATTGCAAAACGGAATTGCTACAATGGAGACATGACGGAGCAGGAGTTCAACAAAAGGAGAGCGGCGGCGCTTTTGGCAGCCGCCCACGTGTGTACCGATAAGTTGAGGAAGGTGCAGATGCTGTATGAAGCCGGGGAGCTGATGCAAGCAGCAAACCCATACGGCTGCAATCAGCATGGTCATGGATGGAAGCAACCGCACAACGGCATCTCCTCCAAGAAGGCCCCTAAGGGAGGCACAGGTGGCAAGAAGGACGAGGAAACAGAGAAGCCTGCCGACCAGAGCAAAAAGCCCACGAAGCAGCCGAATAAAAAGCCACAGAACAAAAAGCCCACACAGGCCCCGAAGTCGCCGGCGAAGCCCACTAAGGCACCTGTGCCGAACACGCAGCATGTCGCGCCGAGTAAGCCAACGTACGCGCCGCAGCAGCCCAATGTGCCGGGGCAGACACCCGCAAAACCTGAAACGCCGAGAAAGCCAACGTTCGCACCGCAGCAGAAACCTCAGGCTCCAGTCAAGACGCCGATAAAGGCTCCGACGCAGGTGCCTGCAGGCACCACGCCGAAACCACAGCCCTCCAAGGTTCCCGCCCCCACCCCCGTGCAGCAGGAGCCGAAGGCACCGTCCGCACCGCCGACAAAACAACCGAACAAAGCCCCTGCCCAGCTGCCATCCGGTGGCGCGAAGACGCCGATGCCGACACCGCAGCAAAAACCTGTTGCGCCGGTGCAGAAGACTCCGGCCACAGGCAAGAATCCGTCCACACCGCAACAGCAGCAGCCATCGGCGGGGGCTACCAAACCGCAAACGGCGCCGCAGCAGCAACAGTCACCGAAGCCTCAGGCACAGCAGCCGCAAGAACAGCAGCCCACGCCTCAACAGAAACAACCCCTGCCCGCGCAACAGGAGAAGCAGCCTGCCGCTCCTCAACAGAAACAACCCCTGCCCGCGCAACAGGAGAAGCAGCCTGCCGCTCCTCAACAGAAACAACCCCTGCCCGCGCAGCAGGAGCAACAGCCCGCACCTACGCAACAGCAGCAGCCGTCGGAGGGGGCTACCAAACCGCAGCCGGCACCGGGGCAGCAGTATGCCCCGCAGCAGCAGCAAACGCCGGGTGAAGCGCAACAAACTCAGCCGAACAAGGCTCCGCTGAAAAAGGTGCCGACACCGCAGCAGCAAGCTCAACAGCCCACCCCGCAACAGGGGCAACAGCCTGCGAACCAGCAACAAGCGCAGACGACACCCCCTCAACAAAATGGGCAACAACCCAACAAGCCTCAGACGACAAAGAATCCTCCCGCGTCATCGCAGCAGGATATTCCCACGGCGAAACCCATCCCGAATTCTGCGAAGCAGCCTGAACAGGAGGCCACCAATCAGAGCCAGACCGAGCAGCCGATGTCGGAGGCGAATAAGAAGTTTGCAGCCAAGGCTGAGGCGAAAGTCAAACAGTATGACAAGCTCCTGAGCAGTCTGGATAAAAAAATACAGGATGCCCAGAATCAGGAAGGCTCTGAAGATTTGGTCAACAAGTTAAATGGGATAAAGGACAAAATAAAAAACTCAAGAGCCATTGCTAAACTTGCTATAGATTTAGCGAAAGAGGGGATGGATGTTTCCAAGTATTCAAAAAAGGCCTGGAAATCACCGAAACAGTATGAGAAGGAAATCAAGGATGCTGTAGACAACGCCAAAAAGGCGGCAACAACGCCTCCCGCTAAACAGCCGGCTGCGCCGGAACAGCAGTATGACGCACAGCAGAGCAACACACAGAATGAATCAACGAAGCCAAGCGATGAAGCCTGGTCTCGGCTTGGCCCGAGAACTCATGTAGAGTTATCACCGAGTGATCGGCAAACATCAGACATGATTTTTAGGCAAAAAGAAGTAGACCCATGGGAGACGCCTTCGAGTGGTAAGCTGACACCAAAACAGATGACGGACCTAAGGGTGGGGAGAGACAAAATTCTCGAAGACAGCCATAAAAAAAGATGTTGTGGACAAATTTACCGGCGATGATTACAAAGACATAAATGACGCCCAGAGCGATAAAAATGAGTACGACCGTCTTTCAGAAGAAAAAAAGGACGTCGTTGATACATGGAACGAGATTCAGAATTCTCAAATTATACCGGAAGGAACCATCCTTAGTCGAGGGTGCCATTACGGGCAATTCGGTCCTGAAGGTTCCATGCCGTTGCTGGATAAGTTTGATGCGGGGGATGATTTAACGGCCAAGGATATTGCAGAGTTGAATGCCGAACTCAAAAAACTTGAAGGGACTCAATTTCAAAACCCTAGGTCATCCTCATCAGCAATTGACCCGATAGAGACAAAAAGATTCGGACCTATCAAAATCGAGTACGTTGCCGGAAAAGGTACAAGAGGCTTTTACGTGGGGAGCAAGGGATATTACGGCAACGAAACCGAAATCGTCATAGGTAACAAAAACATAATGACAATCATAGGCGCAAGGGTCGTCAACGGAGTTCCTTACTTTGTCATTCGAGTAGACGGAATTCCTGATTTCCCTGATTAATTTCCGTTTTTTCAAAAAAGTATGATAAACACTTGACTTTCACAAAAAAACATTCATAATAAAGCCATGGCAAGATTGAAACCCAAAGCATGTGGAAACATTGCAGTTCGGATTGGTAAGTATGTTTTCTACCACCGCGGAGACGGGAAACCCCTTGAGTTTTCTCGTGGCGAAGAGGGGCGGATGTTTTACGATTGGTATGCACCCGTGTGCTCCCAGTGTAAGACATGCGTCCACGTCAGTGAGCACGCGATGCAGTTTTGGCTGCAGGATAAATACTATTCGGAGGAGAAGGCTAGAGAAATGGCTCATTTAACCCAGGCAAAAAGAATGTACTGCCCTCGCTGGCGCGAGGAGATGGGCGAGATGCGCCCGGGAAACGTTTGCGATGGCGGCCTCCCCTGCCCGTTCTACGAGCCGCGGGAGGGTGCGGAGACAGACAAATGACCACATCCCCGCAAGCATCCCCATGCCCCACCTCCCGCCTCCACCCTGCGTTGACGGAGCCAAAGGGTCACCACCTCAAACCGCCGGAGTACATCCCCGGCGGTTTTTACCTCCCCGCAGGGCCGATTCTAGCCTCCTATGTGCACAAAAATGTGCACAAGATTTCGTAAGCTGTTGATTCTCAACGAGTTAGTATCCTGCTCCCGTGTACTCTTTTGGGGCATATGTCAACACAAAATATGAAAAAAGGCGAAAAAAGCTGCTATTTTTGCGTGAGCCAAGTATACAGGAACAACAGCCCACGCAAAAAACGTAGGAGAAGAAAGAGGAAATAAACCTGGGGAGCTCGGGCCCGCGGCGCGATCATGTTTACCCTCGCTTTACGTCCCTAACGTTCCGCGGGGCGTTCCCGAGCTCCCCCCAACGCGGTTGATTTTAGCAACGAAGTCAGCAGAAGTCAACACAAAATATAAAAACCGGGGTCTACCGACAGGTGAAACGGGCGCCAGCCCCATGCTACTAATACAAGGCTACGCCATGCCAAGTAAAGTTGCTGTCAGGACCTTTATATTAGCTCTTTTGGGGCATATGTCAACACAAAATATGAAAAAGGGCGAAAAAAGCTGCTATTTTTTGCGTGGGCCAAGTATACAGAACCAACAGACCCACGCAAAAAGCGTAGGAGAAGAAAGAGGAAATAAACCTGGGGAGCTCGGGCCGCGGGGCGAGATGTTTTCCCCTCGCTTACGTCCGTACCGGGGCCGCGGGTCCTCCCGAGCTCCCCCCCCAACGCGGTCGATTTTAGCAACGAAGTTGGCAGAAGTCAACACAAAATATGAAAAAAGGCGAAAAAAGTTGCTATTTTACCGGGGTCTACCGACAGGTGAAACGGGCGCCAGCCCCATGCTACTAATACAAGGCTACGCCATGCCAAGTAAAGTTGCTGTCAGGACCTTTATATTAGTTCTTTTGGGGCATATGTCAACACAAAATGTGAAAAAGGGCGAAAAAAAGCTGCTATTTTTTGCGTTCGGCGAGGAGTTTGGCGTGATTTGAGGAAGAAAAGGGCGTTTTGTGGTGTTTTGGCATTGAATTTCCAGCCCACCGAGGCGCGGTTGAATGAGAAAACGGGATTGCTACAATGGAGGCATGACGGAGCAGGAGTTCAACAAGCGGAGAGCGGCGGCGCTTTTGGCAGCCGCCCACGTGGGGCCCGATAATCTGTGGAAGGTGCGGGTGCTGTATGACGCTCAGAGCGATAAAAATGAGTACGACCGTCTTCCGGAAAAAGACAAGGACGTCGTTGATACATGGCACGAGATTCAGAATTCTCAAATCATTCCTGAGGGTACCCTCCTCAGTCGAGGGTGCCATTCCGAGCAGTTCGATCCTGAAGGTTCCATGCCGTTACCGGATAAGTTTGATAAAGAGAACTATTTAACAGCTAAGGATATCGCAGAGTTGAATGCCGAACTCAAGAAACTTGAAGGGACACAATTTACAAACCCAAGGTCATCATCATCATCCATGAGCCCTTTAGTTGCAGGTGGTTTCGGCCCCATCAAAATCGGATACGTTGCGGGAAAAGGGGCTAGAGGTGTTTTTGTCGGTAAAAGGGGGGCGATGGGTAACGAACAAGAAATCGTCGCAGGAAACAAAAACAAAATAACAATCCTAAGCGCAAAAGTTGTCGACGGAGTTCCTTACTTTGTCATGCGAGTAGACGGCATTCCTGATTAATTTCCGTTTTTTTCAAAAAAGTATGATAAACACTTGACTTTCGCAATAAAACATCCATAATGAAGCCATGGCAAGATTCAAAGCATACGGAAACATTACAGTTCGGATTGGTAAGTATGTTTTCTACCACAGAGGAGATGGGAAGCCTCTTGAGTTTTCGCGAGGCGAGGAGCATCTGATGTTTTACGATTGGTATGCTCCCACGTGCACCCAGTGTAAGACCTGCGCCCACGTCAGTGAGCACGCGCTTCAGTCTTGGCGCGAAAGAGCAAAAAGGTATGGCGAAACGTACTCGGAGGATTATATTTACAAAATGTCACATTTAAGTCAGGCATACAGAATGTACTGCCCTCGCTGGCGCGAGGAGATGGGCGAGATGCGCCCGGGAAACGTTTGTGATAACGGCCTCCCCTGCCCGTTCTACGAGCCGCAGGAAAATGCAGAGGCAGACAAATGACCCAAGCCCTGCAAGCATCCCCTGCCCCACCTCCTGCCTCCACACTGCGTGGACGGAGCCAAAGGGTCACCACCTCAAACCGCCGGAGTACATCCCCGGCGGTTTTTACCTCCCCGTGGTGCTGATTCTAGCCTCCTATGTGCACAAAAATGTGCACAGGATTTCGTAAGCTGTTGATTCTCAACGAGTTAGTATCCTGTCGCCCCCAGTTATCAAACAAAGTCGTACGAAACGATGCAAAAAAGCCCCCAGTTCCGGGGGCTTTTTGAATTTTGGCTTGTAGAGCGTACGAAAGGCGAGTATAAGGGATGTGCATACAGAGGGTGAGAACCGATACAAAAGAAGGAAGCAGGATGGCACAGCGGGGAAGGAGGTATGCCGGGCTTGGAGGAGCCTTCCTGCCGCTGTGGTTGTAGAGTTTTAAGGAGATTCTGCACATTTTTCTTGCAATTATAAAGGATTTTCGTATAATAACGCAGGAAGGATGCAAAAACTCACTGTCAGGAAGTGGATTCAAAGGCTCGCCCGGTGTGGGCGTATGTCCTTTACGAAGGAAGAGATTCGGGAGCAGCTCCCGGATATGCCGTTCCTTACCCTGAATGCTGCCCTGCATCGGGCTTGTCGCATGCGGCTGATTGCATCGGCTTGGCGAGGCTTTTATGTGATTCTGCCCCCGGAATACCAAGATGCCGGGATACTCCCCGTCTCCGAATACATCGACAAACTCATGCGCTACCTGGGCAGGCCGTACTGCGTCTCCCTGCTCAATGCAGCGGCCTTCTACGGTGCGGCCCATCAACGCCCCATGACCTTCACCGTCATGACATCCGAGCCGGCGCCCCGCAACTCCGACAAACAGACAAACTTCCTGCGTTTTATATCCAAATCGCAGGTTCGGCAGGGGTTTCCGGATGCGCTGGTACGCCGTATCAAAACGCAATACAGCAGCATGCTGATCTCCTCTCCGGAGTTCACCGCGTGCTCTCTGGTACAGTATACAAAAGCCTCCGGCGGACTCTCCCATGTCCTCACGGTATTAGATGAGCTCACCGAGTCATGCCGCTTCGACCGACTGCCGAAGGAGCTGTATGATTACGTGCCCATACCGGTGCTCCAGCGCTTGGGATACCTTTTGGATTCCCTGCTGAACAGGCAAACCGAGTCCGGGCAATTATACGATTTCATCAGCAAGTCACCGGATAAGACACGACGGACAAAGTTAGACCCCACCCTTCCGTTGAGCGGAGACTGCTACGACCCCGGATGGAAGATCTGCGTCAACACTCACCCCGAAAACGACCTCGATGATTGAAGCCGAATACATCAAAGAATGGCGTGCGGATCATCCGTGGAGCACGAATGCCATGGTTGAGCAGGATATGATCATCAGCCGGGCCCTCATCGCTGTATTCAGTGATCCGTTCCTGCGCGGGGAGCTTGCCTTTCGCGGGGGAACGGCACTGCACAAGCTTTACCTGAAGCCCCAGCCGAGATACTCGGAGGACATAGACCTGGTGCAGATCCATCCGGGCCCCATACGCCCCATCATGGATCACCTGCGGGAGGCCCTGGACTTTCTCGGTTCCCCGTCTACCAAGACCACGAGAATGAGTAACAAGCTCATTTACCGCTTTGACTCGGAAATTGAGCCCGTAGAACCCATGCGACTCAAGGTGGAAATCAATTGTCGAGAACATTTCCATGTCCTCCCATGGGTCTATTTTCCGTTCTCCATGCAGACGGCATGGTTCTCGGGAGAAGCGCTCCTGACCACCTATGAGCTTGATGAACTGCTGGGTACGAAAATGAGAGCTCTCTTTCAACGCAAGAAAGGCAGAGACCTGTTTGACTTGGCATACGCCCTCAGACATGCAGCGGTTAATCGCGACCCTGTTCTGAGGTGTTTCGTGCGATATATGCTTTCCGCAGCGGATAAAGTCCCCACCTACAAGGAGTTTTCTATGAACATGGAGGAAAAGCTCTCGATGCACGATTTCGTATGCGACACAGCCCCCATCGTTCTCCCCTCCGTTCGTTTTTCCGCTGATGAGGCCTACGATGAAGTTGACCGGGCACTTTTTCGACACATTGATCTATATCGTTCGCAACTCTGAGATTTGCATATTTCCCGCAATAAGATATGGAAATCGAATAAGTTTGCAGGAATTATGTGCAGAAAGGCCACTGACTACATGAATGTAAGGGTGCGAGGCCTCACACCGCAGTGGTAGACGGAAGAGAGGGGGGCTAACGCGGAAATTTCGGAAGGTTGGAAAAGGGAAGTTGATACGGTGCCTTGCTTGAGACTATTTTGCTGAATATTCTGTAGCTGCCTATGATGAATTTGCTTTGAATTCTCGTCAAAGAACAGCATGATATTCAAGTTTCCGAATCTTCCGAAAATTCCGCGTCCTCCCATCATATCATCTGCCTACTATCCCGGCGGGGATGGGTGGGGCCTTAGTCACACAGCGGCAGCAGCTCTTCCAGCTTCGCCACGATGCGCTCTTGCTCCGCCAAGGGCGGAAGGGGGAGAAGAAGATTTGTGATGCTTTCGTTTTTGATATTTCCGTTTGGTCCTGTCTTATCACCGATCCATTTACTGATTACATGATTGGTATGCAAAAAATACCACAGGAAGCTATCATTTACAGAAGCAAGGGGGACGAACATTCCGACACGCTGATTGAGATATCTCGGAGTATCATCTAATACACGAGCCATTTTACCAAGACTCCCGGTCATACAGATAAGGAAGCTGCCTTTCCGGACAAGATATGGGATGAGTTTACTGTATTCTTGATAATATACAGCATCACGGGTACTGATAGTATCTTCATCGAGATCAGCAATGCGAACAACCTGTATCCCGGCTTCTTTGTATTCGCTGCTCTTGAAGGCATAGCCACCCTTGAGCTCACCCACCTCCCCCAGTCTCACCCACTTCCAGTTTTCCGGAATATCGAAGGGGATGTCCTTCTCCTCGATGGGTGGGAGGGGCTTTTCTTTTTTGAGCTTACCGGCTTTGATGAGTCGTTTTTTCTCGGCGAGGATGGAGCGGTAGAGGTCCTCGGCGGAGCCGTCCTCGGGACGTTGGTCGGTGAGTTTGCCTTGGATGGCCTCTTGGAGGAGGCTTTTGCGCATGGAGGCGGGGAAGCGCTGCTCCAGGGCCGTCAACTGCGTGTAGGCTTTCCCGTAGCGCTCGACCAGCGGCAGCAGCTCCTCCAGCTTCGCCACAATGCGCTCTTGCTCCGCCAAGGGTGGAAGGGGGAGGAGAAAAGCTGTAATCTTCTCCTTTGATATGTTTGGCTGAGCTCCACCTTCGCCTCTCTCAATAAACTTTTGTCGACTTGCCATTAGGAAGTAAAAAAGGAATTTCCTGTCAATTCCATTGTGTGGAATACAAGCACAGCATGCTTGATTGGTTGTCATTGGACGAGTCAAAATGCCCAATTTTCCAATGGTGGCCCCATACATAGCTATGAGTACCGCCCCCACAGGCTGGAGTTTCACTGACGTTTCATTCAGAGCCTTCTCTGTTATATATTCGGGAACATCATCCACCAATCCATCTGTTAAGTCACCTGTTTTCAGCCAAGGAATGTTTCCTCCGAAGTACTCCGGATTAGAACGTTGCGGTGTAGCACCGGAACTCCAAGATCCAATCTCCCCCAGTCTCACCCACTTCCAGTTTTCCGGGATATCGAAGGGAATGTCCTTCTCCTCGATGGGCGGGAGGGGCTTTTCTTTTTTGAGCTTACCGGCTTTGATGAGGCGTTTTTTCTCGGCGAGGATGGCGCGGTAGAGCTCCTCGGCGGAGCCGTCCTCGGGGCGTTGGTCGGTGAGTTTGCCCCGGATGGCCTCTTGGAGGAGGGAAGCCTTGAGTTGCTGCGGGGTCATACGTCGATACCGATTTTGGCTTGAAGTTCAGCGAGCACGCGGTCGATCTCTGCATTCAGAGAGGCGCGTTCCTCGCGGTAGCGGAGGATGAGGTCGCGGGGCGGCAGGATCTCCTCCTCCGTGTGGGGGAAACCGCATTGGTCCAGATTGTAACCGAGGGCCGCCAGCTGCTCGGCGGAGAAAGCGCGGGCCTGCGGAGCGGCGTCATCGCCCAGCGGGGTACGCGCATTCCACCAGCGGCGCAGGGGCTCGAAGTGTTCGGAGCGCATGGGCTTAGTCTTGCTGAAGTGCTTGTAGCCCTGCGGCATATCCAAGCGGTAGAACCAGGTCTCCTTTGTGGGCCCCGTTGCGTCGAAGAACAGGATATTGGTGGTGATGGAGGTATAGGGCGCAAACACGCTGGCGGGCAGGCGCACGATGGTGTGCAGGTTGAACTCCGAGAGCAGGCGCTGCTTGATGGTGAGCTTGGCCGTATCCGACCCGAAGAGGAAGCCGTCCGGCAGCACCACGGCGGCGCGCCCGTTGCGGCGCAGGCGGTAGAGGATCACCGCCATGAAGAGGTCCGCCGTCTCACTGCTCGCCAAGTCATCCGGGAAGTGGGTCTTGATGTCCGCCTTCTCGGAGCCACCGTAGGGCGGGTTCATCAGGATGACATCCACCCGATCCCGCTCCGTGTAGTCCAGCACATCGTGCGCCAGACTGTTACCGTGCGTGATGCGCGGAGCCTCTGCATCATGCAGCAGCAGGTTGGTGAGGCAGAGCATGAAAGGGAAGGGCTTTTTCTCCACCCCGATGAAAGAATCCGCCCAAAGGCGGAAATCATCCGCGCGCTTGACGGCAGGCTGCAGGGCCTTGAGCCAAGAGGTGATGAAACCGCCCGTGCCGCAGGCAAAGTCCGCCATGGTCTCCCCCAACTGCGGGCGAATCATCTCCGCCATAAAATCCGTGACGGCGCGCGGCGTGTAGAATTCACCCGCCGTACCGGCATTCTGCAGCTCCTTGAGCAGGCTCTCATAAATATCCGCGAAAGCGTGGCTCTGCGTATAGTCCCCGAAGTCGATTTCATCGATGAGGTTGAGCACCCGGCGCAGCAGCACGCCGTCCTTCATATAGTTGTGCGCATCCGCGAAAGCCGCCTGCACGATGGCCTGCGCGGGCGGGGTCTTCTCCGTAACAGGCAGGGAGCGCAGGGTGGGGAAGAGCGTATTGTTCACGAAATCCAGCAACGCGGGCCCCGTTGGGCAGCGCGCGGGGTCCGGGTCATCCGCAGCCCAATTGCACCAGCGGCAGGGCTCCGGGATGATGGAAGAGAAGTTCTCCTCCCGCGCGGCGCGCTCCTCCTCCTTGGCGGCGTAGACCTTCAGGAAGAGCATCCAGGCAATTTGCTCGATGCGCTGGGCATCGCCGTTGATGCCGGGGTCATTGCGCATGATGTCGCGGAAACGCTTGATGAACGAGGATATATTCGGGGCACTCATGATGAAAAGGGGTTATTACACAGCCGGGCGCGACGGCACGGCGCCGATGATGGCACTCTGCAGCTCCTGCACCGCGCGGAAGTACTCCGCCCGCCCGCCGAAGAAAGAGAAGATCTTGGTGATGCTGCCCATGCGGCGGAAGGGGTCGATGCTCAGCACATCGACCTTGGCCAGTTCCCCGCTGCCCACCCGCGCGTACTGCTCCAGCAAAGCCTGCAGCACCTGCCGGGCCTCCGGCGCGTAGCGGGAGAAGAAATCGCGCCTCCGCACCTGCTCCGCGCGCTCTCGGCGGGTGAGCGGTGCCTGCCCGAAGGCTACATAGCAGAGGAAATCGAAGTCATCCACCTCCTCCATATCGCGATCCTTCTTGAGGGACGCCAAGTCGATACCGTTCGCCTCCAGCAGCTCGCGCAGGGCGGTCTGCTTCTGCTGCTCCGGCCAGTTGCGGATAAACTCCTGCAGGGAGCTGACACCGCCGCGCACGGTCTCGCGCGTGTAGTCCATGATGTCCATCGTGCGCAGCAGTTTACCCTCGCTGTCGTAGACGGAAACGCGCTCCAGTGTCACATAGACCTTGCAGCCGTCCCGGTGCACGACAGGCTTGGGCGCACGCAGACCCGGAGGGGGCGGCGGATTCGGCCCCGGGCCGGGCTGCGGTTTAGGCGGGGTTGGCTTGGGCCCCGGGCCGGGCTTCGGCTCCACGGTCTCCACCGGGCCGTCCCAAGCGGGGTCTGCAAACAGGCGGGAGACCTTCCGCAGGTCCATCACGGTGAAGGAAGTTTTGCCGTCCTCCCAGCGCAGGCGGGTACCGCGACCGATGATCTGCTTGAACTCCGTCATGGAGTTGATCATCTTGTCCAGCACAATGAGCTTCACCATCTTGCAATCCAGCCCCGTGGACAGCAGCTTGGAGGTGGTGGCAATCACGGGTGTCTCTGCCGAGGTGGAGATGAAGTACTTGAGCTTGCTCTTGCCGACGGCATCGTGGCCCGTGATGCGCACCACATAATCCGGGTACTTTTTCACCATGTCCGCGTTGGCATTCACCAAGGCCGTGCGCATGCGGTCGGCGGCTTCCTCATCCGCGCAGAACACGATGGTGCGCGCCATGGGGTCCGTACGCCGCAGGTAGGAGGTGATGCGCTCCGCCACCTCGCGGATGCGGTCGGTGAGCACGATGTTGGTGTCGTAGTCCCGCTCGTTGTAGATGCGGTCCTCGATGGGGTTGCCGAAGTAGTCCCGCTGGTCCTTCACGGGCCGCCAGCCGTCGCTGATGTTGAGCTGCACCTCGATGACGCGGAAAGGAGCCAGGAAGCCGTCCTCAATGCCTTGGTTGAGGCTGTAGATGAAGAGGGGCTCGCCGAAATAGCGGATGTTGGACTGCTCTGCGGTCTCCTTGGGCGTGGCCGTCATGCCGATTTGCGTGGCGGAGGAGAAGTACTCGAGAATGCAGCGCCAGCGGCTGTCTGCCTTCGCGGAGCCCCGGTGGCACTCGTCTACGATGATGAGGTCAAAGAAATTGGGCGGGAAGAATTTGTACTTCTCCGTCAGGGGCGCGTCCTCGTCCTCCTCCTCGCCGTCAGCATCGCTGCCGGTGAGCTGCTGGTAGAGGCCGAAGTAGACTTGGTAGGCAGTCAGGCCGTTGCGGTCATCGCGGGAGAAGTCGATCTTGTGCACCACGGAGCCGAGCGGCGCGAAGTCCTGCTGGATGGATTGGTCCACCAGGAAGTTGCGATCCGCCAGGTAGAGCACGCGGTGGCGTAGGCCGCTGCGCAGCAGTCGCCACACGATCTGGAAAGCCGTGTAGGTTTTGCCCGTGCCCGTGGCCATCACCAGCAGCAAGCGACGCCGCCCGGCCGCAATGGCATCCAGCGTGCGGTTGACAGCCACGCTCTGGTAATAGCGCGGAGAGTGCACCCCCGCACCGCTGTAGTACGGTTGGTTGCGCACCTGTGCCAGTCGGCGGTCTGTCTCGGTCTCCTCCGCCGCAGCCAGCCCCTCGTGCCGGTCCCCGGACGACGCCAAGCGCGCCAGCAGCTCCTCCGCTGTGGGGAAGTCCTCCATGGCCAGGTAACGCTCCTTCCCCGTCAGGTAATCATGCTCGGTGAAGCCGGAGCCGTTGCTGCTGTAGGCAAAGGGCACATCCAGCATCTCCGCATACTGCATGGCTTGCTGCAGGCCGTCCGATACGCTGTGGGCGTTGTCCTTGGCCTCCACCACCGCCAGGGGGTAATGCGCCCGCCGGTAGAGGATGTAATCCGCCTTCTTGCGCTTGCCGCGGGTGGGGATGTTGCCTTGGATGTTCACCTTGCCATCCGTGAGGCAGACCTCCATGGCGATGAGAAAACGGTTCCACTTACGCTCCAATGCGGGCGTAATCAACAGGCGCTTCACGTCTTCCTCGCTCATGCGCTTTCCTGTGTGTACGGACTCCATGGCTCACTCTGCCGCCCCGGGACCCCGGGGATAAGACTATCATATCATACAACGCTGAAAAGTCAAGCCAAAAATGACACCATTGACACGCGATGCGCGGGAGGGAGGCGAAAGTGGCGGCAACTCCTCCCCCGCGCTTTTCCTCGGCGGGGGATTTTATTTACCGACTCCGTCTGTACCCCACTCAGTACACTTCAACACCGCCGAAAATACGTCAGTTCCGCAGAATGGGCTTGCAGGGAGGGGCGGGGAGTGCTAGAATGGGGCAATGGAAGAACAGCTTATCATCATCGGGACCGGGCCGGCGGGGTATACGGCGGCTATTTATGCAGCGCGGGCGAATCTGGCACCGTTGGTTTTCACGGGCAGTCAGATCGGCGGGCAGTTGACCACCACGACGGAGATTGAAAACTTCCCGGGCTTTCCGGAGGGGATCATGGGGCCGGATTTGATGGTGAACATGAGCATGCAGGCCGAGAAATTCGGGGCGCGCTATGCGTATGAGGATGTGCTGAGCGTGACGCAGGAGGCTTGCAGCGGGTTGTTTGTAGTAACAAGCAACGGCGGGGCTTACAAGGCAAAGGCGGTGATTGTTGCGACCGGTGCGACGGCGCGCTACCTCGGGCTGCCGGGGGAGAAGGAGTTAATCGGCCACGGGTTGACGGCCTGCGCTACCTGCGACGGTGCGTTCTATCGCGGCATGCCGGTGTGCGTTGTGGGCGGCGGTGACAGTGCGTGCGAGGAGGCGAGCTTCCTGACCCGTTTCGCCAGCAAGGTTTACTTGGTGCATCGCCGCGGCGAGTTACGTGCCAGCAAGGCCATGCAGCAGCGAGTGCTGGCTGACGAAAAGATCGAGCCTCTGTGGTTCAGCACCTTGGCTGCCTATCAAACGGATGCTGCCGGTGAGCTGGAGGGGGTAACCCTGGAGGATACACGCACGGGCGAGCAGAGACCGCTGGAAGTCAAGTGCGTCTTCATGGCCATCGGCCACACACCCAACAGCACTTTCTTGGGCGATTTGGTGGAGCGAGATGCCGCCGGATTCATTGTAAGCAAGGGCAGCAGCACGCAGACAAAGACCCCCGGCTTATTTGTTGCCGGCGATGTGGCGGACCCCGTTTATCGGCAAGCTATCTCGGCGGCCGGGATGGGCTGCCGCGCCGCCTTGGATGCCGAGCGTTATCTTTTGGAACAGGAATAAACACCCATCCATCCCGCGCCGATGAAATCGATCCATTATACAGCATCAGCAATCCTTATCGGGGGCATTCTCGCCTCCTGCGACAATGTGGCGGGCCCCAAAGCCGGGGTACAATCCCCGACCTACCGCCAAGCTGTGGCACAATACGATGCCGGCAACTACGCGGCGGCCCTCCCCGGCCTGCGCATGGCGGCATACCAAGGTAATCCGGATGCTTTGGTAAAGCTGGGGAACTGTCTGGAGCAGGGTCTGGGGACAGAGAAAAACGAGTACGAAGCCGCAAATTGTTACAGCAGAGCCGCCGGGGCAGGCAATGCCGGCGCCATGAATTTGCTGGGTAACATGTATGCCGACGGCGTGGGAGTCTCCCGAGACATCCGCAGAGCCCTTTCTCTCTACGAGACTGCTGCGGCTAAAGGAGACGGCGCCGCCCTGAACAACCTCGGCACCTGTTACCGTCGCGGGGAAGGTGTACCGCAGGATGAAGCCCGCGCTGCCGATTACTTCCGCCGTGCCGCCGAGCGAGGCAATGCCGCCGGCATGTGCAACCTCGGTCTCTGTTACCTGCACGGCGCCGGCGTGGAGCAGAATGAGGATTTAGCCCGCGAATGGATCTCCCGCGCCGCAGCAAAGGGCAACAAATCCGCCATCAACCACATGCAGAATTTTAACTGGTAGACAATCTGCACCGAGAACTCCGGGACCTCTCCCCCACACCCGGAGTTCTCGCCGCAAACTTACTCCCTGCTCTTCTCATGCCTCTTCCTCTCATCAGTGTTATCATTCCCGTGTACCGAGCGGAGGCATATTTGTCTCGTTGTCTGGAAAGCCTGCGTGCACAGACGTATTCCGAATGGGAGGCGATCTGTATAGATGATGGTTCTCCGGATAGCTCCTATGAGATCATGAGCAATTACGCCGCACGAGATAGCCGCATACGCGTTCTTCGACAGCAGAATCGGGGTGTATCGGCGGCGAGGAATGCCGGCTTGGAACAGGCGCTCGGCGAGTATTTTTGCATGCTGGACGCCGATGATGAGTTTGAACCAGGGTATCTGGCTGAATTAACCGAACCGGTGTTGAAGGAAAAAGCCGATTGCGTGGTCAGCGGATTCACCTATATTCAGGACGGGAAGAGACGCCGGCAATCAGCAGGCCCCGCTCGCGTTTTGTCACCCTGCACTCCGGTGGCTCTGGCGACATTACCGAAGGGTGTCAGCGGGCACCTGTATCGAACGGATATTCTGCGCACCTGCGGCGCTCATTTTCCGCTCGGCGTCAAGTATGGAGAAGATACGGCTTTCCACTATATGATGTTCCCTTTCTGCTCGCGTGTAGCCGTGGTTGAGAGTTGCGGGTATCTATACTATTGCAACAGCAACTCGCTTTCACAGAGCAAGGGGGCGGGACGAGAGCCTTCCCCGGAGCTTGCGAGCGCGGTGGAGGCCCTGTCGTCTTACTATGCGTCCGAATCCCCGAATGCACGTCTGCGTCCTTTCCTTGTCTACTTCAGCCTGCATGCCATGCGACGCATTCTATCTACTGCCCCGATCGAGGTGCATGCCGACTGCTCTGCCCGCATTCGCAGGGCCATGTGCTCAATGGGAATAACGGAAGGAGATTTTACCACTCTTCGGCGCCGTGAGGCTGCAATTCTGTCATCTGTACTACGGGGAGGCTGCGGGCATACCCTCGGCTTCTACCTCCGCCGCTTCATGCGTGCACTTCGCGGGAAATAACCCCGCTATTTGAGCACGCGGCCGATCTCTCGGTTGGCGGCGAGGATAATGGGGAAGGAGGAAATGAGGATGCAGACGGCGAGGGCGGCGGCGATGAGTCGGATTTCCGGCATGATCTCGTTGAGGGAAAGAGAGTAGCGACCGAGTTTGAAGAATTGGGAGATGATGTAGTGCTGTGATTGCATGAAAACCGTAACAGCGGCGAGGAAGGAGGAGGCGACCAAGAGGGTGTTCTCTGCCAGGAAGGCAAGGACAAGCAGGAGGGGGTGGATGCCGAAGCTCTTCATGAGGGTGTAGATATACTCGTTTTGCCGGTATTCCATGCCCGATAATGCAGTGAGGAGAATACCGACAATGCAGCCGATGCCCAGACAGAAGGCAGCGCGGCATTGCACCTGACGATCCAGCACGCTATCCATCTCACGGAGCAAATCCGCCACGGATGAGGTATTCATCTGCACACCGTCCAGCTTACCCAGTCGGCGAAAGTACTGCTCCACGCGAAGCAGGTCCTCCGGTCCCTTGAGATCGGGAACGCGAAGGACAAGGAAAGAGAAGTTAGCATTGGAGCGGCCGGCGCCGAGCTGTTCCAGAGTCTCCGGTTGAACAACAACGATTCCCTGACGAAAGAGACGGAAAAGCATGTTATCCGCAGGCAAATGGCGCACGAAAACATCCACGCTCATGCGGTGCATCGTGACGGTCAGCGGCCCTCGGGGCACATCGCTGCCCTCCGGTACCAGCAGGGTGGGGCAACCGCTCTCCGCCATGAGGGGGAACATCTGCCCAACACGACAGAAGTCATAGGTAGCGACCTGAAAACTCTTGCGCGGCTCCTCGGTAAAAGCGGATCCGCAGAGCCGCAGGCAATACGAATCCGCCCCGAACAGCTCGCGCACCTCCCCTGCCCCCGGGAGCGCCGCGGGATGTTCATCGGAATTCACCAAGGTTACCGTAACGAGATCACCACCCAGGTTCATAATCTGATTACGCACAATCTTGGCACTCACCACATAGCTACCCAGGAAACAGAGCGCACAAAGCGACAAAAAGAACACCACAAGCACACGCGCCACCGGGCTGGAAATACGCGTGAGCCAGCGGTGAACCGTGTCCCTAGCAAGATACAGGAGTGTTAAAATCAATGACTTCATCGGCTATATCCAGCAGGCGGTTATCATGTGTACTGATGATACAAATGCGCGCAGAGGCATTTCGGCTGACAAGATTTTTTATGATAGACGTGTTGCCGTCGTCAAGTCCGGAGGTAGGCTCATCCAGCAACACGGTAGGGGCATCCTTCATCAGGGTACGCGCCAGGGCTGCGCGCTGTGCCTGGCCACCGGACAGCTTATCCGCCCGTCGATGTCGAAGCTCCAGAAGCCCCAAATCCGCCAGCAGCTGCTCGCAGCGGGGTTTCCACTGCTCATTCGGCAGGGTAGCCATCTCGGCCGCAAGCCCCAAATTACGCTCCACACTCATGAGCGGCAGCAGATTGATACCCTGAAACATGTACGCCACATGCCGCCGCAGGTAAGCACGAGAGGTAACGGATACCCCACCGGGCGGGATAATGCGCCCGGACGTAACCCGCAGGTAGCCTGCCAGCAGTTTGAGCAAGGTTGTTTTACCGGAGCCGGAATAGCCCCGCAGCAGGGTGACCCCCGGCTTGAAGACATGAGAAAAATCCTGCAACACCGGCAAGCTGCGGGTGTAAGAGTAGCAGACTCTGTCACAGATGAGCTCCATGCTCCATCACGGCTTCTGTTGCTGCAGGATGATATCGCGATCCGCTATCAGAATAATCTCCGCATCCGGATAAACGAGCCGCACGAGTTGCTCCCAATTCTCACATCCGGCGGCCTCGGGACGCGCCGCCAAGGTAGATTTACGGATACGCACGGTATTCTCCCCCGGTTCGTAGAGCAGCCGGGCCTGGGCCATACTGCCCAGCATCTTGTAAGCGGTATCGTGATCCGCATCCGACACACGGAAGTAATACACCAGCATATCGCTGTTGCCACCGCGCTCCACCTTACTGTGATCAAAGGATGCAACCAGCGTCTTGTTGCGGGGCAGAGTCACATGCGCCGTAAAATTCTCCGCCGGCAACTGGGTCAGTTCGCTGTTCGAGATGTTGAGGCAGACATACAGCGATGAATCATCGCAGGCGGTAGCAAAACCCTGGGCAACGGACGGATTATACTCCATCGGCTTGCTTATATCATCCGGCACGGGGAAGCTGTACTGAAGCCGCCCGTCAAACGGCATCTTCGCCGTCAGTTTCTCATGCGCCCGGTCAAATTCCGTACGCTTGCGGCGCTCCATGGTATCGGACTGCCGTTTGAGCATGGCGATGCGCTCATCCAAGTCCTGCAGCGTCTCCTCCGTCATCGCCCGGTCGTCACTCTTCAGGTCGGTGGCATACTTACGCTCCTCTACCGAAAGGTTAAGGAAAAACGCCACCTTTTCCCGCTGCACGGTGAGCTTGCGGATTTCATCCCGCGTGTTAAGCCGCTCCCGCTCCAGATCGAACTCCATATCCTCACGCTCTTGCTCAGTGCGTTCCTTGTTCAGAACACCCACAACGGTGCCGGCCTTAACCGGTTGGGAAGCATCGACCAAGTCGGTGAGAGTCCCGTGGTCACCCAACACAAGGGGCACCACCTGCTCCGGAACGATTTTGGCCGGGAACTTACCGACGAACACCGGGTCGGCCACCAGCGGGGCGGCCGTCAACGCGCAGCAGAAAAGCGGGAGGAAAGGGCAATTCATGAGCCTGCGGGCTTACATGGGGAAACCGAACCCCTTGGTTATCTTGGCCATCTCACTCTCTGCCATTTTCTTTGCACCGGAGAGGGCATCCTGCACGGTCTTGAGCACCAGCTCCTCCAGGAAGTCCGAATCCTCCGGATCGATAACCGACGGGTCGATCTTAATGCTCTTGATCATGCCATCGCCCGTTGCGGTAGCAGTTACCTTACCACCGGCGGACTCCGCGGTGTATTCCTTCTCGGCCAGTTTCGCCTGGGCGTTCGCCATGCCGGCCTGCATGGCCTGCGCCTGCTTCATGAGTTTCTGTAAGTTCATAATGTGTTACTGTTTGACAATTTTAGCGTGAAAAATTCGGAGAGCATTCTCGATGAGCGGATCGCTGTAGAACTCCTCCTCGGAGAGACGGTGGGCAGACGGAGCCGCCTCCTCTTCCGCCACGGACGGCTGCGGCGAACGCGGCACGGCAACGGCCTTGGGAGCAGGCGCAGGGGCCGGCTCCGGGTCGGGCGTCGGCTCCGGTTGCGGAGGGGGAGGCGGCGGCACAGAGGCATCCGTCACCACATTCACCCGGATGGCGCTGCCGCATATTTCCTCGGCGGCCTCGTCCAGGTATCCAAGCGTCTCCGCGTCATATAACTGATCGCGAGAAAGCGTATCCTCCGGATGCACGGCAATGGTCAGTAGATTTCCCTCAGCAGACAGGAAAAGCGTGTTGCCCAGCAGCCCGACACTCATAGGGTGCTGCCGCGTCGCAAGGTCCACGATTTTTTTCCAAGCCTCTGCGGAGAACGCCTCACCCCCGGAAACAGGGGCAAACGCCGGGGGAGCGGCCGGCTGCGCTTCGGCAGCCTCCGGCTCAGCGGGGGGCAGTGCGGGCACCGGAGCCGGGGCAGGCTCCGGGCGAGATACGGGCTCCGGCTCCCGGACAACATCAGGTGCGGGAGTGACCACCGGCGCGGGAGCAGGCGACGCCACGGGGAGAACAGGAGAGGGAGAAGCCGCGGGGGCCGCCGACGGCATGGTGACCTCCGGCAACACGGTGGTCGCAATCGGCGTCTCCGGAAGCGGAGCTCCGTTCAGCGCGCGGATAATATCACTGATATTCGCCTCTGCCAAGGAGTGAACACCGCGGATAAGGCCCATTTCCAAATGAAGCCGCTTGTTGGAGCTCCAGCGCATCTGCTCCTCGGCGGAGGACAGCACCTCCATCAGCCGGATAATCTTGTCCGCAGGCGTACGCTGCATCAGCTGCTCCAAGGTAGTGCGCCAAGGCTCCGGCATGCTTGCGCGGGACTCCTGCGGGGCCACCTTGGCCACAAGCAGCTCACGCACCGCGCCCATCAGCTCCGAGAGCAGTTGCCCCATATCCCGACCGGCCTCTGCCAGCTCATGCACCAGGTGCAGCAGGCTCGGTAATTGGCGGTCCAGCAGATAGGCTAGTGCCTTGGCCACTGTCTCTCGCCCGGTAACGCCGAAAATATCATTGACGTTCTGCTCATTGATCGAGTTTCCGCAGAACGATACGAGCTGGTCCAGCATGGATTGCGCATCGCGCATACCGCCGTCCGCCACACGAGCAATGGCAAAGGCGGCTTCCTCGCTGAGGGTCACCCCCTCCTTGGCGGCGATGTTCACCAAATGATGCGCAATAATGGGCCCCGGAATGGGGCGAAGGTCGAAACGCTGACAGCGGGAAAGAATAGTCGGCAGAATCTTATGCGGTTCCGTCGTCGCAAAAATGAACATCACATGCGCCGGCGGCTCCTCCAGCGTCTTGAGCAGGGCGTTGAAGGATTCCTTCGTGAGCATGTGTACCTCATCAATGTAGATGATTCGATAGTGGCCGCGCGTGGGCGCAAACTGCACATTATCCCGCAGGTCACGGATGTTATCAATGCCGCGGTTGGAGGCGCCGTCGATCTCGAGCACATCCAGGCTGCGGCCCTCGGCAATCTCCAAGCACACATCCTCATCCGGGTCAAAGTCGACCTTCGGCCCGCCGGTGCAGTTAAGAGCTTTGGCAAAAATACGCGCCGTGGAGGTCTTGCCGGTGCCGCGGGGCCCGACAAACAAGTAGGCGTGGGCCAGGCGCTTCTGCTCAATGGCGTTGCAGAGGGTTCTGACTACATGATCCTGCCCCAACACATCGCGGAAGGTGCGCGGGCGATATTTTCTTGCGAAAACCTGGTAACTCACGCTCTTATAGTATCGTAAACGGGGCGGCTCTGCAAGGCTAAATGCTGCTCCGGCGGCAAGGATGACACCCTTCTCTGCCCGGCAGGCCGCGTCCGTTGGTTGTCATCGTGCATTAAAGAAGTCGCGCAGCGCCGCAAAATCTGCCGGGGCAGCCTTGTCTGCCCGTGCAATTGCCTCCTTCTGCGCCGCAGTAATCTGCTGCAACCCGTGAGAGGCCAGCGCAAGCATCTGTGCCATCTCCTCTGCTGTAAAGACTGCCTCCTCGCCGCTGCCCTGCACCTCCACATATTCGCCGCTTTCGGTCATCACGACGTTCATGTCCACCTCTGCCTCGCTGTCCTCCACATAGCACAAATCCAGCAGCGGCGTACCCGCCAACTTGCCGACAGAGACAGCGGAAACGAGCTTGCGCATGGGATTGGTCGGCAGCGCGCCGCTCGCCACCAAGCCATTAAGGGCAATCGCCAGAGCCACGGCCGCACCGGTGATGGAGGCCGTGCGCGTGCCGCCGTCTGCCTGCAGCACATCGCAGTCTACCCACACGGTTCTCGCCCCGAGGGCCTCCAGATCCATGACAGCGCGCAGAGAGCGGCCGATGAGCCGCTGAATTTCCACGGAGCGGCCATCCGGCTTACCGGCAGATACATCGCGCTTCTTGCGCTCCCCGGTAGAATAAGGCAACATAGCATATTCTGCCGTCAACCATCCGCCGGTGCGGTGCTGCACCTTCATCCAGCGGGGAATATCCTCCTCAATCGTCACGGCGCAGATAACGCGCGTGTTACCGAAACAGGAAAGAACGGACGCCGTGGCGTTCGGTGCCACGTTGAGAATAAACTCGAGGGGGCGCAGCTCATGGCACGCGCGCTTATCATGTCGTTGCATGCCCTGCATTCTAGCACAGGAGGGCCGACTTGGCAACACCAAAGCCCGCTGCCGGGGCTGCATTGCCCCTTTTTTATGTTCATGACGCGATTATAGGCTTGCGAAACCGCACAAAATGCGCTAGAATGTCCGACCGCAAGCAGCGGAACCCCATTTTTCCTCTCATGAAAGTTGAACTTATCGAGAAAGCAGCGGCCATCGTAGGCGACAATCAACTGCTGGTCAACATCGTTTCCAAGCGTGTGCAGCAGATTAACCACGGTGCGGACCCCTATGTGCCGACGACTCCGGACATGGGCAGCGGTGACATCGCGCTGACGGAGATTGTGGAAGGTAAGCTGGTGTGGCATGAAATGACGGAGGAGGAGTATCAGCAGACTCTGGAGGAGGGCGACCTCGCGCCCCGTCGCACGGCCCCTGCCCCGACTCCCAAGATGGAGCCGGACATCCTGACCGTGCAGGCTAACATCTGACCCCGCCGCAGGAAAATATAACGAGATATGCGGCCCTCTCCCCCGCGGACGGGCCGCTTTTTACCCCAAGCCATGGCCAAGAAACAAGCACTCGGCAACCTGATTGCCAGCAATAAGAAAGCCGGTCGGGACTTCGAGATCCTGAGCCGGCACGAGTGCGGTATCGAGCTGCGCGGCACGGAGGTAAAGTCTATCCGCGAGGGCCGGGTCAACGTCTCGGACGCCTTCGCCCGCGTGGAGAAGGGCCAACTCTTCCTGTACGGCTGCGATGTGCAACCTTGGGAGACAGCAGGTAAGTGGTTCCAGCATGAGGCCAAACGCCCGCGCCGCTTGCTGATGCACAAGAAAGAAATCCTGAAGCTGGAGATTCAGACCGCCGAACGCGGTGCGGCCCTGCCGCTCCTGCGCCTGTACTGGCGCAACGGCAAGGTGAAGGCAGAAATCGGTGTTGGCCGGGGCAAGACGCACCGCGACCGCCGCTACGACCTCAAGTCTCGGGTTGAGATGCTGGAGGCGCGCCGCGAGGTGTCGCGGTTTAACAAGGGCTTGCGTTAAGCCGCCGCCATGGCCTACTTGGAGATAGAGAACGCCTGCGTACATTTTCCTGTGCGGACGACTTGGGGGGCCACGGGGCAGATAATCCGGGCAGTGGACGGCGTGTCCCTTTCCGTGCAGAAGGGGGAGATTCTCGGGCTGGTAGGGGAGTCCGGATGCGGTAAGTCGACTCTCTCCCGGGCCATCATGCAGCTACAACCCCTCAGCTCCGGGCGCATTGTGCTGAACGGTCGTGATCTCTCCGCTCTACCTGCTTCCGAAGTACGGCGCCAACGGCTGGAGTTTCAGATGGTATTTCAGGATCCCTATGCCTCCCTCAACCCTCGCTTCAGCATTTTCAGTACGCTGTTGGAGGCACTCAGCCGACGCGCACCCATTCCCCGCCGCGATCGGGTCGACGCCGTGGCCTCACTAATGGAGCGGGTCGGCCTGGCCCCGGAGCACATGTATAAATACCCGCACGAGTTCTCCGGCGGGCAACGCCAGCGCATCGCTATCGCTCGCGCTATTGCTCCCCGCCCTGCCCTCCTCCTCGCAGATGAACCGGTCTCTGCCCTCGATGTGTCCATTCAGGGCCAAATCCTCAACCTCCTCATGGATCTTCGTCGTGACCTCGGTCTCACGATGATCTTCATCTCTCACGACCTCTCCGTCGTTCACTACATGGCCGACTCCATCGCCGTCATGCGCCGGGGGCAATTGGTAGAATACGGCCCCGCCGACCGCGTCTTCCACTGCCCCCAAGCCGACTACACCCGTACTCTCCTCGCCGCCATCCCCCGACTGTGAGGTTTGAGTAACCCGCACGACAGGGTACGGCAGCAAGAAAGTCGCCGACGTGTCAACCGAGCCGGAATGCTTGGTCTCAGTGCTTGAGCGGCACGATATTCACCTCCCAGCTCTGGCATTCGCCAATGTAGGGCTGCTCCACGATGATGGTGTTATCGCCCTTCTTGAGGGGGAAGGTGACAGGCTTGTGGCACCACCAGATTTCCTCATCATCGAAGGGATTTTCGTTAGCGGCGTGGAACCAGGTGTCGCGGTTGAAGCGGTTCTGACCGGCGAGTTTGAAGGTGTGAGGATTCTTCACCTCTTGGCCGTTCACCCAAATGCGGGTGCCGCAGTTGCTCCAGCAGCCGGCGGGGGCTACGCCGGAGAAGCGGCGGGAGGAGCGGGCGGGGGCATCGAAGCCCACCATGAAGGGGGCATCGCCCGCCTTGTCGGCTTTCAAGGTGGTGATGGCCCAGGTGGTCACACCCGGCTTCTGCTTGGGGAAAAGGCCGATGTAGCCCGTGGAGGGACGCGTGCGCAGGTAGAGGCAGGCACCGTGGGCCGTGACGGGTTGCAGCTCGGCCCATTTACCGGCCAGCACCTTCTCGCGCACCGGGTCAGCCTCGGCAGTCGGCACGGGGGGAACCACCTGCCAAGTCACGGAGCTTTGCGGCCAGTAGGGGAAGGCTTGCCCCTTGAACACGGTGCGAGCCAGCACCTCCATGCGTTTCTCCAGGCGAGCGAAGGCATCGCCCTCCGGGGTGCCGAGCGCAGGCATGGCGCAGGGGTAGGCATCTCCGTCGCCGTCCCCGCCGCGCCAGGTTTTATCAGCCATCGCGCACATGGTGGGCCACACGCCGTTGTGGCGGATAATCTTAGCTTTATCATCCACCCGAGCATCGGCCCAAGTGCAGATAATGCTGCCCATCTTCTGCTCGTCTCCCCGGGCTACGCCGCAGGGTTTCATAAAGAAGTAACGGCGCACCAGCAAGGCCGGTTCAAACAGGTTGGTGTAGCCGATGGCAGAGTCTACCGTGTGGCAGCGGATGGTCTCCGGCTTGAGGGACTTCTCGACCATCTCCCCGCCCTCGCCCCAGCGTTGGGCGATGGAATCCTCGCCCACGGGCAGGTCGCGCGGCCCGCCCCACTGCATGGGTTTGCGGCCCATGGAGATGAGCTTGTCACTCATGCGTTTCACAAAAGCCTTCGCATTGAGCACACGCACCTCGTCCGCACCGATGTGCACATAGGGGCAGATATCCGCCGGAACCTCGCGACAGAACTCCTCCAGAAGCGCCTCGAGAATGGGCATTCCCTGTTCGCTGTGCATATCGAAGCCGAAGCAGCGCTTGAAGTAGCTGCTGTGCCCGGGCATATCGAGCTCCGGGATGATGGAGATGTGCCGCTCCCGCGCATAGGCGAAGAGCTCGCGCACGTCATCGAAGCTGTAGGTATCCTCCTTATCGCGCGTGCGGTGCTGCGGGTCATTCAGCACGGGGTAGGCCTTGCTTTCCACATGCCAGGCGGGGTGGTCGGTCAGGTGCCAGTGGAAGGTGTTCAGCTTTAAGCGGGCGGCACAATCGAGCTGCTGCTTCAGCGCAGCGATGGTCTGGAAATTGCGCCCGCAATCGTGCATGAACCCGCGCAGGCGGAAGGCAGGATAATCAGTAATGCGGCACTGCGGCAGCTTCTTCTGCTCCGCGACCAACTGGCGCAGCGTCTGCAATCCGTAGAACAAGCCTGCCTCCGTTGCGGCAGAGATGCGCACTTTTGCCTCCTTGGCCTCCAGCTGATACCCCTCCGCTCGGTCCGCCTCCGGCAGAGCATCCGGCGTCAGCACCAACTGCACCTCCGCAGCCACCCCCGGTTTGTCGGCTAACAGCCCCTTCCACGCCACCTGCACGGACGGCGCACTCACGGCATCGCCGGTGAGCTTCCAACTCTTCGCCCCCTTGGCCATCCCCATCCACTCGACCTTCTGTGGGAAGGGCAACAACGCCACCGGAGCAGCCGTCTCCGCCTTCTGTGCCACGGGATCCTCCCACCCGGCCTGCACTGTAAGCGGTGCCGCCAAACAACTCAAAGCTACCAACATTGCGCGTACCATAAATCCACTGTATCAAATCCACCCACGTAAGTCAAGCAGATATTACCCCCCTCGCAGTGGCCATGAGCAGGGTGTGGACAGGATTATCCGCCTCATTCCGCGCGGACTTCATGGATAAGCACTTCAGCCCTCAATCCTTGAACCACAGCGTCACATACCCTTCGCCGTTTCGGACACACAGTTCGGCTCGATAACCGCACTCCTTCAAGAGCGCCGCATTTTTCGAGGCCTCCTGCGTGAACTCGCGCGTTCCGTCCTCGTATGCGAGGGAACCGGCCTGAATGCGCCCGGTCGTCACGACCACATCCGCTTTCCGCTGCCGCACACATGCACGCTGTGCAGCAGAATACGCCTCAGAGCATCCATTGTGGTGAACCCATCCGGGGCACGCCGGCAGGGCCCCACCCCTCAGACCGAAACCCATTTCCAAAAAATCGATGTAGAGAATTTTGGGATTCTCCCCCAAGCTGCATATGCGATCCTCAGCAGCCTGAACATCCGACGGCAATTTATACGTCAAGCGACGGGGTGACCTGGTCGACCAAGTCCCGTTGAGTTGTATCCCTACCAAGCAGCTCAGACCGGTCAGGATCACCGCGGACAATACATTAAGCCGAATCTGCAGCCTCGAGGCCAATGCGCATGACGGAAGAGCAAGCAGGGGAAGCATGAAGCAAATGTAATAGGAGTAATTACCTATAACATTGACAGCATAAGACACGCATATGATCAACAACAGGGTCCAAGTTCCGAACCTCTGACCGGGTCGTAAAAACGGCGTTGAAAAGACGGCTGCAGCAGGCAGCCAGAACAACAGAGCTTCGCGTCCCTGAAGAGTTCTGCACACAGCCTCCCACACATTGCCCCATAATGTATGGAACAGAGAACCATCCGTACGATATGTATCAACATTAAAGAAGAAGTAGACTCGAATAAAATCATTGAAGGTCCCTGTGCAGAGCATGTATATTGCAAAGGGAAGAAATACAAGAACCGAAGCCACGGCAAAGACAAGCAAGCCCACAGCCGGACGGCTAAGGCGTTTCGAGCGCACCCATTCGACGCCCGATAATGCAACAAATGCCGCCACAGCCACCGGCGCATCGTTGTATTTAATCAAGATAAGCGCCGTGAACACCGCCCCGCAAACAGCACATGCTCGGAGATATGCTTGCGCAGAGGAGTAAAAATACCTGCATACCTCGTACACCAGCAAAGAAAGAAGCGGGAACATAACCTCCTCTGCCCGGCAACCGAATGACCGGAAGGGAGAAAAACAAGAAGCGACAAGCAGAAGCAGAACGGCTACGAACGCCTGCTCTCTGTTCAGTCCCAGAACACGCGCTGTCTTATAACTAAGGCCTAGGGCCAACGCGAATGATAATGACGCCAGAACATAGCACCCCATCGTTCGATCCGGACTCAGAACGTACCCGATATAAAACCACAAAAACAAAAGCGGACCCTTGACATCCTCAAAGCCTACATAGGGCAGTAAACCGTGTGCCCAAGATTTTCCGGCCATATAAAAGGTCATACTGTCATAGTATCCTATGGGACTCATCAAAGGAGAGAAAACGTTACAGAAAGCCGTTATCGAAAAAGAGCCCAAAAGGATCAGCAACACCAACACAACACGCCAATGGTGCATTCTGCTCAGATGATCAAGAAACATATCTGTTGTGAGTTTAGCGCAGAGCAACGCTGAAGTCAAGCCTAAACGCACCCCGTCCACACAGGAAAACAAACTACCCCGCCCTGCTGACAACGGGAGCAAGACGGGGTAATGTAAAACCGAAGAAGTGTTACTTGGAACCCTTCTTTTTCTTCTTGGAGGCGGGCTTCTTCGTACCCTTGGAGGGCTTGGAGTCGGCCGACTTGTAGTTCTTCACAAAGTCCTTCTTGGTGTAGAAGCGCACGTAGTCGATCTCAAAGGTGCAGGGGTAGCCGGGGTCTTTGGCTTTCTCCGGCCAAGTGCCGTTGCCGCCGAGGGCGGTGTTGATGATGATGTAGCAGGGGGTGCGCAGGGGATTATCTCCGTTGGGATAGTCCGCATCGGAGATTTTGACGCGGCCCACCTCCTTGCCGTCGATTTCGATGAGCATCACCTCCTCGTCCCACTGCAGGGCGTAGGTGTGGAAATCGGCGCTGTAGTTGGGGATCTGCGTGGTGCGGATGACCTTCTGCTCCTGATTGCCGCCGTTGCGGCCCCAGCGGAAGATGGAGTACACGCGGTTCGGCTCCTGGGAGATGTGCTCCAGGATGTCAATCTCGCCGTTGGCCGGCCAGCCGTAGCTGTTCTCGTGCATGGTCCAGATGGCGGGCCAGACACCGGGAGCCTTGGGGATGCGAGCGCGGAACTCCAAGCGACCCGGCAGGGAGAAACTCTGCGTGCCCTTGGTGGTGACGGAGCCGCTGGAGAAGGGCTGGGTCTTCTGCTGCTCGAACCAGCTGGAGCTGCCCTCCTTGTACTGCGGGTTCGGGGTCTCCTTGTGTTCGGAGGTAATGACGAGCTTACCGTCCTTCAGCGACACGGCCTCCTTCACATAGGCTTGGGAGGCGCCGCGATTGCGCACGATACCCTCCTCATACTTCCACTTCTTGAGGTCAAGCTTGCTGCCGTTGAACTCATCGCCCCAAGCGTACACCCAGCCCCCCGGCAGGGTTTTGGGGCACTCATCCTTCCCCGCTGCCCAAGTGAAGGGCAGCAGGAGAAGAAGTGCGGTTGTCAATGTCTTCTTCATCGTTGTTCGGGGTACAAGATTAAACGCTGTAGTTACCGGGCTCCTGCGTGATGGTCACATCGTGCGGGTGGCTCTCCTTGAGGCCGCCGGGCGTGATGCGCACAAAGCGAGCGTGGTCACGCAGCTCCTGAAGGTTCTTGGCGCCCAGGTAACCCATGCCGGAGCGCAGGCCGCCCACCAGCTGGAAGATTACGTCCGCGAGCATACCCTTGTAGGGCACACGCGCCTCCACGCCCTCTGCCACCAGCTTGCCGCTGGAGTTTTGACCGTAGCGGTCGCCGGAACCGGCACGCATGGCACCCAGGGAGCCCATGCCGCGGTAGGACTTGAAGTTGCGGCCCTGGTAGTGCAGCAGGGAGCCGGGGCTCTCCTCGCAACCGGCCAGCATGCCGCCCATCATCAGCAGGTCGGCACCGGCGGCCAGAGCCTTCACGGCGTCGCCGGAGTAGCGGATACCGCCGTCGGCAATCACCGTCACACCGGCGGGACGAGCCACCTTGGCCACCTCCTGAATGGCCGTAAACTGCGGCATACCCACGCCGGAGATAATGCGCGTGGTGCAGATGGAGCCGGGGCCCACACCTACCTTGATGGCGGAAGCACCCGCGGCGATCAGGTCGCGCGCGCCGTCCTGCGTCACCACGTTACCGGCCACCACGGGCTTGCCCAGCTCGGCCAGCTTCTCGATCACATGCAGCACGCGGGTGGTATGGCCCGTCGCGGCATCGATGAACAGGGCATCTGCCCCGGCCTCGACCATAGCCTGTGCGCGATCCATGAACTCCGGGCCCGGACCCACGGCAGCACCGCAACGCAGGCGGCCGAACTCGTCCTTCGTGGAGTTCTGGAAAGCGTCGCGCTTGCGGATATCCGTGTCCGTAATCAATCCGGCGAGCGTGCCGTCCGCATTCACCAGCGGCAGCTTCTCAATGCGGTTCTGGTACATCACCTTGCGAGCCTCCTCCGGTGTGGTTGTCGATACACCGGTCACCAGACGCTCACGCGGGGTCATCACATCCGCCACCGTCAGCGTGTCTAGGTCATGCCCATCGAACACGCGCATATCGCGGCCCGTGATGATGCCGACCAGCACGCGGTCTTTCGTAATGACGGGGAAGCCGGAGAAGCCGTGGCGCCCCATGATGACCTTCACCTCGCTGAGCCGCATGTCGCTCGTCACCGTGATGGGGTCCGTGATGACGGCGTTTTCAAAGCGCTTCACGCGGGCCACCATGGCAGCCTCCTCCTCAATGCGGTTGTTGCGGTGGATCACACCCATACCGCCCTCGCGGGCCATGGCGATAGCCATGTCAGTCTCCGTCACCGTGTCCATGGGCGCGGACAGAATCGGCAGGCGGAGGGAAAAGCCTTTGACCAATTGGGACGAGGGGTCAGCCTCACCCGGGAGAATGGTGCTCAAGCACGGAAGCAAGAGAACATCGTCGAATGTAAGTCCAAGCTGAATTTCTGCCATAGCGGAGGATATAATGCCCCGGCCGTTTTTGCAAGCATAATTTCTGACTTCTCTGCAATTTTTTTTGGGAAACGGGCGGCCGACGGCGCATGAAACGGCCTTGACCCGGCGGGGAATAGGTGCTAGAATGGCGAGCGTATGAAGCGCCGTTTCCTTGCTTTGGCCCCCTTGCCCCTGCTGTTGAGCTCCTGTGCCTTGTTCCGCAGCAGCGCGCTCCCCATCACCGTACAGGACGCGCGCACCCCCATCGCCGGTCGGGTGCTGCCCCCTGCCCGGGTGGACATCTTCGGCGTTTGCGGACCGGAGGAGAAGACCGCCGCCATGGCCACCCCGGTGGATGAGTACTTCAGCACCCTGGGTCTGGAGACCCGCCCCACCGAGGTGAGCGTGCTTTACCCCGCCCCCGGCAAGCCCGCCCTCATCTACCGCAAGGACCCGCACCTGACCCTCTGGCCGAAGAGCGGCGCGGACACCCTGATCGCCGTGGCCAGCCAGCCTATCCTGCGGAACCAGACGCACCGGGATGCGCGGATGCTCTGCTTCCCCTACCGGGCATCGGACTACCCGAGCGGCACGGCCTCCCTCTGCCTCACCCTGGCCGATGACGGTCTGCACATCTCCCCCTCCCCCGACAAAATACCCGCAGCTCCAGCCCAACCCACCACCCCGCAGCAAGGGGATGCCATTGTGGAGTAGTGTCTTTCCGGCTTTTTTGACCCGGAAAACCAAGCGGCGGGGAAACGCCTTGCTTTCCGCGTCGGTTTGTGGTATACTTCCCCGCAACATGCGACGCAACATTCCGGTGGGCCCGGTCATGGCCGCAATTTTGGCGGGCAGCCTTCTTTTCAGTGGCTGCACCCCGCCCTCCCCGGCGTACCCTTTTTCCCGGGCGGTCACGAAAAAGCGCGACACTCTGTACACCGAGCTACTGGCCCTGCTGCCGAAGAGTCAGCGCGCCCTTTCTGCGGCGCAGCAGGAGGCCCGGTGGCTGGCCGACACCGCTTACAAGGCCGCGGCCGGTATTTCTCGCGTGAATGACTCCTCTTTCCCCGGCTGGGCCGGCAACTTTTTCATCAATATCCACATGCAGAACCGCGGCCTCTGCTGGCACTACCAGCATGACATGTATCGCGAGCTGCGCCGCCGCCCGCTGCACTTCTTCCGCATCGGCTGCTGTGTGCGCGACCATGCCTGCCTGACGGAGCACAACTGCGTATATCTAACCCCCGTTGATAACGAGTGGCCGAAGGTTATGGTGTTGGATGCCTGGCTCTGGAACGGCCGCCTGACGGTCTCCCGCGGTTGGGAGTTGGATCAATCGGACTGGGAGGATCTGCCCGCCATCTGTTGCAACCTGCAGGAGTATTACCCGGAGGGGCACACGGCCCCCATCGAGCACTGGGCTGTCATCCGCTCCCCTCAGGGAATGGATGTGGAGGTGGCTGCCACGCCGGAGGTGCGCCGTTACCCCATCTACCGAGCCATGTTGCGTAACATCAACCGAGGTGAAAAAGAGCACCCGAACAGCCCCACCAATTATTAACGATGCCGCGCTTTCTTCTCCTCGTTCTGGCCGCACTCCCCTTTGCCGGTTGCATCAACATCCGCACCGCGCAGGAGCTGCAAACCCCGCAGGCCCTGCAACAGAGTGCCGATCTGGCGGAGCAGCTTCTAAGCCTGTTGCCGGCGGAGCAAGCCGCTACACCGGAGGCCCGGCAGGAGGCGCACACGCTGGCGGATGCCGCTTACCGGGGCTCTGCCGCCATTGCCCGCATCAACCGCCCCCTCTTCCCCTGCTGGCTCAACAACCGCATCATCAACTCCCCCTTCCGCCTGCGGGATCGGGGCCTCTGTTGGCAATGGCAGGAGGATTTGTTCCGCGAGCTGCGGCGCATCCCCACCTCCTTCTTCCGCTTGGGCTGCTGCGTGCGCGACGCCGGGAACCGGCATGAGCACCACGCCGTCTACTTGGCCCCGGCGGGGGCTGAGTGGCCCTGCGTGCGTGTTCTGGATGCCTGGCGCTACCAAGGCCACCTGCTCGTCCTCACTCCCCGCGAGGTGGCGGAGGATGAATGGGTTGACGAGCCGCAGACCGCGCAGTGGCTGGGGGCTTACTTCCCTGAGGGGCATTCCCTGCCCATGGAGCAATGGGTCCGCGTGCGCTCCGATAACAGGTGGAACTACCGGGAGTACTTCCCCATCTCCGACCGCCGGGGTCAGAATACCAAACAGTACCGCGAAATGACGCAGCGCATTCAGGAGGGCCTGCAACAGCGCAACGGCAAGCCCACGGACTACTGAAGATGTCTCAGGAATAGAGTGCTGGTGTGCACTCGCTTAGTGTCTTATTGAGTTAACCCTTTACGATAATGTATGGGTCTGCTATAATAGGGCTGTTATGAAAAAAGAACCACGCTTCGCTCTAATTTTCGTTTTTTGGATATTTATCGTTCTCGTTCTTTTAGGCCTATATGGATGGATTGTGTGTTCTTTTGTCCCTGAAAAGGGAACATTTGGTGACTGTTTTGGCGCATTGAATGCCTTTTTTGCAGGGTGCGCTTTTGCCGGACTCATCGTAACAATTCATCAACAATCGGCAGATTTGCGAGCCACTCGAGAGGAGATCCGTGCTTCCAACGTTGAGACAGCAAAAATGACGCTAGAGGAATCAATGTTCTCATACTTGTCCAGAATGGATAAATATCTTCCAAAAGAGCACGATATTAAACTTGATCATATTTTTGAACTCGTTAGAGAAATAAATAGGTTATATCGCGATGATTCAATTGATGGGGATGACCTCGAAAAAAAATTATGGCAGCCGATTAATTCACTTCGTTCACTTTTATCGGAATATGCTAGATGGCGGCGCTCTTTTTATTCATGGTGTCTGCGAGTTGATGAAGAGAGGACACTAAACGCAACGAATCCTGAATTTCTTACAAATTGGAAAAAAAGGTTGTGGTTTTTCTTATCAAGTACTGAATGTCGTATGTTGTTTTTACAAACAGCATATATGAGTGTTTATCATCCAAAGGAATGGGAAGCACACTACAGCCTTGTGCAAGGTGAGCCTAAAATCGCAAACTACTTTGGGCATTGGAAGTCTGCAACATACAAATTCCTAATTTCGTGTTTAGCAAAACCAAACGCTGGTTCTAATAAAAAACTTTCAAAACAAGCCATCCGAAAACTGTTAGACAAAAAAGGACTTTTACATATACAACAACCAAAACCCTCTAAATGAAATGTAGTGACGTCAAATTTTCAGGGGGGGGGGTATGGGATCTTGTCTGTAAAATATAGACCCATCTTCGATATTCGTCCACCTTGTAATAAAAAGGTACTTTCCTAGAATTAGACCGTATTTCTACGACTTCTCAGGGACCCCTTATAAAGAGCATTCACTCCATCCCATTTGGAAAAAAATCGGAACGCTTGGTTCAAAATGTGTCGCGTGCCTAGGTATGGTAAACCCTCTTCTACATACACATTTATGCCTTGACACATGATGCTGTGAACCTACCGGCACGGCAGAGGCGGTTCAATAACGGAGGCGGCCGTCACGCTTGATGGCATCCCAGCCGCCCTCGAGGACGTAGATGGGGGCCTCGACCAAGTCGCTTTCCTTGAGGCGGCGAGCGATTTCCTGCGCAGCCGTGCAGACACCGGTGCAGAACACCACCACGGGTTCGCCGAGCTCGACGGCCTGTTGAAGGCGGTCCAGGGCCTCATCGAACAGCTTATCGAATTCTCCGCTGCGGATGGGGAACATGCGCTTCTCCTGCAGCAGCAGGTGGCTCAGCTCGAAATCACTCTCGCTGCGGGCATCGATCCATACCACCTTACCGCCCCAGCGCAGGAACACGGTATCCAAGCACACGCGGTCCGGCGGCAGTTTCTCCTGCACGCAGGCGGGCAAACGCTTATCGCGCAGGAAGGCGGAATCCACCCAGTACAGCACGAGCGCCAAGGCCACAATGGCCAAGCCCAGCCTCATGACCTGTGTAAACGTATCACGCATGGGAGATCACTTTTTCACGCGCAGGTAAATGACTCGCTGCACATAGCGGGGATCCGCACTGCGCAGCCGCAGCACCAGGCGGTTCATGCAGCTCTTGGCCGTGCTCTTGGGCGTGATGTACACGGCATACTCCCGCCCCTCCTTCACCTTCTCCGTGCGGTAATCGAAGTCATGCCCCGTGAGCCCCGCCTGTTCCACCGCCGTGACGGGCGAGCCCTTGGGCAGGGTGATCTGCAGGCGGCGCGTCTCCGCCGCTCCTCCGAGTTTCCAGGTGATCGGATTCTCACTGAACACCACCACCGGCGGCACGCGGAACTTCATGGTGAGGCGCGTCACCTTGCCGTCCGACGTGGTAGCCTCGATCTGCTTCTCCACATCGGCATCGAAGTTGCTCACATCCACCACGGCGGTCAGCTCGGAGCCCCGAACCGTTGTCTTCGTGCAATCACAGAGGGGCTTCACCTTGGTGACAGCCGAGCCATCCGTGCGGTATACCACCGTCACGCTACGCTGCCCGTAGCTCAGCGATATCTGCTGCACAGGCTCCGGGAAGCCCGCCCACGCAGGCAGGGCCGCCGCAAGCATGACCGACAGACACCTTCTCATGCGTCCTCCTTGGGTTGAGCCGATTCCTCGGGTTGAGCCTCCGCCGGGGCCTTTTTCTCCGGCATGAACGAGGCGATCAGGAACAGCAGGGCCGAGACGCACACGCAGGCATCCGCCACATTGAACGCGGGCCAGTGGTAACCGCCGGGCCAGTTTTCCGAGGTAATCCACGGGAACCATACGTCCAGGAAGTCCACCACATACCCATTCGTCAGGTTCTGCACAAAGCTCAGCTTCTCCGCCCCGGGCAGGAAAAAGCCCTGCAGGAGGCGGTCCGTCATATTGCCGAGTACGCCGGTCATGATCAGGGCCCAAGCCGCGCGCAGCAGGCGGGTGTTGAAGAACCCGCGCCGCAGCAGTACCACCAGCAGCACTAGGGCCAGCACCTGCACACCGAAGAACACGAAAGGCGCCCAGGCGGTACCGTTGCCGAAGCCGAAAGCCACTCCCTGATTGTGCACACGCACGATGGAAAAGCCGATCCAGCTGCAATCATCCACCACCGGAACGGAATCTAAGAACAGCCCCCACTGCGGCGGATTGAAGCAGCAGACGATGCTCCACTTGGTCGCTTGGTCCAGCGCATAGAGCAGCAGCACCGTCAACAACAGCGCGAGGCTCAGGCGTGTCTTCGTATTTGTCTCTCCCATGGTCGTACTCGCTTGGGGTTGGGATCAGGCGCGGGCGGCCATGGCGTCGGCACAGCGGGCGCAAAGCCCTTCCTCGTTCACGGCTGGCTCATAGCGGCGGCAGCGCGGGCACATGGCATACGGGGTCTTGGTCGCCTCGGCAGCCAAAGCCTCGCCGGTGCACACTTCCACATCGGCCACAATGAAGTACTCCTTCGCGAACTCGCGGTCGCGCAGCAGGTCGAGCACGGCGGCGTCCTCGTCCGCAGGCAGGGTCACCCGCACCACGGCCTCGTTGTTCTTGTTGAAGGCCTTGGCCTTGATCTGCGCCTCGATGGCCACCTGAATGCAGCCTTTGATCTGCTGCAGGCGGTCGAACACCGGGGTGAGCCCGCGGTTGTACTCCGCCACCTCCTCCGGGAAGTCCTGCTCATGCACGGAACCCTCGCGGCCGGCGTGCTCCCAAGCCTCCTCGCAGGTGTACACCAAGACGGGGGCCAGCAGCTTCACCAGTACATCGAACACGCGGGCCAGGGCAAATTGCTTGCTCACGCGGCGCTCGCTTCCGGCGGCATCGCAGTACAGGCTGTCCTTGGTGATGTCGATATAGAGGGCGGACAGGTCGTTCGTGCAGAATTGGTTGATGGCCATGAAGACCTTGCGGAACTCGTAGGCATCATACGCAGCGCGCACCTCGCGGATGAGGGCGTTGCTGCGCTCCAGAATCCAAGCGTCCACGGGCTGCAGGGCGGCGGGTTTCTCCCCGGCGTAGCCCTTGAGGTTAGCCAGCAGAATGCGCAACGTGTTGCGCAGGCGGCGGTAGGGGTCCGTCACTTGCTTGAAGAGATCCTCACCGAAGGGAACCTCGTTCTGCCAGTCCACGGAGGCGACCCACAGGCGCACGATGTCCGCGCCGTACTTCTCATAGAAATACTTGGCGTTCGTGGGCTTCACATAGGTACCTTGGGCACTCTTGGAGATCTTGCTGCGGTCTTGGTTCACCACAAAGGCGTGGGTGAGCACCTGCTTGTAGGGGGCAGTGCCGCGCCAAGCGCAGGAGAGCATCAGCGAGCTCTGGAACCAGCCGCGGTGCTGGTCCGTGGCCTCCAGATACACATCGCAGGGGGCGGCCAGCTCCGGGCGGCCCTCCAACACGGCCACGTGCGAGCAACCGGAGTCAATCCACACGTCCAGCGTGTCCCCGCCCTTGCGCAGGCCTGCGGGCAGGCCCAGGCGCTCGCAGAGCTCCTCCGAGCTCAGCTCAAACCAGATATTCGTGCCCTTCTCCTCCACCAGGTCGGCCACCTTGCGCACGATGTCGGCGCGCAGCACGGGGATGTCTGCCTCATCGAAGAACACGGGCAGCGGGATGCCCCAGGTGCGCTGGCGGCTGATGCACCAGTCCGGTCGGGCTTCCACCGTGCTGTAAATGCGGTTGCGGCCCCAGGCAGGCAGCCAAGCGGTCTTGTCGATCTCGCGGAGGGCCAGCGGGCGCAGCTTCTCCATGCTGATGAAGAACTGCTTGACGGCGCGGAAGATGATGGGGGTCTTGGAGCGCCAGCAGTGCGGGTATTGGTGGGTGAACTCCTCGCGGCCCAGCATGCGCCCGCGCTCGGTGAGCATGGTGATGACGGCCTCGTTGCTCTCGAACACGTGCTTGCCCACCAAGGCGGGCACGCCGCACTCGGCGGTGTAGTGGCCGTCGTCATCCACGGGGGAGAGCACGGGCAAGCCGTACTGCATGCCCACGTTGTAGTCGTCCGCGCCGTGGCCGGGGGCGATGTGCACCGCGCCCGTACCGGTCTCCTTCGTCACGAACTGGGCGTTCATCAGCAGGGCCTCGCGGTCCAGGAAGGGGTGGCGGGCCTTGCGGTTCTCCAGCTCAGCGCCCTTGAGGGTGGTGAGGGTCTCCTGCAGTGCCCAGCCGGTCTTGGCAGTGAAAAGCTCGACGGCCTCGAGGAGCAGCAGGAAGCGGCGGCTCTCGCCGTCCTTCTCAAAGCGGCCCACGATGTAGTCGAAATCGGGGTGCACGGCGATGCCCAGGTTGCTCGGCAGGGTCCAGGGGGTCGTCGTCCAAATCACCACCTCGCAGTCCAGGTCATGCACCTGACCCTCCATCGGGAAGGCCACGAAAATAGCCGTGGAGGTGTCTTCCATGTACTCCACCTCGGCCTCGGCGAGGGCGGTGTGGTGTGCGTAGCTCCACTGCACGGGTTTCATGCTCTGGTAGACGGCGCCGCTCTCCACCAGCTTGGCAAACACGCGCAGCACGGCGGCTTCGTACTGCGGCTCCATGGTGATGTAGGGGTGGAACCAATCGCCGAACACGCCCAAGCGGCGGAAGGACTCGCGCTGCTGGTCGATGTAACCGCGAGCAAAGTCCGCACAGCGGCGGCGGATCTCTGCGGGGGCCAAGCCCTGAGCCTCCTTCACCACCTTCGCCTCAATCGGCAGACCGTGGCAGTCCCAGCCCGGGATGAAGGGGGCGTAGTACCCCGCCATCGTCTTGCTCTTGACGATAAAATCCTTCAGAATCTTGTTCAGACCCGTGCCCATGTGCACATCGCCGTTGGCAAACGGAGGCCCGTCGTGCAGGATGAAACGCGGTGCTCCCTGCGCCTTCCGCCGCTCCGTAATTCGCTCATACAGCCCCTCGGATTCCCATTTCTTCAAGCGCTCCGGCTCCTTCTTCGTCAGGTCGCCCCGCATCGGAAAGGTCGTGTCCGGTAGAAAAATCGTCTCCTTGTAGCTCTTAGCGTCTGTGCTCATACGCGCGTCAATATACCCCCACTCGCCCCCGTTGTCAATACCCTATCATTTCATCACCCCGCTTTTCTCTCCCTCTTGCGGGAAAAAGCCTTGGCGCCGTTTTCGTACCGGTGTACGATAAGGACGGGATACGGAAGAACCGGCGAAAGAAAAACTGACGGAGTGCCCTTTATTTCTCCCTCTCGGCGGCCTCCGATACCCACTCCCCCTCGGCGCGGTATTCGCTGCGGAATTGGCGATAGAGCTCGTGGGCCAATTTCTCGCGGAGTAGGTTGCGCTTGTAGTCGTCCTGCATCAGGTCCTCGAAGCCTTCCATGCTCTTGACGTAGCAATCCATGGCGGCATTTTCAAAAATATCCTTGAAAATGGTATCCATGAACACCTTCATGTTGGAGCTGCGAGCCGATGCCGCCAGCGAGGTATTCTCCTTCAGCACGGCCATAATGGTGCGGGCTGCCACTTTGTTGGCCTCGGTGAAGTTGCCGCCCATGGCTTCGTTGATGCGGCTCAGCAGCTCATCAAGCGGTTCCTTTTTGTCCGTAGACCCACCCCCTGCGGTGGAGGTTCCGGGCTCCAGAACACCGTCCGCCCCGGCGAGCTGAATACTACCGTTACCGGTTTCCTCCAGCTTGTAGTACTCCATCTCGATTTTGCCTTCGATGTCCACGATCTCGCCGGGCTTGGCGGGCAGCACCTTGCTGAGGTAGCGGGCAAACACGTATTCCTTGTGCAGCTCCGGGTCATTCAGGCGTATAATCTGCCCGATGTGGGCATACCACTTGCACAGGGCCCGCAGCTTGCGGCGGAACTCATAGCGCGCATCCTCGCTCAGCTTGGTATTGTAGTCGGCAATCACCGGTTTGAGCAGGTTCGTGATGGCTGCGGCACACGCCGCCTCCTGCTGCTCGCTGTGGCGCGTGTATTCCGCCGCCACCTTTTCCACGTCGTCATCGTGGTAGACATCGAACTGCCGCAGGTCGCGCTTGGTCTGATAAATCAGGTCGTAGCTCAGGTCGCCCTCCAGCAGCGTCTCCTGACAGAAGGGCTGAAAAGCCTCTTGAATGTCCTCCCGCTCGTTCATGAAGTCGAGCACATAGGTATCCTCCTTGCCGTAGGTCGTGCGGTTCAGGCGCGAAAGGGTCTGCACACACTTGACCGAGCGCAGCTTCTTATCCACGATCATGGTGTGCAGTAGCTTCTCATCAAAGCCGGTCTGGTACTTCTCCGCCACGATGAGAATGTTGAAGTTGTTGTGGAACTCCTCCTTCGTCTGGGCCTCGGAGATATGCGTGCCGTCTGCGCGCAGGTTGAGCTTGCTTTCCGTCAGCTCCTCGTCGCCCATCTCGACCGAACCGGAGAAGGCCACCAGGGGCTTCACGTCGGCATAACCCTGCTCGGCGGCATAGGCTTTCACGGCGCGGAAGTACAGCACCGCCGCCAAGCGGGAGGACGCCACCACCATCATCTTGCCCCGGCCGCCGATTTTGCGGCGGGTGGTTTCCCGGAAGGTCTCCACGATGATTTCCGCCTTCTGACGGATATTTTCCGGGTGCAGGGTGGCATAGCGGCGAATCAGCCGGGCCGCCTTGCTGCTCTCCATTTCCTCATTCTCCTCGGCGGTGCGGATGAGCTTGCAGCAGGTCTTGTAGGTGGTGTAGTTCTGCAGCACATCCAGAATAAATCCCTCCTCAATGGCCTGCCGCATGCTGTACACGTGGAAGGGGCGCCACTTGCCGTCCGGGCCCTGTTCGCAGAATTGCTGCAGGGTGGTGTCCTTAGGCGTGGCGGTAAAGGCAAAGAACGAGAGGTTATCGTGCCTGCCTTGGCTCAGGATTTCCTGCACCAGTCTGTTCTCGGCGTCGTTGGCCTCGGCGTCCAACTCTTCCTCCTCGGCGTATTGCTCCAGCGCGGCACGGGTATCTGCCAGCGCGGCTTTCATCTTGGCCGCAGCACTGCCGCCCTGCGAGGAGTGGGCCTCGTCGATGATGATGCCGTAGCGGCGCCCCTCATAGTGAATCACCTCGCGATAAATCACGGGGAACTTTTGCAGCGTGGTGATGATGATGCGGGCTCCGGCATTGATGGCATCCTTCAGGTCCTGCGAGTTCTTGTCGTCATCGATGGCGGCAATCACGCCTCGGGTGTGGTCGTGCCCTGCGATGGTGTTGCGCAGCTGGGCATCCAGCACGGTGCGGTCGGTCACCACGATGACGCTGCTGAAGATGGGCCGGTTCTCCGCATCGAAGAGGGTGGAGAGTCGATGGGCCACCCAGGCAATGGAGTTGGATTTGCCGCTGCCCGCGCTGTGTTGGATCAGGTAGTTGTGGCCGCTGCCGTGCTGCTTCACGTGTGCCACCAGCTTGCGGACGACATCCAGCTGGTGGTAACGGGGGAAGATGAGCGTCTTCTTCACCACTTTATCCTCCTTGCCGTTCTTGCGGCGCACCTTCTCCTCCCGGGTCTCAAGGTTCATGAAGCGGTGCAGGATGTCCAGCAGGCTGTCACGCCGGAACACCTCGCGCCAGATGTAGGAGACAGCAAAATCGCCGTTCGCCGCGGCGGGGTTGCCCGCGCCGCCGTTCTTGCCTGCGCCCGCGCTGCCTTGGTTGAAGGGCAGGAAGCAGGTCTGCTTGCCTTCCAGTTTCGTGGTCATGCAGGCCTCGTAGAGGTCCACGCAGAAATAGCTCAGGATGCGGAAGTTGAAGCCGAAGCAACGCTCGTTCGGATCGCGGTCTACCCTCCACTGCCTGCGGGAGTCGTCGATGTTCTGCCCGGTCAGCTGGTTCTTCAGCTCCAGCGCAAACACGGGGATGCCGTTGAGCACCAGCACCATGTCCACGGAGTTCGTGCACTTTTCGCTGTAGTACCACTGGCGGTACACATCTACCCTGTTGGCGCGGTACAGGCGCTCGTGCTCTTCGTTCAGATGGCTCTCGGGGCGAAAGTAGCACACGCGGAAGCGCGCGCCCACAGCATCAAAGCCGTTCCGCAACACATGCAGTAGGCCGTCCTTGGTGCAGCGTTCGTTGAAGGCCTTGATGAAGGCTTCCTCCGGGTTGCGCGTCACCAGGCGCGTGTACTTCTTCCAGGCCTTGGGCTGGGTTTCCTGCACAAAGCTCAGCAGGGTCTGTTTGTACAGTGCTGCGGCGCGGTCGTAGGTGTCCGCTCCCTTGGTCAGCCCGCCCTCAGGGGACGTCAACGCTGCCTCGATGTGGGACTCAAATTGCTTCTCTGTCATGTCTCAGATTCACTGATGTTGCTCTTCTGCTCAACCGATTCGAACCCGGTACTTTTAGTTCCAGGTTCATTTATACAAAACCTGCTTCTTACCGGTGACGTATTCGTAAATGAGCGATTTCTTGTAGCTCCCGAGCTCCTCGATGAGCTGTTCCTTCTTCTCGATGATGAGGTCTATCTCGGCACACTTGGTGTCAAGGTAGGCGACGATTTCCTGTTGCTCATCAGCATCAGGTGTTGCTATCTTCAGCTGCTCTAATACCCTCATGCCGATATTTTGCTGCGTTCCAAATGACCACGATAATGATATCTGCTTTTGATAATAATCAGCCTGCAATGAATAGAATAGAAACCTAGATAACATTTTTTCTTGATTTACTCTGAGTACGGCCAATGGTGACCAAATGGTAAACACTTCTTCTGTATCAACCATAGATACACGCCCCGTTGTTGCGCCAGACTTAATCATGTAGATGTCATGTAATCGTGGCGTATATTTTTTGCAGCACTCGTCATAATATTCCTTCGATATGTAGCCGCGCTTATGTGAAAAGTCAATCCTCCCTCGACCACAAGAAACAGCCTCGGCAGAAATAAAAGGAATTCCCTCATCATAAAGAGTAGGCGTTTCATGAGGCCCGTCAGTTATAGGCATTTCCAATAACCAAAGTGTTTTCAGAACCACCCACTCCTCCGGGATGTCGCCAATCCACGCCACACCGCTGGGCTTCATGGGACGGGGGCCGCGCACACCTTTGGTGACAGCCTCGGTGATGATAGCCTGCTTGAGCTTCTTGTACTCCTCAATCGTCGCACGGGTTTGCTCTACTACCTTATCAAGCTCGGCGCACTTGGTATCAAGATAAGATGATATCAGATTCTGAATTTTAGCATCGGGTAAAGCGAATTTATAATTTCGGACAGCGTCTGACGAAACTCTTTTTAGGCCGCCTGTCCCAGTCATTGAGGCCACGCCGTTTGCTTTAAAGTGGGGGCTTTGTATTAGATAAAATAAGTATTTAATACCTATGTCAAGCGGTCTCATAACAAAAAGCTCAGAGCTACCGAACCCCTTACCATTGACGAGGTCCTGCATGATGGCTATATTATCATTCTCAAAGCAAGGTGTAACTTTTGCAAAGGCAATATCCCCCTCTTCGTATTCAGCGTATTGAGAGTTTCCGGCAAACATCCCATACTTTTCTTTTCCCGGGATGAAATAGCCATTCTTTATGTTCTCCATGGGAGTAAATGTAACCTCTGAATCCTCTGTTACCTGCGTCTTGCATTTTGGATTTAGCTCAGCATGATATTTCAATTTGGCAGCTTTCCATCCTACAGGCACCGCGTCAAGTGATTCGCTCTCGCAGATTTGTGTTTTCATAGCAACAGTAATCAGGAGAATAGGTTTTTCAGAGATGCGGCGATATCAGCCTCCAGCGTAGAGATACGCGCGGCGATGGAATCAGCGGCCTCGGGAGCCTGGTACTTGTAGAAGTAACGGGTCATGGGGATTTCGTAGCCTACCTTGGAGGCCTTGTCATCTACCCATGCGTCGGGCACGTAGGGCAGCACTTCGCGCTCCATATAGGAGTCGATATCCTCGGTCATGGGCACATTCTCCGTGTCTCGCAGGGATTTGTCAGCTACAGGCTTGCCTTTCTTCCTGATGATATTGCCCGCTTCATCGCGCTGGGGGCGCTCTACGGTAATCTTGTTGTAGCCGAATTCCTGCGTATTGAAGACCTTGCTCTCGCAGTAGATGCCTTCTAGGTCTCCATAGACGGCATCGTGCTCAAAGGCGGCATAGGCTTGCATGATGAGTTGACGGCAGGCTCCCGTGATGTCATTTCGCTTCTTACCGATTGATTTACGTCGCGGCTCGAAGCAATGGGACGCATCGATAAGCTGTACCTTGCCGCGGCGGTGCTCAGGCTTGTTGAGGGCAAGCAGCCACACATAGGTGGCAATGCCGGTGTTCATGAAGGAATCATTGGGTAGCTGCACGATGGCATCCAGCCAGTCGTGCTCCAGAATATATCGGCGGATTTCGGAGGGGCCGCTGCCAGCATCGCCGTTGAACAAGGGCGAGCCGTTCTGAATGATAGCCATGCGGCCTTCATTGTCCAGCTTGGAGAGGCCGTTGAGCAGGAAGAGCTGCTGGCCGTCTGAAATCTTAGGCAGACCAGGGGCGAAGCGACCCGCCTCGCCACGTGCGTGCTCATCTTCCACCACCTTTTTCTCGCGCTTCCAGTCAATGCCGAAGGGCGGGTTGGAGATGATGTAGCGGAACTTGTAGCCGCCGAACTGGTCATCGGACAGCGTATTGCCGTAGCGCATGTTATCGGGGTCGCCGCCGCGGATGAGCATATCGGACTTGGCGATGGCGTAGGTTTCGCTATTGAGCTCCTGCCCGCAGCAGGTCACGGGCGTGGCAGGGTTGAGCGCGTGGATACGCTCCTCCATGCACGAGAGCATCTGCGAGGTGCCCATGGTCATATCATACACCGTCACGTTAGCATCACCGGGCTCGGAACCGCTGAGCAGCAGATCGGTCATCAGGTAAATGATGTCGCGGCTCGTGAAGTGGGCACCGGCCTTCTCGGCGTAGGATTCGGAGAACTTACGCACCAGCTCCTCAAAGATGTAGCCGCAGTCCACCGCGCTGATTTTATCCGGCCCCAGATAGCCCTTGGGTGAGGCAAACTCTTGCACCACAAGGAACAGGGCGTTGTGCTCCACCAGCGTGTTGAGCTGGTCCTCGAAGCGGAACTTGGTGAGGATGTCCTGCACGTTGCGGGAGAAGCCCGCCAGATAGTTGCGGAAATTGGCTTCGATATTGTTCGGGTCGGCAATCAGCGTTTCAAAGGTGAATTTGCTGGTGTTATAGAACTTGTATCCGGATGCACGCATGAGCATCATGTCCAGCGCACCGGGGGCCAATGCGGCGTGCTTTTCATGGGCCGCCAGAACCTCGGCATGCGTAGCGGTCAGGCAGTCGTGGAAGCGCTTAATCACGGTCATGGGCAGAATGACCTTGCCGTATTCATGCGGCTTGAAAATGCCGAATATAGCGTTGGCCACGTTCCAGATGACGGTGGCTTTTTCCTGAATGTTAGTGCCTACTTGGTAAATCTTATCGTCCTCCATTATGAAGTCTCCTATGGGGTAAAAGTGTATCTTAAAAGGTTTGAATATTAAAGCGAAAAATTACGTTATTAGTACCGAGGAAGCGTGGTGCCCCTCAAGGGGAGCCGCAGCTTCAGCCCAGGGCGCTGTGCCGCGATGAGCTCGAATGCCTCCAGCTTTTCTTGCAGCGTATCAAGGCGCTCCTGATACGCGCGCATCTTTGCGTCCATTTCCTCTTTTAGCTCAGAAACGCGCTCCCGCAATGTTGTGATATTACGGGTCAGAGAGCCGTCCAAGGTTTCACCTTCGGGCACCTTGTAGAAAAGTGCGGCCATTTGGATGTCGAAGTGCTCGGTTGTGCGGCTATGATCGACCCACGCATTGGGGGCCATCGGCAGCACCTCACGAGCAAAAAACACGTCGGGGGATTCATTCCATGGCACAATATGCTCCTCACGCAAGGCCCGATTAGCCTCGGGCTTGCCGCGCTTCATTTGTACTTTGCCGGTTTTGGTGAGTACGGGATGCTCGACCGTTATTTTACGGTACCCGAAGCGGTGATTCTCTACCACGCGGCATTCGCAACGCATTTTTGCGGGGTCTCCATACACGGCCTCATTTTCGAAGTCCTCGTATGCTTGGAGTATCAGCTTTCGGGCTTCCTCCGTGAAGATTCTGCACCGTGCAGCACCAGCCCTCTGCATTCCGCCGCCGCAATGAGCAGCGTCAATCAGGAGGACCTTGCCGCGCCTCTCCTCCGGCTTGTTTTTATTGACAACCCATGCGTACAGAGGTATGCCGGTGAAGATTGACAGATGGCTTGGAAGCTGAATAACCGCCTCCAGCAAGTCATTTTCTATAAGATAGCGGCGCACTTCGTTAGCCCCTCCTGAGATGCTGAACAGTGAACGCCCGGGCTGCAGTATGGCGAGCTTACCACCGTCGTTTAACTTGGACAGCCCGGCGAGAAGGAAGTACAGAGAGGAATCATTTGTTTCTGGGTATCCCTCAATGGACCGTGCGGTTTTATCCATCCTCATGCCGTATGGGGGGTCACATACTACATAGTCAAATGTGCGGCCGACAAAGACGTCATTCTTGCTGATATCAGCGCACGCAATGTTCTCTGGGCTCCGCCCTTGAAGAATGGTGATGATTTTTGCAATCGTGGCTGTCAGCATATTGAGGTCTGCTCCGTATGTATCGATGCTGCATCCGAACGCCGCCTCCAGCTTTTGGCCCAGCGAACGGAGCATCGTGGTAGAGCCAACAGCGAGGTCGCAAATGCTGATATTCGCCCGGCTGTCCAACGCCTGTCCGGAAACAAGGAGGTCACTCATTAGCTCAGACACTTCAATGGTGGAATAATGCGCCCCGTGCTCGTATTCAGACTCCGCGTGGCTACGGACGAGGGCGGCCAATAATTCCACAAAGTCGTCATCGCTGAAGCGTTCCGGTGAGAAATTGCCGACCGGCTCCAACAGAGCCTCCACAACCTTCTGGATAAAAGAGCCCTCTTTCTGAAGCCAATCCACGGCCTCGATGAAACGGAGGTCTTGCAGTATGGCCTGCACATTTGGCGAAAAGCCCCGACTGAATTCCTTGAGTTTTTCGATAGACACGGCCCCGTCTACAATCAAATCGGAGAATGCAATACCGCTGGTGTTTTCACAGGGTACGGATGCATCATCGTGATGGAGACAGTCGTGAAGGCGTTTCAGGAAGGTTATCCCAATGGTAAATTCATATCTTAACCCGCGGAAGATCTCGCCTTCGCGCATGGTGATGCGCGTCATATAGCTAAGAGCAGCCTGTGCCGGTGACTGGTGGCGGACCTCCTGCGGCGTATCTTCAAGCGCGGCTTTTTTAGCTGCACGGGGTACAAGCGATTTTTCTTCCGCGGCGACATCCGTTTCCATCAAAGAGATAAGCTCCGCAATCTTGTCATGGCTGGCAGACGGGACCTCGTTGAGCTCCTTCAGGTGCTCAAGGGGGAGCTGGAAGCCATGCTTACGAACCGTCTTGGCAATGAGCTCTTTGAGCAAACGGAAATGAAGCGCGTTGTCAGAAAGGTATGTGGGTACTTTGAACCCGGGGTAATCGAGTACCCACCAATTCAGAGCGATGGGTGAGCATGCGTCAGCCAGTTTAATGAGCCGCTCTACATACTCGTCCTTACCCAGTCGCAGCGCTGCGATAATACCGTGCTCCAGAGCATCACGGCCAAAGCGGCTGCGAGTAACCAGAGATGTCACACGCTCCTCGTCGTTTGCGCTGATGGCTTCTGCGATGGCACGGCGTATTTCCGGAATGACGGAGCCACGGACATTGGCCTGCGCAATAATAGCGCGGTCTACATTACTCAAGAAGCCGTGGCGGTTAATGGAGAATACGGAGAGCTTCAGCGAGCTGCGGCCAAGCTGATGTACTACACGGGCCCCGGTGGTGACCTTATCCGTGATAAAAACGATGGATTTACCGTCAAGGCCGGGCTCTTCTTTCAAAATTGCCTCTACAATGGCGTCAGAAGTAGGCAAATCGCGGTTGAGGTACGCAAAGCGTACGGTAGCGGGGGCCTCCTGTGCTCGCGCGATTAAAAGGTCAGCGTGGGGCAAGGGTTGGTCCTTATAGGCGAATACAACGAGCTGGGCGTTTGCCGCGATAAGGGGTGCTTTGACGTGGCGGAGGAAGTCCGGGGCCTGCTCATGCTTCAGCCCGGAAACGTCAATGCACATAAGGGAGCGCTTGGCGGTGGTGCTGAGGCGTTCCACCGCTATTTTTTCGGCCTCGCATGAATACAGCAGGTCAAAGGGATTTGCCAGCTCTCCTTTATCGTTCAGGCTTAAAGTTACCAGCGCGGGCAAGCTCTGAGCCGCCGCCGCGTCAGCTTTGCAAAGCTGGCGGAGCTCTTCAAGAAAGGCCTTATCTTGGGCAATGATGATTTGCTTCTGTGTGCGGTGATTAGCGAACACATAATTACGAAGCTCTTGCTCCTCTGTTGCGGCCGTGTCACCCTGTACACCGAGAACCCGGATTTTACCGTTGGCACCAGAGCCGTTTTGTAGCAGCTGCGTAATAATAGCAGAGGCAGAGGGACCGGCGGCCCCGGTCTTGGCGGCGTTAAGCACGCCAAGACCGGAAACCAAGATTGCTGGGCCCTGCAGGCGGGGGGCCGCCTGCAGCATCTCAGTCAGAAGCACCTCGATGCTCCCGCAAAGCAGCGAACTAGAATGAATAAGCGTGGCTCCTGCCTGCTCAGAGACCGTATTGTAATCGGCGATGAGCTTATCCTGAGCGTTGTTCCAGGGGTCAAATACAGCACGTTCGTTCATGATGTAAAAAGATTAAAGGTTTTCTGTCGGTAAATTAAGCAGCCTGCTGGGTGGTGTCACTATCTTTCACGGTTTTACGAAGAAGCCCGCGTGCATCAATGAAGCACCCCCAGAACTCCTGCATCTTGTGGGTCGTAGGTATGCGCCCCAACACATATTCGAAGCGCTCCTTTTTATTGGTGATGAGGAGCATGTGGGGCTCGCGAGAGAGACGAGCATCGTCAAGCATAGCTTGGAAGATAGCCTCGTCTTCACGCATGCGGGGGCTGATAGCCTGCACAATGTTGAACAGGTGGGGCATGGCCTCAACCGTGCTACGCACTTCGGGGTCGTAGAGGGAGGTCGTTACCACGTTGATCTTTTGGCCGGGGCGAAGGGCGTCAAACGCCTTCAGGTTGGCGCAGAAGTCAGTTTTAGCGGCCCCAATACCAAGAGCGTGGCGCAGCGCACAAGAGTCCATAAACACGCAGCCGTTGTAGATGCTATCATGGAAGTAGCGCTCGACCCAGGGCTTCACTTTAGGCTCACCAATAACGCTCCATGCAGGAAGCTCGACACCGTCCGCGAGGAACTCAAGGCGGCTCGCGTGATAGCGCGTGAGCTTGGCGTTTTTGGCATCGATGAAAAGAACCTGCACCTGCCCGTGCTCCTCGCCCAGACCTTCAATGTAGCAGGCATTAAAGATGGAGCTGGTCAGACGCTTATCACTTGTGAGGATGAGTACGTTCTTCTCATGGCGCAGCTTGAGTGTACGGGCGGCGTCAATCAGATTCGGGTCAGCATGTGTGACGATGCTGCTGGGGGGATAGGTATCAAAGAGGTCGCGGTATTCGGCAGAGCCAATCAGTGACCAACCACGTGTTGCGCGGAGCTTCTTCTCTTCATCCGGGGTGAGGAGATTGCGGTACAGCTCCATCATCACTTGGGGCGTTACATAGAACTTGATGCCATTGGCACGGAATGCTGCGGCGTTCAGCTTAAGGAAAACTTCGAGACCAGGAGTCATCAGCTCACAGGTATCAATCAAAATTGCAAAGTAGCGACGAAGGTCAGCAATTGTTTTGTCGTCGAGCCCCTCAAAAAAGTCAGGGGTGGAAGGTGCCATCATGGAGGCAGCCTTGGAAGTGGAAACTACGTTATTCTGCGTACGGCAGTAGCCAGCGGGGGTCTTGATGAATGTAGACATCGTGTATAATAGTGTGTTTGTATTTTTGATTGCAGCTTGGCGGCAATCTGACCGTTCCAGCTTCTAAGACGGACCTTCCGTATATCCCAAATTGGGACCCTCGAAGTGGGAACGAGGTCATTCTAGCACAAATTAAGCGATTTTGCAAGAAAAAAATTAAAGAATTTCTTATACTTTCATTTTTAGTGTTTAAGATAGCTGATTTTTATTACTCCGGCAATGAATGATTGTCGTCAGCGGCATACGCCACCCTCGGATGCTGGAATAGTTTGGCCACCGTTGTCGGATCCTGGCTTCTTTTTTCCATATGCGCAACGACCTGCTCCTTCAGTTTGCTGCTGCCTCGTGCGG
>SFDX01000047.1 GCA_004557455.1 Akkermansia muciniphila | reverse complement strand
GAATAGCAACCTTTGTGTATATTCGTTCACTTCGTTGATAAAATTAGGCCCTTTCGTGGGATCAGGTTGTTTTTCGGAGACTTATTGGAAGTCCCCATAAGAACACGATTTATCGCGCCGAATTTGACTGCGTGCCGACAATTCACCCCGAGGCCGCATCGGGGAGCGAACTCGGGGTGCAAAACGGGAGGAAAAGCGGGTCAGGACTTCTTGCTCTTCTTCTGCTTCTTCATCTTGGTGACGTAGGTCTTCCAGTTGGCCATCATGGCCGCCACCTTGTTGCCGCCGGCTTCGTCCAGCTTGTTACCCTCGGCATCGAGCACGACCAGGTAGGGCAGCAGGCCGCCTTGGGTGTAGGGGAACGGAAGGCCGCGATGATCCTTCGGGCCGATCATGGGGAACTTGATCTTCCCCTTCGTGGCCCAGGATTTGGCGGTGGCGTCATCGGCGTCGATGTTGTACATCACGATTTCTGCGCCCTTCCCCTTCATCTCTTTGTAGGCCTTGTTGATCATGGGCAGTTCGGCCACACAGATACCGCAGGTGCTGCGGGATTTGTACACAAAGAAGACGGAGGCCTTCTTGTTCAGCTTGGCGCTGTTGACGGGGGTCTTCTCCGACAGGGCCAGCGTGAGCGCGGGGAGGGCGGGTTTCTCCTCGGCGGCGGAACCTTCCTGCGCCGCGGCGGGAAGGGCCGTCACGGCACAGAATGCCAAGGCTGCAAACATGCTGTAGATGATGTTCTTCATGGCATCTCAGGGGGTTATTTGCTGAATGTATCGCAGCAGGCACACTCACCCATCTGCCAGCAGGCCTTGCCGGACTCCGCGATGTGCACGAGGGCGTGGTAGGTGTCCTCCGCATCGGCACCCACCTTGGCGGCGATCTCGGTGGCCGTGGCGGGGGTGTCCGTCAGGGCGGCAGCGGCGGCGCTCAGCAGCTTCAGGAAGGCGTTGGCGGCCAGCTTGCCGGCCTGCACACCGGGCTGGTGGTAGGCGTTGATGTGAATGAGGCTGGCGTAGAAGCTCACGGCGCGCTCGAACAGGGCAATCAGCATGCCGAGCGTGTAGGCGTTCACCTCCGGGATGGAGATGGTGATGCTCTGCCGGCCACTCTCGGCCAAGGCCTTGCGGGTGCCGCGCAGGAAGCCCTGCAGGTAGTCGCCGGCGGTAAAGCCGGGCTCCACCTCCACCGTGTCCGCAGCGCAGCGGCGCACCTCGATGAAGGTGACGAAGAAGTTGTTAAGGCCGTCGCGCAGCTGCTGCACATAGGCGTGCTGGTCCGTAGACCCCTTGTTACCGTACACGGAGATACCCTGGTGCACCGGCTTACCGTCCAGGTCCAGCTCCTTGCCTAGGGACTCCATGATGAGCTGCTGCAGGTATTTGGAGAAGAGCACCAAGCTATCCTTGTAGGGAAGCACGACCATGTCCTTCTTGCCGTGGCCCTCACCGGCTTTGTACCAAGCCAAGGCCAAACGCATGGAGGCGTTGCGGGCGGTGTCCGCCACCCGGGTATGTGCATCCATATCGGCAGCGCCGCGCAACAGGCTGTCGATGTCCACCCCCTGCAGGGCCGCCGGCAGCAGGCCCACCACCGAGGTCTCGGACGTGCGGCCGCCCACCCAATCCTCCATGGGGAAGCGGGCCACCCAGCCCTCCGACGCAGCCACGCCGTCCAGCTTGGAGCCCACGCCCGTGACGGCTACCGCCTGCTTGGCAAAGGAATACCCATGCTGCGCAAAATACGCCTGCGCACAGACCATGCCGTTGCGGGTCTCCGGCGTGCCGCCGGACTTGGAGATGACGACGGCGAGGGTATCGGCCAGGGGGAGCTGCTCAAGCACACGCAGCATGCCGTCCGGGTCCGTGTTGTCCAAAAAGCGCATGGTCAGGCCTTTTCCGGGCAGCGCATCCGCCACCAGCTCCGGACCCAAGGCGGAACCGCCGATGCCGATGACCAGGCAGGTGCTGTAGGGACGCCCGGCGGGGGACACGATGCGCCCGCCCAGGACATCCGCCGCAAAAGCCTTCAATGCCGCAAGCGGCTCATCAATCTTAGCCTTCAGCTCCGGCGTCGGGGCCAGCGCGCTGTTGCGCAGCCAGTAATGCCCCACCATGCGGCCCTCATCCGGGTTGGCGATCGCCCCGCCCTCCAGCTCGGCCACCTCTTTGTAAGCTCGCTCTGCCAGCGGCTGCAGCAGCGCCTCTTCCTCCGCTGTCAGCGGCAGTTTTGAGAAATCAATCGAAAATCCCGCTTCGGGGTATCTCAACAACCGGTCTGCATACTCTTTCATACGCCGCCATTATACCCTCCACCGCCCCCCCATGCAAGCCTTTTTCCGTCCCTCTCCACCCCCTACCCCGCCCTTTTTTGCCCCTTTTTTGCAAAAAAATCCCCTTTTCCTACGAAAAAAGCTTGACACCGTCCTCCAAACGCGCTATACTGCCCCCGCACCCAATCGGGTTCCCTTACACAATAGCGGGATAGAGCAGCTCGGTAGCTCGTCAGGCTCATAACCTGAAGGTCGCAGGTTCAAATCCTGCTCCCGCAATCGAAGATTAGCAAACGAAGTCGTACGAAACGACGCAAAAAAGCCCCCAATTCCGGGGGCTTTTTGAATTTTGGCTTGTAGAGCGTACGAAAGGCGAGTATAAGGGATGTGCACAAATGTGTGCACAAACATGTGCACAAACATGTGCACAAGGTTTGTGCACACAGAGGGTGAGAACCGATACAAAAGATGGCCGGGGTTTATAAGCTGAATGGAAGGCCGACGTGGTACGCAACGTTCTACGTCGGGGGGACGATTTGCCGCAGGAGTACAGGGGTGAAGATTAAGCAGCGTGGGTTGACGGAGGCGCAGACGAAGAGGCTGGCGATGCAGACGGCGCAGTCGATGGAGGCGGCGTCTCGCGGTGTGATTTCGGTGTCGAAGGCGGTGGATGCGGTGAGGTCTGCGGCTTCGACGGTGGGAGTGGAGGCGGCGAAGATTCCGTCTGTTCGGGAGTATTTGAGCAAGTATGAGTTGACGGGGTTGATTCAGCACAGGAAGAATCAGCAGCGGGCGTTTGAGCGGTTTTTGTCGTTCTTGGGTGCCGGGGCGGATATGAGGTTGGATTTGGTGACGTACCCGATGTGCAGGGATTTTGTGCGGGCGGAGTTGAGGCGTGTGAGGCGTGGGACGGTGACGAATTATAAGCAGGCGTTGAGTTGTGCGTTTAATTTGGCGTACCGGGATGACATCATTCCGAAGAATCCGTTTGCGTTTGTGAATATGGGGGCGGAGGCTCGGGCGGTGATTCCTGAGCGTGGGTCGGATACTCTGAAGCTGGATGCGTTTACGCATGAGGAGGTGATGCGGTTGCTGGATGTGCTGCCGGAGGTGTGGCGGGATATGGTGACCATCAGTGTTTGCCTGGCGGGGCAGCGGTTGGGTGATTGCGCGTGTTTGCGGTGGGATTCTGTGGATTTTGAGGCGGGGTTTGTGCGGTTGGCTACGAGGAAGACGGGGGAGGAGCTGGAAATTCCGTTGGTGGAGCCGTTGCGGGGGCGCTTGCTGGAGTTGCGGGGGGTGAGGCGGCGGGGGGAGCCTTATGTGTTGCCGTCGATGGCGCATGCTTACATGCGTTGCAATGGGTCGTTGTCGACGGATTTTACGGCGTTGTTGCGTGGTCTAGGAGTGGCGGAGTTGATTGAGTCGAGTGGTGGTGCGGTGGATGGGCGGAGGAGGTATTCTTCTAAGAGCTTCCATTCTCTGCGGCGTTTTGTGGTGACGGAGTTGCGGGACAGTGGGGTGAGTGCGGATTTGTGCCGTGCGTTGGTGGGGCACCGTTCTGAGGAGGTGGAGCGTATGTATTACCGGGCGACTCGGGCGAGGAAGGAGGAGGCGATGCGGCGGTTGGGTGATTCTCTGGGGGGTGGCGGTTCCCGGCCCGACGGTGGGGAGGGCTAGCCCCCCGACGAAGTGGTCTAGCCCCCGGAACGGGGGTGGATGGCGGGCCGAGGTTGCTGTAAAATGGGGACATGCAGAGATTTTCTGAGTCGTTGTTGGATGCGGCCCATCGGGTCAGTGGGTCGAGTGTAGCGGACTCGGCGCAGCTGGCTGTGATGCTGGATTTGCTTCACCGCCGGTTGCGTGAGGTGGTGAGGGAGGAGCTGCGCGGGGCGGTGGATGAGGGCGGGCGCGGGCGGGAGTATGCCACCAGCAAGCAGATTGGTGCCATCATCGGCGTGAGCGAGTCGCGGGCGAAGGAGTATCTGCGGGCGCTGGTGGTTGAGGGGAAGGTGCGGGTGATTCAGCCGGCGGATTATCTGGGCCGGAGGTCGCACCCGCGTTATTGCGTGGAGGATTGTTTGGCTGCTTGGTCCGTGGATGGCGGTGATGTTTGAGGTGAGGAGAGGGCTGCCATTTCCAGAGCTGTTTTGATGCAGTCTGTGATGAGTTCGTTGACGGAGCAGCCGCGTTCTGCTGCCCAGCGGCTGAGGATGTATTGCGTGGATTTGCCGGAGAGGATGGATTTGATGGCCACGTCCGAGTTGCTGCTGATGCCCAGGGCGTCGCGGAGGCGGTTTGCCATTTTTTCCGTTAGTTTTTCCTTGCCGTGGAGGATGCGGGATATGTTGGATGGGCCGGCGCCGACGATGCGCGACAGCTCAAGCTGGGAGATGCCGAGCTGTTTAATGCGTGTGTTGATTTCCGTAAGTGTTGCTTGTGGGTCGTTCATGAGGGAATTATGATAATAAATGGCGTAAAGTCAAGAAAAACCCTGAAAAAGGGGAAAATTTGAATTTTTGAGCCAAGAAAAATGTCGGTTCCGATACTAAAATAAGGGAAATGTTGATTTTTCGACTTGCTTTTCATCATTTTTCAGGGTAACATGGCGGTGCAAACAGCAATACGCCAAAGCAATGATTATCGACCTTGAGAAGATGCAGTCCAACGTTGCTGCGACGGCTGAGCAGGTGGGAGAAATCCTGCGCTTGGCTCGAGGGCAGCGGGTGGAGGAGTGCGAGTGGGTGACCACGAGCGACATCATGAACACGTACAAAATCTCCCGCGAGTCTGCGGAGCGGCTGGTGGAGGCCGGGCGCAGGTGCGGTGGAGTGAAGGTGCGGGTGTTTCAGATTTCGGGGCGTCGGCCTGTGATGCGGGTTGACGCGGTAACCTTCGACGCTTTTTTGGAGAGCGGCGGCATTAATGATGAAGAAGGGAGTGTGGGGGTATGTTGATGCGTGATGAGGTGCTTGAGGAGAGGCCTGTGGAGGCCGGGTGCCTTTTCATGGGGCTGGGCCTTGTGATGTCCGGCGCGTGCGTTGCGCTTCTCCTTCTTCTTGAATCCATTTTTTCCTAACCTAACAACAGAACCATGCAGTTGGTAAAACAGACACAGACGGTGGGTCGGCAGGAGCGCAATGCGTTTTCTCTGCTGACGGAGCAGCTGGGAATGACCAGCACGGATGAGCTCTACGACATCATCAAGAACACGGTGATGCCCGGGGCGAAGCCCAGTGAGGTGGCGGCGTTTGCGCTGGTGTGCGCGAATTTCCGCCTGAACCCTTTGACGCGGGAGGTGTATGCCTTCCCTGCCAAGACGGGTGGGATTCAGCCGATGATCAGCATCGATGGGTGGCTTAAGTTGGCCCACCAGCACCCTGATTACGCGGGGATGAGTTGGACCTCCGGCAAGGATGATGAGGAGGTTTGGTGCGAGTGCACCGTTTACCTCAAGTCGACGCCCGAGCACCCGGTAACCATTCGCGAGTACCTTGTGGAGTGCAAGCGGAACACTGACCCGTGGCGGCAGAGCCCGCGGCGGATGCTGCGCCACAGGGCGACGATACAGGCCATCCGCTACGCGCTGGGCATTTCCGGCGGGCTGGATGCGGAGGAGTTTGAGGCGGGGGAGGCGGAGTTGAGGAACGTGACGCCGAGGCCGTTGGCACCTGCAGCTTTGACGCCGGTGACGGTGGGGAGCGGTTCGGAGGCAGGTTCTGCGGAGGCGGGAGCTGAGGTAGAATCGGCTTCAGGCGGCTCTGTGGGCGGTTCTGTGGGCGGTTCTGCCGGGCCGGTGGCATGTGTGGCCGCGGAGGAGCCTGCGGCGGCACAGGGAGGCGGCAGCGCGGAGTGCGCGGTGGGTGCAGGTGAGCGTTTGCTTGCGGGCTGCAAGGCTGCCGGGACAAGCTGGGCGAAGGCTCGGCGGTGGTTTGTGCAGAACGGTGTTGATGCCACGATGTTGCCTGCTGCGCCGAGGCAGGAGCAGCTGGATGCGTTCTCCGCGTGGTTTTACACGCAGGAGGAGTTTGTGGCGCGAGCCGTTGCTGCGGGGATAATCTTCGAGAAGGGGCTTCTGTAACATTCACCAAACACAAAAATCACATATCATGAGTTACTACGCACAAATTGAGAGCGCGGAGCAGGTTGCTGCAGCGCTTCGGGAGGACGGTTTCTGCATCGGGGTTGTTGACCCCGATGCGTACCACGCGATGAAGGAGGTGTTGCCCGGGTTGCTGGGGCTGCGGGAGGGTGCTTGCGTGAGCAAGAGCTCGTTGCACGAGTTTGCGGCGAGTCCGTACGCCTTCCGCTGGCGGCGGGAGGCGGGGCGCAAGGTAGAGAGCAGCGGCTTTCTGCTTGGGAGCGCGGTGGATGCGGCGACTCTGACGCCGGAGCTTTACGCGAGCAGGTACACATGTGAGGCGATTGACCGCCGAACGAAGGCGGGCAAGGAGCGAGCGCGGGAGTTGGAGGAGCGCGGGGTGACCGTGCTGAAGCCGGAGGAGTCCGAGATGGTGAATCTGGCGGCGGAGCATGCGACGGTGGCGTTGGAGCGGCGCGGGTTGGTGCTCGGGGAGAGCTACAGCTCGCAGGTTGGGATGTGGGTGGTGTTGGAGCGGGTGTTTGATGCGCCGCTGGCGACGCCGCTGATTTTGACAGGGATGCTGGATATTTGCCCGCACCGAGGGGATGCGCTGCTGGACCTGAAGACGACGAGCAAGCCGGTGGGCAACAAGAGCCTGCTGGGGTATGCGGTGCAGGATTTGGATTACGGGGTGCAAGCGAGCGTCTACGCCACGTTGTTTGAGGCCTGTACGGGGGAGGTTCGGGGGCGCTTCGGCTTCTGCTTTGTGGGGACTGAGATGCCCTGCGAGGTGCGCTTCCTTTGGATGGAGCGGGAGCAGTTGGAGGATTACAAGCCGTTCTGGACGCGCCTGCTGGTGCGGTTTGCGGAGGCCGTGGAGACCGGCAACTGGGGGAGTTTTGAGCATGAAGACATCGAGTACACCATCAACGCAAAGGAACGTGAAAAAATCTATTCCTAAGCTGCGGCGAACGGCCCGCGCGGCGCGGATTGCCGGGCGCATGAACAAGCTCGAGGCTGCCTACGCGGCAGCCTTGGGTGAGGAGCAGCGGCAGGGGCGCATCAGCTGGTTTGCATATGAGCCACTGAAGCTGCGCATCGGCAAGGCTTGCTATTACACGCCGGATTTCCTTGTGGTGCGCGCAGATGGAGTACTCGAGGTGCACGAGACCAAGGGATTCTGGCGGGATGATGCGCGGGTGAAGCTGCGGGCTGTTGCGGAGCGTTTCCCCTTTGTGTTCGTTGCGGTGCAGCGGGCTGCGGGTGGAGCGTGGAAGCGGGAGTTTTTTACCGAGGAGGAAGAACATGAGTTGGATAATGATTAAGTGCAGCTTGCCGGGTAGCCGTAAGATGATGGCTCTGGCAAGGGAGTTGCAGTGCGACAGGGCCACGGCTGTGGGAGCTGCGGTGACTTGGCTGATTTGGCTGGAGTCGCAGACGACGGATGGCCGCGCCGGGGTGCGCCCGGAGGAGCTGGATGCCTTGCTGCAGGTGCCGGGGCTGGGCCGCGCGCTGCTGAACATCGGCTGGGCTGTTTTGGATGCCGAGGGGTTGATACAGGCCGTGGAGTGGGACCTCTACAACGGGAAGGATACACGGAGGAGGCTTCTTGCGGCGCGCCGTGCAGCCCGCGCGCGAGCCAAAAAGGCTGAAAACGTCACGCCCGAGCGTGACGAAAGTAACGCAGGCAGCGTGACGAACGTCACGCTTGAGCGTGACGCAGAGCGTGACGAAAGTAACGCTGGGAGCGTGACGAAAGTAACGCTGGGAGCGTGACGAAAGTAACGCTGGGAGCGTTACTTTTTGCGGATTCCCCTAAGGTTAATACCCTTGATAACCCTATTAATATAGATATCTATAATAAAGATGTCTATAATAGAGAGCCTAATACAGGTAAGTACCCTAATGGGCACGGCGCTGAAAAAGAGGCTCGCGGAGGGGTGCCTGCGGTCGAGGAAGTGGTGGCGGTGATGGGGTCGCTGCCGAGGGCGAATGTGCCGAAGGAGGAGCTGAGGCTGTGCGCGGAGCAGTGGCTCGACACGATGCAGTCCGCAGGCTGGCTGGACAGCAAGGGGCGCCCGGTGAAGGACTGGAGGGCCTCCGCCCGATGCTGGGCGAGAGGCTGGGCAACGAATCTGGCGGAGAAGCGCGCCGCCAAGAAGGGCTCCTGCGGGAGCGGCAACAGGACGAACATGACCCTCTGCGACAACGAGCAGTACCGCTATGAACCATAAAATCGATTTAAACGCCCTACACGGGCCTCGGAGCTACGGTGCGGACACTTACCGCACCTACGACCTGCAATTCGCCACAGGGCCCTTTCTGGGCCCGGGAGTGGCCGAAATGGAGAGACAGGCCCAGCTCTTCCTGAACGACCTTGCTCACAGGCGGGGTGAAGCGGTGCCCAGATGGCTGACCTTCTCCGGGTGCCCGGGGTGCGGCAAGACGCACTTGGCGCGGCGCATACGAGACATTGCGCGCGAGCAGCTGGGCTTTACGGAGCGGAGCGCGCAGATGTGGACGGTGAGCCGCGTGGCAGAGATGCTGCGCGGGGGAGATTGGGGTGTGCTCGACCACCTTGCCGTGGTTCCCCTCCTCGTCTTGGACGACCTAGGGGCGGAGTACCGGAGCGAGCTGCTGACCTCAAAGCTCTACGACCTGTTCAACAGGCGGCTGGGGATGTGGACGGTGCTGACCACCAACCTGACGGCGCAGGAGATTGCGGACCGCTTGGATGCGCGCCTGACGAGCCGCCTACGGAGGGGCTTTAACGAGCTGGTGTACGCCCGTGACGCGCGAGACTACTGCTGGATGCGCCCGGCGGACAGGAACCCTTTTGCTAACAACACAAGACGATGAACACACCCACACTCAACCCATGCAAGGTATGCGGCGGCCCTGCCCTTCTGCTCCGGTGGCACATCCATGTGCGCGACATCCGGTGCAGGGGCTGGCTTGCCAAGTGCGCCGATGAGAAGTGCCCCTCCTGCAAGGTATTTCAGTTCAACAGAGAGCTGGCCGCGCTGGAGTGGAACAACGAGAACAAATGATTACAAACCTTTAACAACCTGTTATAATTCGCTTATGAACAACATCAAGAACATCATTGCGGAGTGGTCCGGTCTGCTGGCCAACGACCTTCCGCTCCGTTTGCACCGACATAACGAGGCCCGACGCATCCTGCATCTGGCCCCGCAAAGCCCGGCGGATTTTGTCCGCCATTTTGCAGAGAGCCAAGAGGAGCTTCTGCAACGCCAATGTAAAGCGCCTGCTGCCGTTGTGCAGCGGGCCTGCTTTATTGCGGAGCGGGAGGCCCGCAAGGCGGGCGTGACGGCAGGCAGGATGCCCTACGCGGCAGAGCTGCCGGAGGTGTGCCGCAAGGCGGGACTGCGCCTGTACATTGTCGACGCTGCGCCGAGGATGTACATCAAGTCGTGGCTGGCTGGCCGGAGCATGTCGCGCGGTGTGGAGCACATCTCCGGCGGGATGCACATGTGCGCTCGTGAGCTGGAGCGGTTGATGGAGCGCTTCGAGCTGGAGGCGGAGGAGACCTTGCTGGTGGCGGCGAATGCGCCGACCCTCTTTGCCGGTCGCGCGGCGGGGCTAACGACGGCGGCGGTGATGACAGGCTACTCGAGCCCTGCCGAGCTGCGCGCCATCGGCCCGACGATGAGCTTCGACGACCTCGGGCAGCTGGTGGCGGCCCTTGTGCTGCGAGACCGCCGAGATAGGAAGGAGGACGCGACATGCAAGTGAGGCGAAACAAAACGGGCAGCTACAAGCTGCGGATGCAGCTGAGCCGCAGCGACCGGCACAGCACCAACAAGCTGGAGTTCGGCTTGGACACGACCAACAAAAACGAGGCGATTCGGCGGGCGGCCATCTGCGCGCGCTTGGTGTCGCTGGTGGGCGGTGTGCGGATTCCGGCGTGGAAAATCTCCATGCCGGATGATGAAAGCCCGATTGACATGATGGACATTGCGCGGGCCTTCATGGAGAGCCGCATCGTGCGAGACGACGACAGGCCGCCGATACTGGACATCAACGCCTGGACGGAGGACGCGCCGGGGCTTGACAAGGAGGGCTGAACGCG
>SFDX01000001.1 GCA_004557455.1 Akkermansia muciniphila | reverse complement strand
TAAGACTGCTGTTGCTTGTGGGATTCACAGAAACACCGCATTCCTTTGGAGACACAAGATTTTGGATGCACTTCAGAATATGGCAGACGATGTTACCCTTGACGGCATTATTGAGGCTGACGAAACTTTTTTCGCCATCTCGTACAAGGGCAATCATAGCAAGAGTAAGACATTTGCTATGCCACGCAAGGCTCATAAGCGTGGTCATTCTACACATATCAGAGGCTTGTCCCAAGAAAAGGTATGTGTTCCTTGTGCGGTTAATAGGAATGGCTTGTCTATCTCCAAGATTACGAATACTGGTAGAGTTTCTACAAGAGATTTACATCATATTTATGATGGTAGGATTAAGACCAATTCCACTCTTGTTACGGACAAGATGAACTCCTATGTGAGATTTACAAATGCCAATGGCATTGACCTTGTGCAGTTAAAGACTGGCAAAGCCAAGAAAGGCATTTATAATATCCAACATATCAATAGCTACCATAGCCAGCTAAAGAGGTTTATGCGTGGCTTTAACGGTGTTTCTACCAAGTATCTGAACAACTATCTTGTGTGGAATAACCTTGTAAATTACGCCAAAGAAAGCGACATGGAGAAAAGGAACATCTTCTTAACTTTTGTTTTGGCAACATTGAAAACTGCTAAATGCAGAGATTTATCAAACAGACCAGCAGTTCCTCTGGTCGCCTAATTAGAATTTGTGGAGATGATAAGATGGTCAATATAACAGATGTAAAACAGATTCTTCAATTTGCCATAATGATATTGACATTTTTGTAGAAAAGAACGATTATCAGAACTTTATAGAAATAATGAAAGCTAATGGCTTTTATGAGATTAAGATGGAATATACAACATTGAACCATACTGTATGGGAAGATTTGAAAAACAGAATTATTGATTTGCATTGTTTTGAATATACGGACGAAGGTGAAATTCTTTATGATGGGGATTGTTTTCCGGTAGAAACTTTTTCGGGTAAAGGAAGAATATGAGTATAGATAACTGCAAATAACAGTTTGTAGGGGAGTTCTGATACTCCCCTATAAAAATGGCTATTTATCAACTGTTTGTTGTGACATAGCCTTATACAAATAGGTGGCAGGTTTAATAATTTGGGAGAATCATGTGCCCAAACAAAAGGTGACGAGTTTGAACGAGAAGTCTGCAAATTTATCCAAGCAACTTTTGCAAAGCTTGAGAAACTCCGTCCAGGAAAGTGGGAGATTGTACAGATTAAGGGCCGTAACAAAAACATCATAGGAAACTATGCGCAGTATGGGCATCTAGGTGAACTGGCGAACATAATCAATCAGAATCCTCAAATGTCGGCTTATCTGGGAAATGATTATACTGTTGCGCCAGACGTAGTGATCGCACGAAATCTTGAGAGCGACGAAGAGCTAAATTCTCCATTTGCAATTGTAGACAATGGGTCTGCTCTAGCTGCCGACATTCGAGAAGGCGAGGGCAAGTTTCCATTTCTTCATGCTAGTATTAGTTGTAAGTGGACATTGCGAAGCGACCGGGCTCAGAATGCACGAGCAGAAGCATTAAACTTGATTAGAAATAGAAAAGGGCGTCAACCTCACATCATAGTTGTGACCGGTGAACCCACACCAAGTCGACTTTCGTCTCTAGCACTTGGCACAGGGGATATTGATTGCGTGTACCATATTGCGTTGTACGAATTGAAAAAAGCGGTTCAAGAAAGCGGTAATGATGAAGCTTTATCCATGCTAAACACAATGATTAATGGGAAGAGATTGAAAGACATTTCGGATCTTCCTCTGGATTTAGCTATTTGAATAAACGCCATCCTAAGCTCCTTAAGCATATTGAGGGGGCAAGGAACGGCATTAGTTCTGGCTGCGTGCCAATACCCTTTTCTCCACGTCTACTCACTATAAATTGTCCTGATCGTTCGGCCCTTTTTCATTTTCAGACAGCGAATGTGGCCGATTTTACACGGCTCGATTTGATGGTTTGGATTTTTTTTCATTTTTTTTGCAAATTCTTTCAAAAAAGTCTTGACTTCAAGTTTGAGAGTGCTATAATAGCCCTGCCGACACGCGATGAGCGACGGCAACCTGACCAAAAGTCCCCATCGTCTAGGGGTTAGGACATATGATTCTCAGTCATAGAACTGCGGTTCGAATCCGCATGGGGATGCTGAAGGCCCGGAGGTGTGAATGCCTCCGGGTTTTTTGTTGAGAAAGCTGTGCAGAGACAATCAACCGGGAGACGAACGAGATGAGTAAGGAAGACAAGAGTGTACCGCGCCCATCGACGGTCAATTGCTGGTGCCGTTTTTTCGGGTGGCTGCGGCGCAGTATACGGCTTGGCGGAAGGATTTGGGAGGTGTGGTGAAGTCCGGGTACGAGGGATGCAACATCGACACCGCGCTGATGGTGCTGATCCATCTGCTGCCCGGGGTGCGGCGAATCACACTGGAGGAAGCCTTGGCAGCCATCAAGTGTCCCGAGGAGTATGTGAAGGCGAGTTTTACGCGTCTGGTGAAGGGCGGGGCGGTGATTTTGGGCGAAGCGAAGAGTTACACGGCTGCCGCCAGGGTAGAGAACGAGGTGATCGAGCGTTGGCTGCGGCTGCCCTGCGCCGAGCCGGTGATGCAGGATTTGGACCGTGTGCTGCGCGGGGTGAGCTCCGGCCTGCCGATGCGGGTGCCGCTGTGTTGCATCTCGGGGCAGCAGGCGGTGCGCCTCTTGTGCCGAACGGGACACCATGCGGAAGCCTACACCTTTGTCACGGGAATTGCCACGAACGGACAGTTGCGCGGACCCAACGGCAGGCAAAAGGATACCGATGAAGGGTGGCGGGACAGACTCTTCATCACCCTGAGTGAATTGAAACCCTCCGAATGGCGAGAGCACCCCGAGGTGCAAGAGACGAGCTGGCCGACTCTGATCGCGCCCTGTACGAAGTGATACGGCAGGAGGGCCTGAGCCTGAAAACCGATGGCGACCCCAAGGCCCGCTTCCGCATCCTGGCTATCCTCACCCGCCTGCGCCGACTTTGCTGCGCCTCGGAGCTGGTTGCGACCGGACGGAATCCCGGCTCCTCCAAGATTGATGCCCTGATGGAGCCGGCTGAGGAGCTGAAGGAATCCGGGCACAAGGCGCTCGTTTTCAGCCAGTTTACAGATGTGTTGGCCATCGTAGAAAAGCGCATGAAGGAAGCCGGACACAGTTACCTGTACCTGGACGGCTCGACCCCCCCGAGCCCGTCGCGCGGAGCTGGTGAAGAGCTTCCAATCCGGCAAGGCAGACTTCTTCCTCATCTCCCTGAAAGCCGGCGGCGTGGGCCTTACCCTGACCGAGGCGGACTACGTCATTCTGCCGGACCTCTGGTGGAACCCGGCGGTGGAAAATCAGGCTGCCGACCGCTCCCACCGTATCGGCCGGAAGACCCCCGTGACGGTGTACCGTTTGGTATGCAGCGACACGGTGGAGGAGAAGGTGCTGGCGATTCATGAGGAAAAGAAAGCCCTCTTCGACACCTTCATCAACGATTCCTCCAATGCCGGCCCGCTCAGCCCGAGCGAGTTGATCGAATTGATGCGCTGAAAACGCGGCCCGCACGGCTCCCGACGGGGCGGGGCGGGCATACAGAGGCAGGGCCGGGGCGCCTAGCTCAGATCATCCAAGTGCGTGACAGCGTTGGAACGGTTGGCTGCAAGGTCCAGCGCTCTGTTGGAAACGGCCTCTTTGTCATCATCGAAGCGGTAACCTGCGCAATCCGGGCAGAGGTCCGCACTGCGGTCCACCACAGCGCCGCAGATACAGCAGACCTTGTAGGACGCCGGATCGTTCATGATGGCATTGATGATCTCTTGGCGATCAGACTTCTTCATGACGGGAAAGAAAAACGGGGACACCGGAAAACCGGTGCCCCGCCTTAACACGAAACGAAAACACAAAAAAGCGTTTAGGCAAGAGAAGCGAGAGCCTTGGCGGCCTTGCTCTTGTAGTTGGCAGCGCGGTTGGCGGGCACCCGGTTCTTCTTAGCCGCTTTGTCGATGGCGGAGGCGAACTCATTGTAGGCCTTAACGGCGGCCTCCTTGTCCTTGGCTTCAACAGCCACAGCTACCTTCTTGCGAAGGGTGCGGACGCGGGAAAGAACGGAACGATTGATTGCCGTGCGGGCAATCGTCTGGCGGATGCGCTTCTTTGCAGATGAATTGTGTGCCATAATGGAAGAAATAGCGTGTTTTATCGTTTGGTGGCGGACATTATACGCTGAATTTACGCTTTGTCAAGTGAATTGACGCGAAAAGGCGAAAAATTATTCTCTGCCGGAGGAAAACGGAGCGAAGTCACAATGTCGGCTTGCCATGCGGGAGAGAATATGGTAGATTAAGCTGTTTATGAGACATCTTTGCTACATTCTCGGCGGGTTGGCCCTGCTGCTTGCCCCCTCCTGCAATACCTTGCACAAGGCGCGCACGGCACCGCCGGTGGTAGGCAACCCGTTCAGCACGCGCCCCGTGCCCGGTGCGGCGAAGAAGGCGGATACAGCCACCCGCCCGGAGAGTCCGGCACAAGCCGTTGCCACGACCCCGACGGGGGAGACTCCCGGGGCAGGTGCTCCTGCGGCCCCGGAGGCAAGCCCGGGGGCTGCGGCGCAAACACAGCCCGCCGCCGAGGAACAGGCAACGGTGAATGTGCCCGCCCCGAGGACCCCCGAACCCAGTGCGGCGCAGCAGCAGGCGGCCCGCGAGCTGCTTGCTTCTCAACCCGAGCAGCCCCGCCGCACGCCGACTGCCGCGAACAACGCCCCCATCCCCGCCCCGCAGGCAGAGCTTGTCAGCACCCCCGGTGCATCCGCCGCTGTTCCGACCCCGGCCATGCAGGTGCAGCCCGTCGGCACACCGGAGGCTATCCCCGGGAGCATCCGCATGGGGGGATTCGGCCCTGCCGCTGAGCCCAACAGCGAGAACCTGCCCACACCCGGTCCGAATGCCGTGGATATGCGCGGGCTGCGCTCCCCCAAGCTGCCCGGTGCATTGCCCATGAGCGTGGATGGCAAAATCAACAAGAAAGAAACACGTTGACCATGGACAGCAACCATACCCCCCCCAAGCGCTTTGTTCCCGTCCCCTTTGAGTACCACCGCGAGCTCGAACTGCGTATCGACAGCCTGTCCAACATGGGTATAGGCGTGGGCCGCGTGGACGGCTGGGTGGTCTTTGTGCCGCATACCCTCCCCGGTGAGTTGGTGCGTGCCCGAGTTTACCGCAACGACAAGAACTGCTCGCAGGCGGATTTGGTGGAAGTGCTGGAAGCCTCGCCGCACCGCGTGCAACCCGTGTGCCCCGTGTTCGGCTATTGCGGCGGCTGCCAGTACCAGCACTTGGAGTACGCCGAACAGCTGCGTTGGAAGACCGAGCAGGTGGCGGACTTGCTGCGCCTGCAGGCCGGCTTGCAGCTCCCCGTGCTGCCGGCCGTGCCGTCCCCCGTCACTTACGGCTACCGCTCCAAGATTACCCCGCACTTCCACAAGCCCAAGGAGGCCAAGATGGGCAACATCGGCTTTCTGCGAGAGGGCTCTCGCAGTGAGGTGTGCGATGTGAAGCAATGCCCCATCGCCATGGATCCCATCAACGCCGCGCTTCCCGCCCTGCGCAAGGCCGTGCAGGCCGGTGCGGGGCAGTACAAGCGCGGGGCCACCCTGCTTATGCGCGTGAGCGAGGGGCAGGTCATCACCAACAATAACGCCGTTTGCACCGAGCACGTGGGGGACCTTTCCTTCTGCTTCCTCGCCGGGGATTTCTTCCAGAATAACCCGTATATTCTGCCGGCCTTCACTCAATATGTGGCAAGGCAGGCCTGTGCCTCCGGCGCGCGCTACTTGGTGGATGCCTACTGCGGCAGCGGCCTTTTTGCCCTGTGCCTGGCCCGGCATTTCGAGCGCGTTCTCGGAGTGGAGGTGAGCGAAACAAGTGCCGACTGGGCACGCGCCAACGCCCGCAGCAATGGGATCTCGCATGCCGAGTTCCTGGCCGCCTCCGCCGAGGCCATCTTTGAGCGCGTGGATTTTCCCGGGGAAGAGACGGCGGTGGTCATCGACCCGCCGCGCAAGGGGTGTGACAAACTCTTCCTGGACCAACTCTTTGCCTTCGGGCCCGCCCGTGTGGTGTACGTCTCCTGCAACCCTGCCACCCAGATACGCGATTTGGCCGAGTTCGACCGCGCGGGCTATGAGGTGGTGGAAGTGCAGCCCTTTGACCTCTTCCCGCAGACCAAGCATTTGGAATGCGTGGCAACCCTTCAGAAGAAGCATGACTGACCCGATAGACAGACTGAGCCGCAGTGCCGAGGATTATTTGGAGGCCATCGGCCACCTGTGCGAGGAGCACGGGCATGCGCACGTAGGCGATATTGCCGAGCGCCTGCGCGTGAAAAAGCCCAGCGTGACCGTGGCGATGCGCCAGCTCGCCGCGGGGGGGTATGTTGTTTACAATCAGTATGCCCCCGTACAGTTGACCGAGACGGGGTGGGAATACGCCCGCCGTGTCATCGCGGCGCACCGAGCACTGGCGATTTTCTTGCGGAGGGCCGGCCTGACTCCGGAGCGTGCCGACTGCGCGGCATGCGAGATAGAGCACATTCTGACGAGTGATGAGGTGACCTGCGTGGTGAATTCTCTTCCCGGTCAGATTGAACAGAACCCGCCGCCGGGTGTCTGATGTAATGTGCATGCCATGAATTTATCCCGACTGAGCGTTACGCAAAGCCTGGTCCTCGTGAACACGGTTGTGTTCCTGCTGGGGATGTTTTTCCAAAAGACGGCCCTGTTCTGCATTCCCCTCCCGGATGTCCTACACGGGGCGCCCACGCCCACCTTGGAGGTGAAGGGTGCCTATTCTTGGTTTACCTGCTTTATGATGGGTGAACCGTGGCGGCTGATCACCTACCAATTTCTCCACGGTGGTTTTGTGCATCTTCTGTTCAATATGTGGGCTTTGTACTTTTTCGGCCCTGCGGTGGAGCGGGTGATGGGGAGCAGGCTATTCCTGATTTATTATTTGGTCTGCGGGGTGGGCGGTGCTTTGACATCCTCGCTGCTGGCCGGGTTGGGGGTGTATTCCATGCTGATGCAGGGGCCGGGAACGGATGCCGTATGCAATGCCCTGGCCTACTATGCCGGGTATCATGGCGAGGTGCAGGCGTGGCAGATGGTACCGATGATCGGCGCCTCCGCCGCTGTATACGGCGTGATGGTGGCAGCCTCGTTCCTGTACCCGAATGCGCTGGTGGAATTGTTGATACCGCCGGTTACCATGACTCTGCGCACTTTTGCGTGGGTTATCATCGGTATTTCCGTCATCGTCATTGCCTTTAACCTGAACAATGCGGGCGGTGAGGCCGGCCATTTGGGCGGCATTGCGGTGGGGGCTGTCATTATGCTGGGGTATCGTCTATACGCCCGCAGCAGGAGTGGATACCGGGGATGAGTGCTGATCGGAAAGTTGCTCTGTTCGACATGGACGGGACCCTGTTTCCGGTGGATTCGCAGCTGCGATTTGCCGGTTGGGTGCTGCGACGGCACGGTCTGCGCCGTCTGTATTTGGGGGCTGTTCTGCCCTGCGGCATCCTCCGCGCCCTGCATGTGCTGAATACGGAGCAGATGAAGCGCATCTTCCTGTGCTATGCTTGGCGTATGCCCGCGGAGAAGCTGCGCGGTGAGTGCGGGGCCTTTGTTCAGCAGGAACTTCTTCCTGCCGTTTTTCCGGAGGTGCTGGCCCGACTCCGGGCACATCAGCAGGCCGGGGATCGTACGGTGCTTTGCTCGGCTTCCCCGGAGTGGTGGACCCGTCCCTTCGGGCGCGCCTTGGGTTTCGATGAGGTCATCGGAACTCCCTTCGAGCCCTTTGAGCGCGTACCTTTTGCTCCCGCCATCCCCGCCCCCGGCAATAACAAGGGTGAGAATAAACTTCTGCGCTTGGCCGAACTGGGAATCCTGCACGCAGATTACGGCTACACGGACAGCACGGCCGACCTGCCGATGTTGACTGTTTGCTCCCGCGCGGTGCTGGTCAATCCCTCCTCCAAGCTGCTTCGCGCCTGCCCCGGAGCGGAGATTATCGAGACACCGCCTTATCCCCGCCGCCGCGTTGCCCTAGCGGCACTGCTGGGTCTGCCCTGTTAACGCGGCTCCGACATGAGCTGCAGAATAGCCTCGGCTGCCTTAGCCGCGGCGTGACCGTGCCCGAGCCGTGCGACGGAAGCCGCCATATCCGCCAGAATGCGCGGCTTGTACTCCGGCGAGGTGAGCAGGTCCAGCTCGGCCAAACAGTTTTCAACGTTGAAATCCTGCTGGATGAGTTCCTTGGTGACAGGCGCGTCCGCCAGAATATTCACCATGCCGATGAAACGGATATTGCCGGTGAGTACGAGACGCGCAAGGAAGTAGGTGCCCCAAGCCGTTTTGTAGATGAGCGCGTGCGGCAGTTCATGCAGTGCTGCCTCCAACGTGGCCGTGCCGGACGCCACCAGAGCCGCCTCCGCCCGGTCCATCAGGTCATGGTAGAGCCCCGGGGTGATGTTGACCTCCTCCGGAGCGACCCCGGCCTTCCGAGCCATGCGCTCCATGGACTCCGCCAGCGCGGGAGAAGAGGCCGATGTGACGAAGCGCCGCTCCGGGTGAAGAGTACGGCAAGCCTTGACGACCTCGAGCAGCACAGGGAAGTGGCGGTCAATCTCCCGACGCCGGCTGCCCGGGAAGAGACCGATGAGACCGGGTTCCCGTACATCGGTGCGTCGGTTGGTCAGGATGTCATCCACTAAGGGGTGGCCGACGAACTCCGTACGCAGGTGGGCGTCCTCGAAGATCGGCTTCTCAAAGGGGAACGTGCAGAGCATGAGATCCAGGAAACGCGCGAGACGGTAGGCACGGCTGCGATGCCAAGCCCACACCATCGGCGCAATGAAGTAGACGATACGCAGGGAAGGGCAGCGGCGACGCACCCTCTCCAACAGACGCTGATTGAAGCCGGGGTAATCGATGAGCAGGAGGCAGTCCGGCTTCATGGCCACGATGGCCTCCTCTGTCTCCCGAAGTTTACGCAGAAAGAACCCGGCTTGCTTGAGGACATCGACCACGCCGATAACCCCGGCCTGCTCGGCCCAATCCTCCACATTTGGTGCGAGCGCGTGCATGCGAGAGCCGCCGAGACCTGCCACGGAAAGCGAGGAACAGCGTTTGATGAGCTCCTGAATGACCAGCGCCCCCTGTTTATCCCCGCTCTTCTCACCTGCAACGATGTACAACTTCATGGGAGCATTATATCACGGAATACGTCAGTCCGCAAGAAAAGACTTTTCAAAAGAGGTGGAATCCTGTATCCTTGAGCCGAGATGATACATGAACTGATACAGGAGTGGATGCAATGGGTTGTGGATTGGGGCTACTGGGGTGTGTTATTACTGATGGCGATGGAGAGTACCGTATTGCCCGTACCCAGTGAGATTGTGGTGCCGCCTGCGGCTATCATGGCCGCGCAGGAGGGCAGCGATATGACCTTCTGGGGCGTAGTGTTGGTCGGTACCGTCGGTGCCTATGTGGGCTCCTGTATCATGTACGGTTTGTCTCTTTGGCTGGGCCGCCCCTTCATCCACCGCTACGGTAAGTATTTTCTTCTGCCGCCGCACAAGGTTGAGAAGGCGGAGGCCTTCATGCAGCGATACTCGACGATGGGAATATTCTTTGCACGCTTTCTGCCGGTGGTGCGTCATCTGATTTCCATTCCCGCCGGTATCAGCAAGGTGCCCTTCCTGACCTTCAGTTTGGCAACCTTTGTCGGCTCCGGCATTTGGTCGGTGGTACTGGCGTGGTTCGGGCACAAGGTGGGTGCCGAGCATCCGAATATCCTGAGTGACCCCGAGGGGCTGTTGAATGCAGTGAAAGCGGAGAGCCACCTTGTGGTGCTGGGTGTTGTGTTGCTGGCGGCGCTTTATGCTTTGATGAAATGGATGACGCGCGAAAAGGAGTAGAACCCTGCGCTGAGGAGTGGCCCTTCATCAGCGTGCTGGTGATGAGCCACAATCAGCAGGATTTCATCGGGGCATGCTTGGAGTCTGTTTTGGCCATGCCGTACCCCGGGCGTCTGGAGGTGATTTGTTGTGATGATTGCTCCGATGATGCGAGTTTTGAGGTAATTGAGCGCGTGGCGGCCGCTTACCGCGGTCCGTATCGAGTTGTCACCCACCGTTGCCCCTCGAATGGGCGTGTGGCGGTGAATATGAACACGGCGGTGCATTTAGCCTGCGGCGACTGGTTCATGCGTGTGGACGGCGATGATGTGATGCACCCTGACCGTGCACGCCTGACGGGGCTGGCGATTATGAAACACCCCGGTGCTGTGGCTGTGTCCGGGTGTCTGGTGCCCTTCGAAAAGGAGCCGCCGGAGGTGCAGAATGTCCCGGATGAGGCATTGGAATATCGCGTTGCCGATCGCTATGACTTTGCCGGGGAGAAGCCGGATTGGCTGGAATGGTGGGGATGCATGATGGCAATGCACCGGTCTGTTTTCGATGTTTTCGGAGATTTGCCGGCCATATGTGCTGTTCTGGATGACACGATGTTTGCCACCCGCGCGTTGATGCTCGGTCGTTTCGTGATTGTACGCAACGGGGTGATGATTTACTATCGTCGGCATGCGGCCAATATCTCTTCCGACCGCACACGTTGCCGAACCGTGCGGGATTATCTGCGGGCGGACGCGGCGTCCCGGGATTATTACCGCCGCGGTATTCCCTGCCATGAGCCTATTTTGCAAGAGCTGGAGACCTACACCCGCACTCATCCGGATTGTGAGGGTGTTTTATCTTATTTTCGTGCTCGATTTATTGAGTTGAAACGCCAAGCACTCTTTTGGCAGAAACCGTGGCGTGAGCGCATTGCGGATGCCCATATCAGCGGACCGTGGTGGCGCAGGATACCATGGGCTCTGCGAGTCATCTGCCCGTGGGCTTATGCCTTGGCAGCACGCTTCCTCAGGAAATAAATACCGGTGTCCCCGTGGGTGCCAGCTCGAAGAGTTGCACCATGTCTTCCGGGGCCAAGCGAATACAGCCGGCGGAGACAGGTGTCCCCAGGTGCTCGACATCGTTGGTCCCGTGGATGTAAATATACCGCGCCCGAGTGTTGGCGTTTTCCGCGTCCAGACCATCCAGGCACAGAATGCGGGAGAGAATGCAATCACCGGCTTGGTTGCTGTATATCCCTATGGGAATACGAGCGCGGAAAACAGTGAGAAGCGGGGCCCCGATGCCGTGTCGACTGTAAACGCGGAATCGTCCCGTCGGGGTGCAGCCGCTTCCGGGGGTGAAGCCTATTCCCGCAGCACCGGAGGAGATGACTGCGGAGAATGGCTTTTCTCCCCCGCGAAGAAGCAACCGTTGCTCGGCCAAGTTGATGTGGATTTCCGGCATGGGCCTATTCTCCCGTAACCACCTCGGCAATGTCTGCGGCGGCATTCGGACGCGATAAGCTGAGAATGGCCTGCTCCATCTCGGTGCGAACGTTCGGGCGCATGACGATATCGTGGACGAAGCTGTGCACCTTCTCCGTCGTGAGCTCCGATTGCTGACACATGACGGCAGCCCCGCGGGAGGTAAACACCCGTGCGTTGTGGGTCTGGTGGTCATCGGCCGCATAGGGGTAGGGCACCAGCATGCAAGCCCTGCCGATAATGGAAAGCTCGGTGAGGGTGGAGGCACCGGAGCGGGCAATGACACCGTCCGAAGCCGCGTAGGCAGCGGGCATATCGTTGCAGAAGCCGATGACCCGCACGTTGGGGGCATCTTGGGCCAATGGCGCCACACGGGGAAAATCGAAACGGCCGGCAATGATAAGGTAGAAGACCTCCGGGTCCTTTTTGGCAGCATCCACCAACAGAGTATTGAGGTTGCGAGCTCCTTGGCTACCGCCTGTTACCAGAATAACCGTCTTGTCCTGCGGAATACCCAGGCGTTCGCGAGCCTCCTCACGGGACGGCAGATGAACGAGCTCATCCCGCACGGGGGTGCCGACGACGGTGCATTGGCTGCCGGGGAAATAGTGCCGCGCCTCTTCCATGCCTAACAACACGCCGGTACACCAGCGGGCTGTCATCCGATTGGCCTTACCGGGTAGGGCGTTGGAGTCATGCACATAGGTACGCAGCCCCAAAGCGTGGCCGGCTCGAACAGGCGGCAGGGAAGTGAACCCTCCCATACCCAGCACGGCATCGGCCTTGCATTGACGGATGATTTTTTTGCAGGTAAAGTAAGTGGAGACCAGTTTCCACAGGAAGCCGGGCATGCCCGGGGAAAGAAGACGAGGTTTTGCTATGGCCGGCACCGTGTGAAACTCCAAATCGCCGTACTTACGGGAGGCATCCGCATCCACCTCCTTAAGAGAAATTAGCAGCACGGGGTTGTGTCCGCGAGCTTTGAGTTGCTGCGCGACGGCAATGCCGGGAAACAGGTGACCGCCCGTACCGCCGCAGGCTATAATGATATTCTGTTTATTGTCGCTCATGAGAGAGAATTGCTACCGAGGGTTACTTCGTCGTCGCAGCGGAATATACATCTGCTGCGCTGTTGGGGTGAAACGCTGAATGCTGGTGAGAATGCCGATGGCGGCTATGGTGAACACCAGGTTCGTGCCGCCGTAGCTGATGAAGGGAAGGGGAAGACCGGAGTTCGGCAGAATGGAGGTGACAACCATCATGTTGAGCATGGCCGGCCAAAAAATGGTGTTGACCAATCCGACCGCAAACAGGCGGCCGAAGGTGTCCGTTATCTGCAGGGCCAGGATGATGCCGGAAAGAGTCATCAGGGAGAACAGAACGACGACCCCCAATGCTCCGAAGATACCCAGCTCCTCCCCCACCACGGGGAAGATGAAGTCCGTGTGGGCAAAGGGCATGCTGCCGTGCTTACTGATGCCGTCCCCCAGCCCCACGCCGAACATGCCGCCGCGGGCAAAAGCCAGAGCGGCAAACCATTGCTGACAGCCCTCTTGCCTGCGGTAGGCAAAGGCATCTTTCCATGCATAAATGCGTTCCATGCGGTTCGGACTGTCAATCGTCATCAGATAAAGAGCGATGGCGCCCAGCAGGATGGCCAGTACAAGCAGCCACCAGCGCACGCCGGAAACCCACATGACGGCAAAGCCGGTCATGGCCAAGGCCGCCGTGGTGCCCATGTCTTTCTCAAACAAAATCAAAGCCAGAGGAATTCCGAAAATCACCCCCGGGATGATAAATCCTTTCCAGAAGGTGCCCGACATTTCACGGTGGGTGGTGTACCAAGATGCCAGGCAAAGCGTGAGGCAGATTTTGGCTGCTTCGCTCGGTTGGAAGGTGAAGAGCCCGAGATTAAGCCATCGAGATTCGCCGTTGAGGTTCTTTCCTATGCCCGGGATATAACAACCGATAAGAGCCAACACGCAGATGATCCACAGCCCGATTACCCAGTTGCGGTACATGTGGTAATCCAACCGACTGAGGCAAAGGGCGGCAATAAGACCGCCCACCGCGAACGTAGCCTGCTTGTAGAGGAAGGAATCCGCAGATTTGCCGTCAGTGACGATAGCACATTGCCCCGTGCTTGCCACCATCGTGATGCCCAAGGCAAGGAGAATGGTGAAGCAAACCCAGATGCAAATGATGCTCGTTCGCGTGCTCATCTCTTATTCCGATACCTTGATTTTCTGGCCGATCCGGAGTCGGGTGGCATCAGCGGGGGTCATGTTGTTCCACTTCATGATTCGCTGAGTGGTCGTTTTATACTGTCTGGCAATCTTGGCGAGCGTCTCACCCCGCTTGATGGTGTGAGTCTTGGGGGCATTGGCCGCAAGCGTTGCTTGGCGCTCCGCAGCAGCACGCCCGGCCTCGGAGTCTGCGGCAACCGGCACCTGAATGTAGGCACCGGCCATCAGCATGCGCACATTCTTGTTTGCGGCACGCAGGGCCTGTTGCGTGGTGTTGTGGGCACGCGCGATGCTAATCCAGCTCTCCCCGGATTTGACCTGGTATTTCACCAGAACCGTCCCGGCAGGTGTTGCGGGAGCCGCTGCGGTCTCTGTCTGCGTCCCTGCGGCAGGGGTCGAGGCGACAGTCGGGGCAGGGGTATCCTCCACGGCCTCAGCCACCTCTTCTTCCGGGAAACCCGTTTGGGTGATGTGCGGGGCCGATGTGCGCGGGGTAACCGTTGTGCCCGCAGTCCCTGCTGTCGGCTGTGCCTCTCGGCGGATGGAAGGTGCCGTTGTTGTCGCGGTTGCGGTGGGCGCGGTGGCCGTCGGGGCGGCAGTGGGCGGAGCCGTGATGCCCGGTCCGGCTGCTACCTGATGTCCCTTGGTGAGGTGACCGCGCATCAGTACACCGCCGATGAGGACGAAGTGAATCAGAATCAGTCCGGAGATGATGCTGACGACCGAGGAACTCTTGCGATCATCCTCCACCATGCCCACATCCGAGTGGTGGCGTTTAACGCGGGTGAGGATGCTGAAGAATTTGTGTTTGGAAGGATGTCGGCCGAGATCGGAGTTGCTGAGCGCGGAGGAAGATTTCTTTTTAGACATGACTGGATAAAAGGGTTAGAGGTGAAGGGTTGCATGCACGGCATCGCGGAAGCATTGTCCGCGCTGGACGTAGCCGGTGAATTGGTCAAAGGAAGAGGTGCCGGGGGAGAAGAGGACGACCTCCCCGCGCTTGGCTTCGGCAGCCGCAGCGGCCACGGCCTGCTCCACGGTCTCCACCTTGATGGTGCGGCAGACGGGGGAGAAGGTTTGCTCCAACTGGTCGGCAATTTGTCCGAAGACAATGCAGAGCACGGCCTTTTCCTTCAGCATGGGGTTGATAGGCTCATAGCTCAGTCCCTTGTCCTTGCCGCCGGCGATGAGCACGACAGGGCGTGTCTGGGAGCGCACGGCGGCCTCGGTGGAGTGCAGGTTGGTGCTCTTGGAGTCATTGAGCCACAGCACGCCGTCGATTTCTGCAACGGTTTCGCAGCGGTGCCCGGGGGGACAGAAGCTGTGTACGGCCTCGGCGATGACGGCATCCGGTATGCCTACGACGCGGCAGGCCAGGGTTGCGGCCATCACGTTCTCCGCATTGTGTGCCTGCTCCATGGCTGTGCCGCGCAGGGGCATCACCACCTCGCCGGCTTCCATGATGCAACCGTTTTCGTAGCGCAGTTGCCCGGCTCCGGAGAAGGCGGAGAACTCTACCCGACGGGGGCGCAGTCCGGGCAGCTTTTCACCCACGCGGACAATGGCGATTTGGTCGCTGTCCATGTTCTCGAAGATGCGCTTCTTGGCTTCGTAGTAGTCCTCCACACGGCGATAGCGGTCCATGTGGTCCGGCGCAAAGTTAAGCCAAATGGCCACCTCGGGTTTGAAAGAGACAATAGTCTCCATCTGAAAGGAAGAGACCTCCAGCACGGCGAACTCCGGCTGCTCCGGCATCAGGCAGAGCTCGGAGAGCGGGTAGCCGTAGTTGCCGCAGGCCTTGGCGTTCTTGCCGGCATGCAGCAGAATGTGCTCAATGAGGGCTGTGGTGGTGGTTTTGCCGTTCGTTCCCGTGATGGCGATGATGCGCCCGGTGTAGTAGGAGAAGGCCAGCTCCGTTTCGCCGATGATGGGAGCACCGGCGCAGCAGAAGGCTTGGGACCACGCAATATCGGCCTCGATACCCGGGGAGATGACCACCAGGTCCGCCCCGAAAGCCTGCGCATCTTCTGCCCCGGCTCCGGCGCAGAAGGGTAGGGAGGCATCGTGACACACCGCCGTGGGAGAGGAATCGAAGATGCACACCTGCGCCGCACCGCGGGCAAGGGCTAATTTGGCTGCGCTGATGCCACTGCGGCCGCAACCGAGAACTGCTATTTTTTTGCCGTCGAGATTCATGGTCCTATGAGGGAAAACTAGATGATGATAGATGTCAGTGTGATGAAGCACAGAAGGAGCGTGATGATCCAGAAACGCACACAAACTTGGGTTTCCTTCCACCCCCCGAGCTCAAAATGGTGGTGCAGGGGGGCCATGCGGAAGAAGCGGCGGCCCTCGCCGCAGCGCTTGCGGGTGTACTTGAACCAGCCGACTTGAATCATCACGGAAACGGCCTCTGCCACGAAGATGCCGCCTGCAATGACCAGCAGGAACTCCGTGCCGCTGCATACGGCAACGGCGCCCAGCGTGCCGCCCAAAGACAATGAGCCGGTGTCTCCCATGAATACCTTGGCGGGGTAGCAGTTAAACCACAGGAAGCCCATGCAGGCGGAGGCAATGGCCAGCAAAAGCGGGGTGGTTGTCGAGAACCCGGTCAGCAGAATAAAGGTAAGGCACACCGGTATCATGCAGCCGGCGGCGAGTCCGTCCAAACCGTCCGTCAGGTTCACGGCGTTCGAGGAACCGATGATGACCAACAGGGCGAAGGGAATGAAGAAGAACCCGATGTCAACGGAGCCGCCGTAGAAAGGAATGTACACCCGGGTTGCCTCGGGGAGTGTGTGGTAAAGGTAGAACGCGCAGGCGAGGGCCGCAACGGCTTGCAGGGCGATCTTGAACCAGCCGCTCACTCCGTCCGTGCTGTGCTTGGTGATCTTGGCGTAGTCATCCAGAAAACCCAGGAAAGCAGTGACGACCATGACCAGCAGGCAGCAGTGAATGCTCGGCGCTGTCAAATCCGCCGTCAGCAGCGTTGTTATCAATACCGAGGCGATTAGCAGCAGTCCGCCCATGGTGGGTGTGCCCACCTTGCCCTGGTGCTCCGGGGCATTCACTCCGGCGCAGGCCTCGCGGATGGGTTGCCCCGCCTTCATGGCGGTTAAAATAGCAATCATACGCTTGCCCAGCAGCAGGTACAGGGCAAAGGGCAGTAGACCGGCCAGCAGAATATTGATGGAAGGTGAGAACATGGTGTCAGTTTTTTAATGAGGGAAAGAGTTCATACATGGTGCGTTCCATGCCGGCGGAGCGAGAGCCTTTAAACAGGATGGCATCCCCCGGTTCCATCATGCTGCGCAGGGTAGCGGCGGCTTCTGCCGGGGTGTTGACCAATACGGCGGGGATTGTTTCCGCCGCCGCTTGGCAGAGGGCATCGGTCTCGGCGCATTCCTCGCCCACTACAACTACGGCAGCGTAACCGAGGGAGGCTGCACACCAACCGATTTCTGCGTGAGCCGCGATGCCGCCTTCGCCCAACTCGCCCATCTTGCCGAGCACGGCGAAGCGACGCTTGGGGCCCTCCAGCGCGGCAACGGTGCGGAGGGCGGCTTTCATGCTCTCCGGGTTGGCGTTGTAGGTGTCGTCCACTACGGTGTAGCCCTCCACCTGCTTGCAGGCCAAGCGCCCCTTGGTGAGGGTAGCGGAGGAGAGTCCCGCTGCAATCTGCTCCAAGGTGCAACCGAGCTTCCACCCTGCAGCGGCGGCCAGAAGGCTGTTGCTGACCATGTGCTGCCCGGGGACGGGGAGGTTGATTCGTATTTCGCCTAGCCCCTCGATGTGCAGGTCATAGGCCGTGCCCTGTGCCGTGGTGCGGCAGTTCATCGCGCGTACGGGGGAATTGCAGCCGCCTACGGGGATGGGGGTGGCACCTGTTTGGTCGGCAATGTAGTCCGCAAAGTCGTCCGTCGCGGGGTAAATCATGTAGCCCTCCTTAGGCAGAGCCCGCGCCACGGTGCATTTCTCCTGCGCGATGTTCTGACGGCTTCCGAGGAACTCCAGGTGAGCCGAGCCGATGGTGGTGATGATGCCTATTTGCGGGCGAGTCATGCGGCAGAGCGGGGCGAGCTCGCCTGCGTGGTTCATGCCCATCTCCCACACAGCGGCCTCGGTGCCTTTCTCGGTGGAGAGAATGCTGAGGGGAACGCCGATGTGGTTGTTGAGGTTACCGGCGGTTGCAATGGCCTTGTAGCGTTGAGTCAGCACGGCCAGGGTCATGTCCTTGGTGCTCGTCTTACCGGAGGAGCCGGTGAGCCCCACCACATGCAGTGGCTCCAATTGCTCCCGCCACCAGGTGGCCAGCGATTGCAGGGCCGTCAGTGTGTCCTGCACCAGCACAATGGTGGCATCGGGGTCGCAGCCCTCCGGAATGCGGGAGACAACGACGGCGGCGGCTCCCTTATGGGTGGCCTCGGCGGCGAAGTTATTGCCGTCGAAACGCTCGCCGCTCAGGGCCAGGAAGATACAGCCCGGAACGATCCTCCGGCTGTCCGTCGTGAGTCCGGCCGTGATGGCGCGCTGCCCCGTGACCACGGCGGTGCCGCCGGTGGCGAGGAGGAGGTCAGCGGGGGATATGCTTGTCATGGTCGGGAGGGTCAGCGGTTGCCGGGTTTGCGGGAGGGAACGGAACGACCCTCCGGATTGTGTTCGGCGTAGTATTTACGTACGACGGCAGCGTCCGAGAAATCGATGGTTTCGTCCTTGAAAATTTGATAGTTCTCATGCCCCTTGCCGGCGATGAGTATGACATCCCCGGGAACGGCCATTTCGAGTGCAGCGCGGATGGCCTGCTCGCGGTCCGTGATGCGGTGTTGTTTGGGCGCGGGGATACCGGGCATGATTTCATCGATGATGGCATCGGGTTCCTCCGAGCGTGGGTTGTCGCTCGTCACCAAGCAAATATCGCTGTACTTGGCAGCGGCCTCGCCCATCAGGGGACGCTTGGTGCGGTCGCGGTCGCCGCCGCAGCCGAACACCGTGATGAGTCGGCCGGAGCGGCAGAGGGCTTTCATCGTGCGGCAGACGTTCTCCACGGCGTCCGGGGTGTGGGCGTAATCCACGAAGGATTGGACGTTGTTCACGCTGCTCACCAGCTCCATTCGGCCGGGCACCTGCGGACTCTGGGCCAGGCAGTTGATGGCATCCCGAATGCTGACACCGGCGGCTACCACACCTGCCAAGGCGGCCAAGCTGTTGGAGACGTTGAACTCCCCGATGAGCGGCGTGCGCACCAAGTAGCTCTTCCCCCGATAATTCAGCTCATACTGGCTGCCCTTGAGGGAAAGAAGCTTGGGGACGGCTCGGAAGTCGGCATCCTTGGCCGTTCCGAAGGTGCGTACCTTCATGTGCGGGGCCATTTCCTCGGCCAGTCTCCGACCGTAGGCATCATCGATGTTGATGACAGCCACGGACTTGGGGTCCCACTCCGCCATGCGGGTGAAGAGGAGCTTCTTGGCCTCGTAGTAGGATTCCATGGTCTTGTGGAAATCCAAGTGGTCCTGGGTGAGGTTGGTGAAGATACCGACGCGGAAGTTGGTGCCGACGGTGCGGCACTGTACCAAGGCGTGGGACGAGACCTCCATGGCGCAGGCGCGGCAGCCGTTCTTGACCATGGAGGCCAAGAGGCTCTGCAACTCGGCACAGCCGGGGGTGGTGTTGTGCGAGGCGGTGCGAGTGGCGCCATCATCGCAGATGATGGTGCCGATGAGACCGGCTCGTTGCCATACAGCGCGGAAGACGGCATTCGTCAGGTAGCTGATGGTCGTCTTGCCGTTGGTGCCGGTCACACCCAGCATGACCAGCTGCTCGCTGGGAAAATCGTGCCACGCACTCATCAGCAGGCCGTCCGCTTCATGGGTGTCCGGTACCTGCACCCAGAAAATCCCGCTCTCTGCGACCTCGGGGGGGCAGGGGAGCTCGGCTACAATAGCCGCCGCGCCGGCAGCAATTGCGTCCGGTATGGCAGTGTGGCCATCGAACTGTGTTCCCCGCACGGCAACATAGCAACTGCCGGGAATCACCTGCCGGCTGTCATCGGTCAGCAGGCTCAGCGGTTTTTTCAGTTTACCGGTGCATACGGCCCCGGGAAGAATGTTGAAAAGTTGCTTGTTATGCATGCTTGTTTGTTTTCTTGGTTTGTTCTGCTTGTGCCGCTTGCTCGCTGCGTTGTTCGTTGCGGAATTTTTCGTATTCCTCGGCGTTACTCGGCTGGATGTTGAGGAGTTCGATGATACGCAGGGCCGCCGCACGGAAAATGGGGGCCGCCACCGTGCCGCCGCCTGCGTTGCAGTTGGTGGGGTGGGGTTCGTCGATGACCGTCATGATGACCAGCTTCGGGTCATTGGCGGGGAGGATGCCTGCGAAGGAGACGGTGTATAAATTGTCCGTGTAGAGACGGTGGGCACCGAGTTTTTTGGCCGTGCCGGTTTTGCCTGCAATGCGGAAACCCGGGATGGCGGCACGCGTGGCTGTACCCTGTCCGCCGGGGCCTGTGCGCTGGGTAACGCTCTCCAAGGCTCCGAGTACGTCGCTCGCGGTCTTCTCTTTCATCACGCGGCAGGCAACCTGCGGGGGACACTCGTCATACACCTCGCCCTCTGCGGTGATAATCTTGTCGATGAGCCGAGGGGCCATGCGCACCCCTTTGTTGGCGATGGTGGAGTAGACCATGGCCATGTGAAGGGGCGAAACGGAGATGGCATAACCGTACGCCATGCGGGAGAGGTTGACCGGGTTGGTGCCGTCTGATACCTGGCAGGCACCGCCGCTGGGCAGGGGGATGCCGGTGGGCCGGGTAACACCGAAACGATCCATGTATTCCTTGAAACGTTTCCATCCGCAGGTGATGGCTACGCGAGCGTTGACCGGATTGCTGGATTTTTTGAGTCCGCCGGCGAGGCTGAGGGCCCCGTAGTTGCGCGGTGAGTCCGTGACGGCCTTGGCTCCGGCAACAACATACGGCGCCGCAGAGACGACCGAGTTGATGCCGAAAACACCGGTGTCCACCGCCGTGCTGACGGTGATGGATTTGAAGGTGGAACCCGGTTCGTAGCGAGCCTGGCAGGCAAAGTTAAAATCACCGCCGATCACATTGCCGGCGCGGTCTTTCAGTTCTCCCCGCTTGAATCTGCCGTTATGGGTGATGATTTCCTTGGTGTTCAGGTCAAAAGCCGGACGGCTCACCATCCCGAGGATGTCGCCTGTTTGGGGATTTACGGCGATCATGCAGCCGCGGCGGGCATGGAAGAAGCGCAGCCCGTTGTCCAGCTCCTGCTCCAGGATGGACTGGATGCGCATGTCGATGGTCAGGCGCAGATTGAGCCCGTGCTTGGGCGGCAGGTAGCGGTCGTTGAGGTCGGAGAGCACCTGCCCTCGGGCGTTGTGGCGGTATTCACGCAGACCGTCGCAGCCGGCCAAGTAGCTGTTGAAAACGGATTCTACACCGCTGACACCCTTGTTCTCGTGGTCAACATAACCGAGGACGTGGCTGAGCAGGTTGGGGGTGACATAGGAGCGACGCTGAGTTGTCTGCACGACCACGCCGCGCAGATGTGCCTCGGCCAGGGCGTGGCGTATTTTTTCCGCCGTGTCGATGCTGAGTCCCCGAGCAAGCTTGATGGACACCTGGAGACGCTTGGGGGCTTCGCCTCTTGCTTCGGCCTCTTTGTTGGCAGCGATCGTCTTATCCTGGGCTATCTTTTCGATGATGTCCTCCCGCGTCATGTAGCGCTTGGGTGCAGGAGGGGGAGTCTGCACTTGGCGTCCCTTGCCTTTGGTCTTGCTTGTCTGCGGCTCCGGGCGGGGCTCGGCCTCGTCTTCGCCGTCTCGGACCTCTACGTTGGCCAAGAAGGGCCACAGAACCTCCGCCACCAGCTTGTCGTGCAGGTGGTAGTACTGCTCGCATACGTCGGGGTTGTAGTCCATCATGAACAGGGCCTTGGTATCCTTGGGGTCAATCTTGGCGCGTGCCGCTTCCCTTTCCTCCGGGCTCATGCTGAGCTCGGCGTTCTTGGTCAGTCGGTTGGACCATTCGCGCACGATTTTGTTGCGGGCGGATTTATCCGCCGCCGTGGCCCAGCGCGGGTCGTGGAGTGCTTGGTTGTAGGCAAGCCCGTCGACCACTAGGGAGAAGTCTCGCAGGTGGGTGCGATCGGCCAGCAGCTCGGCCCCGGTGATGTTGTTCGTCAGGATCTCTTCATTGCGATCCATGATGATTCCCCGTTGGGCGGGAATCGTTTCTACCTCAATCAACTCGTCTGCTGCCATGCCCCGCCGGTTGTCGACATCTTCTACCTGCATGGCAACCAAGCGATACGTCAGGTAGCACGAGGCCGTGCAGACGATGGTGCACAGCCATATGCAGCGTGAGGCAAACGGGATCTTGGTCTTCATGAGTGAGACGTAACGGGAAAATTATCGTGAAGCGGTACGAATGTCGGCGTGCTCCGCACTGCGTGCAACCTCGATCTGGTTGCGGTCGATGTCCTGCAGTCCGGAGCCCATTTGGACAAGCCTGTCGCGCATGGCCCAGCGGTTGCACAGGCTTGTGGCTTTGGCTTGGTATTGCTTGGTGTTCATGCGGCGCTCGGCAATCTCGCGTTCTATTTTGTTGATTTCGGTGCGCACGACCACATGCTTATTTTTGAGCGTGGCGAAGCAAACTCCACAGCCGGCCATGACGATGGCAAAGACCACCATCCAGCAAAGGAAGGAAAGGGAAATCTCTTGAGTGGATTTTTTGGATACAGGCATGTTATGTGTGTGGTGTTAAAGTTTTTCTGCTACACGCAGTTTGGCGCTGCGGGCGCGGGGGTTGGCGGCCAACTCGGCATCGCCGGGGGTGATGGGTTTTCGGGTGATGAGGCGGGCAACGCAGTCCGGGTTGGGACGGGGCTCCGGCCATTCGGGGCGGTCGATTTCCGGGCGCGTGATTTGCTCGAAAAAGCGCTTGACGGCTCGGTCCTCAAGACTGTGGAAGGTGATGACAGCGAGGCGACCGCCGCTCTTCAGAAGGCTCATGGCACTGTGCAGCAGGTCCTCCAATGCGCCCAACTCGTCGTTGACGGCAATGCGGAGGGCCTGGAAACTCCGTGTGGCGGGGTGTTGCTTGCCTTTGCGGGGGAGCACGGTGCAGATGAGATCGGCGAGTTGCTTGGTGGTGGTCAGGGGGGCTTTCTTGCGCTCTTGAACAATGCGCCGGGCAATAGCGCGGGCGGCTCGTTCTTCGCCGTACTCGTGCAGAATGTCAGCCAGCTCTTCCTCGGTGGCGTTGTTGACCAAGTCGGCCGCACTCTTCGGGGCGGACGGGTTCATGCGCATGTCCAGCGGGCCGTCTGCGGAAAAGGAGAAGCCGCGCTCGGCGCAGTCCACTTGGGGGGAGGAAATGCCGATGTCTGCCAGCAGCCCGTCCGCCGGCGGGGCTCCGGCTTCCCGCAGCATTTGAGCCGCATGGCGGAAGTTGCCGGACAACACATGCAGGCGGTCGCTGTATGCTGACAGACGCCGGCGTGCGGCTCGGCGGGCTGCGGGGTCTTGGTCGATGCCCCATACCTCGGCTCCCTGTTCCAGCATCAGCTCGGAGTGACCGCCGCCGCCCAGGGTGGCATCTATCAGGATACGCCCGGGTGCCGGTCGTAGAGCTGCCACGGCCTCGTCTCGCAGAACGGTGATGTGCTTGAAAGGAGCGGCTTCATTGTCATCTGTAATGCGTTCCTCCTCTTCTTGCTCGGCCTTGGCACGGTAGTCCGCAGCAAGGTGTTCTGCTTTCGCCGGGGAGATGGCCTCGATGAGGGGTGCGGGGTACCAGGAGATGTCCGGGGTGGCGGCCACCAATCGTGCAAGTGCGGCATCCACGCCTTCCTCGCCGACCGGGCTCAGTAGCATCACCACATGCCCCGGGGATATGCAGAAGGCCTGTGTCTGCGGCTCCTGTCGCAGGACATCGGCCACCTTCTGCGCGCGCGCGAAAAAATCCGCGCCTGCGGGTACGGCAGCCAGCGGGGCCTCAATGCCGCGGGTGTTCAGTTCCTTCAACTCGGCAGCCAATTGCGACAATTTGCCGCGGGCTCCTTTGAGTCCTGCCTCCTGCATGGCCGTTAAAAGCCGGGCACGCTGGGTACGCAGCGCGGCCAAGGAGTCTTCCGGCAAGGCGTCGTTCTCCCATATCAGCACGCGGTAGCAGATGCCCGCAGTCGCCGTGGGCATGGCGAAGGTGATGGTGGGTGTGCTGCTCATTAGGACAGTATGCCGAATAGTTTGTCGAGTTCAAGCTGCTTCATGGCCTCCGGGCTGCTTACCAAGTCGAAGTCCCCCGGATTCCATATCTCGAAATACGAACCTCGGCCTACGATGGAGGCCTGGTCTGCAAGGCGCAGGCGTTCGCGCTGTGCCTTGGGTATGAGCAATTTGCCTTGCGTGCTGACCTCTCCCACAAAGCATTGTCCGGTGATGACGCCGATGTAGTGGTCGATCTGCACGGGGGTCGCACCTTGCTCCTTGGCATCCCGACGGATGCCGGCGATCTTGTCGGCGAATCCTTCCTCCGTGTAGCATTTCAGCACGGGGTAGCCCTCGCTCGTGGCTGCAAGCATCCGCAGCGTGCTGCCCTGGGCAGTACGCCAATCAGCAGGCACTGCAACCCGGCTTTTCGGGTCCAGTTTGTGCTTCACGTTGCCGAGAAAGGCAACCTCTGATGCAGAATTCGTCATTTTAATGCACTTGCCGCTCCCCTTAGTACACATCAATACACCCTAAATGTCAATCCTATTTTTTGCAAGACGTCCTATTTTTTTGAAAAAAAATCCCTTTTCCGATTCGCGGTCCCGCAGGGTGGATGCTCCGTGAACGCTCCGTGGGAAAATACAAAACGTCGGGGCGATGGAGATGCGTTATGCTAAATGTAGCGGCTGTCGCGGAAAAGATGTGCCCGGGCGGGATCCGCTGCGATGAGGTGGGTGTAGGCAATGGCCAGGGCGTCCGCGGCATCGGGGGCCGGGGTCTCGCAGAGGTGCAGGAGGGCGCGCATCATGAAGGCAACCTGCTGTTTGAGGGCTCCGCCCTTACCCACCGTGGCCAGCTTGACGCAGGTGGGTGGGTACTCGATGATGCGGAGCCCGCTCCGGGCGGCGGCCAACACGGCAGCCCCGCGGGCAGAGCCCATGGCAATGGCGGTCCGATGCGATTGCACGAAGATGATACCCTCGATGGCGAGCTCATCGGGCCTGTGGCGTTCGATGAGTTCGCAGAGGTGCTCATGGATCTGCAGGAGGCATTCGCTCTGCGTCAGCTTGCTCGGCAGGGACAGAGTGCCGTACTCCAAGGCTCGTGCCTGTCGGTAATCCCCTTCCAGCACGGCGAAGCCGGTGTTGCGGATGGCCGGGTCTATTCCCAGGATGCGCATGGTCTATCGGCGCCGCCGGGGAGGCGTGGGGCGCTTGCGGATGACCGGGCGCGCCGGGCTGTCATCCAACAGGGCGGTGTAGGCATACGGGAAGCCCTCCAGTTTGCGGCGCTCAATCTTGCTGTTGATGAAGTTCTCCACGCTCTTGGCAAAGTCGACCTCGTCCGCCGTCAACAGGGTGAAGGCATCGCCGGTAGCCTCGGCACGTCCCGTGCGTCCGATGCGGTGCACATAGTCTTCCGGATTCTCCGGGACGCGATAGTTGATAACATGGGTGACGTCGTTGACGTCGATGCCGCGCGCTGCCACGTCTGTAGCCACCAGAATGCGGTATTTGTCCTCCTTGAAGCCGCGCAGGGCAGCCATGCGTTCCTTTTGGGGAATATCCGAGTGCATGACGGCCACCTCCTTGCCCCAGCCGGCATTGGCCAGCATGCGGGATACCGTATCGGCTTCCTTGCGGGTACGCGTGAAAATCATGAGGTTCTTGAAGTTCGTGGCCTTCACCAGAGCCAGCAGCAGCTCGTCTCGTTGGTCCAAGCCTACTGGGTAGAAGGCGTGCGAGATAGTAGCGGCTACCTCGCGGCGAGCAATGGCTATCTCGACGGGGTCGGTAAGGCACCACTTGGCGAAGCCTTGCAGAATCTGCGGCATGGTGGCGGAGAAGAAAAGCGTCTGCCGGCCCTCCCAGGGACAGAGGTTGACAATCTTGCGGACGATGGGCAGGAAGCCCATATCCGTCATGCGGTCTACTTCATCCAGAACAAGGTGGCGGATGGCCTTGAATTTCATATTGCCCCGGTAAAAATGGTCTACCAAACGACCGGGGGTGGCTACTACGATATCGACGCCTTTCTTCAGCTCCTCGGTTTGCGCACCGTAGCCGACGCCGCCGTACAGGAGGCCGATTTTGTGGTTAGTGTGCGCGGCATAGGTTCGGAAGGCCTCTGCGAGCTGGTCTGCCAGTTCTCGGGTGGGTTCCAGTACCAAGACCTGGGGTACGCCGATGGCCTCCGTTTTGCTGAGCAGAGGCAGCGCAAAAGCAGCGGATTTGCCGGTCCCCGTCTGCGAGGCTCCGATAACGTCCTTGCCTTCCATGACGACGGGGATGGCCTGCTCCTGAATGGGGGTGGGGCTTTCATAGCCGCAGTCTTTCACGGCTTCCAGTATCGGGGCCGGAAGCCCCAGTTCTTCGAATGTCATCGTTGTCGTTTGTTCCGTTTGAAGTGTTTTGATGCTCAAAGGTAGGGGTTGGTGTCCCGCTCTTCCTCCGTGCTTGTTTGTGGGCCATGCCCGGGGTAAACCGTCCAGCCGTCTCCTTTGGATATAAGTTGTTGACGTATGCCGCGCACCAGGGCGGAGGTGCTGCCCCCGGGGAAGTCCGTGCGCCCTATGCCGCCGGCAAAGAGGATGTCGCCCACAAACATGTCCTTGGCCTCCGGCAGCAGATAGGCCATTCCGTCTGCGGAGTGCCCGGGTATGTGGCAGAGCTCCCAGCTGAGGCCGCCCCAATCCGCTCGAGTCTGTCCGCGGAAGGCATCGTCCACCGTGAAGGGGGATACCTCTATCTCTCTTCCGAAGAGTAGCTCCAGCGTAAGCTCCCGGCTGTGTGCTGTGTAGGCATGGACGCTGCACCCCGTCCGGCGCTGCACCTCCGCTGCTCCTTGCACGTGGTCAAAATGCTGGTGCGTGATGAGGAGGTGGAGTAGTTTCTCCCCGTGCGGGAGTGCCTTTTCCAGCCAATCCGCCGCACCGAGCGGGGCGTCGATCATGACGTAGCCCTCCGCCCCCCGGATGAGGTAGGCGTTGCACGCTACCGGGCCACCGGTATATTTTTGCAGCATTGCGGACATGCCGCTATGATACACCGAAGCCTCGCCCCTGGCGAGTCCAATCTGTGCCAGTATCCTTTTTTTGTCCGCTCTGTATGCAAAAACCGCACGGAATCCGGAGGAATCCCATGCGGCCGTTCTATAGTATTCGGTAAATCGGCGTATTAGGTCGCAATGCCGAAGTGGCGCTGGATATCCGCAAAAATGCGGTCCCGCAGGGTGCGCGCCTTTTCAATGTCCCGCGTCTTTAACGAGAATCTCAGGCGTTCCGCTGTGGCATCCGGCTTATGGACTGTAACGTGGCACCACCAAACACCTCTGTTGTTCCAGAGATGGTGGTTGATGTTGTCATCGTTGATACGAAGCGCGATCTTGGTCTGTGTAGGTGTCATTTTGTGTTTTGAATCTTTCTTGGAACTTTGCCGGGTCGGGACCCGGATTCCCGCGTTCGTGCCGATACCGTTCCGGTGGCATTCGTTCGGTTTTCTCCGTTGAGACACCGGAACGGGCCACCCCGTTCAAAAAAAGTGGGAAATCAATAAAGAATGCCCGCCTTCTTCAAGGTGTTGTAGGCACCGTTCTTGGAGATGGTGCGCAGAGCCTTGCAGGAAAGCTTCATGCGGATGTAACCGCCGCGTCCGCCGTTGAGCTCCGGAACCCAAATACGCTTCTCCTGAAGGTTGGGGTAAACAGTGCGGTTGACGGTCTTAGTGACGTGACGACCGATACCGCCCTTCTTCTTGGCAAGACCGGAACGATGAATACGACGGCCTTTGTGCGGCTGGGCAAGTGTGATATTGCAGATTCTGGACATAAGATTGTGTGCGGTTAAGATTAAGCGGTGCGGCATTATACACGATTTCGGGCATTCGTCAAGCAAAACTATGAGTTTTGATGAATTTTGTCCCCCTGATTTACTCGAAATGCGGTAAAATCGCGCTTTCGGGCCCTTTTGGGTTGATTCTGCGGTGCATTTGTGGTAGGCTGAGCAGAGCATGTCGGACGCTTATCTCATCCTCTGCCACCACCTGCCGTGGCAGGTCAATGCCTTGTCTCGCTATGTAAGCAGCGGGGGGCATCGGGTCTTCGTACACGTGGATTCGCAGAGCCGCATTACGCCGGAAATTGAGCAGGGTGAGTCCGTGCAGGTGCTGCAACACCCGGCGACGGTTCAGTGGGGCGGCTGGGGGATGGTGGAGGCTACGCTGAAGCTGATGGCTGCGGCGGTGGATTCCGGCCGTAGGTTTCGTTATGTTCATTTGCTCAGCGGGCAGTGTTTGCCCTGCATGCCGCTCTCTCGCTTGGATGCGTTTTTGGATTCGTGCGCGCGAGAGAGACGTCAGATCATTGAATGTCTTCCGCTGCCGTTGCCGCGCTGGGGGCGGGATGGCGGCCTCTCTCGTGTGGGTACATGGTACCCCCGCTGCATGGTGAGTAAGTATGATGCCTCGCACCGTTATTTTTGGTGGTACACGAATAAGTGGATACGTTTGGGCTTGCGCCGTCCGGGGTATTACTTTTTCCGGCCTTTCTACGGTGGCGCTCAGTGGTGGTCCCTGACGGGGGAGTGTGTGGAGCGTATCGTGAACTTCAGTAACTCGCATCCCTTTTTTCGCTATTTCTTTCACCACACTTTTTGCAGCGACGAGCTCTACATCCAGACATGCTTGGCGCGCGTCGGTTTTCTCCCGCATTGCACAGGGGACAACATGCGTTTCCTTCTGTGGCAGCGCACCAATGACCAGTCGCCCCGCGACCTCCTCCCCGAGGACTGGCCTGCCGCCCGCAACAGCGGCAAGCTCTTTGCACGCAAATTCACCCTCTCTCCCAAGCAGTGCGATGCCTACTTCGCCTCGCTGGGGTGTTGATAGAATTTATTTGTAGTGCCTTGACTTGCCACAGAGACTGTGGTATTCTTGCGGCAGAAATATGGAACAGGGAGATATATCGTTTTCGCGCAGCTTGTCCGCTCGTAAGGGGGATTTCATGCTGGGATTTTTTTTCTTTGCTATTTACATTTTCATCTACGGGATGATGGTGTTCCGTTTCGGTTTGCATCAAGATGAGGTCTTGGATATCGATGGTGGTGCCACCTCTACGTATGTTGCGGCCGGTAGATGGGGAATGGCGTTATATCGTTTTCTGATGGGAAAGGGAATGGCTCCTTGGGCTGATGGAGTGACAGCCGGTGTTTTTCTATGCGTGGCTCTTGTGCTTCAGACACGCCTATTCGAATTAAAAGGCGGAGTGCAATTTTTCTACGGTATTTTTGCGTTGGGGACGATTCAATTCAGCTATGTTTTGGTGTATTCTTTTCAGTCCGCCCCTGTTGCTCTGGGATTGTTGTGTGCGACGGCTTCTGCCCGATTATTGAAATCGGGGGATACCGGATGGCGAGGATATGCCGCTGTCGTGGGGATTCTGGTGTACGCAGTGGCATGTTATCAGGTTTGTGCCATTTACTTTCTGGTTCTCTTGGCGGGTTTGTATTTCAGGGGCCAATTTGCGGTGCGACGGGTTATGCAGGCTGTCATCTGCCTTGCCGGGGCTTGCTGCATTTGGTATGTGGTTCGTGCAGTATCGATGATTTGGGTGAGTGATGAGGTTAAACAGTATGTCTTGGATTATCAAAAGGGGATGACCCAGTGGCATACGCTTCCCGGCAAAGGAGTTGAGGTTTGGGTTTTGTTTGTGCTTCACTACCTTAAAATTATGCATTTACACGCTCTGGGGTGTCAATATGCCGGGCAGTGGGTGTATGCTTCGGCAATGTTCCCCCTTATCTTTCTTGTGGTTAAGGAGTTCCGTACAGGACGAAGAAGAATAGAGCTGTTGCTGCGGGTCGGGCTGCTCTATTTCATTTGGGTCGCTCCCTTTACCATGACCTTATTGATGGGTACCGTTCAGGGAGCCAGAACAAATCTGGCTGAGCCCCTTTCCTGTGCTTTTCTTTGGGGGACTTTCCTTGCCGAAACAAGGGTTTCTCCCTTGCGAATGGTTTTGATAGTCATTTTATCGTGTGTCGTCTTACTTCGGGGAAGTGTTGCAGTCTCTCGTTTTGCTTTCTTTGAGAAGTTGGATTTTGAACGATGGATGACCTCACTGCGGACGATTGAGTTACAAGCTGCGGAGTTAGCGAACAATGCTGGACTTACGGATTATCGAGTTTATTGCTGCAACCTTAATAAGAGGCCATCCAAAAAGATAGGGTGGTTCCTCCCCATTGAGCGAGGAATTGATCCGGTGAAGGCCGGAACTCTGATGTGGTATGCTGAACCATGGAAGTTGGAGCATCTCAATTTGCCGGAGCGGGGACTTTTTCCCAAGAAAATAAGACAGGCTCCCTCTTGGCCGAATCCCGATTCCTTCGTGATTTTCGGCGGAAATATTTATGTGCGAGTGGACAACTTGTAATGCTGAAGCTTCTTTCGGTGAGAACTTTCCCCATGCGGCAAAAAATGCTTGACTAATCGCTCGGGAAAGGGTAACCTTGGGGTGTCACAACAGACGATAAAGCTATGTCTCGTACACCGATTATTGCAGCGAACTGGAAAATGAACATGGGCCCGAAGGAGGCTAAGGCTTTCTTGGCCGCGTTCAAGGAGGAGAAACTTTGCGATTGCAAATGCGTGGAGAAGGTAATCGTTCCCCCGTTTGTAACGATTCCGGCCGTGATGGAAACGCTGAACGGCTGCAAGTGCCTGGGCGTGGGTGCTCAGGATGTGAGCGACCGCGACAACGGTGCTTTCACCGGTGAGATTTCCACGGCCATGCTGCAGGAGTTGGGCTGTGGCTATGTGGTGCTCGGTCACAGCGAGCGCCGTCAGTACCACGGCGAGACGAACGCCTACATCAACAAGAAGATCAAGAAGGCCTTGGCAGCCGGCTTGGTGCCCATCTACTGCATCGGCGAGACGCTCGAGCAGCGTGAGGGCGGTCAGCTTGAGAGCGTGCTGAAGACCCAGGTGGTTGACGGCCTGGAGGGTCTGACTCCGGAGCAGGTCGCCGGTCTCGTGATTGCTTATGAGCCGGTGTGGGCCATCGGTACGGGCAAGACGGCCTCCGCCGCGGATGCCCAGTCCGCCCATGCTTTCATCCGCAGCGTGGTGGCCGACACGTTCGGTGCTGAGGCTGCTGCCAAGGTTCGCATCCAGTACGGTGGTTCCGTGAAGCCCGGCAACGCCAAGGAGCTGATGAGCCAGCCGGACATCGATGGTGCTCTGGTGGGCGGTGCCGCGCTGAAGGCTGATTCCTTTGCGGCTATCATCCGTGCTTCCGTCTAAGCCTGAACATATTGAATCTTTCTGCCCCCGGAGTTCCGAGACCCCGGGGGTATTTTCATAAAAGCGGGGTATGTACTGGAAGTGGAAACAGAATTATGCCAAGCCCGGGGTGTTCTTCGGGAGTTTCTTGGTGTTCTTGAACATGAACCGCGAGCACGTCCCCCTCTGGCAGTTTGGGCTGGAGCACATCGACCTGCCGCACACCGGGCGTTTGTTGGACGTTGGGTGCGGCGGTGGTGGGCTGATGCGCATGGTGCATGAGCTTGCGCCGCAGTTGCACCTCACCGGCGTGGATTATTCTCCCAAATCCGTCGCGGAAACCTTGCGGGTGAACCGCAGGGCAGTTCGTGCCGGGATGTTAGATGCCGTTGAGGGTAGCGTCTCGGCTTTGCCGTTTGCCGACAATACCTTCGATGTCGTCACCAGCAGTGAGTCCCTTTATTTTTGGCCTTGCCCGGGGGAGGACCTGAAGGAGATCGCGCGGGTCATGAAGCCCGGGGCCGTCCTGATGATATGCCTGGATTGCTGCGACCCCGTCCGCTGCCCGGAGGCCGCCCGTCGTATCAGGGGTATGCGTGTCTATACGCCGGAGGAGCTGGTCGCTTTCGCCACGGGGGCCGGGCTGCAGGCAGCGCAGTGCCACCTGCAGCAGGGCTCCGGACGTGTCTGCCTGGTCGCTCGCAAGTAGCGACCGGGGCTTGTTAGGCGGACAGGTTGCACCATCTGCTCTGTCCGGCGGGGGTTAGTTCCAGATCGGCCTCTAGGTTCAGCAACCCCGACTTGGGGAAGCAGACGTTGAGGTGGATGGTGATGCACGATTCCTCAATCACCATGGAGAGTGAGTTGAGGAGCGGCTCATCATCCGGGTAGGCGTCGCTGCATTCCTGCAGAGCCGGGAGCTGCAGGTCGATGATGTCCATCAGCAGGTCTGCGCGGGCTTCCTCGCTCATCTTGCTGAGGGCTCGCTGCAGTTTCTCGAAATCGTATTTGTAGGTCCTAGCCATAATAGTGGGTTGCGAGTTCTTTCTCGCTGCCCTTCTTATATGCAAATTCCATGCCAACTCAAAAATGCCCCGAAATACGGGCTTTTTGACCATTTTGGAGGTAAAATAGCCCATTTTGGGCGCAATGAGGTGGTCGGAAAATGACCGTCCGGTCATAAAATGAGCATCAAACCGTATCCTGCGGAGCTCCTACGATGCTGAGAAGCTCTTCTGCAGAGAGGTTCAGAAGCAGTTTTTCCAGCCCTCCGGACAACAGGGCATCCGCGAGGGCCTTTTTCCGCTCAATCATGCGGTGGATGTTTTCCTCGATCGTGCCTCGGCAAATGAGGGGGTGAACAACGACGGGGTTTTTCTGCCCGATGCGGTAGGCTCGGTCGCTGGCTTGGTTTTCGACGGCGGGGTTCCACCAGCGGTCAAAGTGGATGACGTGACGGGCTCGGGTGAGGGTGAGTCCGGTGCCGCCGGCGCGCAGGGAGAGAATGAAGAAGCGGGGCCCTCGAGGGTCTCGAAAGGCCTCTACCATAGCGCGGCGTTCCTCCAATCCGGTGCCGCCGTGCAGACAGAGTCCGGGGGAGCCGAAGACTCCTTCCAAGTAGTCGTGCAGGGGCTCGATAATGCTGCGGTATTGGGTGAATACCAGACAGCAGTCTCCCGTGGCGGCAATGTTTCTCGCCAAGTGGCCCAAGCGTTGCATTTTACCGCTTTTCTCCGGGTCGTAGTAGCTTTCTCCCAGGTATTGGGCGGGGTGGTTGCAAATCTGTTTGAATTTGCCGAGAATGGGGAGCACGAGGGACATGCGTGTCTGCGGATCCGGTTCGGCAAGGACGGCACGTAGGTTTTCGACCTCTCGGGCGTAGAGTCGGGTTTGCTCGGGGGTGAGCAGGCAATAGGCGGGCTGCTCGGTCTTGGGGGGGAGCTCCGGCAGGAGGGCGGGGTCGCTTTTCAGGCGGCGTAGCATGAAGGGCCGTACCAGTCGCCGCAGGGGGGTGTAGTCGTTCCCCATCTCGCGTACCATGGTCGCAAAATCCTTTTCGCTGCCCAGTAGGCCGGGGGTTAGGAAGTTAAAGAGGCTGTGCAGTTCCTGCAGCGAGTTCTCTACCGGCGTGCCGGTCAGCGCCGCTCGCCGCCGGGCCGAGGCTTGTAGGCGGAGCACCGCTTGTGTGCGCTGTGAGCCGGCGTTTTTGATGGCTTGGGCTTCGTCCAGAATCAGGGCGGGCAGGGTGCAGCGTGGGAGCCGTTCGAGTCGGGTCACCATGCCGTAGGTCGTTAGGGCGACGTTTGCCCGGGACAGGAGTCTCTCCGGGTTCCGGTGTAGGGTGTCGAGCTCCGTGCGGCTCAGCGCATAGGGGTGCAGGATCAGGGTGCGGAGCTGCGGTGCGAAGCGGGCCAGCTCATCCTGCCAGTTGGTAATCAGGGAGGCCGGGGCCACCACCAGGGCGGCTCCGTGGTCCAGTGCGCCGCTGCCGTGCAGATGCACCAGCCAGCTGATTACCTGTAGGGTTTTGCCCAAGCCCATGTCATCTGCCAAGCAGGCTCCGAAGCCGCTTTCTGTGACGTTTAACAGGAAACGTACGCCTTCCTCTTGGTAGTGGCGCAGGGTGCGGTGCAGGTCGTCGGGTAACAGTGGGGGAGTATTGCCGAAGTGTAGGTTGCTGAGGGCGAGCGTCAGGCGCTCCCCGAGTTTCAGGCGCAAACCGTCTTCCGGGGGAGGTAATGGGGGGAGGGTTTCGCGTTGTCTGCCCAGCAGATAGCGGAGTCCGGCCAGGAGGGGAATCCCCCCGGCGGCCATGCGTGCGGCGCGGCGCCAGCTGTCCATCAGGCGTCCCAGTCGTTCGCGGTCCAGTCTCACCCATTCGCCGCGGAAGCGGACTAATCCGTCGTCTCCGGCCAGCAGCTGTTCCACTTCTTCATCGGTCAGGTAACGGTCTCCCATGGCGATTTGGGGTACGAATCGCACCAAGGAGTTGATGTTGACGGAGGGCGCGCCGTCGGGTTTTCCGCCCCCGTTATCGGTGTCCATGGTAACGACAAGTTCAGCCTTGGGTGGACGCGTTTTCCACAGGTTGACCATGCGTACCTCGATTCCGACCGCTTCCAGTCGGGGCATGCCTTCCAACAGGGTATAAGCCTGCCGTGGTCCCCAGGCACAGGGTTTGTAGACATCTCCGCTGTTGATAATCTGAGCCCAAAAGCGGTCTTCTTGCGCCAACTGACGCAGGGGGCGCAGCAGGTCGCTCAAGGCGGCGTGATCATTGGCCAGGAGCCGCGCAGCTAAGCCCAGGGGGGCGTGTCGGGGTTTGTCGTCCGGACCGACTTTGTGGACAAAGGTTGCCAGGAAGGCGAAGGGGCAGTTCTGCGCATCCTCGCCGGCGTTTTCTGCCAGGTGAAAGCACAGGCGTCCGAGTTGTTGCCACCCCTCGCCCAGCTTGCAGAGCCAATCCACGGGGGTGCAGCATTCTTTCTCAGCTGCGCGCTCCAGCGCCGGTGCCAGACTGCCGAACCATCGGGACAGCAGACCGGCGCTCATTGCTTGTCCTGTTAAGGGCGGTATTCCTTCCACCCAAGCCGCTGCCTCTTCGGGCGTCGGGGTAATCACCTCCGCCGCTGCCGCCCCTCGCCCGGCTGCGCGGAGATACAGCATCAGCCTTTCCCTCGCCTTGTCGCGCAGCCACTGCAGTACCGGTGCCGCCCCCATCGGCACCCCGAATCTCAATAAATCCAGCATTCCCGCCCCGACAGAGGTCGCAAAGGCTCGCTCCAAGCGGGGTGCACACCCCCTCGGTTCAATACCGGCCCCACCGTCCACCTCGACTCTCAAGCAGATCTCCACACCCCCATTCTACCTGCCTACGCCCCCTTTGCCAAGCCTTATCTCGGCTACGACTGTATTCTGCGGGGTATCTTACCCAGGAAGAAGAGCGCGGTCAGAGGTGATAACATCAGAATTTTCTCAAAGATAATGCAGACGTAACAAATGAGAATAGACAGAGCTCCAAGTGCCAGAGCTGTCATGACCGAGTTCCCGCCGCCGATGATCGGTAGGTTCGTAGGTTGGCACTGCCCTGAGAGGAGGTAGATGATGAGAGTGCTTCGTCCAATGAGACTCGCGTGCCGCACTACTCCATCGGGCAGCCGATATTCATGGATAAGACGTATCAGAATACAGGTTGCAGCGGCACCTGTAATGACCCTATAGAAGCTGAAGGTTTGGAAGTCCCGAACAAGGCAGTTGATGAAGATGACGATGAGAATGCAGATAGGTATCAGAATACGCCCGTTAAGGATGGTGTCGAGTATGCGGCGTTGTTGCATGATGACAACTCCCAAGGCAAAGGACGGCAAATTTTTGTATGCCGAGGTCAAGAACTGCAGGTCCCAATATCCCGCGTTACCATGTATCCAGCCCCACCGGCGGTGAAGAAGAAATGATACAACATAGAGAGAGAAGGCAATCAGTGTACCGGTCCATACTCCGGTGAATTTTCTGCTCAGCCATATGTATAGAGCGTAGTACACTTGCAAGGTGAAGAGACAGATGAGAAACCAGCAGGCCACATTTCCGGTGATGATGCAGTGTATGGCGTCTGTCAGATTGTAGTTCCTCCAGTTGTCTGCGTAGCCGAATATCAGAGGCGAGCACAGAAGCCAGACAACATAAGGAAGCATGAGTCTGATGGCCCGCCTCCGGATGAACTGCCCTATACTGCTGCGCTGCATGGAAAGGTGGGCCGCACAGCCGGCCATGGTAAAAAACAGCGGCATATGGAAAGAGTAAATAAACTCTTTTAAATGCGGGCATCTGTAACTGATGTGCCCCAGCACAACAAGCACGATTGCCAACCCCTTCAGAACATCCATCCATTCTACTCTCTCCTGTTTTATACATGGACTCATGGGGAGAGTCTACAGCATTCCGAATGCTGTAGTCAAGTCTAAATCGGTTATCTCTTGATTTTCAAGGGAATTAGGTGGTGCCACCATTCACGCAGAGAAACTCAATTTTTCTGTCGTTACTTACCTAACTCGTTGATTCTCAATGCGGCAGATGAGGTGTGCATTCGGAATGCTGTCATCGTTTCGGTGGAGGTGGTAATTTCATGCTTGCTCGGCGGGGATTTTTGCGCTATAATGGCGGGGATGAAAACATTCGGAACCATCATGACGGCTGCGGCGGCGATTTGTGCCGTGCAGGTATGTTCTGCGGAGGAGGATTACTGGGCCCCGCAGAAGATGGCAAAGCGGCAGTGCGCTTCGGTGCATCTGCGCCATGAGTCGAGCGTGCCGCACACCGTGGCACTCAACACTGTGGTGGTGCAGAAGAGTGCCCCGGGGACCTATTTCTGCACCAACTGCTTCAACGGGGGCTACATCGGCATCCAGGAGCTGGGTGACAAGGATGAGAAGGGTAACCCGCGCCGCAAGGCTATTTTCTCCATCTGGGATGCAAAGTGCAACGGCGATGACCCGCACGCCGCGCCGGAGGAGGAGCGTGCCAAGCTGCTGAAGACCGGGCCGAATGTGGAGACGCGTCGCTTCGGCGGTGAGGGCACGGGCGGTAACTCCATGTGCGACTTCGCCTGGAAGGAGGGGGAACCCATCCGCACCCTGGTGGTGGAGACCAAGGAGGGCGAGAACTTCCGCGTGCTGACGGGCTACATCTACAGCCCGAGCACGAAGAAATGGCAGCTGCTGAGCAGCTGGCGCGTGCAGGCTATCTCGACCGGACTGCAGAGCGGCGGTGCCTTTGTGGAGGATTTTAAGCGCAACGTGGAGTCCAAGGAGCATGAGCGCCGCGCAACCTTCGGCCCGAACTGGCGCTGGAGTGCCGAGGGGGGCTGGGCGGAGGTGACGCGCTATGCTTTCACGCGCGACGGCAACCCGAACACGAACATCGACTGCCGCCCGAACCCGGCTACCGGTTACTTCTCCCTCGCTACGGGTGGCTCCATTTCCGCTCACCCGAACTACCCGCTCAACGGCTCGTTTGACCTGCCTGCCAAACGGAAGCCGGCTCCCAAGCCCGGTGAGGATGTGATGAAGCTTATCAAGAAGTAAGCCCGCTTCCTGACTGTTTTTCGCCGGTCGTTCTTCCGTGGTTCGGCCGGCATTTTCGTGCCCTGCTTCGGCACAGAGAAACGGCGCAACCGGGAGTGCCGATTGCGCCGCTGAGTAGGGAAAAATCCCGAGGCTTAGATCTGGCCGAAGAGCGTCTTGCCCTCGGACAGCAGGTCGGAGCAAGCCACCTTGAGGCGCTCGCAGATGCCCTGCTCGCCCTTCTTCAGGTAGGAACGCGGGTCGTACACCTTCTTGTTGCCCACTTCGCCGTCGATCTTCAGCATGCCGTCGATGTTGTGGCACATGTGCATGACGATCGGCTTGGAGAACGCATACTGCGTGTCGGTGTCGATGTTCATCTTCACCACGCCGTAGGAGATAGCCTCGCGGATGTCGCAGAGGTCGGAGCCGGAACCGCCGTGGAACACCAGGCGCATATCCGTGCCGTGCTTCTCACGGACGGCCTGCTGACCGTCGCGGAGGATCGTCGGCATCAGCTTAACGGCACCCGGCTTGTACACGCCGTGCACATTGCCGAAGGTGGCGGCCAGCATGAACTCGCCCACGCCGTTCAGGGTCTCGAAGGTGTCCAGCATGTCCTTCGGGGAGGTGTACAGCTTAGCAGCATGCACGCCGCCGTTGTCCACACCGTCCTCCTCGCCGCCGACAACGCCGATCTCGATCTCGAGAACGATGCCGACCTCGGCGCACTCTGCAAGCATCTGCTTGGAGATCTTGAGGTTCTCCGCCATCGGCAGAGCCGAGGCGTCCAGCATGTGGGAGTTGAAGAGCGGGCCTTGGCCGGCAGCGATGCGGCGCTTGGATTCCGCGATCAGCGGGCGCAGGAAGCTGTCAATCTTGTCCGCCTGGCAGTGGTCCGTGTGCAGGGCCACCAGCACGTCGTACTTCTCGGCAAGGCGGTGCACCGCCTCAGCCAGCACGATCGCACCCGTGGCGGAGTCCTTCACCGCCGTGCCGGAGGCAAATTGGCCGCCGCCCAGGGAAACCTGGATGATACCATCGGACTTGGCCTCGGCAAACGCCTTGAGGGCGCCGTTGATGACCTCGATGGTGGTGACGTTCACGGCCGGGTAGGCATAGCCCTTCTCCTTTGCCGTATTGAGCATCTTGATGTACTGTTCTTGTGTAGGTACAGGCATGGTTTTGCTGTGTTGTTCGGATGATGGGGGTGCGCAGGGTGCGCACTTCTCGCGCCCCCATTTTAACGCGCCACAGGCCGTTTTGCAAGCAGAAACAGCGAGCGTATCTCAAAAATGTCTTTTCTTGAAAGATTTTGCCCCGGTGAAGCGTACTCCCACTTGCAAGAGAATCCCCGCTATGTTTAAGCATTATTTCACGAGCTTGTTGCTCCCGCTGCTGGCTGCTCCCGTTTTCGGGCTGGATTGGACGACGGATGTTGAGGCTGCCCGCGCTAAGGCTCAGGCAGAGGGCAAGGCTGTGCTGTTGGACTTTACGGGCTCGGACTGGTGCAGTTGGTGCATCAAGCTTCGGCAGGAGGTGTTCGACACCCCGCAATTCGAGGCCTATGCCAAGGATAAGTTCGTGCCCGTGGAGGTGGATTTGCCGCGCTACCACAGCATCAGCCCGGAGCTGATGAAGCAAAATGTGGCTCTCTGCAAGAAGTATCGCGTCACCGGTTTCCCCACGGTGATCGTGCTCAACGCGAAGGGTGAGCTGGTCGGCGGGTTCTCCGGCGGGCGTGACAATGTAGACATCGTGATTCGTTTTCTGGATGCCGCGCTGAAGAACGCCGCCCTGCTGAAGGAGGCTGATGCCGCTGAGGGGGAGGAGCAGCTCCGCAAGCTCATTGAGGTGCACCGGAACCTCGGCCCGGGCTTCCGTGACATCGCCCCGGAGCTGGAGGCCCGCATCATGGCCCTGGATACGCAGGACATCTCCGGCCTGCACCGCGCCAAAGCCGCTCGTGAGGAGCTGGATCGCATCTCCCGCGCCATCAGCGATACCCCCAACCCCGCCGATGTTCTTCCCCTCCTCCGCCAAGCTGCCGAGACAGGTATGCCGGAGAACCGTATCTGCATCCTCCAATGGCTGGAGGGTGTCCAACTTTACGTGGCACAGTCTCCCGAGGACCTCGACCAAGCAGAGGCTACCGCCCTCCGTGCGGTGCAGCTTATGAAGGAGCAGGCCGACCCCCGCGCAGCCCGCACCGAAACCAGCGTCCGCAATCGCTACAGGGACAAGCAGGATTTCTTCCGCCGCCTCAAGCGCAACCGCTCTTGAGGCCGGAGCGCCTCGCCTCTGTGGATGTGAGGTGTGTCCGAAAAAGCGAGCACACCATAGCGGGGGAGTTCCGGGCGATTGGTGCGAAAATTTTGCCGATGGGGTACGGAATCTCATTGACATAGGCGGCCGGATGTGGCATAGTATCAGCACAATCCACCGGTATTATGTCTTTCACCATTCAAAATGTAGAAATCGGCGGCAAGAAGCCGTTTTATATTCTCGGCCCCTGCTCGCTGGAGAGCGAGGAATTCGCTTGGGAGATGGCGCGCAGCATTAAGGACATCTGCACGCGGCTTCAGGTTCCTTTCATTTTCAAGGCCTCCTACGATAAGGCGAACCGCACCAACGTGAAAAGTTTCCGCGGCCCGGGCATTCGCGAGGGTTGCCGCATTCTGGCAGAAATCGGGGAGGAACTGAAAATCCCCGTGGTGACGGACGTGCACACCGAGGACCAGGCTGAGTACGCCGGTCGCTACGTGGATTTGCTGCAGGTGCCGGCCTTCCTCTGCCGACAGAGCGACCTGTTGGAGGCCTGCGCCAAGACGGGGCGCCCCGTGAACATCAAGAAGGGGCAGTTTTTGGCGCCGTGGGACTGCATGAACATCTGCGAGAAGATGGAGGCTTTCGGCTGTGAGCACTTCATGCTCTGCGAGCGCGGCACCAGCTTCGGGTACAACAACCTGGTGGTGGATATGCGCGGCATGTACTGGATGAAGAAGTTCGGTTGCCCCGTGGTGTTCGATGCCACGCACTCCGTGCAGCGTCCCGGTGGGTTGGGCGGTGCTACCGGCGGGGATCGCGAACTCGCTCCCGTGCTGGCCAATGCCGCGATGGCTGTGGGCGTGGACGGCGTGTTCATGGAGGTGCACAAGGACCCGGACCACGCCATGAGCGATGGCCCGAACCAGATTTATCTGCGCGACTTGGAGAAGGTGCTCACCAACCTGCAACGGGTGCGCGCGGCCTTTGACGAGATGGTGTAAGCCTGTTTCCTCCCATGCGATGTGCTTTGATCCTGTGCGCCTGCTTGGCTGCAGCCCCCGTGGGCGCGCAGTCTAAGGTGGGGGTGCCGCCGGAGGGCGAGTTCCCGGGTCTGCAGGTGCTGCCTGTGGGTACCGTGGTGCGCAATGTCACCATGCCGCGTTACAAGGATCATAAGCTCACCTCACTGATGAAGGCCGGTTCGCTGAAGGTTGACTCGCGTTCGCGGGTGAGCATGCACGTCATTGATGCTCGACTCATCGGGGAGGAGTCCGAACGGCCGACACGAATTACCACACCGGCGGCACAGTACTGCTTTCAGCGTCGCGTGGTGATGACGGATCGTCCCGTGCTGGTGCAGGACCCCCGCTTCCGGGTTGAAGGCAAAGGGATTGTGTTCAGCATGGAGCGGAAGGTCGGTTATGTGCCGGGGCCGGTGCGCACGGTGATATCGACGGAAACCCTGAACCTGCAACGTAAAAAATGAGGAGGTTTCTTTATCTGCTTCCTGCCCTTTCCGCCACTGTTTGGGGTGCGGAGCCGGCACCTCTGCCGGAGGCCCCGTGGTTAGAGGAGGCCTTGCAGCGCAGCCGCAGCATTATGGCATGCCTGTCTCAAGACCGTAGCTTGGTGCTCCCGGTGCTTGAGTTCTTGGGGAAGCCGGAGCCCGTGGAGAACTCTGCCGGGGATCAGGCTCCCGCCGAGTTTGAGCCGCCGACAGAGGGGGAGAGTGTGGTGCTGAGCGATGGGGGAATTCTGTTTGATTCCGACCACCGCTTGGTGGCCTACTTGGACAACGTGCGTGTACAGGACCCCCGTTTACAGCTCCGTGCCTCGCAGCTTTTGGTGGTGGAGTTTCGCAAGCAGGAGCTGACCAACGCCCAAGAGGGGGTGCAACGCCGCGTGCAGGGGGAACCGGGGCCTGTCGCTCGGCCCGATGCACCTGCCGAGACGCCTTCGGGGCAGCCGGAAGTGCAGTCCGCAGAGATTGTGCCGACGGAGGCTGTTGCTCAATTTGCCTTCGTGAGCGCAGAGCGAAACCAAATTTACCTTCAATCCTCCGAACGCATCGACCTGAAACGCGGGGAGACGGAACTGCATGTGGAGCCTAAGGACGGCAGTGCCGCTCTGCTGGCGGATGAGGCGGGGAATATCACGGTGACGGGTGGCAAGATTTCCATGTCTTGGGTAGATAAAGAGGGGCGCCCCGGTTCTCTGTTGGCGGAGGGTACACTTTACTATCACGGGGCGGAGCATTGCGTGACGAGTCGCGGGGAGGTGCAGATGCGCACGGCGGATGGCTCCCTGCGCTGTATGGAATCCCTCTGCGTTTTCCTGACCCCGGAGGAAGGGCAGGAGGCACCTCGGGACGGCTTTATGAGTCGCCTGCTGGGAACCCGCTTGGACGGCGTGCGTCATGCCGTGGCGCGGGGGGATGTGCAGCTCACGATGCAGGGCACGGGTAAGCGCGGCACGGTGGATGCGCGCGGGCAGGAGCTGGTTTACCGCGCCGAGCCCGGTACGGTGGAGCTTCGGCGGAACTGCTCGCTCTGCTATGCGGGGGAGAGTACGGTGTTTGCCGATGATAGTATTTGTTTGCAGCCGAACGGCGATGTGCTGTTGCAGGGTGATGTGGTGCATGGATCCTATGTGCGCCCGGGGAAGGAAGGGCAGCAGGCCTCCCCGGGGAGTTTCCGCGCCGCAGGGCCCTTGGTCTTTACGGCGGCAGATGGCTGTATCCGCGCAGAGCGGGGAATCTATTTGAAGGATGCTTCCGGTACTTTCCGCTGCTTGGGTGCGGCTGTTCTCACCCTGCGTCCCGGTGCGCAGCAGGTGCCGCCGCGCGCAGAGGTGGGTAACCTGAACTTGGCTCTTCTGGGCTACGGCGATCCCGTGCGCTTGCATGCTGAGCAGGATGTGCAGGCGGACTATGCGGATCCGCTGTCGGGGGATACCGGCTGTCTGCGCGGTGAGGAACTGGCGGCGGACTTGGAGGCCGGTACGCTGCGTGTGCGGAGTTTGCCGGGGAAGGCTGCTGTGGCGGCATTTCGCGGGGCTCGGGCCGAGGCTGTTTCCGATGCGGCAGAATCTGTTATCGACTGCGCGCAGTCGGGGGATGTGCGCTTGACGGGCGACCGCATTACCTTGCGGATGCCGCAGGAGCAGGGGGAGAGTGTTTTCGCCTGTACGGAGTCTGCGGTGCTGACCCGCTCCGATCGCACCTTCGTGGGCGGACCGCTCTCGGAGCTACATGCCCCGCAGGCCATCGTGACGAGTCGGGGGAAGATTACCCTGCTTTTGGCGGAGGGGGAGGCGAAGCCCGCGAGCTCGCAACACGAGGCGGTGGCTGCTAACTTTAACTACATCGGCGTGGAGAGTGTGGCAACGGATGAGGGCTGCACGGCGCGCACGGCGCGCGGCTCCATGCAGTGCGAGGGCAAGTTGCGCATGACGCTGAATCCGCGTCCGGCCAAGGATGATGAGTGGGGGGGGCTGCTGACTCTGCGTGCGGAGGATCGTGTGGCAGTGGCCGGACGCTCCGGCGATGGCCGTTTGCTGCGCGGTACGGGTGACCTGCTGGTGGCGGATGCGGCGTCCGGTACCAAGCGTCTCAGCGGGCGGCGTGTGACGCTGAGCGATGGCAACAATACGCATGTGGCTTCCGGTGCCGGTGCGGCCGTTGTTTTGGATAACAAGAATAACGCTCGGGTGTTCGGGGCCGTGCAACAGACGGTTTCCACCCGTATTCATGAGCAAATCGAGAAGAATAAACAAAAGAAGGAGCAATAGACATGAATACTTTACTGGATGCCCGTGGACTCTGCAAGTCCTACAAGTCGCGTCAGGTGGTGAATGATGTGAACCTATTGGTGGGCAGCGGTGAGATTGTGGGGCTGCTGGGGCCTAACGGTGCCGGTAAAACGACCTCGTTTTATATGGTAGCGGGCCTCGTGCGGCCGGATACGGGTACAGTGAGTTTCTGCGGTCATGATATCACGGGCTGGCCCATGCACCTGCGCGCGCGTCTCGGGATGGGTTATCTGCCCCAAGAGGAGTCGATTTTCCGCAAACTCACGGTGGAGGAGAATTTGATGGCCATCCTAGAGACCCGTCGCGACCTCTCGCGCAAGGAGCAGAGGGCCAAGGCCGAGGAGCTCATGGAGCGTTTCGGTATTACCAAGCTGCGCAAGAGCCAGGCCATCCAGCTTTCCGGCGGTGAGAAGCGGCGACTGACCATTGCGCGTGCGCTGACCACGAGCCCCAAGCTGCTCATGCTCGATGAGCCGTTCGCGGGCGTTGACCCCATCGCGGTGCAGGATATTCAGCACATCGTTGCTTCTCTGCGTGAGACGGATGGGTTGTCCATCCTGATTACGGATCATAATGTGCGCGAGACGCTCGGGATTGTAGACCGCGCCTACATCCTTTTCGAGGGACGTGTGATTAAGCACGGTAATACGGAGGAAATCGCGAACGATCCCAAGACGCGCAAGATCTACTTGGGCGAGGATTTCAAGATGTAATCACACTATTTCCCTGCCGCTTATTCCGGGCGGCGGGGTGATTCCTCCGCAACGATGAAGTGCGGGCGGCGCTTGACCTCCAAATAGGTCTTGGAGAGGTAGCGTCCGAAGATACCGAGGCAGAAGAGTTGCACTCCCGACAGCATCAGGATGATACACACCAGCGAGGCCCAGCCCCCCACGGAGCAGTGGTAAACGAGCTCGCGAATAATGATGAAGATGATGCCTACTCCCGCCCCGACCATGAAGAAGAGCCCGAGGAAGGCTGCTAACGAAAGCGGGGCCGTGGTGAAGGCAACGATGCCTTCCAGCGAATAGCTGAAGAGCTTGCGGAAAGACCACTTCGTCTCGCCCGCAATGCGTTCCACGTTCTCGAACTCAATCCACTTGGTGCGGAAGCCGATCCACTCGTACAGGCCCTTGGAGAAGCGACATACCTCCGGCATGGATAATAGGGCATCCACCGCAGGGCGGCACAGGAGTTTGTAGTCTCGCGCACCATCCACCAATTTGGTGTCGGATACCATATTGATGAGCCTGTAAAAACAGCGCGCAAAGAACGAGCGGATCGGCGGTTCGCCCTTGCGGTTTACGCGGCGTGTACCGGCGCAGTCATAGCCTTCCTCCCGCACGGCTTTCAGCAGCTCGGGCAACAGGGCCGGCGGGTCTTGCAAATCGGCATCCATCACCGCCGCATAATCTCCGTTCGCTCGGCTGAACCCGGCCAGCATGGCCGCCTCCTTTCCGAAGTTGCGGGAGAAGGATACATAGCGCACCCCCTCCTGCTGCGCCGCCAGCTCGCGAATGATGCTCAACGTATCATCCCGACTGCCGTCATTCACAAAAATCACCTCCGCCTTCACATCCGTCATGGTGTCCAACACCCGCCGCAACTCCGCCATAAAGGGGCGCAGTGCCGCACTCTCGTTGTAACAGGGGACGATCAGCGAAACGGTGGTCATGGCATTATTTTACGCTGCCGCGCCCCCCTTGTCAAGCCGACTGTGCGGAAAAACGGCACGAGCTGCAACAGGAGCGCGATCTTGCGAATGGTGTCAGGCGATTGCGGTGATAACGCTCGGTTCGCCCGAACGCGGGATGGAGATAAGGGTGACACTGACGGCCTCCTCCGGGCGCTCCAATGCTGCGGCCAGCATGCGGCGGTAGCAGTTCATCTGCTCGCGGTAGCGGTCGAGGGTGTCGGGGTTGGCGTCTGTTTTATAATCGATAATCTGCACCCGTCCGTCGGCACGCAGGACAAAGCGGTCGATAACACCGGAGACCCACTCGCAACCGGACACGGATTCCAGCGGCTGCTCGTTGAAGGCGCAGTCGCCGGGGGACAGTTCGAAGAAGCTTCGGATGGCCGGCGTTCTCAGGGCACGTGCCGCCGCCTGCTCGGCCTCATCGGAGGGTTCGCAATACCATGAGGGGGCGCTTTCCTCTCCCTGCCAGCTCAGCACCTGCTCCAAGCAGGCGTGCACGCGGGTGCCGAAGGCCAAGGCCTCTGTGCGTCCGACTCCGGCGCTCTTTCTGTCAGCTTGGTTAGGCGCGTCCTCATGCGTGGAGGGCCGGAGGCGCTTGCGGCGCGGAACGCTCACGGGCAGAGGCCCGCGCTCCTTGGTCTCGGTCTCGGTGCGTTCCTCGAAATCAATGTCTCGGTACCACTCCCGATTTCCACCCGGGGTCTCATACATCAGCACTTCTTCATCCTGCTCCATGGCCTCCCGGATCTCCGGGGCCTCGATGGCCATTTGCAGCCGTTTGTGGTTGGATTCGTCGGTGAGGGCGCTGTTGCTCCTCCGGTAGGCGTCATCCAGGAAGATATAGGTTGCATAACGCGCGCGGGTGAGGGCAACATAGAGTAGATTTTTGTTGTCTGTGACGTGTTTCTCTATCTCCTCCTGCAACATGTACCGGAGCTCCGGACTTGCCTTGCAGAACAGGAGTTTCGTATCGGCCGGGGGAACGAAGAGGTTGCTCAGCCCGCTTTCCGGTTCACTGCCGGCTCTCCCGGTGATGACGTTGATGTCATCCGGGGTGACGTCCTTTGATTCCGTGTACCCGATTCTCGTGCCGGATTTGAAGGGGAGGATAACGACATCGTACTCCAGCCCCTTGCTCTTGTGCATGGTGGAGACTTGGACACAGGCTCGGGGCGGGTTTTCCTTGCGTGTCAGTTGTTCGATGAAGTTCAGCCATTCATCAATGGTGCCGCCCCCGTCAGAGTCGAATTGAGCTGCCGCGGTCAGCCAGTCTCGCAGGCGCTCGCCCTGGAAAGTGCTCAGTTGCAGGTTCTGGTTGTTCAGGTGGCGCTCGATGTCATTCATGAGGGCGGCGTAGCCCTGCTCCTCGACGATGGTGAGCATGCGGCGGTATTGCTCCTCCGTGGCATAATCGTGCAGCGGCGAGGCGTTCACCACGGATTGGCAATAGGTGTCCAGCGGATGCCCCAGCCACTTGAACAATGCCCGGAGCGTCTGCCCCAGCGGGGAATCCGTGCCGATGAGTATGTCGTTAATCAGGATGGAGGGCAGTTCCGGGCAGCGGCTGCGGAGGAGGCGGTAGATGGCCTCGCACTCCGTGTTCCCACGGCAGAGGATGCCGACGCTCATGCGTTTTTCGCGGATGGGAAGTCGGCAAATAATGTCGACGGTGCGTTCCCACAGGGCCTCTTTGCCTGTGTTGCCTCTCGGCAGGCGCCGCATACAGACATAACCGTGTTGCTTTTTGTTGTATGCCTCTGCCTGCGGCCAAAAGCGGCGGTCTTCCTTTGCAAAGACGAGGTTGGCAAAGTCCAGTACCTCCTGTGTTGAACGCCGATTGACGGTCAGTTGGGCTTTCTGCAGATATTCGGAAAGCGGGGTATTACCGCTGCGCAGGCGGCGGAATATCTCGGGCGTGGCATTGCGCCAGCCATAGATGCTTTGTTTGTCATCGCCGACAATGAAGATGCTGTGGTCGAGTGCTTTCTGATCCGGGGTTTCTCGTTGTTCAACGATGTTGTTGAGAATCGGGCTGAGGGCCATCCACTGCATGCGGCTTGTGTCCTGAAACTCATCGAGCATCCAGTGCATGATTTTGTTGTCCAGTCGGAAGGTTAGGTCATTCAGGCTGTCGCTGTCGCTGATAAGCTGCATGGCCTTTTGGGTGTAGTCGTTTGTGGTGAAAAGGCCACGGGAGCGCACCTCGCGCTCGTAGCATTGTTCGAAGCGCTCCATCAGGGCAAAGATGGCGCGTGTCTGCTGCTGCGCGTGGTAAAGGGCATCGAGTTGCTCCCGCCGGTAGAGTTGGTTGACGATTTGGGCCAGTCGCTTTCCTCTGTTCTCCGGTTTGCTGATGGCCTTGATAACAGTATCACGCGTTTTGTCAAACTTGTGCTCGCGAACCTTGACGGTGATGTTCCTGATAGAGTTTTCTCCCAGTCCCAGCCTGTCTTCCTTCTGAGAACTCAGGTCACAGATCTGCTCTTCGAAGCTATCGAGTTCCTCCGAGGTCAGGGGGCGTATGGCCTCCTCGGGTAGGTCCGCGGGAGGATTGTTCCACGGTTGTTCGTTGCAGTTCTGCAGATAGAGGTCGTGGTATTCCTTGAGGAGTTCGCGTATGGTTCCTACCGGATCGACCGGGGATTTGGGGGAGGCTGTGCGGAAGTTGTCAAGGAAGCACCGGACGGCTTCGTCTCCCTCTTCTTCAATTTCGCGGCAAAGGGCATGGATGGCGTGCTCGCGTGCCTCCTGTTCCGCGGCTCCCATAATGACGGCGGGAGTACCCGTTCCCAAGTCCTCGGCGTGCAGGTTCACCAGCCTCGTGAAGAAGCTGTCCATGGTGCAGAGTTGGAGCTGGGAGAAGCGATCGACCATCTTCTTGAGCAGGTCGCAGAAGTACTGCTGCAGGTCTTCGGCTTGTCCCATGGGCGTGCTCTCGGGGGGCGTTCCTTCCTCCAACAAAGCAGGGAGACCGTTTTCTCCGTTCCAGAGTCCTCGGACGGCTTCTGCCAGAGCGTTCGCCTTGTCCGGGGACTCTGCGCCCTCTGCCAGGCGTGACAGAATGCGGTCTCGGAATTCACCCGCTGCCTTGCGGGTGAAGGTGAGGGCTACAATGGAGGCTGCATCAACCCCGAGGCAGAGGAGAGCGACGAAGCGGAGCGCCAGTTGGTAGGTTTTTCCCGTGCCGGCGGAGGCGGAAATGAGGGTGCCGGTGACTCGGTAAGTTGTTTTCATGTCGGGTAATGAGCTTAGTCGTTGGTAAGGTTCAGGAGGCGGCGCAGGCCGTCCGGGGCCAGGTCGTGGATATCGGCAAATTTTTGTCCGTAACGGGCCGCTTTCTTCAGGGTGAGCATCTCGGCACTTACCAGGCAGGTGCCGCGGCTGATGTGTCGGGCGGCGAGAAGTGCCCATTCCATGGCGCTGTCGTGGGCCTCCGTGTCGTATTCCGGCCATGAGCTTAACTCGGCTTTTTTCTCATTGAGGGAGAGAACCATGTATGCTGTTTCCGGGAGTTTGGTTCCGTCATCGGCGACACATCGACGCACATATTCGGCGTAGAGGGGTAATTGCAACTCCTTCCACGCGTGTACGGACTCCGTCGGCTTTCTGTTGCCTTTTTGGGGCGGAATGAGACATGCGGGGGGGAACTCCGGTAAGTGTTTCCCATAGAGGTTGATCTCGTCCGCGTCTAACTTCCTGAGATGTTTCTCATACGGTGTCTCACTTTTGCCGGTTTTGTAGTCAATGACGCGGTAGATGTTTTTCCCGGGGTGATAATCCAGACGGTCGATGCGCATGGAGAACGGATAGGCCGTACCCGTCTCTTTATCAGGTAGGCTGAATTCCGCCGTGGTCTCGGTTGCGCGTGTCGTCCATCCGTCCGCAAGATCTTTGTAGTAGATGGCGGCAAAGTCCCGGAGAACAGCCTGCATGTTTTCGTATTGAGGAATGCGGTTAACGGCTATTTGCTCGCCGAAGAGCCGCTTGCAATCTGCGGCGAGTAGGTCCAGGCAGGTTTCGCGTATGGTTTCTTCCGTGGCGCCGTCCGAGGTGGGGAATCGGTCGCCGATTTTTTTGAGTATATCATGCAGCAGGTTCCCCGCGTCGTTGGGGCGCAGGAGGGTGGATTCGCTGTCAAAGGCCTTGTAGGCGTCTAACCCGTAGAGTTTACTGAGCCAGAAGACGAGTGGGTCCGCAAGAAATTCTTTCAGAATACTGGGGGAGAAGGGCTTGTCCTGCGAACTCCAGGGATTGGGGTGTTCCGCATCGACCAAGGTTCGTTCCGAAACGGGAATATCGGCGAGGTCGCGGACAAACCATTCGCCGCGTTCGAAGGCGGGCATCAGACGGCGGGTTTCGACCTCACGGAAGAGTTTATTGACGCGTTGCGGCAGCTCTCGGTCGCGGCAGCGGATGAGAAGGGAGGAGGCGGAGACGCTGTCGCCGGTGCTGAGGCTGCGTGCGATGATGATGTCTGTGCGTCTGTGGCTGTTCATCAGCATGGTGAGCAGATAACTGTCTCGGGTGGTGCGGCGTGCTCGGCAGTTGAGTCCCAGGTGCTCACAGAGGCTGTCGGGTAGGTAGGCGTTAGGGGTGGATTCCTCCGGTACACAGCCGTCGTGCAGCCCCGTGAGCAACAGGTGCCCGCCGGGGGCGAAAATAAGCTCTAACCAGCCGTTTGCGTCCAACACGGTGTCGGAGCGCTCTTCCGTGGGGGCGGGGAGTTTTGCCAAGCTTTCGAGAAGAAGTCCTGTCGCTTCCTCGGCGGAGGCCAGAGTAGGGTGTTCTGTGACGAGACGTGCAACTTCGGTGTAGCGTTCGGCGACTCGACGCAGCATTTGGCCGTACGGGCTGTCGTTTGATTGTTCGGTGAGCCGTTGGCCGAGCGTTTCGAGAAGTTCGGCGGTGTTGCCTTCACATGCGTGCCGCACCGATGCCTCTACCTGCTCGACATAGGGACGGAAGTTCGCGTTGCGAACCGGGCAGGAGAATCCTTCGAGTGACTCCGGATGGCAAAGGTACTTATGGAGGTTGGCCCTGCTGTCGGGATACAGGGTTTTCGTGATCCAGTCCAGCATCACGTCGAGTTTTCGGGGGGATTTCAAGCCGAATGCGCATTGAAGAATCGGGTTGCGCAGCAGGGCAAGGTAGGCGGCTGCTCGGTTAGGTGTGCGGGTGGCTTCGAGAAGCTGCCGGGCGAGCAATACAGGCGCCGTTCCGGAGGCGAGTCTGCCCGCAGGATCCATGACGCGTAGGCCCTGCCGACCGAACTCGGCTCGCAGGGAGGGGGTGAAGCGTGCATCGCAGGTGCCGAGGGCGATGTTCGCCGTGGTATAGGTTGCGGAGCTCTCGCTTTGTTGACGTTCTTCTGCCATGCAATTCAGGGCGCAGATGGCGGCGTCATACTCGTCCGGCACCACGTGAATCTGCTCGTCGCGAATGTCAATGGTACAGGTCTGCCAATAGGCGCGAAGCGGTTCGCCGAAGGCATCAAAGCGGTTGGCATATTCCTGCGGCGCGATGACCCATACCCGCACGCATACTCCCCGCTGCATCAGCAGGTGCAGGAGGCGGCGTGTGGCGGGGGACACCTGTGGTAGACCTGCCAGAATAACCTGTTCCGTCCCGGGGGGGAGCTGTGGCTCTGTTCGGGCTCCCTGCGGCTTTTTGCCCCGAGCAACCAAGGCGTTATCCACACATCGGAACAGTTCGCAGAGCTGTATCCAGCGCTCCTCGGCCTCCTGCCCCCAGGGTGCCCCGGGCTTGCCCAACTCCTGCACGACATCCTCCGGACTCACCTCGGCTTCTGCTAAATCATAGCGCACCTTCATGAGTTGCCGAGCCACTCCGCGGCGCCATTCAGAGCATCGGTCCTCCCATTTCGGTACCACGGGAAACAGCCCGCCCCACCGTCCGTCCTCTACCCCCTCTCGCAAGACCTCGAGCCAAACCGCCTCCGTCTCCAAGGCATCCGCCGTCTCTTCATCTATCCCCTGCAGCTGCGTCACGAGCCTGATTCTCGGCATCAATACCGCCCCGCCTTCTCTCATTTCGGCTATCCTCTCTCTCAGCCTTCGCCCACTCTCCTGCGTCGGTACCAGTACCATACACCTCCCCCTTTCTACCGCTCCCATTTCCAACAACCGCCTCGCCGTCGTCTCCACCGCCGGCTCACTCCATCCCAAGAACTCGCGTATCTCTGTATTCATGCCCTTATTATATCACATAGTAGGTGCAGTTGAAGTAAAAAATGAGCCATGCGATATTTTTTATCGATCGACTGATTACTGAAAACCCGCCGCAGCGGGAATGGCTGCGGCGGGTGGTAAGAGAATGTTGCCGGGGATCAGACCAAGCCCTGGTCGATCATGGCGTCGGCCACCTTGACGAAGCCGGCAATGTTGGCACCGGCAACGTAGTTGGTGAAGTCCGCCGTGCAGTCGCCGGAGAACTCACGAGCGTGGTCGTAGGCGTTGCGGTGGATGTTGACCATGATGGAGTGGAGCTTGGCGTCAACCTCCTCGGAGGTCCAGTTGAGGCGCTGGCTGTTCTGAGCCATCTCGAGGCCGGAGGTAGCGACACCGCCGGCATTGGCGGCCTTGGCCGGCCCGTAAAGGATCTTGGCAGCCAAGTAGTTGTTGATACCGTCGAGGTCGGTGGGCATGTTAGCACCCTCGGCCACGAGCTTGCAGCCGTTCTTGATGAGGGTGGCGGCCTCCTGACCGTTGATTTCGTTCTGCGTGGCGCAGGGGAAGGCGCAGTCGCAGGGGACGCTCCAGGGGCGCTGACCCTCGAAGTACTGGGCACCCTTGAAGTGCTCGGCATACTCGCGAATGCGGCCGCGGCGCACGTTCTTGAGCTCCATGACCCAAGCGAGCTTCTCGGCGTTGATGCCCTCCGGGTCGAAGATGTAGCCGTTGGAGTCGGACATGGTCACGACCTTGGCGCCGAGCTGGTTGAGCTTCTCGACGAGGTACTGGGCCACGTTGCCGGAACCGGAGACCACGCAGACCTTGCCCTGCAGGTCATCGTTCTTGGTAGCAAGCATCTCCTGTGCGAAGTAGACGCAGCCGTAACCGGTCGCCTCCGGGCGGATGAGCGAGCCGCCCCAGTTGAGGGCCTTGCCGGTGAGCACGCCCGTGAACTCATTGCGCAGACGCTTGTACTGGCCGAAGAGGTAGCCGATCTCGCGACCGCCCACACCGATGTCGCCGGCGGGCACGTCGGTATCCGGGCCGATGTGGCGCTGCAGCTCCGTCATGAAGCTCTGGCAGAAACGCATCACCTCCATGTCGCTCTTACCCTTGGGGTCGAAGTCGGAACCGCCCTTGCCGCCGCCCATGGCGAGCGTGGTGAGGGAGTTCTTGAAGACCTGCTCGAAGCCGAGGAACTTGAGGATACCCAAGTTGACGGAGGGGTGGAAGCGCAGGCCGCCCTTGTAGGGCCCGATGGCGCTGTTGAACTCAACGCGGAAACCACGGTTGATGCGGATGTTGCCCTTGTCATCCTGCCACGGCACGCGGAAGATGATGGTACGCTCCGGCTCGGTGATGCGCTCAAGAATGCAGTTGTCTTCGTACTTCTTGTTAGCGGAGAGAACGGGAGCGATGGTGGAGATAACCTCCTGAACGGCCTGCAGGAACTCAGGCTCGCCGGCGTTTTTGGCGCGAACCTGCTCCAGTACTCGGGATGTATAATCGGACATTGTCTGTATCTTTTGGCTGGGTTCACCCGACGCAGGTAAAGACGAAAAATCCACAGCAAGTATTCACGCGCGCGAGCGGTCAGCCGCGCGTATTATAGCGCGAATTGGCGAAAAGAAAAGAATTTTCTCGCAAAGAACGCAAAAAAACGGAGCCTCCGGGCCGACCTCACTTCATGTAGGTCTCCCGACGGCGCGACAGGGGATCTGTGATGATGGTCCAGAGTTTCTGCAAGCCGGCACTCTCGAAATACTTCTCCTTGCTCAGGCGGGTCATGCGAGCAGATACCTTGTTCTGTGCCTCGGCGAGGGATTCCAGCTCTTTGTCAGAGGCATAGCATTGCGGGCGGAGCTTAACAAACATCGGGGTTAGCTTCTTGACGGCCTCTTTGGCATCCTTCTCAGATTTAACCGTCTCCAGCATTGCGTCCGCCTTTGCCAAGGCTTCCATCTCCTTTTGGTAGAGAATCGTAGCCTGCTTCTCCTGCTCCGCCTCCTTCCGAGACTTCTTTTTCTCCTTCTTCTGTGCCTCCTTATCCTTCTTGGCTGTCCGCGGCTCCTTGTCCTTCTCCGTTGCGGCAGGTGACGGCGAAGGCAGCAAGAGAACCGCCCCCAGTAATAAGACGCCCCAACGGATGATCATATTCCTAACCTTCATGATTGCCTTCAGCCTAGCATGTTCCATCGCTGATGTCAATGCAGAAAACGCAGCCCCACCCTTACTTCTGCTCAGCGGGCGGACGTGAGTAGTCACACCCGGGAGCCTTTGGCAGCAAACAACCGGGGAACGAATCTTCCGATTCTCCGTCCCTGTTCAGTAGAATCCCGTTAATCGCAGGAGAGTGAGTATTGGGAATTTTCTGCTGCATGATGGGCTTCATGTGACAGATGTGTCCGTTCCATTCGTCTCTTACCTTTAAGTCTGGATCGTATCCGATCCAGGCTCCGTAGAGGAATAGCGCGGCTATAAAAGTACTCCAAAACAGCCAGAAGTATTTCGTGAAGTTTGCCTCTTTCCAATAAAGTGACAGGGCAGTAGCGAATTCGAAGGCGTAGATAGGATAATTCTTCAGCCATAGCTCGTTGAAGTGTACGGCATCCAATTCCCGAGAAGACCCTATATAGATCAGAGGAAATGCCACTATGCATATCAGTGTCGTCAGTAGTGCTTTGTCCTGGCGAATTTTGTGCACAAAGGGTAGAACAAAGAGGACTGCTGTCACCAGAATTCGGGCATAGACAATCAGGAAAGGAAACAATCCCCACACAGCTGCGGGAAAACAGACTGCGGTAGAGGCATTACCTCGTGTGAAGTAGATGAAATTGATGAAAACTATAGAAAGGGGGGCTATCAGCCATAAGGAGGCGCGTAGCCATGGACGTTCTTTTTCAGCCTGCAATACTCGAAAATAGGCTATGGCGGCAAAGGGTGCGCAGCCTATGGCTCCGAGTGGTGAGAGCATAGTTAATAGGGCAAGAGATAGAGGAAGAATATACGGAGCATTACGCTTTACATGCTGTGCTATGGCAAAGACAAGAAGCGTCGGAGTCAGCGAGTTGAAGGCGCATGCTGTTACCTGGTAGGAATTGATCGTTTGGAATGTGGGCCAGTCGGCTATCAGAGCAATGTCATAACCACCCCATTCGGGTTGAGCAGCCAAATGGGCTATGTACCTCAGTGCGCTGGAAAACCAGTGTGTACCACAGTAGAAATACCATGCCGGGTCCGACATGAAGAGGAAAAAGAGGACGAGTAGCCAAGATATACGTTTACGTTTGTGAAAAAAATACAGCAAGGCCAAAAATGTGCCTACATTGGACCAGAGTAAAAGGATCCACTGCTGGATATCTGTATTGGATACCAAACGGCTTGCCATAGCCGCAGGCAGAAAGCCGGCGATATAGTATGTGAGTTCTCTGCCATCAGGAAGGATGATGGGCCAAGGCGCATCGATGAGATTCCGATACATTGCCTGTCGAAAGACGCTGATATCCCACGCGGTATTGTATCCTCCTGCTAATCCGGTTGTGAGCAGAGGTAGAGCCACAATGAAAAATACCAGCAACAAAAGAAGTGCTTGATGTGGCCGAATTTGCCATACATCTCCCGTATGTCGGGTGCCCCTGATGATTGTGAATACAATGGCCGCGATAAGCGGCAGTGTCAGCCAAGGGGTGACCCAACCGATGAGAAAGAGAATACAGGGAAAACTAAGGTAGAGCAGACTCGCAAGATGAAGCCTGCGTTCCGAAAGAGAGAGTGTGAACATGCGATGATGATTAGGAGTATCAGCCCCGGAGAGGGGGCCTCACGTCAGTGAATGGTAAGTCCCTTCAGCAGGAGCTCGGCGTTGTTTTGGGTGCGGGCGATGTTAGCCAGCAGGGTTTCCAGCCCCTCCCAGCCGGGGAGGGAGGCGAGTTGACGGCGGAGCTGCAGGATGCGGGAGTATTCGTCCGGATGATAGAGGCGGTCATCGTTGCGGGTGCCGCTCTGCGGGATGGAGATGGCGGGGTAGATGCGGCGCTCGGAGAGCTCGCGGTCGAGGCGGATTTCCATATTGCCGGTGCCTTTGAATTCCTCAAAGATAATCTCATCCATGCGGGACTCCGTTTCTACCAAGCAGGTAGCAATGATGGTGAGGCTGCCACCCTCCTCCACCTTACGGGCTGCGCCGAAGAACCGGCGCGGCTTCTCGAGCGCGTTGGAACCCAGACCGCCGCTCATGGTTCGGCCGCCGCTCTGGGTAGCATTGTAGCCGCGGGAGAGTCGAGTGAGGGAGTCGAGCATGATCACCACATCCTTGCCGAGCTCCACGAGGCGCTTGGCACGCTCCAGCACCAAGTCACTGAGTTGCGCATGGCGCTTGGCGGGCTCATCGAAGGTCGAGGCATAGACCGGAGCATCCACCGACTCCGAGAAGTCCGTAACCTCCTCCGGGCGTTCATCCAGCAGCAAGATGAGCAGGTGAGCCTCCGGGTAGTTGGAGCGAATGCTTCGGGCGATATTCTTGAGCAGCACCGTCTTGCCCCCGCGCGGCGGAGCCACGATGAGAGCACGCTGCCCCATGCCCACGGGCGTGATGAGATCCAGCACGCGCATGGACGGCTCTTTGATGTCCGGATTCTCCAGCAACAGACGCTGGGTAGGGATGAGCGGCGTGAGTGTATCGAAAGCCTTGCCCTGGCGGAACTCTTCCGCCGGCTTCCCCTCAATCTCCAGTACTCGACCGGCTGCTAGGTAGCGATCTTTCTTAATGCTGGACGGGCGGCGCAGCATGACCTTCAGCATATTGCCCGCACGCAGAGAGAAATTATTGATCAAATCGGCCGGTATATAGACATCATCCGAGCCGGCCTTGAAGCTGCGGGCCGGGTCCTTCAGCAGGAAGAAGTCACCCATGGGCACAAACTCCAGCACACCGCTGATAATCACCTTGCTGCCCTGCGCCAGATAATGGTGCATGAGTGCGTTGACCAAACCGGCGCGGGTGAGGTCCCGCAGATCCTTCCCCGGGATTTCCGAGGCCAACTTGCGGAGATCGTTCAGGGGCAGCGCCCGCAGTTCGTTCGCATTATAAACCAAGTTTCTGGCACGGAAAGTTGTGACCTCCTCGGCCAAGACAGCGTTGAAAAAGAGCTCCACCTGTTCACGCAGCAGCTCCTGTGAGCCGGTGTTTCGGATGACAACGTCAGCGCGCTCCGTCTTCTCCTCTGTCGAGAGTTGGGCGGCCATGAGAGCCCGGGCCTCCTCCTCCGGTAAGCCATTACGGGCCGCCAGACGCTGCACCTGCTGATCCTCGGTCGTCGCAACGGTGCATACAAGATCGCAGCGGAAGGTCTCGGTCGTCTCATAGTACAGGGGAATGTCTGCCAGCAGGGTATGGTATTTGCCACTGTTGTTCGCCTGAATTTTCGCCGCGCGGAAGCGCTCGGCCACAAGCGGATGAATGATTGCATTGAGTTTGCCGCGCCCCTCCTCATCATGCGCTACAATCCCCCGCAGGAAAACCTTGTTCACCTTGCCGTCGGCATCCACGGCCTCCGGACCGAAGGTCTCTGCCAATGTCGCAGACAGGGTGCCGCCGTCCAGCAGTTCCGCCACCGTGCGGTCACTGTCGAAAACGCACAAATCTTCCCCGCCGAGCTCCTGCAACAGCTGAACCACGGTGGACTTGCCGGAGGCTATGCCGCCTGTAATGACGATACACTTCATCCGGCACATTGTAGCACGGCTGCCGGAGTGTTGCAAGTGTAAAGTGTGTAATCTGCGCGCAGAGAGGCCTAGACGTCGAGGGTAATGGCCGTCGCGTTGTCGGCATAGTCCGTGTTCATGGCACGGCATGCCTCGATAAGCAAGGCAGCGGGATTGCCGCCCCTCGTGTCCAGCAGCTTGCGGGTGGAGGGGGGAAGGGTAGAACCCAGAAGCAGATCATCCAACCCATCCGAGCAAAGGATAATCTTGTCCCCCGGCAGCACAGGGTAGGGGGTGGGGGGAGCATCCACCAAGGGAATACTCTCGCCCGTCACTGCACTGCGTAACATATTTCCCCTGCGCAGCATCTCCTGATGGGTCATCGTGCCGGTGCGTACCAAATCGGCATAAAGACTCCGCATGGAATGGTCTGCATTGAGCCGTGTGAGGCGTCCGCGGCGCCAGAGGAGCAGGGGAGAATCCCCCACGCTGATCCACCAGAGCACATTCCCGCCGATAAAGGCCGCCAGCAGGGTGCACCCGCCGAAGCTGTCGCATTGCCCGAACAGCTCGCCCACGGCCTCGTTAGCAGCGTGTAAGGCCCCGCGCAGGCGATCCACCATAGGGCAGTCGCCTTGCTCCGCAAACGCCGTCGCGAAAGCCTCCGCCGCACGGGTGGCAGCTTGCCCCCCATGGCAATGCCCCCCCATGCCGTCACAAACGATGGCCAGAGTCCCCGTAGGGAAATGCCGCACGGCGTAGGCATCCTCCTGCTCGCTACGTCGGCCTATCCACTGGGAGATGCAGGCATTCATGGCAGAGAGAAAGGAGGAGCCTCCGGGATCGGGGTGTTTATGAGCGGTTCTTGAGCTGCGGGAAGAGGATGATGTCGCGGATGGAGCACACGCCCGTCAGCAGCATGCACAGGCGATCGATGCCGATGCCGATGCCGCCTGCGCTGGGCATGCCGGACTCGAGGGTCTCCACGAAGTCGTAGTCGATCTTCTGCGTCTCCTCGCCCGCTTGGTGCTTCAGGCGCTCCAGCTGCTCCACGGGGTCATTCTGCTCGGAGTAGCCGGGGCAAATCTCCTGGCCGTTGATGACGAGCTCGAACACATCCACCACGTCCGGATTCTCCGGGTTGGCCTTGGCCAGCGGCACCAAATCGCGGTCCATGTGGCAGACGAACAGCGGGTTCACCTGCACGGCTTCCACCAGTCGCTCGTACACCTGCTGCGTCACGCCGATGTCATCCAGCTCATCGTGAATGATGAGACCCAAGTCGTTGATGGCACGGCTGCGGCGTTGCTCCGGGGTCAGGTCAAACCAATCCTGCCCGGCTACGCCTTTCACCAAATCGGCGTACTCCGCGCGCTTCCAAGGGCGGGAGAGGTCCACCGTCCAGCGCACGTTGCCGTCCTCATCGTATTGGTCAAAGGTGAGCGTACCGAAAATCTTCTCCGCCACCGTGCAGATAAGCTCCTCCATCATGTCCGCCATGGTCTCGTAGTCGCCGCCGGCCTCGTATACCTCCAGCACGGTGAACTCCGGATTGTGACGACGGTCGGTGCCCTCATTACGGAAGTTGCGGTTCAGCTCATACACCTTGGGGAATCCGCCCACCATCAGGCGCTTCAGGAAGAGCTCCGGCGCGATGCGCAGGCTCATCTCCTTTTTAAGGGCATTGTAATGGGTGAGGAAAGGCTTGGCTGCGGCACCGCCCGCCACATCCTGCAACATGGGCGTCTCTACCTCTAGGAAGCCACGCTCGTTCAGGAAGTCACGGATGGCGCGGATGATGCGGGAGCGCTGCACGAAACGGGTTGCACTCTCGCTGTTGCTCATCAGGTCCAAGTGGCGGCGGCGGTAGCACATCTCGGAGTCCGCCAAGCCGTGGAACTTGTCCGGCATGGGGCGAACGGCCTTGGAGAGCACCTTGAAGCTGTCCACGCGCACGGAGGGCTCCCCGGTGCGGGTGATGAAGGTTTCGCCGGAGATGCCGACCCAGTCGCCGCGCTCCAGCAGCTTCCAGAGGGCCCAACTTTCCTCCGTGCAACTCTTCTTGGTGAGCATGCACTGAATAGCCCCACACACATCGCCCACATTGAAGAACTGGGTGCGGCCCATGTCGCGCAGCGTATTGATGCGCCCGATGAATTTCACCTGCTTACCCTCGGCAAAGTCGGCCTTGAGCTCGGCCGCGGTCGTGTCGGTGTCGAAGCGGCCACCGTAAGGATTCACCCCCAGGGCGCGGATCTTCTCCACCTTCTCGCGGCGTACGGCAATCAGTTCCTCCTCCGAGGAACCCGGTGCGTTATTGGCAGGTGTTTCAGACATAGCGCGGCTATTATACGCGCTTTCCGCAGAAAATCCAGCCTAATTTTCAAGAAAAGGGACTAAAAGGCGACAGCTTGAGCCCGACTCGGTCGGGGCAGCCGCTTATGCGCCTCGTTGCAGGAAGTAGAGGCCGGTATACACGCGCGGGTCGACGGCGATGCCTGCGGCCATGCGGGATTGCAGCCAAGAGTCGATGTCGGTCAGGGGAACCTCGTGGACGGTGATGTTTTCGCCGTCGACACCGCCGCCTGCGGTGCGTTTTTGCAGGCCGCGGGCGAGGAAGAAGTGAAGAGTCTCGCTGGTCAGGCCCGGGGAGGAGGGGCCGGTGAAGAGGAACTGCATGCTCTCTGCCGTGTAGCCCGTCTCCTCTAGGAGCTCACGCATGGCTGCGGAGCCGCTGCTTTCGGGCGCAACGTCTCCGCACAGCCCTGCCGGGAAGCAGATGCAGCGCATGCCGATGGGCGGGCGCATCTCCTCCACCAGCAGCACGCGGTTATCCTCCGTGGCAGCAAATATCATCACAGCGGACGTGTTATTCACCCGTTCGCAGAACTCCCAGCGGCCCTCCTTAGCCATGTTCAGGAATTTTCCCTGATACAGCGTCTCCTTCATCGGCGGAAAGATACAAGCCCGCAGACAGCCTGAGCCGCCTGCGGGCAATGAGAAGAGAGGATGCCTCAGCGGCGCACCATGGCCTGGTAGCCCGCCAGCAGCTGCTTGGTGATGGGGCCGGCGTGTCCGGTGCCGATCGTGCGACCGTCCAGCGATGACACCGCGATGACCTCAGCCGCCGTGCCCGTCAGGAAGCACTCATCGGCAGAGAGTACATCGAAGCGGTTGATGCTGGCCACACGGCAGGGGATACCCAGCTCGGCGCACAGATCCATCACGGCGTGGCGGGTAATGCCGCCCAGCGCGCCGTCCGTCAGCGGAGGCGTGATGACCTCGCCGTTGCGGACGATGAAGATGTTATCACCCGTGCACTCCGCCACATTGCCCTGCTGATTGAGCAGCAAAGCCTCACCCGCGCCCTGCTGAACGGCTTCAATCTTGGCGGAAATGCCGTTCAGGTAGTTCAGGCTCTTCACCTGCATGCAGAGCACATCCGGATTCGGGCGGCGGTAAGAGGACGTGATGATGCTGAGCCCGTTCTCGTACATCTCCTTGGGGTACAGTGCGATGTTCTGCACGATAATGAACATGGAAGACTGCGGGCAGTTGCGCGGGTTCAGCCCCAAGTCGCCCTTGCCGCGGGTAACCACCAAGCGGATGTAGCCATCCTGCTGACCGCTGGCCGCCACGGTCTCCTCCGTCGCGCGGCACACCTCCTCAAAGCTCCACGGTAGCGAGAGCATCAGGTAGCGCATGGAGTCGAAGAGCCGCTTAATGTGCTCCTCCAGCCGGAAGACCTTGCCGGAATAAAAACGAATACCCTCGAAACACCCGTCGCCGTACAAAACACCGTGATCGAAAACGGAAACCTGTGCCTCCGCTTCGTCAACCAACTTTCCATCAAGCCAAATTTTCATGGTCTTAGCTCCTTAACGCCCCCATTATACCCCATCCCGCCCGTAAGAAAAGCGAAAAATGCGCCCGGAGCGTAAAAACGCGCTTTTGTATGACGCAGCCGACTCCCTACAGCCCCCTCCCCGCCGTTTTCGCTTGACGCAGGCGCCCCTATTGTGCTATAACGGAAAGGGAGCCTGTGCGCCGGTATGAATAATCAATTGTACATATATGACTGCCTCGTGGGGAAATTGCGCGTCTCCGATGGAAACTTCATGACCATCGGTGCCGGACGCAGCAGCACCTTTCGCGTGGTGATGGATATGGATGAGGCCGGCTCCTTTGCCCAGCGGGACGAGACGTGCCGCTTCTTTCCGCATGGTCGGGTGGAGCTCTATTCCGTGAACGGCGAGCACCTGAAAACCGACTTTCTGATACGCCCGGGCGTCATGTACTTGTTCGTTCTGGGTGGGGGATGCTTCTTGGCCTGGTACGGGGATGCCGCCACGCGTCCGGACTTCTCCGTCCTGGACCCGCACCGCTGGTATGTGTACAACCCCGTGGAGGGACAATGGACCGGCCCCATCCGCCTGCAGGACCTCCCGGAACTGGCTGATAACCTGCCGGACGGAGCGTTGGCTACCTTCGAAGGGCTGGGAGATCGCGCCTTCTATGTGGCCGATGTGCTTTGCGCGGCTAACCACCGCAGACTGTACCCCCAAGAGCCGGAAGACATTCTGGCAGATGAGGCGGCTGCGGGTGAGTATCGCTGCCCCGGTTGCTGGCGCACCTTTGCCCCGGAGAAGGCCCTGGCCATTGCCGCCTCCCCGGATTTGGTGGGGGACGATGTGCTGGGCTTTGATGCCATGAAGCGCTTTGTGCCCGAGCGTTTTGATGAGCGTGGGCTCCCCCTGGACGAGCACGGCAGCAGCTGCACGGATTGGGCTTGCCCCTGCTGCCACATGAAGTTACCGCCTTTCTTCCACCTCACCAAACAGCACATCATCTCGATTGTGGGGGTGCCGGCAGCGGGAAAATCCTACTACATGGCCTCGCTGGTCGGCCGACTGGAGGTAGAGCTACCCCGGGAATTCGGGATGCCCTTCCGGGATGCAGATCCGGCAGGCAATGCTCCGCTCAATGATATGCGGATGCGCCTCTTCTCCGCCACGACACCGCAGGAAGCCTACATCGGCAAGACCAAGCTGCAGGGTAGCCTCTATCGCCGGGTGTGGGTGGGTACACACTTTGTCCACATGCCGCGCCCCTTCATCTACAATCTCAACAAGGGCAGTCGCAGTTACTCGGTTGTGCTGTATGATAATGCCGGAGAGAATTATGAGCCGGGCCGCGATGCCGCACAGAACACAGCCGCCGGCCATATCTCCGTTTCCTCGGGTATTCTCTTCCTCTTCGACCCGACCGTCAATCCGGGGTTTCGCTCGGTGTTGAAAGACAACCCGGACCCCCAACTGCGCCACTGCCTGCATATGCCCGGACGACAGGCTACGATGTTGGCAGAGGCAGAGATGCGCCTGCGGAAGAGTCTGAATCTGGGCCCGGATGCCAAGTTGGACGTGCCGTTGGCCGTGTTGGTGGGCAAATGCGATACCTGGAGCAGCCTGTTGGGTCCGGAGCCTTTGCTGCCCTTGGTGTACAATGGCATGTTCGTGCCGGAGCATGTCAACATCAACTCGGCTCGCATTCGCCAACTGGTGTTCAATGTGGCCCCGAATATCTGCACCAACGCCGAGGCTATCTCGAACAACGTGCGCTACTTCGCCGTGTCCGCCTTGGGGGAATCGCCCGTGGAGTTTCGGGATGCGGACACGGGGGCCACACTCATCGGGCCCGCCTCCGGGCAGGTGCAGCCGTTCCACGTCACGGATCCTCTGCTCTGGGTGCTCAGTTGCGCCGAGCCGTCACTCTTCCCCTGCGCTCAGTCTTAGTTTCCCATGTCCTTTCAGCTCGTCTACACAAGTGCCGCCGAATTGCTGGAGCCGGGTACATCCGGCTACGGCGTGGTGGCGTGCAGTGTGGCCATGCCCAAGCTGCTGTGTGATCGTCTGGTATCCCTCAGCGAGCTGAAGGAGCCCGTTGATTGCGGCATTATCGGGCCGCAGTATTCCTACCGCCTCGTGTCGATGGGGGCACACATCTTCCATGTCTTTACCTGCACGGGCCCGGCCGGGGCGGATTACACGGGACGTGCCTGTTACTTGGCGCATCACTTCGTGTTGTCTGCCGAGGAGGCGGCCGCCATGGCCTCCAACCCGCTGCACCCCACCCCGGCGGGGTTGGTGCTGGCCCTGCGGAAGATCGGTTATTGGGCGGAGCGCTGGGAGGGGAGGCCGCAGTATTTGGAGACCGAACCGGGACTCACCCCGGCGGCGTTTCCCTCTGCCGAGGGGCAATCCGCTTGGGTGGACTGCACGGGAAATGCTGCTTGTGCGCGGCTGCTGGCGGCACCGCCGTATGATGCGGAATGCCTGTTGACCCTGCCGCAGGAGACGCGGGCGGAGACGGCTCTGGAGTTGCTGCACGAGAGCGACTCTCTGGCCCCGCAACGGGGTTGGGGCAGAACCTTTACCACCTACGGATGCCGCACGGATTCCTTCCGCGTGACTTCCCGCATGGTGGCCGCCGCCGGTTCGGATCTGGAGCAAGCCGTGACTCGTATGGGGGGACGCGTCCTGCGCGTGGTGCGCGGCATGTCTGCCGAATCCGGCGCGGCGCCCCACCGGCAGCACGGGCATTATCGTTATGAGGAAAGTGCGGAGGAGGACGTGTTCTGCCGCCCCGTGCGCCGCCGCGGTATGTCGGCCGTGTGGGTAGTGTCTGCTGCGTTGTTGGGCTTGGGCGGGGCTTGGATATACAGCACCCGCCGGGCGGATATGCTGCCTGTGACGCCGCCGCAACCCATCGCTCCCTTGGATCCCGTGCAACAGGCGCTGGATGATTTGCGGGCTCTCATGTTCTCTCCCTTTGCCTCGGAGCCTGCCGAGAAGGCCCTTGCCGGGGTGGAACAACGGTTGGTGTCTTGCCCGGCCTCCCGCCGGCGTCAGGTTGCCCCGGTGCTGGAGGTGGTCACCATCCTGAAGTTGGCTACGGTGGCACGGAGCGGCCATGCTGATAACCTGCGCCGACTGGATGGCTGCGGCCGTCGTTTGAACCTGGATGAGGACGCCCTGTGCCGCCTTTACCTGCATGTGGCTACGGCTCATTGCCGCGTGGAGGATTGGCTGAATACCATGGGACAGGACGCGGAGATGAAAAGCTGGCAGAGTCTGATGGATGAATTGCCCATGCTGCGCCAAAATTTACTGGAGGTTCCGGAGCTGATGCCCTATATGGCCCCCTTGGCGGGGGATAGGCCCATTGAGCCCCTGCCCGTGGCGGTGCAGGAGGAGCCTCGCCCGGTTGAACCCTCGCGTCCGGTATCGCCCCCGGCCCTCACCGCACCGACGCGTGAGGTGACGGTCCTGTCTACCCGAGCCTTGCCTCCGGAGCTGTTGAACGTGTTTGCCCGGGTACCGGTGGAGCTGCCTCCGGGGGAGCTGCGACTGTTCTCGGCTCGTGCACTGCAATCTCCCAAGGTTAAGCCTCTGATTACCGAATCCGGGGAGCGCCTGCGTTTGGTGCGCAGTGAGGAAGCGGGCGATTATGTGCTGGAGCGCGTATCGTCTACGGATGCCGGGGAGGCTCGGGAGCCTCTGCTCGTGTTTACGGTGCAGGGGGCCTACCTCAAGAGTGTTCGGGATGCACGGGGACGTTCGGTGCTGGCTTCCTTCCTCATCCCGATTCCGGAGGGAGGCGTGGCGCGTCTGCTGGTGGCGGATGCCGTGCGTATTCCCCTTGAGCTGGGCAGTACATCCCTGCCGGCGGCGGTGCAGCGTTTTCAATTCAATTTTTCGGAGAGTGACCTAGAGGCATCTCCGGCTACGGGAACCCGCCCCGCCCGCTTGGGGATGCGCGATGATGCTTTCCCTTGGGTTCCCTTCCGTCAGGAGCTGCGCCTGCGTCCGCAGAGCGGGGTAGTCTACCTCCCCGCGCTGCACGGCAAGGGGGCTCTTGTACCGGAGGCTGCGCCTCGCCTGCCTTATTCGTGGGGGGCGCAGCTCGGCACTCCACGCGGTGGAGAGGTCGGCTATGTGTGTTCTGTCAGCCGTGAGTTCGATTTCTCCGCTGTGCTCAGCAAGCAGTTTAACCTGTTGGCCAACTCTTGCTGCTGCGGGGAGGAGCCGCACGGGGATGCCCGCTACAGCTTGGCAGGTGTATGGTGCCTGCTGCAGGAGCTGGAGCAGAAGAATCTCGGGCGAGGAGAGCGGCAGCGCTTGACCTCGGAGTACTGCAAGTTGTTCCGCAACGTACGTTTCGCGGAGCTGATGGGCAAGATCTTGGTGCGTTGTCCGGAGCTGACGCTGCACCATCGCGATGCCGCCGGCAATTCGCTTTCTGCTCGGGAGGCCCGGGAGAAGCTCAGCGCGGCCTTGGCTTTGCCGGCGAATCGCCGTCGCATTCGTGCCGAGCTATGCGGTGTGTTGCAGAGGGGGCTTCAGCAAACGTTCAATCGTTTGGTGCAGGATAGTATGCGTCAGCCGGCGCCGCGGCACCTGGTTCTGGTGTTGACGGGGCTGGAGGTCGATGCGGAGGGTGAGTTGCGGTGGTATTTTACGCTTCAGGAGAAATGAAGGACGAGCTGTTGAACAGGTGGCGCCGGGAGCTGAAGCGCTTTGCCCTGGCAGAGGATTGGGAGAGGGTTCGGGCCCTGCTCGAGAAACGCTTGAGGGAATATCCGGGCGACCCCGAGGCGGCTGCGGAGTTGGCGCGCTTGGAGCGGGGGGAGCCGCTGCAGGCTACGGAGAGTCCCGCCGAGCGCCGGGCTCGTCTGCAACGTGAGGATGCTCGCTTGCTGGCGGAGGAGTTGTCGGCTTTCCGTCAGGATGCTACCTGCCTGAGTACGGTGCCGGAGGAGGAACTGCGTCAGCGGTTGGGTCGTGTGTCGGGGGATGCACCCGGGCTGCGCGATTACCGCCGGGCGCTGCGCCATGCCCTGCGTTTGCGACGCGGAAGGAGGGTGAGGCGGGTGGTGCTGTGCTGTGCCGCAGGGTTGCTTTGCCTGGGGGGCGTGTGTGTGCCGGTGCGCCTGCATTCGGTGGCGCGCAGAGCGGAGGAGCAGGTGCGCGCCTGTATGGCGGCAAATGACTGGGTGCGCCTGCCGGCGGTGTTGGCAGCGGCGGATACCTCCGCGAATAAAATGTTCTACCCGGCGCTGAGCAGGACGTTGTCCCAGGCACGTCAGAAGCTGGATTCACTCTCCGGGGAGGCGCGTGCGCTGGAGGAGTTGCTGTCTCGCCTCGCGGCGCAGGAGGATGCAGCGGCCTCGCTGACAGCGGCACAGAAGAAGAGCATAGACCACAGGCTGAGTCGTCTGCCGGTTTGCTTCCGCGGGGATATGCCGGCGCGCTGGCAGGCCTTGGAGCGGGGTGAGTTTGCGCGTTACATGGAGGAGAAGAACGCACTCTGTGCCCTGCTGTTGTCACCTTTGCCGCGTCCTGCGGAGTTCACGGGGAATGTGGCGGAGGATGAGGCGGCCCTGCGCGCGGAGGCTGCTGTGCTCCGGGCTCGGGTGGCTGCTTTCTCGGTGGACGGGGCTCGCTTTTCGCTCTCTCGGGATATGCTCCGGGATGAGCAGGCGCGTTTGAAGGAAATCGAGGTTTTGTTCTCGGATTTTGCAGCCATGCGGCAGTTGCAGAATCATTTGCCTATCGCTAAAAGTTATGCGCACTACTTCGCGTTGCTGTCAAAGTTCAAGCCCCGGGCGTATCCGCCGGCCTTGCAGCTTAAGAAGGTGACGTCCTGTCTGCCGAAGGAGGAGAACCTGCGTACGCTGATGCAGACTCACGGTCGTGAGCTGTCGCCGGAAATGTTGAGTGAGGTGCAGCGCGCGCTGGTGAGGTGCGGGCCCTCGTTTTCACAGGGTGTGCCGGCTTCTGCAGAGCAGGTGCAGATGATGAATGAGCCGCTGACGGCGCAGACGCTCCGGCGCCCGTTTTATGAGCTGTCGATGGACGGAGTTACCCCTGTGCTTTCCGGAGAAAAGCCTGTCATTCGTGAGGATGCTGCCTGTTTTTCCCGTCACCCCATGGATCCTGATTTTGTGGCGGGTGAGTCGCAGGAGCTCGTTTGGCGTCCTGCGTCGATGGTGAAGATGCGCACGATTAATGCCGCGAAGTTGGTGGAGTTCTGCGGACTGGAGAAGGACGATTTCTTCCGCCTGGCCAACCTGCCTTCCGTGTTGTCTCGGGTGGCGGCTTTTCGCTCTCCCGTCTGCCCAGCTTTGGCCAAGGCTTTTGTCTACAGGCGCGTGTTGGAGACGATGCGGCGGCATCCTTTCCCTCCGATGGTAGGGATGCGTTTTTCGCCGAGTCTGATGGAGGATGCAGCGTCGTTCGATGCTCTGTTGAAGCGCCTTCCTGTCTCCCCGGAGGGGGATTCTTGGTTGCAGCATGCGCCGGAGTATCAGAAGGCGGAGGAGATGTGCGCGCAGTGGTTTGCGGAGCTCCCGCTGCGTTGGTACCATAAGGAGATAGCGCATAATTTTGAGAGCCTGATGCGGGTTCGGCCTGCCTATGCCGGCTTCATCGGCGGCGACGGTGTGCCGGTGTTGTGCACGGAGATAGCGCCGGGTGCCATGCTGTGGTATGTGGCGGATGGGGAGGTGGCGGCTGCACCGCGAGGAAGTTCTTTCGGGGATGCAACGCCGTATTCTCCGGTGTTTATTGTCAAAAAATCATTCTGATGTGCTGTGAAGGTTGCTGTAATTTCTGATATTCATGATCATGAGAAGAATCTGCGGGCTGCCTTGCAGGCTGCTCGGGAAGCCGGGTGTGCCGTGCTTTGTTGCGCCGGGGACATAGAGGACGTGTCGATTCTGCATCTTCTGGGTCGCGAGTGGTCCGGTCCGCTGCATTTGGTGTTCGGTAACAATGAGTGGGACTTGGCGGAGCATCGTGAGATCGCAAAGCTTTATCCGCAAATCTGCCACCATGGGTCCTGTGGCATTTTCTCGCTGGGCGACCGCTGTGCTGCGATGGCTCATTATCAGGGACGGGCAGAGAGGGCTGCTGCGCTTGAGCCGAAGGTAACGGTGCTGTTCTACGGGCATACACATCGCGCCGATCGGTCGCGGAAGGATGGTCTCTTGCTGGTGAATCCCGGGGAGATCTGCGGCTCTCGTTATGGGCGCGGTTCGTTTGCCGTGTATGATACAGAGGCGCACGATGTTGAGTATATCTGGCTCTGATGGATTATCTGGTATACAATCTTGCCGAGTTGTCGCCTACCCCGGAGGATGCGGCCCTGTTGTCCGGTGAGGAGTCGGAGCAGGCTGCCGCGCGCGGGGCGAGGTTTGCGCTCATCCGCGCTCTCCTCAAGCGGGAGCTTTCGCGCCGCACAGGTGTCCCACCGCAGCAGATACGCTTTTCCCGCGGTCCGCACGGTAAGCCCTTCTGGGCTCCGCAGCCTTTCAATATCAGCCACTCCGGCGATCTCCTTTGTCTCGCCTTTCACCACGGCGATGTCGGTGTGGATATCGAGCGCATCCGCCCCCGTACTCGCCTCCTCTCTTTGGCCACCCGCATCATGGCCCCGGAGCAGTTCGAGGCTTTCACCCAACGAGGTTGCCTCCTTCCGGAGTTTTTCGCCTGCTGGTGTACCGCCGAAGCCCTCGTTAAGCACGCGGGAGATACGCTCTGGAATGCCCGCAGTTACCCATTCCTCTACCTCCCCCCCACCGGGTCTGACGTTGCCCCCTACATTCGCCCACTCTTCCCCTCCCCCCCGCACATTCACCTCTTCTCCCCCGCACCCACCTATGCCGGGGCGGTGGTGTTTTCCTGATTCGGCCGGGTGGGGTACAATACGGCAAGGGGCCTCCCCGTGATGGTGCGGAGAAGCTCCTTGCAGACACTCCGGGGGCGAGGGCTATTCTTTGTGCTCGTGGCAGTCGCAGTTGCCGTGTTCGTGGCAGTGACAGTTGTGTTCGTGGTCGCCGTGTTCGTGGCATCCGCAGGTACACTCGTGATCGGGGGGAATGTAGTCGGCGTCCTCAATTTCCGGGGGAAGGTCTTCGTTGCCGGAGATGGTGGGGCGGATTTTGTCGGCTATACCGTGGGTGGCAGCTACATTGGCGGCGTATAGGCCGGAGGCGTTCTTTCGGCGAAGGTCGGCTCCTGCGGCAACGAGCATGTCAACGACGTTTTCGTAGCCGTAGAAGGCAGCGAGGTGGAGGGGCGTTTGACCGTGGGGATTGGTGGCATCCGGGTCGGCTCCGGCGGAGAGAAGCAGGCGGATGAGGGCCTCATCCGGTTCCACCCCCATGGCGGCCAGATCGGGGGAGAGCCCCACCTCGTCTTGCAAAAGCAGAGTAGCGGCGGGTTTCAGCTCGTCCACCTGCTCGGGGGTGGTGCACTGCTCCAGCTCCGCGAGGAAATTCTGCACATCCTCGTCAAAGTCATCGGGGTCCAAATCATTCAGCATTTCTCGCAGGTCCTCGGGGGAAACTCGGGGGCGCTGCTCTTCGTTAATTGTCACGCTGTTCCACTCTGTTTCGGAGTTCATGGGGGTATTATACACAAAAACAAGCGAGTTGGCGAGAAAAAAGCTTGCCAAGGCAGGGATGAATGTGATACCATGCCCACGTATGACGCGAGCAATTCTCATAACACTGATGACGTGCGGCACGCTGGCGGCCGCGGAAGGATTTGATACGCTGGCGGCCGGTGCGTTACGCGAAGCCGGTACGGCGTATGGCACGCTGCAGGCAGAAGCCGGGCATGCCGCCGTGATTACCGAGCATACGCGCAGTGCGCCCAACAGCCTCCGTCTGTTGGGGGGCAGCGCTCGTACGGTTACCCTTACCTTGGACAAGCAGGTGAGCAGCCCGGCACCGTGTGATTTTTGGGTAGAGCGCTGGACGAAGCGCGGGCCGTTCGAGTTAACGGTTTCCGCGGTGGTGAACGGGGGCCTCAAGGAGCTCAAGAAACTGGACGCTAAGACCCCGACGGGCGGCTTCAAGACCCACGTGGAGGTTCAGCTGCCTGCCGGCACGACGGGTTTGGTGCTGACTGCAACTACGCCGGATGATGCCGGTGCGCTGATTGACGACCTGCGCATTGCGAGCGGGCCGATGGAGATTCAGAGCGTGGATGTTGTGGGTAACAAGGATGCCCGCCCCATTCTCAAGCGTGCTCCCATCAACGCCGTGGCCGGTTTTAAGGTGACCACCACCGGTGTGGATAACGCTCCCGGTGTGGGGAAGGTGGTTTTCCGCGTGGATAAGCCGAACCAGGTGGCGAAGGTGACCTTGCGCAGCAGCGATGCCGGCGGTTGTAACTTCACCACGGGATCGGGCAGCCGTGTGCTCGGCACCGGTACTCCCTCCGCCGATGGTACAGTAACCATTATCGGAGATGCCGGGAGTGCTCTGAAGAGCGGCGATAACTGGATTTGGCTGGATGTTACACCCTCTGATTCTGCCGTTGTGGGAGGAAAGGTGACCATCAGCAAGCCCTCCGTCACGATCGGCAGTGCTACCTTTACCCCCGAGACTGCGCCCGTTACCCGTCGTGTCGGCTATCTGGTGTGTGTGCCGGATGAAACCGTCGGAAACCAGGCGGACGGCGCAGAGCCTCGCAAGTGCGTATCCTTCCGCATTCCGGGCCTTATCTGCACCAAGAAGGGTACCCTCATCGGCTGCTTCGATGCTCGCTATAATCACAGCGGCGACCTCTGCGCGGACATCGATGTGGCGGTTGTGCGCTCCACGGACGGCGGCCAGACTTGGACCACCCCGGCTGTGGGTATGGATACCGGTAAGGGCGGCGATAACGGCTGCGGTGACCCTTGCATTCTCCAGGATGAGACCGGCCGTATCTGGCTGCAGGCTCTCACCTGCCACTGGGGTGGCGGTGCTTCCCTGTGGACGGCTAAGACCGGTTTCGGTAAGGACACCGGTTGGTGGTGCATGACCTACTCTGATGACGACGGCAAGACTTGGAGTAAGGAACTTGTGGACATCACCAAGGAGGTGAAGAAGGAAGAGTGGACTACCATTCTCGCCGGCCCCGGTAACGGTATTACGACCTCCAAGGGTTACATCGTTTTCCCTGCCCAAATCTGGCAGCGCGGGGCTAAGCCGCAGCAGTGCATGAGCACACTCTGCGTCTCGAAGGACGGCGGTAAGACCTGGCAGTACGGCACGGGTATTCCCCATGCTACCTCGGAGTGCCAGGTGGCGGAGCTGAAGGATGGGTCCCTCATGCTTAACTGCCGCAATGAGTGGCGCAGCGGTAAGCGTGTGGTCTATGTGACCAAGGATCTCGGTAAAACTTGGGAGCCGCACGAGACCAACCTCAAGGCCCTGCAGGAGCCGACCTGCCAGGCTTCGCTTATCGCGGTCAACTCCAAGAAGTACGGTCGTATTCTCCTCTTCTCGAACCCCAAGGCCGGCAACCGCAGCCACATGACGGTTCGCGCCTCCCGCGATGAGGGTAAGACGTGGAACGAGGGGCTGGAATACGATACCCGCGGCTGCTGGGGCTACTCCTGCCTCACCATGGTGGACGATAACACCGTCGGTGTCTTCTACGAGGCTCCCCACAGCTCAGAGTCTTCCGGTATGCACGGTATCGGCTTCCTCAAGTTCCCGCTCAGCGAGGTACTCGGTGAGTCTGCCAAGCCCGCCCCCAAGGGCTCCAAAAGCAAGAAGTAATTAAGCTGCATCCCCTATTTCCTCGCACCCGGCCCGGTTTCGCACCGTGTCGGGTGCTTTGCGTGTAGTACTTGAGAGTGGGGTGGTGACGGAAAAGGGGCTTGCGGGGTAGGGGGGGGTGTGGTAGACTGGGGGTATGTTTACGGGATTAGTAGAGTGCACGGGACAGGTGATGAAGAAGGAGCCTATTGCGCAGGGTGCGCGGTATACGGTGCGGGTGCCGTTTGCGGGGGAGTTGCAGCGGGGCGATTCTGTGGCGGTGAACGGGTGCTGCCTGACGGCGGACAAGATTGAGGGGGAAGAGGTAGAATTCGACTTGTTGACGCAGACGCTGCGGGTGACGGGGCTGGGGAAACTGGCGCCGGGGGCGGAGTGCAACCTGGAGCGTGCGATGGGCGGCAACGGGCGGTTCGGAGGCCATTTTGTGATGGGGCATGTGGATACTACGGCAGAGGTGGTGTCTGTAGAACCGGTGGGGCAGGACCATTGCGTGCGGATTCGGGTTCCTCAGGAATATGCACGCTACGTCATCGACAAGGGGAGCATCGCCATCGACGGCATCTCTCTGACCATTGCGAACATTTTGCCGGATAATGTGCTGGAATTCTGGATCATTCCGCACACTTGGGAGGCCACAAACATGCACACCTACCAACCCGGAACCGTGGTGAACATCGAGGTCGACATGATTGCTAAATATGTCGAAAAGATGTTCGCGGGGAAGGCGTGAGAGAGGGGTAGAGCGGGGGATGATGACTCGCTATCCTGAATTTTCGGCTGGTAATGCGGCGCGGAATGTGCTAAAATCCGCGCGCTATGCTGTCAGACAGAACCAAAGCCGGCATCGAACGTGCCCCTCACCGCAGCCTCATGCGGGCGACGGGCATGAGCGATGAAGATATAAACAAGCCCTTCATAGCGATCTGCAACTCGTTCAATGAAGTGATTCCGGGGCATGTTCACCTGAACAAGGTGGCAGAGCTCATCAAAGAAGAAGTGCGCCGCGCAGGCGGTACCCCCATCGAGTTCAATCTCATCGGCGTGTGTGATGGGATAGCAATGGCCCACCGAGGCATGAAGTTCTCCCTCGCGAGCCGTGAACTGATTGCTGACAGCGTAGAGACAATGCTCTCCGCCCATGCTTTCGATGCCTGCATCTGTATCCCGAATTGTGACAAAATCGTCCCCGGCATGGTGATGGGCGCGCTGCGCTGCAACATCCCGACCATCTTCTGCTCCGGCGGCCCGATGGCTGTGGGCAAGGGACGCAACGGAGAGGATCTGGACCTGAACAGCGTGTTCGAGGCCGTAGCGGCCTGCACGGCCGGCAAAATCAGCCCCGAGGAGCTGCACTACGTCGAGTGCCACGCCTGCCCCGGCGCGGGAAGCTGCTCCGGAATGTTCACCGCTAACTCCATGAACTGCCTGTGCGAGGTGCTGGGCTTGGCCCTGCCGGGCAACGGAACACTCTCCGCGCTCTCTGCGGAGCGCAAGGAGCTCTGGAAAGCCGCCGCGCGCCGCGCTGTGGAGATGGCCAAGCAAGGCGGCCCGCTGCCCCGCGACCTCATTACCGAGGCGAGCATTGACAACGTCTTCACCTGCGACATGGCCATGGGCGGTTCCTCCAACACCGTGCTGCATACGCTGGCCTTCGCCGCAGAAGCCGGGCTGGACTACGACCTGCGCCGCATCGACGAAATCTCCAAGCTCACCCCGAACATCTGTAAGGTGGCCCCCAGCTCCCACTGGCACATGCACGATGTGCTCCGCGCAGGCGGCATCATGACCATCCTCGCCGAGATAAACCGCAAGCCCGGTCTGCTGCACACCGACACCCCCACCGTGAGCGGCAAGACGCTGGGCGAGCAGATGGAAGGCCTGAGCACGCAGGATGCCCGAGTGATCCGCCCGATTGAAAATGCTTACGCAGCTGACGGTGGACTGGCCGTTCTCTTCGGCAACTTGGCCGAACAGGGAGCCATCGTCAAGAAAGCCGGCGTGTTGCCCGAGATGCTGGTACACCGCGGTCCGGCTGTTATCTTCGAGAGCCAAGAGGAAGCCTGCGCCGGCATTCTGGCAGACAAAGTGAAAGCCGGCGACGTCGTTGTCATCCGTAACGAAGGTCCGAAGGGTGGTCCCGGCATGCAGGAGATGCTCGCCCCCACCAGTTACATCATGGGTAAAGGCTTGGGCAACAGCGTCGCCCTCATCACGGACGGACGCTTCTCCGGTGCCACGCACGGCGCCTGCATCGGCCACGTCTCCCCGGAGGCTGCGGAAGGCGGACTCATCGGCCTTCTGAAGGATGGGGACATTATCTCCATCGACATCCCGGCCCGCACGATGAACGTCGAGCTGAGCGACGAAGAGATAGCTGCCCGCCGCGCTGTATGGCAACCGACCATGCAGGAAATTGACAGCAAATGGCTGAAACGCTACCGCAAGCTGGCCACCAACGCCTCCAAGGGAGCCATCCTTTCATAACCCACGACCACAGACACGCTCATGAACGACAAGAAACAGAATTTTCTGGTACGCTACTTCTCTGAGTTCGGCGTACTGAAGGACTGCGGGCAGAACTTTTGGCTGACCAACTTCATCCAGTTCTTCGACGGCCTGGCGTATTTCTCCATGATCAACATCTTTGTGTTGTTCCTGATTAAATACTGCGGCTTCAAGGATGCGGACGCTGCCTTCTGGGTGGGCATGTACACCCTCTTCCTCTCCCTGTTTGTGTTTGCAGTCGGTACCATCTGCGACATCATCGGACTGAAACGCACCTACCTCATCGGCTTCTCCATCCTCATCACGGGCCGATTGCTCTTGGGCTTCGGCACGGATTTGGGTACGTCTCTGTTCAACATGACGCACGAGAATACCCGTTTCATCGTGATGCTCGGCATCGGTATCATGTCCTTCGGTACGGCGTTCATGAGCCCGTGTATCAGCACCTCCATCCGACGCTTCACGACCCTGCGATCACGGCCCACGGGCTTCAATTTCTACTACCTCTTCATGAACATCGGTGCCATTCTGGCAGGTCTGGTAGTCATTGGGCCCCTGTTGAAGATCGACCCCGTGAAGGGCTTGTTCTGGATCATCAACTTCGGCACCTGCTGCAGCGCCATCGCGTTCATTTTCACCCGCTTTGTGGATGAAGACTTCTACGCCGTGCCGGAGGAGAAGCAGCAGAAAGGGCAAGCAGCCCGCCGCAGCCCGCTGGGGCTGATTCTGGAAGTTGCCCGTGAGCGCGCCTTCCAAAAGCTCATCGTCTTCTTGGTGCTTACCCTCGGTGTGCGCTTGGTGTTCACGCTGCAATTCCTGGTGATGCCGCAGTACTACTCCCGCACGGTGGGCGAGGACTTCGACCTGGGCGCCATGAACGCCATCAACCCCATCATCATCGTGACGGGGCTCATTCTCATCATCCCCATCATCAACAAGTACTCCACCGTCAAGCTGATGATATACGGTATGTCCATTTCTGCCTTCTCGCTGGTGCTCATGGCCATCCCGGCAGAGTGGTTCTTCGTGGTGCCGGGCATCAGCACCCTTCCGCAGGCCTACTTTGTAGCCATCACTTTGCAGATCATCGTCTTCGGTATCGGCGAGCTGCTCTTCTCCCCGCGCTTTACGGAGTATGTGGCGCGTGTGGCACCGAAGGATAAGGTGGCCTCGTACATGTCTCTTTCCGCCCTGCCGATGTTCATCGCCAAACCCATCAACGGCGTGGTCGGCGGTCTGCTGGTCACCTATTTCTGCTACGACGGCATTGCCGCCAAGATGGACACCGGGCATATCGGCTTCTGGAACTCGCCGGAGTTCATGTGGTCCATCTACTTGGTCATTGCTGTCATCTCGCCGCTGGCCATCATCCTGACCAAGGACAGCTTTGTCTCCGACCGCCCGGAGGAAGACAGCGGCAGTGCCCCCGCCGAGGAGAACAAGGAAACAACCGAGCAAGCATAACCCCGAACCCTACTTTTCACCATGTCTGAAAATCAAAAGAGCGAGACGGAAGCCACGAGCGAGCAGAAACCGCAGTGGAATATCATCATCCGCGACATGATCATCCTGCTCGCGGTGATGGGAACCCTGGGCTGGCTCTGCAAGATGGCCATGAAGCCCTTTGAGGTGCACAGCGATACGGATGCCCTCAACTCCCTCATTCTCAAGGGCAAGATCACGCCGGACAAATCCGGTGTCCTGCAGGACGAAGCCTTCGCCAAGGAGCTGTACGAGGATGCCTCCAAGTCCGACAAGGATAAGAAACGCACGCCCGAGGAACTGGCGGATTTTGTGAACAGCGCCGACCACAATAAGCGCACCCCGCTGATGTGGGCGGCCTACAGCAACTTCAACGATCCGACCCCCGTGGACGGCATCAAGCGCGTTGAGGATGATGAGGCGGAAGCCCCTGTCATCACGAAGGATGTGGACCGCCTGTTCTACCTGGAGAAGCTGCTGGCTATCAAAGGTATCGATATACAGGCCAAGGACAAAGACGGCTGGACGGCACTGCACTGGGCTGCTTGGAGCGGTATGCCCTTTGTGAGCTTGGAGCTCATCAAGGCCGGGCTGGACCCGGATCAGCCGGAAGGCAACGGTTACACTCCGCTGCAATTGGCAGCCATGCGCGGTAACGATCGCGTTGTGCAACTGCTGCTGGGCTACGGCTGCAAGGATACGGACGGCAAGGCCGCTGCCTTGGCTGCCAAACAGAAGGATGCTTACAACAAGCGCAACAGCACCCTCTACGCGCTCATCTACTCAGAGTCCCGCTCTTTGAGCTACGCTACTACGGTCCGTTTGCTTACCGCTCCCCCTGCGGCTGATCGCGAGGCCACCGTGGCAGCGTGGGATAAGCTCCGCGCGGACGCTCTGGCCGCGGCCCTGAAGAAGCGTAAGGATGACGCGGCTAAGGAAGAGGAGCCCGCCACCGAGGAGGATAATGCTCTCGAGGCCATGAAACAGGCTACGGAGGCCCTCAAGACGGCCACCGAGGAGATGAAGAAGGCTGCTGCGGATATGCGAGCGGCTACCGAGGCTCTGAAGCAGGCCCCCGCCGAGTCTCAGCCTGACCCTGCCGAGTCTCAGCCTGTCCCTGCCGAACCTCAGCCTGCCCCGGCAGAGCAGTAAGCCTCCATTCCTGACAGCACTTGCAGCGGGCAACGGACTTTCTCTGCCGTTGCCCGCTTTTTATGCCCCGGAATTCGAGGGTGCGGGATTGACACCGCGCTCGCAGGGGTGTATAATGTGGCGGGGTGTTGCAGACCCCCTGATTTTCTATGTACAACGAAGAATTCAAGAATCGATTGGTAACGGATCTGGAGGGGCTGAAGGCTGCCGGTCTGTTCAAGCAGGAGCGCTACATCGCCACCCCGCAGTTCTCTGAGGTGGGCCTGAAGGATGGCAGCCGTGTCATCAACATGTGCGCCAACAACTACCTGGGCCTCGCCAACCACCCCGAGCTCGAGAAGGCCGCCAAAGAGGCCATCGATAAGTGGGGCTTCGGTATGGCTTCCGTCCGTTTCATCTGCGGCACCCAGACCCTGCATCAACAGCTGGAGGAGCGCCTCAGCGCCTTCCTCGGTACGGAGGACACCATCCTCTTCGGTTCCTGCTTCGATGCCAACGGCGGCCTCTTCGGGGCTCTGCTGGACAAGGAGGACGCCATCATCTCCGACTCGCTGAACCACGCTTCCATCATCGACGGTGTGCGTCTCTGCAAGGCTGCCCGTTATCGCTACGCCAACAACGACATGGCGGACTTGGAGGCTAAGCTGCAGGAGGCCAAGGCGGCCGGTGCCCGCACCATCATGATTTCCACGGACGGTGTGTTCTCCATGGACGGCATCATTGCCTCGCTGGACAAGATCCACGCTCTGGCTGAGAAGTACGGTGCGCTGGTGCACTTCGATGAGTCGCACGCCACGGGTGTGCTCGGCAAGCGCGGCCGCGGCACGCACGAGCACTGCGGTCTCTTCGGCAAGATTGACATCACCTCCGGTACCTTCGGCAAGGCCCTGGGCGGCGCCTCCGGTGGCTATGTTTCCGCCAAGAAGGAGATTATTGACGTGCTGCGTCAGAAGGCTCGTCCGTACCTGTTCTCCAACTCTGTGATGCCCGCCATCGCTGCCACCACCATCAAGGTGCTGGACATGCTGGAGGCCTCCACCGAGCTGACCGAGCGCGTGCAGAGCAACGCTGCCTACTTCCGCAAGGGCATGGAGCAGTGCGGCTTCAACCTCGCCGGTGCCGGCCACGCCATCGTGCCCGTCATGATCGGCGATGCCGCGCTCTCCCAGAAGATGAGCGCCCGCCTGCTCGAGCTCGGTGTGTACGCCATGGGCTTCTTCTACCCCGTGGTGCCCAAGAACCAGGCCCGCATCCGCACCCAGATCTCCGCGGCTCACACCACGGAGCAACTGGACCGCGCCATCGGGGCTTTCGCCCAGGCAGGCCGCGAGCTCGGGCTCATCAAGTAAAGGCCACCCGCCTATTTTTCCCGCCGTCCGCCCGGTTCCACCGAGCGGGCGGTGTTGTGTATGCAGCAAAAAATACTTGCGACGTGCTGTGCGGTGTGCTATAACGTCCGGCATGAATTATTCTTTCCGGTGTTGCCGTAACGGTCTGGAAACAGTGGTGACGGAGCAGCATGCTCTGCCGCTGGTATCGGTGCAGGTGTGGGTCAAGACGGGTTCGATGTACGAGGGGGTGCATGCGGGGGCAGGTGTCTCTCACCTGCTGGAGCACATGGTATTCAAGGGCGCAGGGGAGTATACGGGGACGGAACTCAATGAGCGCGTGTCTGCCTTGGGCGGGGAGTGGAATGCCTACACCACTTATGACCGCACCGTGTTCCATATTGACGGCCCGGCTGAGCATTGGAGGGATTTCCTGCACCTCTTGGTGCAGCTTGTGCTGCATCCTACTTTCCCGGAGGATGAGTTCGAGCGCGAGCGCGAGGTGATCCGCCGCGAAATGGCCATGTATAACGACTCTCCGTTTGATGTCGCCTACCAAGCCTTGTCGCAGACCTTGTATCATTGTTATCCCCTCCGTTATCCCGTCATCGGTTATCGGGAACGTTTTGATGCCGTTACTTACTGCGACATGGTGCGCTATCACCGCGAAAACTATGTGCCGAGTAACATGTTCGTTTGCATCGGCGGTGATGTGGATCCGGAGGCTGTTTTTGCGGCCGTAGCGGAGGAGACCGCCGATGTGCCCGTAGGCATGCCCGCCCTGCGTGCGCCGCTGCCGAACGAGCCCCGCCAGTGGGGACCGCGCCTCTTCCGCCGCGAATTTGCGCAGCCGACCAGTACCCTGATGCTCGCTTGGCGCATTCCCTCTGCCGACCACCCGGATCGCGCTCCCTTGGCTCTGCTTCCGTATCTGCTCGGCGTCGGGCGCTGCGCTCTGCTCTACAGCCGTTTCCATGACACCCTGAGTATGGCGCACAGTGTATATGCCTACGTCATCGATGGTGGGGACCGGGAGGGGGCCATTGTGATAGAGGCCGACACCGACCGAGACACACGAGATGAGCTGCGGGATGCCATGCTGAACTACATCGCCGAGCTGACGGAAGCGGATTTGGCCGAGGGTGTGGAGCGAGCACGAAAACAAATAGCAACCATGCGTATACGGCGTCTTGCCACCGTGAAGGGACAGACCGATGACTTGGCCTACATGTGGCACCGTGGGCGCAACCCGAAGAGTGCGGAAGAATGGGACTCTGCCCTCGCGCGAGTGACAACGGCGGATCTGTTGCGCGTTCTCCGTGCCTACCTGCTTCCGGAGCGTCTGTGCGAGGTGAGTGTGGATCCCTTGGGCAGCAATCCGGCAGAGGCATCCGAGTCGCAGGCCGCCGAACTGAATCGCCCCACCGTGCATACGCTGCCCAACGGCCTGCGGCTGGTCACTCTCGTGGACCGCCGTCTGCCCTTGATGAACGCCTCACTGATCGTCGAGGCCGGCTGTCGCACAGAGAACGCTGCTGATGCGGGTATCTCCACACTCCTCGCTGAGTGCATGCTGAAGGGCACGACTACCCGAAACGAGGCGCAGGTGGCTGCGGCGGCAGAAAACCTGGGCGGCAGCATTAACAGCACCTGCGGTAACAATACCCTCAGTCTTTCCGTGCAGGGGTTGAAGGAGGACACCGGTGCCCTGCTGGAGCTGCTGGCCGATGTGGCCCTGCACCCCACGCTGCCCGCTAAAGCCGTCGAGACCGAGAAGGAGTCCATGTTGGCTAATATAGCAGAGGCTGAGGAGAATCCCCGTTCCTGCGGGATACGCCGCATTCGCCGGCTCATGTACGGTCCGGTCAGCTATGGCAACCACCCGGACGGCACGGAGGAGAGCGTCCGCAGTCTCACCCCTGCGGCTCTGGCTGCTCACCATGCCCGACTCTTCTGCGGCGGCAATGCCGTGCTGGCGGTCGTCGGCGACATTGACCCGGAAGCGGTGCGGCAACAGGTATGCGAGTTTTTCGCCTCCATGCCCACCGGTACACTTTCCGGGCGCGTCAACACTCCTCCTCAACAGGCAGCGATGGAGTCCCTTTCGCTCGACAAGGAGCAGAGTGTTATTCTGATGGCCCTTCCCGATATGAAGTTTGGTTCCGAGGATGAGCCGTTGCAGGACATCTTCCGCGCTTGGTGCAATGATATGGCCGGTCCCCTCTACAAGGAGATCCGCGAGAAGCAGGGGCTGGTCTACTACGCTGCGGCGAGCGGTATTACCGGTACGGATATCGGCTATCGCCTGTTCTATCTCGGCTGCTCCCCGGAGAAACAGGATGCTGCCCTCTCGGCCCTGCAACGCACCTTGGAGCAGATTTACCGCGATGGCATGCCGGCTGAGGCCTTGGAAAGCATGCGATCCGGATTGCTCGCCACACACCTGACCACCCTGCAATCCGCCTCCTCAATCTGCTCCGGCCTGGCCCTCGACGAGATCCTCGGCACGGGTGCTGAACACACTTTCCACTTTCCCGAGCAACTCCGAGCCGTCACTTTGCCGCAGATGAACGCCTACATCCGCCGCCTCCTCTCCCCCGACGCCGTCCGCACCATCCTGACCGTGGAGGGAAAGAAGAGCGAATAAATAAAGGGTGCCCTCAGGGGGAATCTGAAACTTCACAAGTTTTTCCCTGCTGCACGGGGCACCTTGTCTTGTGTAAGAGAATTCAATAAGCCGCGCCTGTTGCTTGACGCCGAGTCGCTGATTTGCTACAATAGGGGCATATGAGTGAGCATCCTTTCTTGGACAAGAGTTTCAACATTCCGTGGTCGGCCTTGACCCCGGAGCAGGCCCGCATTGACATTCGCTACGCTATCGAGCAAGCCCAAGCGGAGCTGGAGAACATCTGTGCCGTGCAGGAGCCCACTTACGAGAACACCTTCGGGGCGATGGATGAGCCGGTTGTTGACTTCAACCGCGCTTGGACCTGCCTAGGGCACCTGATGTCCGTGATGGACTCTCCTGCCCTGCGCGAGGCCTTCAACGAGCTGCTGCCGGAGGTGATTCGTTTTTCATCCTCCATCACGCTCAACCCGAGACTGTATGCGGTGCTCAAACGCGCTGCGGAGATGCCTTGGGTGACGGAGCTCAGCCCGGTGAAGCAGCGTTACATCGCGGAGACGTTGGCGGATTTCCGCGAACAGGGTGCCGATCTGTCGGAGGAGGACAAGGCTCGTTTCACTGAGCTCTCCATGCAGCTGGCCGAGGCCTCCCGCGAGTTCGGCGAGCATGTATTGGACTCCACCAACGCTTGGGAATACGTCACCTCTGACCCTGCCGAATTGGCCGGACTTCCGGCATCTGCGCGTGAGAACGCCCGACAGGACGCGCTTGCGAAAGGTTACGGCACGGAGGAGGAGCCGCAATGGCGTTTCACCCTGCAATTCACCAGCATACAACCGGTGCTTACCTATGCCGATAACGCCGCCTTGCGCGAGCGGGTATGGCGCGCCATCGGCACCAAGGGGACGGGAGACTATGATAATGCGCCCCTCATCAAACGCATCCTCCACCTGCGCGATGAGCTGGCCCGCATGTTCGGCTATTCCTGCATTTCCGATTCGGTGCTTCATCGCCGCATGGCCGGCACGGGTGCGCGTGCTCTCGCGTTTATCGATGACCTGCACGACAAGGTCAAGCCTGCATTTTTGAAGGAACAGGAGGCCATCCGCCGCTATGCCGAGCAGGCTACCGGCACCTCCATTCCCACCATGGCTCCGTGGGATGTCGCGTACTGGAACGAGAAACAACGCAAGGCTCTGTATGACTTCGACACAGAGGAGCTTCGGCCCTATTTCCCCATGGATAAGGTGATGGAGGGTATGTTCTCCATTTATGCGGGGTTGTATGGTATCGCCTTCACACAGCGCCCCACTGTCTGCCTGAAACCGGGTGAGTCCTGCCCGGAGGGTAAGGTGGAGGTGTGGCACCCGGAGGTCCTCTACTACGATGTGCACGACACGGAGACGGGCGAGCACCTGGGCTCCTTCTACACGGACTGGTACCCGCGCGACAGCAAGCGCGCCGGTGCATGGATGAATGCGCTCATCAACGGACGGGCCGCCTCGCAGGGGTGCCCCCGTCGTCCGCATCTCGCTCTCATGTGCGGTAACCTCAGTAAGCCGCTCGGTGACAAGCCGGCCTTGCTCACCCATGACGAGGTGGAGACCATCTTCCATGAGTTCGGTCACCTCCTGCACCAGATTCTCAGCAATGTCGAGGTGAGCTCTTTGGGTGGCTGCAATGTGGCTTGGGATTTCGTGGAGCTGCCCAGCCAGATTAACGAAAACTGGACTTGGGAGCGCGAGGCTCTCAACCGATTCGCCCGTCACTGGCAGACCGATGAGTCCATTCCTGCCCTGCTGCTGGACAAAATGATGGCCGCCCGCAACTACGGTGCCGCCTCATTCTTCATGCGTCAGCTCTCTTTCGGCAAGATCGACTTGGAGCTGCACATGCACACCGCCTCCTACGTCGACCGCGACATAGAAGAGGTGGACCGCGAGGTGCTGGCAGACTACCGCATCCCGCTCACGGAATCCGGCTCCTCCATGCTGCGCGCCTTCTCCCACATTTTCGACGGCGGCTACGAGTCCGGCTACTACTCCTACAAGTGGGCCGAAATGCTGGAGGCCGATGCCTTCTCCCGCTTCTCTGCAGAGGGTATCTTCAACCCCGCCACCGGACGCGACTTCCGCCGCTGCATCCTCTCCCAAGGCAACAGCCGCCCCGCTGCCGAGCTCTACCGCGACTTCATGCACCGCGACCCCGCCCCCACCGCCATGCTCCGCCGCTGCGGTATTTTATAAAATAACATGAGTTGCTGCACCCTGATGTAAGCTCAGCCCCGAGCCGGGCAAGCAGATTCAACAGTCGAACACATTACGCAAGACAACCCACAGGACAGTAATCAGAGCAAAGGCCTTCAGCGAGGGTACGTACACCGAACGATAGTAGCGAGGGTGTGTCTCGCAGGATATGCGAAAGACCCGAACAACGAGCTCTTGTAGAAGAATAAAGAAAGAGGGCAGCCAATACATGTTATAGCGCAGGGCCTCAATAATATGCCCGTGGAGCAACTCCTTAAAGGCACGCGTTCCACCGCAGCCGGGGCATTTGATACCGGTCAGACGGCGAAATACACACCCCGGGGAAAGAGCTGTCACCCACTCCGATATCTGCGACGAATAGGCGTAGCATAAGACAAAAAGACACGGGAGCAAAGCTGTCACGCACACAACGCGAATCAACAATGCTCTCATGTCTGCTTATCAATCAGGGAGTACCGGGGGAGGTCAGAAGCAAGGACCTCAGGCTCCCTCTGCTATCTCGCCACTACAACAGCAAAAAGGGCATAGACGACCCCTAAGATAAGCGACGCCAGAATGGACCAATTACCCCAGTTATCGGCTTCCTTCGAAGCCTGAATGGCCTCATCACGCCGACCGGCGGCAAGCAGGGAGTCTACCTTGCTGGCCTTAACGATAGCCACAATGCCGAAAGGCAGGCAACAGAAAAGCGTTGTCAGAATGGCCTTTGCCATGTGGGAGGGAACCGGGGGCTGCGGAGCAGGTGCGGGTGTGAAGGGAGGATTCATATGTATTCATTTCGTTTGTATGTAAAGTCCGGACCATCCGGACGAGTTCATTGTATTCCCCCGTTAAACGCATGTCAACAAAAAAGAGGTGATGCGAGCTTTTTTTCGGAAAATCTTCTGCCTTTAAAAATCTGGGGGTGTCTGCATGCGTGTGGACGTGCCAGCGGCAAAACCTATGGCCTCCGGTAGAAGCAGACCGATGCCGATATCAAGGATCTGCCGTCCAGCGTTATCCTCGTTCGAAAGAAGAAGCGTGCCAAGGCCGAGGAAATGAAGCAGGCCATCCTGTACCTCTGTCGAGATCGATGGTTAGTACTGACAGAGATTGCAAATGCATTGGATCGCCATCCTCATCCCCTCCACTTTACTTTGAAGCTGCTCGAGGCAAAGGGGGAGTTGGAGTTTCGTTTCCCGGAAAACGAAACCCACCCCAAGCAGGCGTACAGAACCAGAAAGAAGATGCGGTAAGCTCTTGATGTAAGCTTATAAAGTATGAGGAGAATCTGGGCAGTAGGGGTCAGGTAAGCAACAGCCGCCGTTGTATGAGCCTATCTTGCTGTCTGTAGAGGGTGAGGTGACTACAGCTTTTTGAATGAAGAGTCAAGTTCGAATGCACATTTCCCTTGAAAAATAAGGTGCCTCCGGTGTCCTGCGGGTCGCTCCGGGAGGAGAGAAGAATACCGGGAGATTCGCTTAGAGGTTGAGTATCAACGGTTTACGCGCTGTCAGAATTCAAAATGCTGTATATACATCGGTGTCATGCAGCAGGGGAACGGGGATAGAATCGTCTTTCTTGATTATCTGCGGGCCATTGCTATTGTCTGCGTCGTGATTGTACACGCCGCAGAGAGTGTCTATCGCTTCCGGGTTGCAGAGTATATGGGGTGGACGGCGTTCGAGCGTGTGGTGATGGTGGGCCTTTTTGATTTAGGCCGCATGAGTGTGCCGTTTTTCTTTCTCATCAGCGGGTATTTGCTTCTGACACGGCGTTATGATGACGAACGATGCTGTAGGTTTTGGCGGCGAAATTGGTTGCCGTTAGTGACGGCAAGTTCCTTTGCCATCTTATCGGTGGGAGTGTGGGCCCTTTGGAGGGATTTGGCGCATGGGGGAGCATGGAAGATCTTGGCCAAGGCCGGCTTGTATGTCGGGCCTGTTCCCTGCGGCATCCTGTGGTTTCTACCTGTGATGGTGGGGTTGTATGCCTGTATTCCCGTAGTCGCGGTTGCGCTGGAGCGCTTTCGCCCGAGAACACTTCTGCCTCCTTTAGGGGTGGCGATGCTGATGACCATGGTTATTCCGACACTGTCACCGTTGCTGCGCCGTACCGTGCACATAGGAGCCGATGCGGTGTTGAGCATAGGTTGGGTAGGGGGATGCTACGGCCTTTACGTCATTGCGGGCGGAATGATGGGCAGGGGAATGAAACTGCCGACACGGGCGGGCGGTAACCTGGTGCTCGGCGGTGTTTTCTTTCTGGCTGTTGTGGGCTACACGTGGCTTGGTTATGCCTGCGGTGTTGCCGCGAATGTTTGGTACAGCTCCCCCTTGCTCTTTGCGGCCTCCGTTTGTGTGTTCGACGCTTTCTCCAAGATGCCGAACTTACAACCGTGCGGCGTGATACGGAGTTTGGCGTCTTGTTCCTTCGGAATATACGCCCTCCACTACCCGATCCTCATTTTCTTTGTGGACAGGTCACCCCGTAACAGTGTGCTGAGCGTTCTCGCGGCTATTCCCGCTACCCTGCTCGTCACTTGGGGCATCGTAGCGGTTGCGGCGCGCTGCCGTTTTCTTGCGCGCTGGGTTTTGCTTGCTAAATAGCGGCGTCAACTGCGCTCTCCTGTGAGCTCGGCTTTGCGGGCAGCAAGCTCATTGTAGGTGCGGGTCAGTTCGTTGATCTTCTCCACACTGCCGGCGCGGGCCATGGCCTTTTGGGTGCTGTGCATTTGATCGCAGATATCGCAGAGCTCGTTGAAACGAGCCTCGGCTTGGATGCGGTTTTGGAGCTCTTCCTGCATGCGCTTGGCGTATTCGGCATCCGAGATGGCGCCGTTGATGTGTTTATACTCGAGTTCGGAGATATGGAGTTTGCAGTACTTGATGGACGTGTAGGCGCTTTCCTTAGCGCGTCTGTCCGATGCGCTGTCCTCGGAGGATTGACGGGGCACCTCGCTCGGTCTGACGATGCCGTGGGTGGGACGGCCGTTGCTGAGGATGTCGAGGTGTTCTCCGAGCTTACTGCAAAAGGAATCGAAAGCTTCTTCTAAAAAGGATTTTTTTGCCATACAGAGTATATAGAGGGTATTCGGGTTGGGGAGAAATCAGCAAATGAGATTAAAAATGAGGAAGAGCAGGACGGTGGGCAGGAGGGCCCAGAAGAAGAGACGCATGGCACTGATGCCCCGGAAATACTTGCCGAGGATAGCCTGCCCGGCAGGGTTCGGCGCGTTGGCGATAACGGTGAGACCGCCGCCCGTAACCGCACCTGCGACAATGGCGTAACGGATATGCTCCGGGAGATTGGGAACGGTGCCGGCCAGGAAGGTGACGGAGGCATTATCATTGAATGCGGTCAGGATGGCCGCAAGCCCCATGGTAATGCTGCTGCCGAACTGCGCCAAGCCCTCCAGCACCGGCTGCATCCACCAACCCTGAACCCCGCCGAGAATGAGTAAGCCGGCCAAGAAGAAAGCCACCAAAAGCGGCACCTTGATGGAAAAGGCATTTTGGTACTGCGGGGTAGCCATTGTGAAGCCCAGGAAGAAGAGGAAGCCCCCGATGAAGATGGCGGGGTGGTGCGCAAAATACACCGTCCAAGCCAGGAAAAGAACCGACACCGCATAGACCCACACCGGGATGGTGTCCTGCCTATCCTCCCAACTGGTCGGAACATGGGTTTCATAGGCCTCATTGATACGCTGAACTTCGGCCAGCCTGCGGAATTCCCTGCGGAAAAGATAGAAATAGAGCAGGTTCGCCAAGATGATACCCAGCACCGCCTTCCAGCCGAAGTGCAGAAGCATATGGCCCATACCCCAATCCCACTTGCCAGCTACCATCACGATGGGCGGCGCCGCAAAGTGGGTGAGCGTACCGCCTACGGATATATTCACAAACAGCAAGGCCAAGGTAGCATATTTCAGACTCTCCGCCGGCTTGAGACGGTAAATCTTCTTGCCCAAGAGAATGGCTGCGAGGGTCATGGCCGCCGGCTCCGTGATAAACGAACCGAGGAGTGGTGCGATGCAGAGCACGGAGAGCCACCAAGCCGCCGGGGTGCCCTTGCCGAGTTTGGCCCCGAGCTTCAACGTATTTTCTGCCAGCCGGTAAATGGGACGAGAGGATGCGATGACCATGATAACCGCCACGAAAAGAGGCTCCGTAAAGCCCGTATCGTGGTCGATATACTTCAAAAAGTCATCCATACTGTAATAGTGGCGGCATACAAAGGCAAAGGGGATGATCCAGATGCCGAACACCACCTCCACCTCCCCCAGAAAGTGGCAGAGCGTAGAGAGAAAAGAAACGGGAACTCGCTGCTCCGGGTGGAGAATACGGAACTTCTCCGCGCGAAGTTGCTCCTTGTGCCGCTGATCCAAGAAATGGGCCAGCTGCTGGAAGCGCGGGGCGAGGAAAGTGTGCAGGATAGCCAACAGGAAAATGAGCGTAGCGGCCGGGTTGAAGGGATCTGCCCGGAAGCGGTGCAGGAGTTTCTGCGCGGTGTTCATGCCCGCCTCATGCTCCTCATACACCTTCAGCGGAATCGGAAAGCGGCTGTATCGCGGGCCTTCCCCCGTCTGTTCATGGGACCAAGCGGGAGCCTGTCCGACGGGGTGGCAGCTATGCTCGCCCCGCCCGCAGGTGGGGCAAACCTGAGCGGTGCTTCGGTGGGCAGCCTCTTGCTCCTGCGCCGCGGCGGGCAGCATCAGTGCGGCCAGAAGCAGTACCAGAAAGGCTTTGATGTATCCGCGCATATGTTTATTTATTCAACATGCTTTGTGCCTGCGCAGCCAGATAGTCTGCAATGGCCGGGGTTGCCTGCAGAATGTTTCGGGCGGAAGCAGGCAGCTCCAACGCAGCGATCGCAGCCGGGGTTATGGCCTGCGGCGTCTTGATATTGCGGCCGATGAAGTCCCGCACGCAGCGCACGGTCGCTTCATCACCAACAAACTGCAAGAAAGCCCCCCGGAGTTCCTCCGGGCAATGATCCTTGAGCTTACCGATAATCTTGGTGCAGATGGCGTCCTTGGCAGCGTTCGCTAATTTGTTGATCAATGACATGCTCCCATTCTACCACCTGTGCCCGCGGCGTCAAGCATTTTTTGCACCGGGGGCAGAGCCGAGTTAGGGGATGGGGACGTGCGGCTCGAGGAGGAGACGACCGGCACGCTCTTGGTCGTGCGCTTTGAGCCGGGCGAGTTGCTGGAGGTGGGCTTGCAGTGAAAAAGGCTTGGCGTTGTTGCGAACGGGGATGTAGGAACCGTCCTCCTGCATGACGTAGGCGCGAGTGTTGTCGCGGAAGCAGGCATCGAGAACATCGAGCAGGCGGCGAGCGGCAGTGTGATCCTCAATGGGGATGAGCAGCTCGACACGACGCTCCAGGTTGCGGGGCATCCAATCGGCACTGGCAATGTAGACGAGAGGGGAACCCCCGTTCAGGAAAGAAAAGATGCGCGCGTGCTCCAAGTAGCGATCCACAATGCTGATGATGCGCGTGCGCGCCCGGGCAGCGGGGGTACCGGGTGCCCAGCAGCAGATGCCCCGCACGTTCAGACGCAGATACACCCCTGCCTCCGCAGCTTTCTCTAGGGCCTGCATCATGTCCGGGTCATTCAGAGAGTTCATCTTGGCGGTAATTTCTGCCCGCTCACCGAGGAGGGCTCGGTGCGTCTCTGCACGAATGAGCGACAGGAGTTTTTCCTTCATGCCCGAGGGAGCGGGGAAAATGCGGCGGAAGCGCATGAGACGCGTGAGACCCGTGACCGAATTGAAGAACTGAGAGGCATCTGCCCCCAAGTTTTCATTGCAGGTCAGCAGGTTGACATCACTGTACAGAGCGGCCGTCTTTTCGTTATAATTACCGGTACCGAAGTGGCAATAGCGGCGCAGGAAGCCGTGCTCCCGGCGGACGATGAGGGTAATCTTGGCATGAGTTTTGAACCCCTTGACCCCGTACACCACCTGCACCCCGGCTTTCTGCAGACGCTCCGCCTGTACCAAGTTGTGCCCCTCATCAAAGCGCGCCTTGAGCTCCACCAAAACAGTGACCTGCTTACCCGCCTCCGCCGCACGACAGAGGGCCTTGATGAAGCGAGAACCGTGTGCTGTTCTGTAGAGTACCTGCTTGATGACCAAGACATCCGGATCTGCCGCGGCCTCCTCTAGGAGGCGGATGATGGGCTCGTAACTCTCGTAGGGATTCAGAATGAGGATGTCCCCCTGTGCCATGTTATCGAACATACTCTGGGAGGGATCTACGTCGGCGGGTGGATAGCTGGGCCAAGCCTCCTCCTTGAGCAAGTCATGTCCGGGCTCACGCGCCATGTCCCCCAGATCCGTCAGGCGGAGCAGCCCCGGTACACGGTAGGTATCCTCTGCCCCTGCGCCGACCGCTCGCGCGATGCGGTCCGCCAAGGCAGGGGGCGTAGAGGTCGGAAGCTCCAGACGCACGCAGTCGGAGAACTTGCGAGCCACGAGAACGGCCTCCATCTCCCGCGCAAAGTCAGCACCCTCCTCCGGTACAGCGATATCACTGTTGCGGGTGACGCGGAACGGGGTCGCGGCGCGGAGCTCCTCCCCCGGAAACAGGTCCGCAATAAACGCACAGATGAGATCCTCTGCCGGCACATAGCCCTCATCAAGCGCAGCAAAGTGCATGCGCCTCGGCAGGGCATCCGGCAAGGGAACCACCACCAAGCGAGAGGTCTCCTCCCCCGGGCCGGCCAGCTCCAGCGCGATGATGATGCTGAGAGAGGGGAGTACCGGCGGCTGTTCCACCTCCAAAGCCAGAGGGGTGAGCAGGGGGGCCACGTTGTCCTCGAAGTAGCGGCGCAGGGTTGCCACGCGGGACTCCGCCAAGCTGCCGATGCTCAGCGGGCTGATACCGGCTACTCTCATGAGCGGGAGAAGCTCCTCGTTGAACAGCCTGTACTGCGCCTGCACCTGGGCATTGGCTCTCGCCCGGATGAGCTCCAACTGGTCGCTCGGGGAAAGCCCTGCGGCATCCGGGGTGTACTTGCCGGAGCGGCGCAGCAGCCGCAGTCCCCCGACGCGGACTTGGAAGAACTCATCGAGATTGCTGGCTGTGATTGCCAAGAATTTGATGCGCTCCAGCAGAGGCAGCTCCGCCCTGCGTGCTTGATCCAGCACCCGCGCATTGAACTCCAGCCAAGATAATTCCCGATTGATGTACATCTTGCTCTACTCCTTCCTATCCGTCCTCCCAGTGTATCACAGCCCCCGCAATGGGACAAGCAGAAAAACTGTCCTATGGTGCACAAAAGGAGCGGCCTGCAGTTGCCTGCGGCCGCTCCTCGGGTTCTCGGATGCTCGATACGAGACTCGAACTCGTACGGGTCTCCCCACTAGATCCTTAGTCTAGCGCGTCTACCAATTCCGCCAACCGAGCATTGGTTTGCACCTTGAACGCGGGGAGAGTATACACGAAAAACGCCGGCAATGCAAGCTTTTTCCAGCAAAAAAGACGAAAAACATCAATTTTTTTCGGGGATAAGGGCTTGCAACAGGGTAAAAAAGCCGGGCCCTGCATGAACGGCAGGGCCCGGGAACGGGGTAGGGGGTCAGCTTGGCTTACTCGTCAATACCCACGGAGAGCGTATCATCCGGTCGGTCGAGCTCCGGCTCCTCCTCCGCGATGACGGCACGGGGGATGGGGACGGCACCCGGAGCGGCCTCCACCACGATGTTGTGGTACTTATCGAAGCCGGTACCGGCGGGGATGAGGTGACCGAGAATGACGTTCTCCTTGAAGCCCTCCAAGTAGTCTACCTTACCGAGGGTAGCGGCCTCGGTGAGGACGCGCGTAGTATCCTGGAAGGATGCGGCGGAGATGAAGGAATCCGTCTTGAGGGAGGCCTTCGTGATACCGAGCAGGATGGGCTCGCTTTCCGCCGGGCGACCATTCATCTCCACAGTAAGCGCATTGATGCGGTTCAGAGCTGTGGTATCCACCTCATCGCCCCAGAGTAGACCGGTATCACCGGGGTCCTTGATGCGAACCTTACGCAGCATCTGGGAGACGATGATCTCCACGTGCTTATCGTTGATTTCCACACCTTGGACGCGGTAGACCTGCTGCACCTTGTTGACGAGGTGCTCCTGCAGCTTCTCCTTACCGCAGATACGGAGGATCTCATCGGAGGCCTCTGAACCATCGGAGAGCGGCTCGCCGGCATGGACGTAGTCACCATCGTGCACGATGATGTGGCGATCCATCGGCACGAGGTGCTTGATGCAGAGAGCGCGCTCGTTGTCATCGTTCTCCACGAGCTTGGCAGAAGAGCGGCGGCGGCTCTTGCCGGCAGCCTCCTTCGCCTCGGCATCGCGATAAATCTTGACGACCTTTTTACCGCGGATCATCGCGTCATCGATGGCCACGATGCCATCCATCTCGGCCAGCGTGCAGGTATCCTTTGGACGGCGAGCTTCGAAGAGCTCGGCCACGCGCGGCAGACCACCGGTAATATCGTTGGTCTTCTGCACCTTGCGGGGCGTCTTGGCCACCTGAGTACCGGCAAAGATCTTCTGCCCGTCCGCCACGGCGAGGTAAGCACCGGTGGGGATAGAGTACACACGCGGCTTATCGTTGTTCCACTTGGTCTTATCGCGTCTGTCGCGGGTACCGGTGTGAATGACGACACGGGGAGCGAGGTCCTGACGGTGCTCGATGATGCAGCTGGTGCCGCGACCACCATCGCCGGGACCGGACTCCGTACGATAGGTGATGCCCTCGATCATGTCCACATACTCCACGGTACCGCCGACCTCCGCAATGACGGGGATGGCGTAGGGATCCCACTCGGCGATCAGATCGCCCTCGTTGACCTCCCCACCGTCCTTGATGTGCAGAATGGAACCGAGCGTGAGCTGGTAGGACTCCAACTCCTTGCCCTCGGCATCATACACCTTCAGGCCGCCGTTCTTGCAGAGCACAACCCAGTTGTGGTTTTCATCCTCTACGCAACGCCCGCGCAGGTTTTCGTCATAGATGATACGACCGGTGGACTTGGAGATGTACTCCGGACGGCTGGCGGATGCAGTAGCCGTACCACCCACGTGGAAGGTACGCATGGTGAGCTGGGTGCCGGGCTCGCCGATGGACTGAGCGGCGATGATACCGACAGCCTCACCGACCTTGACCGCCTTGCCGGAAGCGAGGTTGAGGCCATAGCACTTCGCGCAGCAGCCCTTGTCCAGACCGCAGGTAAGGACGGAACGCACCTTGACCTTCTCGATGCCGACCTTCTCGATCTTCTTGGCAGCCTCATCCGTGATAATCTCATTCTTGGCCACGATGAGCTCGCGCGTCGTCGGGTCGTAAATGTCATCACAGGTCACGCGGCCGTAGATACGGGTGGAAAGAGTGGCAATCTCGTCATCACCATCGTAGATGGCCGTCATGGTGATACCACGATCCGTGCCGCAGTCCTCCTGACGCACGATGACATCCTGAGCCACATCGACGAGCTTACGCGTCATGTAACCGGAGTCGGCCGTCTTCAGAGCGGTATCGGCAAGACCCTTACGGGCACCGTGGGTGGAAATGAAGTACTCCAAGGCGCTGAGACCCTCACGGAAATTAGCCGTAATGGGGCGCTCAATGATTTCGCCGGAGGGCTTAGCCATCAAACCACGCATACCGGAGAGCTGCTTAATCTGGGCCTTGTTACCGCGAGCACCGGAGTCCACCATCATGAAGAGCGGGCTGGCGACAGCCGAACCGCTGTTGTATTCCAGCTTGGTGTAGAGCTCCTTCTGGATGTCATCCGTGGTGGCGGACCAAATGTTCACAACCTTATCATAGCGCTCGCCGTTGGTGATGAGGCCTTCCTCGTACTGCTGAGTGACCTTGGCAACCTCCTCATAGGCGGCAGCGATACGCTCGTTCTTGTTCTCCGGCACCACCATATCCACGATACCGATGGAGCAACCGGAACGCGTAGCCTCCTTGTAGCCTAAGGACTTAAGCGCATCGAGCGTCTCCACGGTCTTCTGCTGGCCACAGGTCTGATAGCAGCGCCAGATAATATCACCGAGCTGCTTCTTGCCGATGTTGCGGTTGATGTAACCGATTTCATCCGGCCAGATTTCGTTGAAACGCACGCGGCCGGCAGTGGTCACGATGGTCTTCTTGTCCACATTCTCCTGGTTGTAGGAAAGGCGGTCGAAGGCACGACCCGTCTTGCCGTAGTCCGGGTTCTTGAGGCGGATCCACTCATGGTAGCCGATTTTACGGGCCGCGATGGCGAACTCCACCTCCGAGATGGACTCGAAGAGCGGGAGCAGGTGCTGGTTATCCTGCTTCTCCTTCACCTCCTTGGCGCGGGTATGCGTCAGGTAGTAAGACCCGAGCACGATATCCTGGCTGGGGGTGCTGATGGGCTTACCGGAAGCCGGGGAGAAGATGTTGTTGGGAGCCAGCATGAGCAGGCGCGCCTCCAACTGGGCCTCCACGCTCAGCGGCACGTGCACGGCCATCTGGTCACCATCGAAGTCGGCGTTGTAACCCGTACACACGAGCGGGTGAAGGCGGATGGCATCACCCTCGATGAGCACGGGCTCGAAAGCCTGAATGGAGAGGCGGTGCAGCGTTGGGGCTCGGTTCAGGAAGACGGGGTGTCCCTTGGTCACCTGCTCCAGAATATCCCACACCACGGGCTCCTTGCGGTCGATCATCTTCTTGGCAGAGCGCACGGTGTGCACCAAGCCACGCTCCTTGAGGTGGTGGATGATGAAGGGCTCGAAGAGGTTCAGGGCCATCTTCTTCGGCAGACCGCACTGGTTCATCTTGAGGTGCGGACCGATCACGATGACGGAACGACCGGAGTAGTCAACACGCTTGCCGAGCAGGTTCTGGCGGAAACGACCGCTCTTGCCCTTCAGCATGTCCGACAGAGACTTGAGCGGGCGGTTGCCGGCACCCGTGACGTGGCGACCGTGGCGGCCGTTGTCAAACAAGGCGTCCACCGCCTCCTGCAACATGCGGCGCTCGTTGCGCTTGATGACCTCCGGCGTCTGCAGGGCGGCCAACTCGCGCAAGCGGTTGTTGCGGTTGATGACACGGCGGTAGAGGTCGTTCAGATCGCTGGTGGCAAAACGGCCACCGGGCAGGGGAACGAGCGGACGCAGATCCGGCGGGATGACCGGCAGCACGGTGAGCACCATCCACTCCGGCTTGCCCTTGCTGTTCAGGAAGCCTTGGGCGAGCTGGAGACGCTTAGCGATCTTGCGCTTGTTCTGCTTGGAGCTGGTCTTGGCCATATCCTGGCGCAGCTTGTCCACCAGAGCCTGCAGATCGAGGTTCTGCAACAGCTTCTGGATGGCCACAGCGCCCATCTCCGCCTCCGGTGCCTCGTCGCCGTAGTCCTCCTTCAGCTCATTGTACTCCTCCTCCGTGAGGATCTGGTTGACGGAGTAGCCCGGCAGCCCCTTGGGGTCGATGACGATGAAGTCCTCGTAGTAGATGACGCGCTCCAAGTCGTGCGTGGTCAGGTCCAGCATGAGGCCGATACGGCTGGGCATGCACTTGTAGAACCAGATGTGCGTGACGGGCACGGCCAGCTCGATGTGGCCCATGCGCTCACGGCGCACACGGGAAGAGGTGACTTCCACACCGCAGCGGTCGCAGATGGTGCCCTTGTTCTTGGCACGCTTGTAGCGACCGCAGGAACACTCCATGTCACGCGTCGGACCGAAGATGCGCTCGCAGAAGAGACCGCCCTTCTCCGGCTTGAACGTGCGGTAATTGATCGTCTCCGGGTTCTTCACCTCGCCGTGGGACCAAGAGCGGATGTCCTCCGGGCTTGCGACGGTGATGCAAACCTGATCGAAGTTTTTGGGCTTCTCGTTGTTGAGGTCAATATAAGCCATATGGGGAATTTGTTAAAGGTTGATAGGTTTACATGGTGGAATCATCGTCCTCGTCGTGGAAATCGGCGTCATCATCGTCGCTGAATTCATCATCGCGGTCGGTTGTCTCCTCCTCATCCTCGCCGGCAGCCAGCAAGTCGAAGAGCTCGTCGGTGGTCTTGGGTGCGTTCTCGCGGTCCTTGCGCTCCATGGGTTGCACATTGAGGCAGAGAGCCTGCATTTCCTTGATGAGCACGTTGAAGGACTCCGGCGTACCGGCCTCCAGGGAGTTATCACCCTTCACGATGTTCTCGTAGATGCGGGTACGGCCCTGCACGTCATCGGACTTGACGGTGAGGAGCTCCTGGAGGGTATAGGCAGCGCCGTATGCCTCCATGGCCCACACCTCCATTTCACCGAAGCGCTGGCCACCGCGCTGAGCCTTGCCGCCCAGGGGTTGCTGCGTGACGAGCGAGTAGGTACCCACGGCACGGGCGTGCACCTTGTCCGCCACCAAGTGATTGAGCTTGAGCATGTAGGTGTAACCCACCACCACGGGATAGTGGAAGTACTCACCCGTCAAGCCGTCGATCAGGCGACTCTTACCGGCTACACTGCCGTCCTTGCCGTCGCCCACCCAAGAGAACCCGGGCACTTGCTTGGCCTTGCTCATGAAGTCCCAGATGCGGGATTCATCGATACCGTCGAACACCGGGGTAGCGACCTTGAAGCCGAGGGCCTTGGCAGCCACACCCAAGTGAGCTTCCAACACTTGGCCCACGTTCATTCGGGAGGGCACGCCCAGCGGGTTCAGGATGATGTCCACCGGGGTACCGTCCTCCAGGTAGGGCATATCCTCCACCGGGAGCACACGGGAGCACACGCCTTTGTTACCGTGGCGGCCTGCCATCTTATCACCCACACCCAGCTTGCGCTTGGCGGCGATGTAGACCTTCACCTCGGTGACAACACCGGGATCCATCTCCGCGCCGGCCTCGATCTGGTCCAGCTTGCGCTCACGCTCGTGGTCCAGCTCCTCGAAGCGGCTCTCGAAGCTGTTCATGATGTCGAAGATCTGGTTGCGGACGGGGCTTTCGTTCATCTCCACCTGGCCGTGGTTCTCCGCGAGCTTGCGGAGCAGGGTCTTTGTGATCTTCTTGCCGGCCGGCAGAATGGTCTCGCCGCTGCCGGCGCGTGTGACCTCCAACGGAATCTTCTCGCCCAGCAGGCGGCCGGAGAGCTTCTCCGTCAGTTGGTTAATCAAGTCAGAACGGCTCTTCTCGTAGTCGCTGTCGACCTTCTGGCGCTGCTTCTGGCTCTCCTTCTCCATATCGGTGGCGGGGGCACCGGGGGCGCTGGAGCGCAAAACACGGATGTCCATTACCACGCCCGTGGTGCCCGGCGGCACACGCAGAGAAGTGTCCTTCACGTCAGCGGCCTTCTCGCCGAAGATGGCGCGCAGCAGGCGCTCCTCCGGGGCGAGGTCGGTCTCGCTCTTGGGGGTAATCTTGCCCACGAGGATGTCGCCGGGCTTCACCTCGGCACCGATGCGTACCACACCGTCCGGCCCGAGGTTCTTGAGGGCATCATCGCCCACGTTCGGAATATCGCGGGTGATTTCCTCCGGCCCGAGTTTGGTGTCGCGAGCCTTCTCCTCAAACTCCTCGATGTGGATGGACGTGTAAGCGTCCTCCTGCGCCAAGCGCTCGGAGATGATGATGGCGTCCTCGAAGTTGTAGCCGTACCAAGACATGTAAGCCACCAGCACGTTGCGACCCAAGGCCAGCTCACCGCCGTCGGTGCAGGGGCCGTCAGCCAGCACATCACCGGCCTTCACGGTCTGCCCGCGCTCAACGATGGGATGCTGGTTGATGCAGGTGGAGGCATTGGAACGCATGAACTTGCGAAGCTGGTAGACGTAGATACCCTTCTCGACATCGGTAGTGATGCAGCTCGGCTCGGAGAGCCAACGCTGCGGGGGCACCGGCAGGTTGCCGTCCGGCGTGGTCACAATGTACTCTGCCGTGGCAGAAGCGACAACACCCGGGCCCTTGGCGCAGACCACCGCGCAACTGTCGCGGGCGCACTTGGCCTCAATGCCCGTGCCCACCAACGGAGCCTGGTTCACCATCAACGGCACACCCTGGCGCTGCATGTTGGCACCCATCAAAGCACGGTTTGCGTCATCGTGCTCCAAGAAGGGAATGAGACCTGCGGCGATGGAGATAATCTGCTTGGGAGAGACATCCATGTACTCCACCTTGCGGGGGTCAACCTCAATGAACTCACCCTTGGAGCGAGCCGTGATGCGGCTCTTCACGAAGTGCCCCGTGCCGTCGTCGCGGTCCAACTCGTTGTTGGCCTGGGCGATCATGTGGTACTCTTCCTTGTCCGCCGTCAGGTAATCCACCTCGTTGGTCACGATGACCTCGGTGTCAATCACCTCGCCCTTCTTGTTCTTCTTCTCCACGTGCTTGACGCGGCGGAACGGCGTCTCGATGAAGCCGTACTCGTCAATTCGAGCATAGGTGCAAAGCGAGTTGATCAGACCGATGTTCGGACCTTCCGGGGTCTCGATCGGGCAGATACGACCGTAGTGAGAGGGATGCACGTCTCGCACCTCGAAGCCGGCGCGGTCGCGGTTCAGACCGCCCGGTCCGAGGGCGGAGAGACGGCGCTTGTGCGTCAGCTCGGCCAGCGGGTTGATCTGGTCCATGAACTGGGAGAGCTGGCTGCGGCCGAAGAAGTCACGCACGACGGCGCTGAGAGCCTTCGGGTTGATGAGCTTGCTGGGCGTCAGGTCCTGCTTGGTCGGGTCGCACAGGGTCATGCGCTCCTTCACCAGGCGCTCCGTGCGGGCAAGACCCACGCGGCACTGGTTGGCAATCAGTTCACCCACGGCACGCACGCGGCGGCTGCCCAAGTGGTCGATGTCGTCCACATGGCCCTCACCGTGCTTCAACTTGAGCATGTACTTGATGGCCGTCAGGAAGTCAATGGGCTGGATGAGCCGCACGTCCTCCGGCACGTCCAGACCGAGCTTCTGGTTGATCTTGTAGCGGCCCACGCGGGTCAGGTCGTACTTCTTCTCCTCCTTGAACAGGCGGTCCAGAGCTGTGGCAGCCTGCTGCACGGAAGCCGGATCACCGGGACGGAACTTGCGGAAAATCTCCTTGAGGGCGGACTCGCGGTCGTGAGCCAAGTCCTTCTTGAGGGTCTTGATGAGGGTCTCCTCCTCGCGCTGGTCAATGACCTCGATTTCCTCGATGCCCAGATCCTGCATGCGACGCAGAGCAGCACCGCTGATGGGCTCGTAGGCCTTGGCAATCACGTTCACGCGGGTGTCCCCGTACTTCACATCCTCAAAGGGAACCAGGTTCTCGAGCTCATCGCTCGTCACCTCCTTGAGGCGGATGCGCTGGATGGTGTAGAACTGCTCCACCAGCTGGCGGTCCGTCTCATAACCCAGATAGCGCAGGAAGGTCGTGGCGAGGAACTTACGACGGCGGCGGCGGCGGTCCAAGAAGACGTACATCAGGTCGCTGGTGTCAAACTGCACCTCCAGCCAAGAACCGCGGTCCGGGATGATGCGGAAGGAGAAAATGTCCTTGCCGTTCGTGTGGTGCGTCTTCTCGAAGCAGATGCCCGGAGAACGATGTAACTGCGCCACGATAACACGCTCCGCACCGTTGATGACGAAGGTGCCGCGGTCCGTGATCATGGGAATCTCGCCCATGTACACGTTCTCCTCAGACTTGTAGTCCGCACAGACGATGCGGAACTTGACGTACAGAGAGGCACTGTACGTCTCACCCGCGCGGATGGCCGCGTAGTCCGACATCTTCGGCGGCGAAACCTCGTAGGAAATGTACTCCAAACGAATGTGGTCGTCGTAACTCTGAATCGGGAAATTCTCAACAAAGATGGCCTGGAGACCCATTTTGAGTCTCTTGTCGGGTTCGGTGAAGCGCTGGAGGAATTCCTCGTAGGACTTCGTCTGAATCTCGATCAAGTTGGGCGGTTCAATGACCTCCTTGATCTTACCGAAACTAATTCGCTCTTGTGTGGGCTTTGACATAAGTTGCCGAAGATGAGGTTTGTTGCACCCGGTACCGGATGCCGGCTCGGTTACCGTCAGGGTAAAACCGACCCGGAGAATGTCGCCTGTGGGCCATTCCTCGGGTCGATCCAGCCTGCCCAAAACTCTGTTACCTGTTGAGTATCAAGGGTTAACGGTGTATGTGAAGATTAGGAAATTTGAGGGGACGCGAGAGCAGGGGGGGACAGAATCCCCCCCTGCACGCAGGAAAAAGAGCTTACTTGATGGTGACCTTAGCACCGGCCTTCTCAAGCTCGGCCTTGGCCTTCTCAGCCTCCTCCTTGGAGACACCCTCCAGCACCTTGGCGGGAGCGGACTCCACGAGCTTCTTCGCGTCGGCAAGACCGAGACCGGCCTTGATGGCGCGGACGGCCTTAATGGCAGCGATCTTGTTGCTGCCGGCATCCGTGAGCTCGACGTCGAAGTCAGTCTTCTCCTCAGCAGCCTCAGCAGCGGCGGCGGGAGCAGCAGCAGCGGCCACGGGGGCAGCGGCGGACACGCCCCACTTCTCCTCGAGCATCTTCACCAGCTCAGCAGCCTCGAGGATGGTCAGCTTGCCGAGTTCTTCTGCGATTGTATTCAAATCAGCCATTGTCGTGTGTATTTAATTGGTTCTTAGTCGCGGGCGGGGGCTTCCCACCCATTTCAGTTCTCACCGGCCGGAGAGCCGACAGAGTACCTAATTTTGTTTCAGGCGGCGAGTGGTGTACCACAACACCGCCATCTTGTCAAGTGTTTTTTACTCCGCAGACGCAGTTTCTTCGGTGGAACCACCGTTTTCTTTGTCCACGTAGGCCTGAATGACGCGAGCCAGAGCAGAGGCCGCACCATTGATGGTACCGAGCAAGGTAGCGAGCAGGACCTCGCGGCTGGGCAGATCGCCGAGGGCGGTGATCTTCTCCGGGGTCAGCTCTGCGCCGTCGAGAATACCCACCTTGTAGGCGGTCTTCTTGGACTTCTTAGCAAAGGTGTTGATCGCCTTAGCCGCGGCGCAGACATCCTTCTCACCCATCACATAGGCCGTCTGGCCCTTGAGGGAGGCAGAGATGTCCGGCAGACCGGCCTTGGCAATGGCCTTGGCCATAAAGGTATTCTTGGCAACCACACAGGTGGCACCGGCCTCCGCCAGTGCAGCGCGCAGCTCGGTGAACTCAGGAACCGTTACGGCCGTGTAATCGATCACCAGCACGAAGGGGGAGGCATTCACCTTCTCCGCGAGCTGATCGATGATGGTCGTCTTATCGGGATTCACTTTTTTCTCAGTGCTCATAGTCTTGTATCCGAATCAGGGTTCTTACTTAGCGAATTCCACCTGGCTGAGGGCCAGGCCCGGGTTCATGCTGCTCGCCATCGTGGCGGCGGCAATGTACGCGCCCTTGGCACCGGAGGGACGAGCCTTGACCACCGCACCGATGAAGGCGCGAGCGTTCTCGGCAAGTTTCTCGCTGTCGAAGGACAGCTTACCGATGGCAGCGGAGATGTTGGCGTTCTTGTCGACCTTGAAGTCCACACGGCCGGCCTTCACCTCGCGCACCGCCTTGGCAGTGTCGTCGGTCACCGTACCGGTCTTCGGGTTCGGCATCAGGCCGCGCGGGCCGAGGATACGGGCAATCTTGCGCACCTGGGCCATGGCACCCGGCGTGGCGATTGCACTGTCGAAATCAAGGAAGCCACCCTGGATCTCCTTGATCAGGTCATCCAGACCGACTTTCTCGGCACCGGCCTCAAGGGCAGCCTGGGCAGCCTCGCCCTGGGCAAACACGATGACGCGGACATTCTTACCCGTGCCGTGGGGCAGGGCAACAGAGCCGCGCACCATCTGGTCGGACTTGCGGGGATCCACCGTCAGGCGGAACGAGACCGTGACCGTCGGGTCGAACTTGGGGGCCGGGAAGCTCTTCATCACTTCCACCGCCTCGTCCACGCTGTAGGTCTTGGTCTTATCAACGAGCTTGGCAGCCTCGTTGTAGCGCTTGGAGCGTTTAGTAGACATATTGTTGTAGCAGTACGTTCGGGTTAATGTTCAATCCTCCTGCATAGAAGGGTTACATACCGGTGATCTCGATACCCATCTGGCGAGCCTGGCCTGCAAGGATGCGGGCAGCGGCCTCCGGGTTCTTCGTGTTGAGATCCGGCATCTTGGTGTTGACAATCTCCATCAACTTCTCCTTGGTGATCTTGGCAACCTTCTTCTTGTTCGGCTCACCGGAGCCGGACTCGATGTTGGCAGCCTTCTTCAGGAGCATGGCAGCCGGCGGCTGCTTGGTGATGAAGTCAAAGGACTTGTCCTTGTAAACGGTGATCACGACGGGGAGAATATCACCCTTCTGCTTCATCGTCTTAGCGTTGAACTCTTTGCAGAAGCCCATGATATTGACACCGGCCTGACCAAGAGCAGGACCCACGGGCGGCGAGGGTTTCGCGTCGCCGGCAGGAATCTGCAGCTTAATGACTTTAACTACTTCTTTAGCCATGGTTGTGTTAGTTTGGTTTTGCTGCCTCTACCCGGAAAGCCTACCCGGGCACCCGACAGCGGGGAAAATTGCCTTACTTATTCAGCGGGGAAACGCTGCCGTCCTCCTCTCCGGGGGGCACGAGCGATACCTGCGAGTAATCCAAATCCAGCTGATTGGTGCGGCCGAACATGCTCACGCCCACGCGCAGGCGTCCGCGCTCGGCGTCCACCATCTCCACGTTGCCGTGCTCACCGGCAAAGGCCGTGTCCAGCACCACCACGATGTCACCCACCTTGTAGTCAACCTTCGGGCGGGCTGCACCGCTGCAGCGCGCAGCCTCGGCCATCAGGCTCTCCACATCCCGCGGGGACATGGGAAGGGGCTCCTTGTTGCGGCCGCAGGCAAAGCTGATAACCCCGTCCACTGCCTGGATTTTGTACCAGGCATCGTTGTTCAGGGAGCCATCCGGACGGCGGAGGTCAACGTTCAGGTACACATAACCCGGGTAAAGCTTGTGATCCATCACATGCTTCTTACCGTTGCGTACCTCCTCTACCTTCTCCGTCGGTACCAAGGGAGCGCTCTTCAGAAGAACGCGCATCTCCTCGTCCGTCTCAAAAAGCCGGTTCAGGTTCTTGACCGTGCGCCCCTCTTTGTTCGAGAGAACGTGCAGTACATACCACTGTGCACCCGACTCCGGTACGGTGCGGGTGCCTGTCGATTTGCGGTCGTGAGGGCGGGACATATAGCAGCAAATGGTGTCGTTCGTGTGACGTCAGGAGCAGTTCACAATCACCCAGCTCACCACGGTCGACATGATGAGGTCAAACAGCGCAACATATGCACCCAGAAGTACCATGGCAATCAGCACCACCGTCGTGGAGCTGCAGAGCTCCTTGTACTTCTTGAAGCCCTTCACCTTGGGGTCGCTCGACCAGGGCCAAGAGCACTTCTTGAGCTCGCCCTTGACATTGGCGATGAACTGGAATAATTTACGGAACATTCTTAGTTGACGTCAGGTTATGTTCAGAGATAAGAAAATCAGAGAAGGTGGCAGGGTACGAGAGACTCGAACTCCCAACACGCGGTTTTGGAGACCGCTGCTCTACCAATTGAGCTAGTACCCTATATACCTTATCTGATTTTTTCGGCCTCATCGGGAGGCACCCGCGTTACCGGGGGTGCCTCCCGGGCCGAGGACTCAATCCCCCGGGCGGGGGAATCGATGCCCTATGTTAAGTGTTGCAGCAATCAGGCCTTGATCTTGGCCACCTTGCCGGCGCCCACGGTGCGGCCGCCCTCGCGGATAGCGAAGCGCATACCCTCCTCCATGGCAACCGGGGTGATGAGCTGGACGCTGATGGTCACGTTGTCGCCCGGCATCACCATCTCCGTGCCCTCCTGAAGGGTCACCGTGCCCGTCACGTCCGTCGTGCGGAAGTAGAACTGGGGACGGTAGTTGTTGAAGAACGGAGTGTGGCGGCCACCCTCTTCCTTCGTCAGCACGTAAACGGCGGCGTCGAAGTCGGTGTGCGGCGTCACGGAACCCGGCTTGGCGATCACCTGACCGCGCACGATGTCCTCCTTCTTGATACCGCGGAGCAGAACGCCCACGTTGTCGCCGGCCTCGCCGCTGTCGAGCAGCTTGCGGAACATCTCGATGTCCGTCACAGCCGTCTTCACCGTCGGCTTGATGCCCACGATCTCAACTTCCTCCATCTTCTTGATGATACCGCGCTCGATACGGCCGGTAGCCACGGTGCCGCGGCCGGAGATGGAGAACACGTCCTCCACCGGCATCAGGAAGGGCTTGTCAACCGGACGCTCCGGGGTCGGGATGTAGGCGTCAACGGCATCCATGAGCTCAAGGATGGCCTTCTTAGCCTCGGGGTCACCCTCCAGAGCCTTAACGGCGGAACCCTTGATGATCGGGATCTCGTCGCCCGGGAACTCGTAGGAAGAAAGGAGGTCGCGGATCTCCATCTCCACGAGCTCGGCGAGCTCCGGATCAGCGAGGTCCATCTTGTTCATGAACACCACGATGTAGGGCACGCCCACCTGACGGGCAAGCAGGATGTGCTCGCGGGTCTGCGGCATGGGGCCGTCAGCGGCGGAAACCACCAGGATAGCGCCGTCCATCTGGGCAGCACCGGTGATCATGTTCTTCACGTAGTCAGCGTGACCGGGGCAGTCCACGTGAGCGTAGTGACGCTTGTCGGTCTCGTACTCCACGTGAGCGGTGGAAATGGTGATGCCACGCTCGCGCTCCTCGGGAGCGCCGTCGATTTGGTCGTAAGCCTTGAACTCAGCCTTGCCCTGCTCTGCAAGAACCTTGGTAATTGCAGCGGTAAGGGAAGTCTTGCCATGGTCAACGTGACCGATAGTGCCCACATTCACGTGGGGCTTGGTGCGCTGGAATGCTTCTTTCGCCATAATTGTAATGGATTTGTGTGTTTGGGCTGCTTATTCTTGCAAGAGTCCGGAAGCTTCTGGCGGGATTTGAACCCGCGACCTCATCCTTACCAAGGATGCGCTCTACCCCTGAGCTACAGAAGCGTTTCGGCTCCGTATGTCTTTATCGGAAAGACATGAAAGCAGGGGCAGTATACACGATTTTTCTTCATGCGTCAATCTTAATTCTTCATTTTTTTCATTTTTTTCGATTTTTTTCTGTCGCGACCCCATAAACAGTTGGCAAGATAGATTGAAAACGGGGGAGAAAGCGAGCAAAATGGAGGCCTATGAAGAACACTGCATTCATCACAGCGATGGTGCTGGCGGCCTTCGGAGCCCATGGAGCCGAGCCGGCAGCGTGCAACGAGAAGAAATGCGACGAGGGCAAGAAGTGCCCCCCGTGCTGCTGCCCGGCGAATCCGGAGGAGACGCTGAACGTGGAGCGGGTGACCCTCCTGGCCGCCAACGGCGATCCCGTGGCGCAGTTCACGCTGGCCTGGCTGACGGAGAACGGCGTGAACACGCCGAAGGACGCCGAGAAGGCGAACGGCATGTACGCCGCCTCCCTGGCCGGTCTGGAGAAGGCAGCCGCAGAGGGGAACGGCGCGGCCTGCCGGGCCCTGGCGCACATGTACGCCGAGGGCAAGGGCGTGACGAAGAACCCCGAGCTGGCAGAGAAGTACGCTGCCATGGCCAAGGCCTGTGCCGATAAGGCTGCCGCCGAGGCGAAGGCTGAGAAGCCCGCCCCGGCTCCTGCCGATAAGTAAGCACCATCCCCCGGCAGAGTAAGCCGGTCGCGCTCGTCCTGCCTGTCGCTCGGTGGGGCGGGCGCTTTGCGTCAGTAGAGGACTTGGTGCAGATAGAGTCCGCAGGCGGGTGCGCAGAAGCGTGTTTTGGGGCCGGTGGGGCAGGTCAGCATGCCCTGCAACTCCCCCGGGGACATGCGGCCGGAGGCCACGCGCTGTGCCGTGCCCGTCAGCATGCGCACCATGCGGTACATGAAGCCGTTGCCGCAGAAGCGCAACCTCAGCAGGTCCCCCTCCCGCAGCACCTCGGCACTGTAGACGGTGCGCAGGTAGAAATCCGGCGGCGGGTCAGCGGGTTCGTTTCCCCGATTGGCCGCGAAGCGTCGGAAGTCATGCTCGCCGATGTAGAGCTGCAGGGCCGCCTCGAGGGCCTCGACACTGAAGGGCTGCGGTACATGCCACGAGCGGTTGTGCAGGAAAGGACTCTGCACCGGCGCGCAGCAGATGAGGTATTCGTACACCTTGCCTTTGGCCCGGAAGCGCGCATGGAAGTCCGGCTCCACCGGACGCACGCCGATGATGCGGATGGAGGCGGGCAGGTGGGCATTCAGGGCTGCCTGCCAGTTCTGCGGCGTCATACGGCAGGTGTCCGGTATATCGGCGTGAAAGCACTGTGCCTCGGCGTGCACCCCGGCATCGGTGCGCCCGGCTGCGGCGATGCGCAGGGGCTCGCGCAGGAGGTCTGCGGCCGCGGCCTCGATGGTGTCCTGCACCGTGCCTCCGCCGGCTTGGCTTTGCCATCCGCGGTAGGGGGTGCCGTCATAGGCGCAGGTGAAGAGGAGTCTGGTGCTCATCGGGCGTATGCAGAACAGCAGGGCTCATGCGGTGATGAGCCCTGCCGTGTGTATCTCATGAAGAGCGGGGGAGGGGATCAGATGCCCAAGTCGAGCTCGTCGTCGTCCTCGCTGCTGCCGCTGTCCTCGCTGCCGGAATCGCTGCTGCTGTCGTCGGAGGAGCTGTCGTCGCTGCCGCTGTCCGTGCCGGAGTCAGAGCTGTCATCGGAGCCGGAGTCCAAACCGATGTCGTCCGTGTCCGTCGAGCTGTCGGAGCTATCCGAGCTGCTGTCGGAGGTGTCGGAAGAATCAGAAGAGTCGGAGGAATCGTCGCCGCTGTCATCGGAGGAGTCGCCGGTGTCGATGTCGGTATCCGTATCCGTGTCGGAGGTGTCGGAAGAATCATCATCGCTGCCGCTGTCGGAGTCACCGGAGTCCTCCTCATCATCGGAAGAAGAGCTGCCGCTGTCGAGACCGGTGAGGGCCGGGGCCTCGGCTGTCTCGGGCTCGGGCTCAGGCTGAGCCTCCTTCTTTTCCGGGGCGGCGGGGGCCTCGGGAGCGGAGAAGAGTTCCTGCTTGGAGGGCGTTGTCTTGTAGGCCAAGGCCTCCTGCATGGCGGTGGAGCCGTAGCACTCATCGAACATCGTCAGCTCCTTGAACTCCTCGCCGTCGGAGTCCGTGCTGCCGTAGAGGGTGTTGTGCAGCCAGCGCTGCTTGTTCTCATCCGCAATGCCGCCGGCCAAGTCGCTGTGCTGCTGCACCACCTCGATTTCCTCGGCAGAGGCTTCGCCGTAGTTCTTGCGCGGGCGCTCCGGCTGGGTCAGGTGGCGGTGCTTCTCTACTGCCGTATACAGAATCTGGTCATCCACCGGCTGGTCATAGGAGGGCACCGGCTTGCTGGCGCGTACACGACCGATTTCCTTGGCCAGCGCCTGCAGGGCCTTGGCGAACTCTTCACTGCGGGGATCGGTCTCCGGATTGCCGCAGCTCTTGTACAGGGCCGATCCGTCGCCCGTCATCGGGCGGTTGAGAGAGTTAATGAAGCGCTCGTAAAGCACTTTTACTCGCTCGGCCGACGCATCGGCCTGCGATTTGTTCACAACGGACTGCAGTTCCTCGGTGAGTTCCTGCGCCAGCTTCAGGGTGGATTCCTCCTCCTTTTGGCACGAGGTCAAAAGCGTGGCTGCCGCGCAGAGTGCAGATGCGATCGAAAAGAAACGTTTCATGAGAAATAGATAAGCTATGGGCTATTTTTACCAGTTTTTTTCTTCCATGTCAAGGTAAAGTCGCCTGTTTCGTCAAAAAAAGCGTATTATGAGTGCTGCGGCGGGTCCGGCAGCAGGTCTTTGTAGATACCCGGCGATGAATTTTCGATGGGAGTGGCGCCCACGCAGCGAGCATAAAACTCCTGCGGCCCGACCCCGCCGACAACGGCGTAGGCGTAACCGAGGGCGCGCATATTCTCCAGGGCGGTGATGAGCAGGGCCTTGCCGAGGCCGTTGCCGCGCTGCCCGGGGTCGACCCCCATGGGGCCGATGAAGCCGCGGGCGGTCGTGTCGTAGCACGCAAAGCCCACGATGGCGCGGTTCTGCGTGGCGATGTAGCAGGCGGCGGGTTGGCGCCCCATGGCCACGAGGGCCTCACTCACCCACTTGGGGCTGAAGGTGCGGCCCACCCAGTCGGCCAGGATGTGGCGCTCGAAGGGGTTGCAGCGGCGGACGGTAATACCCCCGGCCTGCAGGGCAGCGCGCAGGGGTGCCCCATCCGGCAGGTCATACAGCCTTACGAGCATGTCAATCATCGTCGTGTTTGCTGATGGCAGAGCCGGGGGCGCCCGTTCGGCTGCCCCCGGCCCGGTGATTGGTCAGTGGTTATTTCTTGGGCTTGTTCTCGCCCTCGGCCTTGTTGCCTTTGCTGCGATCCGGCGTGGCATTGTAGAACAGTTTGCAGAGTGCATCCGCATTCTTGTTCTTGCCCTTGGGGGCTACCACCGTGCGATAGATTTTGGCCATGGCCACGGCATCGCGCAGGTCAAAGGGAGCTTCTTCCCAGGTTTTCTTCGTGATGTTGCCGCGGAGCTTGCCCATGGCTTCCTTGACGCCCGGAGCCGCTACCAGCAGGTCGATGCTGCGGGAGAGGGCGTCCTCCACCAGCTCCGGGTTCTTGCCGCGGGAGGCCATCACGCACTGGCAGAGCAGGTCAACCGCCTCGTGCATGGTGTCTACCTTGTCCGCCGGAACGGAGTCGCCCAGTCCGTTGGCCAGGGAGCGGCCGCGGGCGTAGCACACCCAAGCATACTTGTCTGTCGGCATGTTGCGGAAGGCTTCCTTCTTCTTCTCGGAGAGGAATTTGTAAGCCTTGCTGATGGTACCGGCGCAGCCGGGGTCATCGGTGATCATGCCGGCGATACGGGCCGCCTCCACCAGTGCCAGCTCCTCGCCCTTGAGCAGGTCGAACTTGGGGAAGGAGTTGGCCAGCATACGCACGGCTGCCCAGTCCTGCATGCGCACGGCGCATTCCAGCTCCATGAGGGCTGCCTTGGTGGACGGGTTGCCGGGCAGGGCGTTGTACATGGCGTACTTGCTCTTGACGGCAGCCAGCTGCTTGCGGGCAGCGGCCAGCTCATTGCCGCGGAAGGCTTCCTCCGCCTCCACCAAGTCCTTCGGGGTGTCGATGTAGAAGATCTTGGTGTCCTTGGGGGTGGCCGCCTTCTGCGAGCCGTCGCGGCGATCCGTGAACTGGAAGGTATCTCCCGTGCAGGAGGTTACCTTGAGGATTTCCTGTGCTTTGTCGAACTGCACGTGAACAATGAGCTCCGGGCCGCCCGCCTGCTGCGCTTGGGCCAAACCGGCGCAGGCCAGGGCACTGAAAGCCAAGGTGGTGATGTGTGAGAATTTCATCGTTATGTGAGAGGTAGGGGGTGATTAGTTCTGCTGCACGCGATTGGCGAAGTCAATGCGCTGTTTCTCTTCCTGCTGCACCTGCGGGGTGTTAGCAGCCTTCACTTTGGCCTCCAAGTCGCTCAGCAGCTTCATCTGGCTGCCGGTGAGCTTGAACTTGTCGCCGCCGGCCTTCACACTGCGGTTGATGAGCTCCACGAAGCTCTTACCGGTGGTCCAAGCCTGGTAGGCATCGGAGGGCTTGTAGTCGCCCTTCATGCGGCTGCCGGTGGCGGGGGTGTTGCGGGCTGCCCAGGTGTCCATCATCTTGATGCAGGCCGGAATCGAGTACTCGAAGCGTCCCTTGTTCTGGTTGTAGACATTCATGAACTGAATGAGGGCGCTGTTGTAGTTCTGATCCTTCAGGTAGGCATCGCCGGCCAGCAGAATCATGTCCAGTCGCTTGAAGGTCATCTGACGGTTGTTCAGGAACTTCTCGGCGCAGGCAATGGCTTGCTTCACATTGCCGGTAGCCATGTAGTTCTCCGCCATGCCGTAGAGTGCCGGGGCCATGATGACGGGATCACCGCACTCGGAGACCTCTTGGTAGAGGGCGATGGCATCCTGCTTGTCGTTGCCCTTGGCACGGTAGGCGAGGGCCTGTGCCTTGCCCACGCGGGCGTTGTCCAGGTACTCTCCCTTGCGCTCGATGACCTTGCTGTAGTAGGCAATCGCCTGGTTAAGCTCATGCTCCATGGAGGAGGGATCGCTCATCTCGCCCACATACTTCACGAGGTAGTCGCCCACCTGCACGCAGTTGTAGTTCGTCAGGTCGTCCGGACGATACTTGAGGGCCATTTCTTCTAGGGCCTTCGTCATGTCGGTGCGGAGTTGCTTCTTGACCTCCGGGTCCTTCGCGGCAGCCATTTCATCGCCCATGGCGGTGATGATGGCCATGCGGAAAATGGAGCCGGTGTACTTGTCGTTCGGATCCAGACCCGGGAAATTGCCGAACTTCTCGCTCTTGTCCGCCAGGGTCATGTTCTTGCCGTGGAAGGTCGCCATGCCCTTGGTGTACTTCTCCACATAGGAGTTGATGTAGCGCTCCAGCTTGGAGTTGGGCGTGTTGCGCTTGAAGGCATAGGTCGCCTCGCGGGCGATGATTTCCTCGTCCTTCTTCACGGCGGCGTCAAAGGCCTCCACGGCTCCCGGGGTGTCCTTGGTGGCCTTGCAGGCGCGGGCCAGAGCCAAGTCGGACATATCGAGCGCGCTGGCGTTGCCTTCGCCGTCGGCCTTGCTCCAGAACTCATCCACATAGCCCTGGATGCGGGCGGACTGCTGCTCGTTGGTCTCCTCCGGCGTCATCTTGAGGTCCGCAGAGTAGGAGGCCAGGAAGAACAGGGCCTGGGAGGCCACATCCTTCATCTTGGCAGCCTGCTTCGGATCCTTCTCTGCCATGGCGAAGGCGGACGTGCGGGCGGTGTCGAACAGAGCCAAGCTGGCGCGCTTGCCCTCGTCGGCCACAGCCTTATCCAGCTTGCCGTCGCGGGCGATGAACATCTGCAGGTTGCCGGCAGTGAGAGCGGCACGCGGGGCAATCGGGTTGTCCTTCCAGGAAGCGGCGATGATCTTACACAGCTTGGTGGCCGTCTCGTAGTCCTGCTTCTGCGTGTCCTCCTGCTGGCGGCCGCGGTCCATGAGCATGTTGGCGATGCCGTAGTAGAAGTTGGGCGCGATCTTATCCTTCAGCAGCTTGTCCGGCAGCGTCTCTGTGGTCGGCTTAAAGGAGGCACCGGCCAGGTAAGTGACGTACTTCTCGAACTGCTTGTAGGCGTTCTCGTACTGCGAGAGGTCGCCCGCCTTGCCCAGGCTGATGTAGGACTCCGAGATGAAGTACAGAGCCTGCGTGGTGAACTGGTCCACCTGCGCCGGCTTGATGGCGCCCTCGCCCTTGGCATTCAGAGCCTCGGACTTCAGGAACTCATTGCCCACCTCGATGGCCTTACCGTAGTTGGCGATGCGGAAGTTGGAGGTCAGCTTGAGCATGCATGCATAGGCCCAGATGGACTTGTTGTCCTTCATCTGTTCCATCACGGTGTCGGTCTGCTTGATCACCTTCTCGTAGGCGGCGCGCTTGTCGCTGTCGGCGGCCTTCGGGTCTTTGTAGGTGGCCTCTGCCTTCTTCCAGAGCTTCTTGAGCTCACCGAAAGCAAGGGACTTCTTCATGCTGCCGTCGGCGGAGCTCTGGTCCATCATGGCCTGGTATTTCTCCTGCGCGGCTTCATCACCGCAAGCGGAGCAGAACTGCGAGAGCAGGTACAGGTTGTTGTCCTTCTGCGGTTTGAGGATCTTCTTGTCCTTGTTCTTCGGGTCCTTTTCTTCCTTCTGCAGGTCGGGGTAGCGGTCCACAATCACCTGGAAACCGGCACGACCCAAGCGGGCGCTGCTGAAGCACTGGTAGTACATGTTGGCCTGGGTCATGATGGCATAAGCCTCCGTATACTTACCCTTGGCGATGAAGTCCTTGTACTGGGAGAGGAGCTTCTTGTTCACCTCCGGCTTGATGCTTTCACCCGTGCCGGAGTCGCTGATGACCGGGCGGCGCTCGTCCTTCAGCTTGCCGATGTTCTTGTCCAGCGCACCGGTCGCGTTCGCTACCTCGCGGAGGTCAGGCATGATGCTGAAGAGAGCCGAAGCCGCGCGGGCAGCCTGCGCCCCCTGCTCAACGGCCTGCGGGGTGTTGTTCTGCATGAACTTGGGAACCAAGCCCGCTACACGGATACCCATGTTCAGGAACTTGCCCGCGAACTTGGCGGAGCGCTGTGCACCCAGGTTGTAGCTGGAGGGGTTGCCCTCGATAATCTTATAAGCCCAGTCGATGTACTCCGGTTTGGTGGTAGCCACCTTCACGATGGATTCCAGACCCTGAATAGCCATGTCATCCGGCAATTTGCCCTTGCCCTGCATGCTCTTCTCCAAGTACTCGTTCGCTTTCTTGAAGTCCGGAGTCGGTTTCAGCAGGCAGGACTGCATTAGCAGGAAGCACACCTGGCTCTCCACCTTGAGCTTCTTCTCTGCCTTGGAGACCTTGCCCTTCTCGAGCAGCTTCAGGTACTCGTCCAGGTACTTGATGGCTTCATCCAGCTTGGAGAGATCCCCCCCCTTGCCGTCCGTGCCGATGGCCTGCTTGTAGCGGGCATGGCCCTGCTGGAAGATGGAGGCCGTGGAGTACATCTCCACATAGTCCATCTGCTCGGCCGGAAGGCTGGCGCGGGCTGTGTTCAGAAATTCCTTGCTGCTCCAGCGCTGGCCGGGGTTCAGCTTCTTGAAGGCTTCCACGGCCTCGTCATAGCGGCCCACCTTCATATACATGGTTGCCTTCTCCCACAGGTAGAAGGGCACCACATAGCTGTATTGCTTGGCCAGGTTACCCTCGCCGCTGAACTTGGTGATGACTTTGTCTGCCAGCTGTGCTGCCTCGTTGATCTTGCCGGCGGCAGCCAGTTGCTTCACCTGCGCCAGCGACCCTACCGGGTCCTGCGCCTGGCAGAGCATCGGCGTCGTGAACGCCAGTGCCGCAAGCGTGAATGTTGTGCTGAGTTTCATTGTCTTCGTTTGGTTGTTGCTGTGAAAAATTGTCGTTTGTGTTTGTTTCGCGAAAAAAGGAGGGGAGCAACGGCACTCTGCCGCCTACTCCCCTCCTTGAAGTTGTGTGTGTTACGGGGAAGGGGTGGTTACTTCTCGGGACACTGCAAGCCAACGGTGTGAATGTCAGCCAAGGCCAAGGCTCCCATCACGTCCACAATGCGCTGGTGGCATACATCGCCGTCTGCGATAATCTGCACGATCGGCTCCTGCCCGGCGCTCTGGGCCTGGGACTTCAGCTCCTTGAGCTGCTCCACCAAGGCATCGAGGTTGCGCTCGTTGGTGTAGGTCTTGTAATTGGAATCCGTGGGCTTCGGTACGCCCTGGCGGTCCAGGATGGTGAGGGCATCGCCCACCGGCAGGTTGTTGCCGCTGCCCATCCAGAAGACTGCCCCGGAACCCTCCACGCGGATGCGTCCCGGCTCAATGGGCGGCGGGGTGCCGCTCGCTGCCGAGCTGCCCGGAATGGCCATGTCCAGCTTCTTTTCCTGCACCAGTGAGGTGGCCACCAAGAAGTAGATGAGCAGTAGGAAGCAGGCGTCGATCATTGAGGAGATGTTCATCTCCGGATCTTCCTGTTCCTCCACGGGTCTCTGTTTGCGTCTTGCCATAGTCTCGTCTGTGCGTGGGTTATTGTTTCAGTTCCTGGTTGGCGAACACGATGTTCGTGATGCCGGCCTTGGCCGCCGCGGCAATGACCTTGTTGGTGCGGGCCCAGGGGGCTGCGATGTCACCGCGCAGGTAGAGGACGATCTTCTCCTTCTCCACGCGCTGCGCAATGTGGTCCTTGTAGCTGCGGATGCACTCCGTCATCTGGTCGAACTGGTCCTCGGTGTAACCCTTGGGTTGGTAGTCCTTCAGGGCTGCCGCTACCTTGTCGCCGTCGGTCATGCTCTTGGCTACGTGCCAAATCGCCTGCCCGTGCTTCTCGGCAAAGCGTACCGCCTCGCTGGGTTTGTCTCCGTTGGCTTTTTGGTCCATCTTCTCCCCATCCGCAAAGACGTCTACCACAATGCAGTTCTGCGCGTCTTTCAGGTCATCGCACTTCACAGCCTTGGGCATCTTGACGAAGGGGTCCTTGGCCACCGTAATCTGCGTGGCATTCACCACGAAGAAAATCAGCAGCAGGAAGCAAGCGTCAATCATGGGAGACATGTTGGGCTTGCACTCCATCTCCTCCACTTTAACTCTTTTCTTTCCCATAGTCTGAATGGTGTTTTCGATGTGAACGCCTGCCCGCTGCGGTTGCCTGCGGGCAGGCCTGTCTTATCCGGGGTGCTTACCCGGCTTAGGCTTCCTGACCCTCGATGAGTTCGCCCTCGCCTTCCTCACCCTCCTCGGCGTTCAAGCCCTCCGGGATGCGGGCGAGCTGAGCCTCGGCGTTGATGACGTTGATGGAGGTGTTCATCATTTCGGCCACGGTGTTCACACACTCGGACTCAAGCTTCTGGGCATGCTTCTTCAGGAAGAAGAAGGCAGGCAGAGCAATGATGGAAATGATGAGGCCCCAGAAGGTGGTGAGCAAGGCCACGGAAATGGAACCTGCCAGCTGGCTCGGGTCGGCAGAACCGGCGGTGGCCAGAGTTTCGAAGGCGAGCACCATACCCTGAATCGTACCGAACAGACCGATGGACGGAGCAATGGCGCCGATAAGGGCCAGAATGTCCACGTTGAGCATCACCGCCGGGCGCTCGTTGCCGGCAAACTCAACCACGGAGTCCTCCACGGCATCCTTGCCCAGGTCCTCCGGACGGTTGGCGTCCACGTTCGGCAGGGAGTATGCCACCAAGCGGCCCAAGTAGGTCGGGCTCTGCGTGGCCAGCTGAATGGCGGACTGCACACGGCACTCACCCATCAGCGAGATGAGCTGGCCGCGGAGAGCCTCCGGGCAGAATTTCTCGCGTTTCAGGCTCATGAGGCAGGTCGTGAGCAGGTAGAGACACCAGATCAGCAGCAGGACCAGCGGAATCATGGTCCAACCACCGGCAATGACCCAGGTGTCGAGCATGTTCTTGGACTTGGCGCCCCCTTCCTCAGCCATGGCCGGAGCGAGAGCAGCAAAAGCGATCATACCGCAGGTGAGAGAGCGGATGCCGAAGCGTGTGAGTGTCGTTTTCATATCTGTCTGAATAAGTGCTGTTTGCAGAATTGACAGCTCTTATTTAAGCACATTCTGCCCGTTTGGCAAGCAAGAAGTTCATTTTCCCGCAAAAAAAATGCAATCGGGCCCTCTGCCGGTCCCTCTTATGCGGGCTTTGGGCTTGCAGGAAGGGCTCCGCAGTGGTATAGTGCGGGCATGGATTTATCTGCCTTTCGCGAAGAATACCTCAAGGAGACGCTGCACCGCCGGGATTTGGCGGCTACGCCTTTCGAGCAGTTCGATGTGTGGTTCCGCCAGGCTCTCAAGAGCGGCATCGCAGAGCCGAACGCCATGAGTCTGGCCACTTGCACGCCGGGGGCTTTGCCTTCTCTGCGTACGGTTTTGTTGAAGTATTACGATGAGCGCGGCTATGTTTTCTTCACTAACTACACGAGCCGCAAGGCGCAGGAGATGACAGCCAACCCGGAGGTGTGCATGTTGCTGCCTTGGGTGGTGCTGGAGCGTCAGATTATCGTCTATGGACGGGTGGAGAAGATCTCGCGTGCGGAGACGCTGAAGTATTTCCTCACGCGTCCGCGGGAGTCACAGCTCGGGGCTTGGGTGTCGCACCAAAGCCAAGTTGTGTCGACGCGTAAGCTGCTGATGATGAAGTTGCAGGAGCTCAAGCGCAAGTTTGCGGAGGGGCAGGTGCCGCTGCCGGATTTCTGGGGTGGCTTCCGCATTGTGCCGCACCACATGGAGTTCTGGCAGGGCGGCCCGGGGCGTGTGCACGACCGCTTTATGTACACGCTGATGACGGATGGCAGTTGGAGCATCGAGCGGCTGCAACCCTAAGCCTCCGGGGCCAGGTAGAAGACGCGGGGCTCCGTGCCGGGGACATCGAAGGCCGTGGTGATGCCCGGGGTGGGGGGAATGCGGGTAAGGTCTACCAGGCGGATCGCCCCGGCGGGGCAAGCTTGTGCACAGGCCGTGGTCGGGGTGCTGCCGTCTGTTTTGGCGGCGTTGATGCGTTGCACGCAGAGGGTGCATTTTTCCATCACGCCGCGAGGGCGTACGGTCACGCGCGGGTTGGCGGGCAGGGGGAGCTGCTCCCGTGCTCTTGCGCTGTAGTCGAAGAAGTTGAAGGTGCGCGCGCCGTAGGGGCAGGCGGCAGCGCAGTAGCGGGTGCCCATGCAGCGGGGGTACACCATGGCATTCAGGCCTTCCGGGGTGCGTACGGTGGCGTTCACGGGGCAGGCGGCCTCGCAGGGGGCGTTGGCGCATTGTCGGCACAGGGTGGGTACAATGGTGCTGCCGTAGCGGCGCAGGCGCAGCCATTGCAGGTCGCGGTTCGCATTCTGTTGCTCGGCGCCCACGGTGGGAATGTTGTTCTCTGCACGGCAGGCGATGGTGCAGGCGTTGCAGCCGCAGCAGCGGGAGAGGTCAATGAGCAGCCCCCACTGCGGACCGGGGCCGGGGAGGGGGTGCAGGGTGGTGCACGGTAGGTCGCGGGCGGGGTAGCTCGTTTGCCGGGGGAGTTCGTCGGCGCGGGATTCGGGGGCGAAGGGGCACAGTCCCCGTTCGCATACGGGGGCACCGGCGGTGCCGCTCTGCGGGTCATAGGCTTCGCGGAGCCATGGGTTGTGGGTGTTGCGACCGTCGCCAAACAGGGGGTGAAAGTAGCGGTCGGTGCTGCGGGGGCAGGGGAGCTCGGGGCGGGGGGCACCGTCGGTCAGCCCTCGGCGCAGGATGCTGTCGGTGTCGGGCAGCAGCTCGCGCAGGGCGCGGCGGGCGGGGCTGTCGCCGGTGTTCGGGTGCAGGTCTCTGCCGTGCAGCAGGGCTTCCAGAACTTCGGCTTCTGATACGGCGGGGCGCAGGGGTAGGGTGACGGGTTGCCGCAGGCAGATGTGGCCGTGTGTGTCGGCTTCTGCTCCCCATTCTTCTAAAAAATGGGTGGCGGGCACGGTGTAGGTGCACAGCTCGGCGGTTCGGTCTCGGCGCAGGCAAAAGCGGTAGGTTTCCGCCGAGGTGTGTCGCAGGGCCTCGGCGAAGGCGGGGGAGTGTTCGGCGGCATCCGCGGGGGTGAAGATGAAGAGGGCTTCCAGTTCGGCCAAGTCGCGGGTCAGTTCCTCGAGGCTGCCGAAGCCGTGGGCAAAGCGCCGGGGCTCGCCCAGGGAGAGGCGGCGTGCGGTGTTCAGGGGCTCCGGGGCGGGGCAGTCGCTGTACTCGGCCAAAGGGTCGTAGGCATACATGCGCACTCCTGCTCCGGCCTGTTGCAGTTGCTCGGCTTGCCTCGCGCGCAGGGGTGAGTAGCCTTCGGGGAAGAGAAAACCGATGCGGCGCCCCTTGCGCAGGCCGTCCGCCCAAGCGCGGATGCCGCCCGCGATGCCGGCCGCGGGGTAGGGCTTCCCGCAGAAGGTGGGTTCGGCTTCGCGCGCGGGGTCATACAGGTCCGTGATGCTTGCCAGCACATGCGCCGGAAGCCCCGGCTGCCCCGCATGCGGATTCGGCTCAAGCCGTATCGGGACCCCGCCGCTGCACACTGCCAGCAGCGGGTATGCCCCGCGCGGCCACGGCATGCACGTGGCAAAGGCCGTCAGTTCTCCCGCCCGCATCCACTCCGGACACCCCTCGGGCTCAATCGCATACACCTGCGCCCGCCGACACGACGCCACCGCCCCCAGAGCCAACAGCCCCAGCCCTTTCAAAAAATCCCGTCGCGTCATTCGTCCCCATTCCATGCCCACCCATCATACCACCTTCCCGCCCCCTCTGCAAGCTGCTTTTCCACCACATTTCTGCCATTTTCTTACTCCGCGAGCTTTGCGAGGGCGGAGGCGACGGCGGAGGCGGGGGTGATGGGGGAGGCAAGGGATTCGGCGGCGAGGCCGCAGAGGTAAGCAGCGAGGGCTGCGGCGCGGAGGGGGGGCAGGCCGCGGGCGGCGAGGGCCGCGATGGCGCCGGAGAGGACATCGCCTTGGCCTCCGTTGGCCATGAAGGGGCCGCCGGTGGAGTTGTAAAAGAGTTGCCGGCGGTCGGCGATGACGGTGCGGCAGCCCTTGAGGAGGAGGGTGCAGTCGTGCCGGTCGAGGAAGCGCTGCACCGTCTCAAGGCGCGTGGTTACGGGGTGGGGATCCAGTCGGCGCATCTCCCCGGGGTGCGGGGTGAGAATGAAGTTAGGCGGGAAATCCCAGCCCTCCTCGGCGGCGAGATTCAGGCCGTCCGCATCGAGCACAACGGTGCGGGGAAAATCGGCGGCGAGTTTGCGCAGGGCCGTGCGCTCGCGGGGCGGCAGGCTGCCCAAACCCGGGCCGATGACCAGTGCATCGGCCTGCGGCTCTGCGATGTCGGCGTAGGACGCCACGGGGCGCACCATTACCTCCGGCGGCATACGAACCGCCAGCAGCGGGTAGGCCTCCGGCAGGGCGTAGGCCGCCACCAGACCGGCCCCCGCATGCACCGCCGCCCGCGCGCAGAGCTCCGCCGCGCCGAGCATCCCGATGCTGCCCGCCACGATGGCCACGCGCCCCCGGCGGTTCTTGAAGCAGGAAAACGGCGAGCGCGGAAGCCAGCCCGCCACCTCCGCCGCATCTAACACGCGGTGGGGTGAGCACGGCGCGATGGCGACCTCCGGCAGAGGGATGCAGAGCAGACGCCCCACGGCATCCTGCGCGCCATCCGCCAGCATCCCGGGTTTCACGCAACCGATGGCCGCCGTAGCATCCGCCAACACCACCTCGCCCTCCGTGAAGCTGCCCGACTCGGCATCCAGCCCCGTCGGTATATCCACCGCCAGCAGACAGGAACCCGGTGACGCTGCCCGCAGGGCGTTCATCTCGCGCACGGCATCCGCATACTCCGTTCGCAGGCGTCCGTGCGCTCCGCTGCCCAACAAACCATCCAACAGAAGAAGCCGCGTCCCCGGCGGCGGAAGCTCCGTTTCGTAGCCGGGCAGGGCCTCCAGCTGCCGCTGCGACTCCGCTGACAGTCCACCCCCGACAAGCCGCAGCACCACCGGCAGACCCAGCCGAGCGGCCAGCCCGATGGCATCCCCCGCATTGTTACCGCGCCCCGCATACACCACCACGGCCTCCGGCTGTAACGCCCGCACGAAAGGGTGGCGCGCCAGCCGCTCCACCACGGCATCCATGAGCACCGACGAACTCGTGAGCCGGGCTGCAAAAGCCGCCTGTTCTGCGGCGCGCACTGTCTGGGCAGAGGCTATTTGCATGGCACGGCTCGCAAAAGTTTCTTCGCCTCGCGGTGCTCCTGCATCACCTGCTCCTCCGTAGCACCGAATCCGCGCAGCAGGTGGTCATTCATGGAAAGCGCCACCTCCTCCTCGCCCGAGAAGACCGCCGCTGCCCCGCCCTGTTCCATGAGGCGAGCGTTGCGGATATACTGCGTCTGCGCCACCACGCGGATCTCCGGGTTCAGCCCGCGTGCGGCGGAAGCGATGGCCTCTGCCGGAGCGGCGGAAGTCGAGATGATGATGGCCTTCGCCTGCTCACAGCCCGCCATGCGCAGGATGGAACGCACCCGAGCATCGCCGTGCAGGGCCGGGATGCCCTCCTTCGCCAGGCGGGCCACGGTGTTGATATTCATCTCCAGCACCAGCACATCCATATCATGCGCGCGGAGAATGCGCGTCAGCAGCTCCCCGCAGGGACCGTAGCCTACCACGATGATGCGATAGCGGTCATCCGTGGGCGGTGCCGGGGCCGCCGAGGAATCGACGACCACCCCCACGCCGCGCCGCTCCAGCTTGTCCACCATCGGCGGCACCAAGCGATAGAGCATGGCATTCAGCGTGATGGAAATGATCGCCACGCCCGTGATGACATTGCAGGCGTAGTCCGGCAGCAGGTCGTATTTAGACGCCGCCAGCGAGGCGAGGATGAAGGAAAATTCACCGATTTGACTGAAGGATGCCGACACCAGCACGCCGAGGCGGAAAGGCTTACGCAACAGGCGGATGCTCAGGTAGGCGATGAGCGGCTTGAGCAGCATGGTAAAGCCCAGAATGGCCAGTGCCAGTTGCCAATGGTCCAGAAGCCCCTGCAGGTTGAACCCCATGCCCACCGACACGAAGAAAAGCACCGCGAAGGCATCGCGCATCGGCAAGGCCTCGCTCGCCGCGCGGGCCGCAAAGCGGCTCTGCCCCAGCACCATGCCGGAGAGGAAGGCCCCGAACTCCATGGACGCCCCGAACACATGCGCGGAGAGCCCCGCAATGCCGATGGCAAACACCAGCACCGCCAGCGTGAAGAGCTCGCCGGACGCACTGCCGGAGAGGTAGGTGAGCACCTTCTTGATGACGTATTTGCCCAGGTAGGCCACGCAGAAAATGAGCGCGAGCAGCTTCACCGACATCCAGAACATGGCCTCCCACAGCGAGCCTCCGCGCACCAGGGCGGGCAGCAACACCAGCAGCACGATGGTCGCGATGTCCTCCACCACCAGCCAGCCCAAGGCCGTGTGCCCCACGGGGGTTTGCAGAATGCGGTTATCTTCCAACACGCGGGTGAGCACCACCGTGCTGGAGACGCTGAGGCAGGCACCGAACATGGCCGCGCACTCCCAAGAGCAGCCGGTGAGGGCGTAGAAAATCGCCCCCGCCAGCAGGGTTCGCAGGACCATGTTGATGATGCTGCCCGGCACGGCTACCTGACGCACGGCCAACAGGTCTTTGAAGTGGAATTGCAGCCCCACACCGAAGAGCAGCAGCACGATGCCAAGGTCCGAGAAGCCGTGCACCGTCTCGCCGTCCATGCCGCCGGTGCCCAGGGCCGCCGCCGCGATGCCGGCAAACAGGTAGCCCACCAGCGGAGAGAGACTGAGTTTTTGCGCGATAATGCCGAACAGCAGTGCCAGTGCCAGGCCTATCATGAGAGTGAATATCATAAGCAGAATGTTGGGTTGGGAGAGGGGTTACGGGGAGAGCGTTCGGCGGAGCTGGCGGCGTTCCTGCATCACCTGTTCCTCCGTGGCGCCGAGGCTGCGCAGCAGGGTCACGCCCATGGTGATGGCCGCTTCCTCCTCGCCGGAGATAACATTGCGTGCCCCCTCGCTGCGCAGCTTTCGAGCATCCCGGATGTAGTGGGTCTGGGCCAGCACCTCGATGCCGGGGTTAAGGCTGCGCGCGGCGGAGGCAATCTCCTGCGCGGGGGCGGCGGAGGAGGTGATAATGATGGCCTTGGCCTGCTCGCAGCCGGCGGCCTGCAACACGGAGCGCGAGCGCGCATCGCCGTGCAGCGCGGGGAGTCCCGCCCCGCAGAGTTTGTTGACGGTGTCGATGTTCATCTCCAGCACCACCACGTCCATGTCATGATCGCGCAGAATGCCGGTGAGCATCTCGCCGCAGGGACCGTAGCCCACCACGATGCTGCGGTAGCGCGAATCCTCCGGCTGCGGTACGGCGGCGGGTGCCGGACCTTGGCCGATGCCCCGTTTCTCCAGCGCGCGGATGAGCCCCGGCAGCAGGCGGTACAGCAGCGGGTTCAGCGTGATGGAGATGATGGCCACCGCCGTGATCACATTGACGGCCGCCTTGTCCAGCAGGCCCCATTCCCCCGCCGCCAGTGCGCCCAGGATGAAGGAGAACTCACCGACCTGGCTGAAAGAGCCCGCCACCAGCACGGCCATGCGCATCGGCTTGCGCAGCAACAGCACGCTGAGCCATACCGTGAGCGGTTTGAAAATAATCGTGAAGCCTAGCATGGCCAGTACCAGCGGCAGTTGCTCCACCATGCCGTGCCAATCGAAGGACATGCCGACCGACACGAAGAAGAGCACCGCGAAGGCATCGCGCATCGGCAGGGCCTCGCTCGCCGCACGGGCTGCAAATCGACTCTGCCCCAGCACCATGCCGGAGAGGAAGGCCCCGAACTCCATGGACGCCCCGAACACATGCGCGGAAAGCACCGCAATGCCCATGGCAAACACCAGCACCGCCAGCGTAAACATCTCGCCGGAGGCACTGCGCGCCAAGTAGGTGAGCACGCGGTGGATGATATACTTGCCCACGTAGGCCACGCAGATGACCAGTGCCACCAGCTTCAGTGCCATTCCCAGCAGGGCCATGCCCACACTGCCGCCGCTCACCAGAGCAGGCAGCAGCACCAGCAGCACGATGGTGAAAATGTCCTCCACCACCAGCCAGCCCAGGGCGGTGTGGCCGGAGGGAGTGTGCAGCACGCGGTTATCTTCCAACACGCGGGTGAGTACTACCGTGCTCGCCACGCTGAAGCACACGCCGAACATGGCCGCAGCCGCCCATCCGCAGCCGGTGAAAGCGTAGAAAATCGCCCCGCCCACCACGGTATGCAGCAGCATGTTGAGCACCGACCCCGGCAGGGCTACGCGCTGCACGGCCAGCAGGTCCTTGAAATGAAAATGCAAACCCACCCCGAAGAGCAGCAGCACGATGCCCACGTGCGAGAACTCCTCCACCGTGTGGTTGTCCACGCTGCTCACCTGCGGCGAACCCGCTATCACTCCCGCCAGTAGGTAACCCACCAGGGGGGAGAGATGCAGTTTTTGCGCTGCCATGCCCAGCAGCAGCGCCAACGCCAAGCCGATGACCAGCGATTCGATCATGATAACACGCGCGCCCAGATCACTTTAAGGTAGCGGCCTTCCGGGTAGGTGGAGAGGAAGGGGTGGTCCCAGCCCGGCCCGCTCATCTCCATGATTTGCAAGCGTTTGCCCAGCCGCTGCGCCGCCTTGATGACCACTTTCTCGAACTCCGACGGAGTGACCAGCCCGGAGCAGGAGCAGGTGACGAAGAGTCCGCCGGGGCGTACGCATTGCAAGCCCAGCATGTTCAGGTCGTTGTATTTCTTGAGTCCCTCTTCTTTCTCTTCATCGCGGCCCTGCACGAACTTGGGCGGGTCCAGCAGCACGACGTCGAACTGCCGCCCGTTGCGGACCATTTGGCGGGCGTAGACGAAGGCATCCGCATGCACGAAGTCGATGCGCAGCGGGCCGTTGCAGCCGTTAATATTGGCGTTGCGCTTGGCCATGGCGATGGCTTTTTCGTCCAGATCCACCGCCGTCACCTCGCCGGCACCGCCGCGCAGCTTGGCGAGGATGGAGAAGCCGCCGGAGTAGCAGCAGAGGTCCAGCAGACTCTTGCCGCGCACCAGGCGTGAGAGCTTCAGGCGGTTGTCCCGTTGGTCGCAGAAGAAGCCGGTCTTGTGGCCCATGGCAAAGTCTACCTCAAAGCTCACGCCGTTCTCGGTGATGCGCACCTTGCGCACGGGCTCGCTCGGCGGGGCGGTCGTGGGGTCGATGCCCTCCATGCGGGCGATTTTCTCATCCACGCTGATGACATGGCGGGCGGTGCCGCAGAGCTCGTGCAGCAGGGGGAGCCACTGCGGCAGGCGTTGCCACACGCCCAGGGTGCTCACTTCTAGGCTCAGCACATCGCCGTAGCGGTCGGCAATCAACCCGCCCAGTCCATCGGAATCGCCGTGTACCACGCGGTAGGCATCGGTCACTGCGTCCAGCCTGCATTCATCGCGGCGCCAAGCTACGGCGCGGCGCAGAGCGTCCTCCAGGGCTTGCTCGGTGAGGGGCTCGGCTCCGTGGCGCAGCATGCGCAGCGGGGTGCGGCTGTCCGGGTTCCAGAATCCGCCGCCGAAGAGCTCGCCGTTCTTGTCGTACACATGGATGAGGCCGCCTTTCACGGCATCCGGGCTGACGGCCCCGAGCATGCGCGGGAACACGGCGGGGTTATAGGTGAAATACTTGAGCTGCACCCAAGGGCGCAACCACTGCTCGCTGCCGTCCGGGGCAGGTGTTGCCGTCGGGGCCTTGCGGGCGGGGAAGGTGGGATTCTTGCGCATTTTGTCGATGCGCGGCTGCATACGGAAATGGCTCACGGCTCTATCCTACCCCCGATTGCGGGCGGCGTCAACTCTTTTGCGCGCCGCACACGCACAAATCCCCACTCTCCCCTTAACTGTAGCCGGGACGGAGGGGGGAGGCGGAAGGTGGTCGGAGACTTCTCGGCGGCTGAGGTGGTAGGTAGCTGATGGCTTTGGGAACGCAGAATTTCGGGAAGGTTACGGAAGCTGATTCGTGTTCATAGCTCCGTTCAGACTGCATGTCGCCGGTGCAGTGGATTCGTTGACGTTTTTTTGATAAAAATCACCGTGAATCCGCTTCGAAATCTTGCCGGGGATCAGCATGATATTCACTTTCCCCCAGCTTCCCGAAATTCTGCATTCACCCATTCTCTCATGCCGTAAGGATAACAAGCCGTCACTCCTCGAGAGAATCGAGAATGCTCTGTGCGGATTCATTCTCGAGATAGGCTGCCTTCCTGAGCCAATCAATTGCCTCCGCTCGATCTCCACCATGGGCCAGCAGCCATTGTCCCAAATAGGACTGAGCAGCTGCCATCCCACGCCCTGCTGCTTCATGCAACATCGCCATGGCGAGGTCGGTAGAATCCGGGTCGCCCTCTTCCAGCATCAACATCGCGAGCAAAAAGGGCGCTCCGTCAGTTTTTATGACCACCCCCGGGAGCGAGTGATGCGCGATGGTAAAGATATACAGGCTTCCCATCCTCGGCATCTTCTGCTATAATTA
>SFDX01000046.1 GCA_004557455.1 Akkermansia muciniphila | reverse complement strand
TTGTAGTCGGCCAATCTCAAAGCACCATTTCTGTCATCCGCCAAATTTTTCCTGTATCCCGGCTACTCCACCCATTTGCCCCTTATGGGACGGCAATGTCTCAAGCCTGTACAGTGGATTGGCACAATTTCTTTCTCTCTCTATTTGCTGCATTGGCCCGTTTTTTGCATTGGAAAGTATATTTGTATGGATCGACCATCCTTTATACAAATGGTTCTCATGCTCATGGCAGCCATTTTCCTTGGGTGGTTATGGTGGAAATATGCGGAGAAAGGTCTGTATCGGATTGCTACAGAATACACGAGGGGCTTCTTTTGCGTATTACTTTTCGCCGTCATCTCCTTATACTTTCTGAGTGTACCTTCGGTATCTTCAGAAATTCAGAAGTATTCACTTTCTGGTAAGGCTCAATGCTTGGCAAAGATACGATCTGAGAGATTTCAAGAGCCTCGTGCATACGAACTTGAAGGTAATCTCTCTTCATATAAGAAAGGGCTCGTAATTTTGGGTGAAGCATCCGCACATTCCTATGAATTTGCCCTTATGGGAGATAGTCACGCACGGCATTTTCGCTACGGTTTCCACTGCGCTGCTCTTAAACGTGGTATTAAGGGAGTTGCTTTTGATAATTCCATTGCTCCGTTTTGGAATTATCAAGTTCCTCCCAATGACTCCGGGGATATAAATTGGGACAGGAACTATGCTGTTGAGTTGATCGATTGGTTGCAGGCCCATGAATCTATTAGGTTTGTGTTCATCTCTATGCATTGGGAACGACGGTTGTTTAAGGAACTCTTCTCAGGCAGTGACTGGCGTGGTATCGTTCATTCTCCGGAAGAGTTGAGTGATCTGCGTGTCGCAGGTCTACTCGAATTCTGCAGACGTGTTCATGGGATGGGTAAGACGGTAGTTTTAGTCCGTGACACCCCCCATTTCGGTGATGAGCGACCTGCTCCCCTAGATGAAATGTTCCGTTGCACTGTTCTTCATACGGCATGCCCTATGCGTTGTGTCTCGCAATTTGAGTTCGACAAACAACACAGACGAACAGATGCAGTTTTTGCGAGAGCTGTGTCAAAACATAAAGCCATATTGGCGGACCCAACAGATCGATGTCGTGTGGACAACGGCTATCCTGCCTTGCTTAATGGTAAATTCCTGTACAGAGATTCAAATCATCTCTCCCTCTATGGTTCTTTATTACTCGGAGAAGAGATTATCAGCGCGGTTTATGATGCAGCAGATCATGACGAGCTGTATTCCTCTGACTCACCATAGTATCCCACGATTTTATTTCTTTACAATATCTCGTCTCTATGCTATAAACGGTCCGTCATGGTGTTGCCCCGATTTCTATGTCAATGAAGTATGATCTATCAATCGTTACAGTTTGCCGAAATGCACTCTCTACCTTGAGAGCAACGGTGTCCTCTGTGCTTGCTCAAAAGCAGCGGGCGGGTATCAGTATTGAACATCTTATTATTGACGGGGCTTCCACGGATGGTACTCCGGACTATCTGCAGGAGCTGTTGGAGCAGGGTAATATTGAGCGATTTGTCTCGGAACCGGATCGGGGTATTTATGATGCCATGAATAAGGGGATGAGATTGGCTCAGGGGACGGTTCTGACATTTCTTAATGCTGATGATACATACACGGAAGAGGATCTTTCGCAGTGTGTGCTCCCCATCGTCAGAGGGACTACCGACTGCGTGGCCGGAGACTGTGCGTCTTGGAAGGGAGGAAAAAGGCACGCGTGCTGGCAGGCGGAGCCCGATTTGGCCTATCTCCGCATTCCTCTGCCGCATCCGGCTCTTTTCATTAGGACGACCCTATACCGTAGCCTCGGGGGGTTTGATGCCGAGCATTTCCGTTGTGCGGCAGACACGGATCTTATGTGTGCACTGATGAAGCGAGGGATGAATCCCATGCTTTTAAGGAAGGAAATCACCAATTTTGACAGTGGAGGTTTTTCTGATTCCGACCACTGCGAGACCAAATTCTTGGACGAACATGTGGAGATTATGCGGAGGAATTGGGATGCACTCTCTGCACGTTCCTCCGATGACCCTGACTATGCCGCTCTGGTTACGGTTTATCTGTTAAACCGTTCTGCTGAATTAGATGGATGGGCAGATCGATACGGCAAGGAACCCATGCCTACGGCCTTGATCTTGAAAGATATGTGTGTGGAGCATAGGAAAAGGGATCCGCATGCCGAGAAGGGACTGTGTTGGGCGGCTGAAGTCTACCTTCCGGAAATCATAAGATGCCATAAGGTAGGATTTCTGATGCGGCAGAAGATGGACTTTATTAGGATGTTGTATAATCTCCCTCCCACGTCGCCCTATGTCAACCTTGGCTATCATCAAACAAAGAGAAAATGGCTCAAAACGCGGCTAGCATCTCTGTTTTCGTAATTCCGAACAGAGTGTTTGACTAAGGCGTGTACCTTTCTCTGACACACCCACCCGAGCTAATTCCGGATTCGTGTGCGGGGGTGATTATCTCATGTTCGGGTAGTTCTTGTCAACTCTTTTTTCGCGATTTCGGAGCGGGGGTGGGCGTCCCGAGCCTTAAGGTGGCACCCCCTTAAACCTCCCTTAAACTAAGAGGATCTCTCCTTAAACTACGCCTCATTCCCGAAATCCCTTGATGCAGGGGTATCCTGAAATCGGCCTAACTCGGCCCGTCCTTTGACTTCGGGGCCTTTCTTTTGCGGGTGATGTATACGGTTACCAAGGGGGAGCGGCGGTACATGTAGTGTAAGCCACGTTCATCTTCACCGATGAACTCCATGCGGCGCTTCCTTTTCCTCCGCGTCGAGAGAGCCTTCGATATGCTGTACGGAAGCACCGTTCCGGTCTGTGCGTTTTCGAGCCCGATGTCAGCGCAGGCCCGGCGCCATTCGGGACCGTGGAGTCTGCGGCATTTGTAGTCGGGGGATGTGTGCGCGAGGGCATGTCCCAGTTCGTGCAGGACTGTCTCCCGGAGGTAGGGGGAGGGGCCGGGTAGGCACAGCTTGACGAAATGGAGAGAAAAGGTGATTCGTTTATGTCCCGGGTAGCAGAGACCTAAGGCTCGCGTGCAGCGTTTACTCAGCGTAAATGTCCAGTCGTGCAGGCCGATGATCTCGGCGCAGGTTGCGGCGTAGGTCAGCACCTCCTCGGGGGTCTCCATGCGGGGCATGGGGGGTAGCTTGTATCGGGGCATGGTAGGTAGGGTAGACAGCCCCGGCAGTCGGGGTGTGACTGCCGGGGCTGTGACGGGGTTACTTGGCGGCGTCCATCTTGGCCAGAACGGCGGCAGTAATCTCGTCGTACAGGGCCTGATTATTGCGCAGGGCCTCCTTGGCACCGTCGCGGCCTTGGGCGAGCTGGGCACCGTTGTAGCTGAACCAGGAGCCGCGCTTCTGGATGATGTCGTACTCCAGCGCCAAGTCGATGAGGCTGCCCACGGAGGAGATGCCTTCGTTATACATGATGTCGAACTCGCACTCGGTGAAGGGCGGGGCCACCTTGTTCTTGACCACCTTCAGCTTGGTGCGGTTGCCGGAAACGGAGCCATCCGTGCCCTTGATCTGGCCGATGCGGCGGATATCGCAGCGCACGGAAGCGTAGAACTTGAGGGCGCGGCCGCCGGGGGTGGTCTCCGGGTTGCCGAACATCACGCCGATTTTCTCGCGGATCTGGTTGGTGAAGATGCAGATGGTGCGGGCCTTCGAGATGAGCGAGGTGAGCTTGCGGAGTGCGGCACTCATCAGTCGCGCTTGGGCGCCCACGGTGCTGTCCCCGATCTCGCCTTCCAGCTCCTGTTTGGTGACGAGCGCGGCCACGGAGTCAACCACCACCACATCGATGGCGTTGGAGCGCACCAGCGCCTCGCAGATCTGCAGGGCCTCCTCGCCGCTGCCGGGTTGTGAGATGAGCAGGTCATCCAGATTCACACCCAGCTTGGCTGCATAGGCGGGGTCCAGCGCGTGCTCCACATCGATGAAGGCCGCCAGCCCGCCCGACTTCTGGGCTTGGGCGATGACCGTGAGGGTGAGGGTCGTCTTACCGGAGGACTCCGGCCCGTATATCTCCACGATGCGGCCGCGGGGGAAACCGCCCACGCCCAGAGCGCGGTCAATCAGGAGGTTGCCCGTGGGGATGGTGTCAACCTCCATGGTCTTCTTATCCCCCAAGCGCATGATGGCGTTCTCGCCGAAGTCTTTCTGGATCTGCAGCAGGGCGGCATCCAAGGCGCGCTGGCGCTGGGCAGCCTGCTTGTCATCAAGGTTCAATTCTTTTGCCATATAGCCCAGCTTACCTGTTTCATCGGGGCAATGCAAGCCAAAAGTCTGCCCCCGCAGAGATTTCCCTTTCTTCAGCAGGGCCAATCGACCTCCACGCGCACCTCGTTACCCTGTTTGTCCAGGTAGAGGACGTAACCGTTCTGCGCGCCGAATTTGTAAACCTCCATGGTCACCTTCACATCGTAGCAGCAGTAGCGGGCAATGTCTATCAGTTTCTGCGGGTCACCCCCTTTCTCATATTCCGCCCACCACTTGAGGGCATCGGTACCCTCCGCTGTCTTGGAGTTGCCGCGCAGGGTGGGGGTGGCTACGGAGTCGAGCTTGAGCCGGTGGCCGAGCTTGTGCGTCAGGTAGGCGCAGATGTCGAGGTTGCGGGTGGTCTCCGCCATCGTCCAGAAGGTAAAGGGTTGCAGCACCTGGTAATCGAAGCCGATGTGGTTGTAGCCCACCACCAGGTCTGCTTCCTTCAGCTCCGTAATCAGACTGTCCGCTTCGTCCTGGGTGTAGATGTGGTATTCGTTATCGCGGGTCGAGAACGTGACAGCGACGGAGACGCCCATCTTCCCGGCTTCTCCCCAGCCGCCGACCTGGGCGGCGGAGTAGCGGGTCTCCAGGTCAAAGTAGACGATATTCATCATGAGTCGACAGAAAGGGTGCGCCGCAGCCCCTCGTACAGGACAATGGCGATGGAGGTGGAGAGGTTGAGGGAGCGGGCGTGCTCCCCGGGCATGGGAATGCGCAGAGCCGTGTCCGGGTGCGCCTCCAGAAAACTCTGCGGCAGCCCCTTCGTCTCCGGCCCGAAGACGAGGTAATCCCCGTCGCGCAGGGGGAGGCTCGGCTCCCAAATGCCGTGGCGGGCCTTGGTAGAGAGGTACCAGAAGCGGGCCCCGGGTGCCGCAGCGGCGGTCAGTTCCTCCAGGCTGTCCCACAGGTGCAGGTCCACATACTGCCAGTAGTCCAACCCGCATCGGCGCACGTGTTTATCCTCCAGGCTGAAGCCGAGGGGGCGGATGAGGTGCAGGCGGGATTGCGTGGCAACGGCCAGCCTGCCGGCGGCGCCGGTGTTGTGGGGGATCTCCGGGTGGTAGAGGACGATGTGGAACATGGCGGGTTATTTGGCACCGCGGCCGAAGAGTACGGCGGGAATGGTGCGGAAGAAGAGCTTGACGTCCAGCCACAGGCTCCAGTTGTCGATGTATTTCAGGTCTTTCTCGCGCATCACGTCGAAGCTCTTGGCGTTGCTGCGGTCTTCTATCTGCCAGTAGCAGGTGAGTCCGGGCTTGACGCTGAGGCGCCGGCGGTCGCGGATCTCCGGGAACTGTGCCGTCTCGTAGGTGGGCAGGGGGCGGGGGCCTACGATGCTCATATCCCCCAGCAGGATGTTGAGAAGCTGCGGCAGCTCATCCAGCGAGGTCTTGCGGATGAAATGCCCGAAGGGGAAGATGCGCGGGTCGTTCTCCAGCTTGAAGATAGGGCCGTCCACGTCGTTGCCGTATTCCTTCTTGATGCGGTCTAACTGTTTGTCTGCTCCGCTGTACATGGAGCGGAATTTCCACATGCTGAAGGGCCTCCCGTAGAGTCCGGAGCGTTGCTGGCGGAAGAAGATGGGGCCCTTGGGGTCGCTGAGCTTGATGCCGATGGCGACGATAATCCACAGCGGGGAGCTGAGCAGCAGCAGCAGCAGCGCACAGAGGCGGTCCGTGACGCTCTTGACCAGTCGCGCCCAGGAGACGGCGGGGGTGGAGCTGAACACCAGCACGCTGCTGTCGCCGATCTCGGTGAGCTCTACGCGCGCCGTGACTCCCTTCTTGAGGGGGCGGAAGACGTAGACATCGATGCCTTGGACGGCGCAGAGTTGGTAGAGGGCATAGTTGGCCACGGCGGATTGGGTGCCGTCGATGATGATGAGCTGTTCCACGTGGTCGTCCTCAATGACTCGTTGAATGGCCTTCTCGTCGTACTCCTCCGGGGTGGTACGGGCTACGATGTTGAAGGATTGGCGCCAGTAGGCCGGGGTGTTGGCCCAGCCCTGCTCGATGTTCTCGCGACTCATGCCGGCCAGAATGGCGGGCCGCAGGCTGCCGTGTCCGCAGCAATGCAGCGCGATGAAGTGGCACACCAAGTAACGCAGAAAGATGACCAGCGGCACCAGGACGATGCACACCATCACCACATGGTTGAAGTGTCTGCTGTGCTCCCCCAGGCTTTGGTAAACGGCGATGACGCAGAGGTAGTAGACGGTAAAGGAACTCACCTGGCGCAGGGCAGTGCTGATGCGTTGCAGGTTGCGCCGGCGGTAGAACCCCAGGACATACAGCACCACGGGGGCCGCCGCCACGGCTATGCCGGCAATGAAGGTGGTGGTGAAGACATCAAAGCAGGGGCCCTGCTGCCAGCCGAGAAGGGGGGCGACAGCATTCGTGATCCACGGGGCGTAATACGCGCACAGGATGATGAGGACGAGATCCGCGAGGGGAAGCAAGCGGGGAAGATAAGCTTTGGAGGATGTCATGAAAGTCGCGCGACACTTTAGCACATTTTACGTTGCGTTGCAAGCGTAATATGCGTCACAGCCCGGCGGGGATGGTTATCAGACTGCGCCGTCGGGGGCTTTCAAGCCGCGGATGCGGGCGCGGTCGAAGTCGGCGGGGCTCATCGTAACCCATACGCGGCAGCCGGGGGCCAGCAGGGGCAGCAGCTCGGCATCCCGGTGTTCCACAAAGGCGATGGTGCGTTTGCCGTTGGGTAACAGGGCGTGGTAGGCCGTGGGGGCTATCTGCTCCTGCAGCTCGCAGGTGCAGTCGATGTAGCGGGAGGGATAGAGAGTGATTTTGGCCATCATTAAGCGGGTTTCAAAGGATGGAGAAGATACTGTCTGCGGCCTCACCGGCGGCATCCAACACCCCCTTTACGGGGCCGGAATCAGTGGGGGCGGTCGGCTGCTCGGCCGGGGAACTTTGCGGCTGCTCCGGTGTTTCTGTTTCCGGCTGCTCCTGTGGCTGCTTCTTATCGGTGAGGTGTTTCGCCAGGTCCCGCAGGGTGCCCGTGGCCGTGTCAACGGCAGCCCCGGGCAGGGCGGTCAGGATCGAGTTCATGCGCACACTCAAGTCTTGCTGCGGGTGGTCCAGGGAGCCGCTCAGGTTCATGGTAATCCAAGAATATTCCGCATCGTCTCCGGTGTTAAACAGGGAGCGCACCGGGAGCGGCAGGGCATCGGTAACCGAAAGCGGTAGGCCGATGCGCAAAGACCCGCCGAGGGCCCCGTCCATGCCGATGATGACGTGCCCCTTGACGAGCAGTTTACCTTTGCCGGCGCGGATATCAATGTTGTCGATCATCCAGGCATCCGAGATGTTCAGTCTGCTTTCCGTGTAGGGGTAGGTGATGCGGCATTCAGCCTTCTCCACCTCCATGGTACGGTAGGGTTTCATGGTCGCGAAGGGTAATTCCGAGAGAATCGGCAGCCCTTCCAGGTACCCGTCCTTCAGGGAAATTACCCCGCGGGCACTCTGCAGTCCCCCGGTGCCGCTCATCTCCAAATCGCCGAACAAATCGCCGCGGATGCGCTGCTTCCAATCGCTCGTCAACACACGCTCCACATTCGCCTTGGTGATGCGGGCCTTCGCCCTCCAGCAGCCGCTGCCCGGCTCGTAGTTCGCGGTCAGGTGCATCTCTCCCGGGGTGAGTGAAAGGTAACAGTTGGTAAGACTTATCCGCCGGGGGCTGTAATGAACGGACGCACTCCGCAGGCCGCATTCATTCAGCCCGTAGAGCGGCAAACGAGCCTTGCCGTTGGTCAGGTTCACCGTCCACCCGCCGCCGCTAAGGGGGGAGGCTTTCAGCCCGCAACCCATCAGGCGCAAGTCACCGGTAAGCAGCGCGGCACTTAAATCCGCATCCTTGCACTCTATCTTGTCCAGTTTCACCGTCTCGGGCAGAAAACGGCTCACAAAGGTCTTCTTGCTCTTCCGAACGGGGGGGAGCTTCTTGCCGAGTCGCAGGGCATCCAGTTGCACCGCCAGCTCTTCCATCGTCAGTTTGGTGACGTGCAGGCAGCGGTCCCACAGCTCGCCGCGGTTGATGTCCGCCTGAATGCCTTCTGCGGCTACCCGGTCCACGATGTCGCGCCGCCGGAGCTCAAAGGCGGGCAGTGTTACATGCCCACCGGAGATACTCAGCCGGCCTTTCAACTCCGCTTTGTCGGCCTGCGCCTTGTTGGCTACCACACCGGCCGCATCCGCGCGGAATTTGTCGCCCTGTAGGTATGATAACAGCTGGTGGTAGCCCACAACCCCCGCCAGTACCAGGCCCGCCGCGCCGATGCCCAACCACATGCGGATGCGTTTCCACAGTCCGCCTGTCGCGCCCTTGCTCGCTTTTCCTGCCGTGTGTCGTGTGCGTCTCCGTCTTGCCATGCCTTTTTATACCAGACTCCCCCGCCTCTGTTCAAGCCTATATCGCGTTGCCGCCTCAAAAACATCGGTTCAGGGTAAAAAATTGAAAAAATCGTAATTTGGGATTGACTTTCCTCTCGTTTTATGCTTTTATCTTCATGAATCAATCATTGCTCTTTTCATGAAAGTTCTCACCTTTATCCTCGCTTCCGCTTCCGCTCTGGCTTTCAGCTCCTGCTGCTGCCAGTCCCAGCCCATGCCCAAGTTGCCCAAGATGCCTAAGTGCGACGAGCCCGTTACGCCCCCCACCTCCACTCCGGATCAGCCCGTTAAGGTCTTCTCGGATAAGAATAAGGGCAAGTAAAGTTTTCCGTCTTCATTTATCGGGGCTGCCATCTTCACCGGTGGCAGCCTTTTTTCACCCCTTTTTTGCAAAAAAATGATCTTTTTTGCATTTTAGGCTTGCCAAGCCGCTTTTTTTTATGTAAAATCCCCGCACCGCATGGCAGGATAGCTCAGTGGTAGAGCAGAGGACTCATAAGCCTTTGGTCGCGAGTTCAAATCTCGCTCCTGCTATCAAAATCAGCAATTGCGCCCCACGGATTAAACCCCCGTGGGGCCTTTAATTTCAAGGGTTTTGGCTTGCGAGGTGCTGCGTACGGTGGTGTAGTCCGGGTATACGTTTCCGGTGTACGTTTTTGCACCCTGCAGTGTATGTTCGGAGCAAGCCCGGCTCCTTTGGTTATTTCTTTTGATAAGATGTCAATGCTGCCTACGACGATTTTGCCTTGAATTCCGGCCGGAGCTCTGAAGACCAATCAGTTTCCGGAAATTCCTTTCATTCCGCGGTCATCAAATTCTCGCTTTCTGTTACCACTGTGGTTTGAAGTCTGCTCAAGCCAAGCATACCACCTTATTTCCCATCCCTCATTCCGCGGTCTTCCTTCTCGGGTCCTGTGATGCCCGCGGTGTGAATTCAAAAGGCGCCGGGGGGTGAGCCCGGCGCCTCGGTGTTTATTGAAAACGACAGATAAGGGGGATCAGGGGACGGCCTTCCAGACCATGGAGTCCTTGTTGTAGGCCGGGCATTGCATACCGCCGCCGCCCAAGTAACCCTGGAGCATCTTCTCCAGCTCCGCCTTGTCCGGCTCAGCGAAGTTAGTGCGGAAGAGGTCGAAGTTTTTGCCACCGGTACCATCCGTGACATTCTGAATGAGAAGCACGAAGCCGAAACTACCGCCCTGTTCGGCGATGAGCACCTCGATGGGGTAGTTTTGACCCTGCTTCACCTCGAAGACCGCGCCGGCTGTCAGGCCGCCGACTTCGCTGTTCCACTTGGGTGTCTCGGCCGTGGTAATGAATTCGTAGCCCTTGTGCTCCTTGTCTTTACCACTCTTGATTTCCTCCGCGTAGGCCTTGAGGTCGCCGCCGGAGACACGCATAGCACCCGGCTTGGACTTATCGAAGCGAGTGGCGATACGATAGCCGGCCTCCAACACGAGTTTGTTGTTGAAGCGGACAGCGAGGATATCGTCACCCGTACCGACGAAACGGAATTTACCGGTGACGGGGGCCTGCACACGGCCTCGGTAGACGGCCACCCAGCGAGCGGGCTTCACGCGGTCCTCGCACTGGTAGGCCACGGGAGCGTAGCGGTCTTCACAAACAGGCAGGTAGAAGTTCGTGGCGTACAGCTTGGTGGGCGATTGCCAGTACTTGGCCAAGGTGCTCTCGCGCCAGCCGCCCTTCATGAAGTCGTGCAGCACCTCGAACTGCTTGATCTCACTGTTCGGCCCGCTCTCCTTGATGATGCCGGTGGGGCTGCCGGACTTAGTCTGCTTGAGGTCGTAGAAGGTACCCTCCAGGGCAGAGCCGCCGCCCTTGCTGGAACCCAAGCCGCTGCCGCCGTCGCCCAAGCCCTCGCCCAAGCCACCGGCACCCATGCCGATACCGAAGTCCGCCGCCTCACCGAAGTCGGCACTGTCCATCTCCACC
>SFDX01000088.1 GCA_004557455.1 Akkermansia muciniphila | reverse complement strand
CCGGCAATATTGTCCCCTTCGAAAACAGCTTTCCCCGGAACACCCAGCTGTACAAGCTCATGACGACCAAGCCGGATGAAGCCATCCGAGGAATGTAACGATTGTGTTTGAGAAGGAGGTGGCGTTGCCGCAAGAGGAAGTAAACCCATTTATACTGTTGCATCGCTGTCGGGCGGCAAAGACTCGACAGCGATGCTTCTTCGTCTCGTAGAAGAAAACCATCCCATCGATGAGATCCTGTACTGTGATACCGGGTGGGAGTTCCCTCAGATGTATGAGCACCTGGACCGGCTGGAGCAAACCATCGGCAGACCCATCACCCGGCTGAAAGCCCCGCTGACGGCAGAGCAGTATTTCTATGAGTACACGGCTCGGCCAGACGCAAAGCTTGTAACAGATCGGGGGCTCAGTTGGCCTTCCCATGCCTGTCGCTGGTGTACTGGCAGACTGAAAACTCATGTGATCAACAGACATCTTAGTCAACTGCGGCGGAAATACCAGCTGGAGCAGTATGTGGGGATTGCCGCCGACGAAGCCCACCGATGCAAGAATCTGCACTACCCGCTCGTGGAGTGGGGGATGACAGAGGCAGACTGTCTACGGTATTGCAAGAAACATGGATTTGTGTGCCCTTCCCGGTTTCGTGGACAGTAAAAATGAAGAAAAAACAGAAAGAAACGCAGGATATCTTGTCGTATCACAGTCAGGCGGCGGGATGGTCAGACAAGGCACGCGCAAAGGCATCCTGTGCCCTTGAGGCGAAATGGCGCAGATGGACGCACTCGCACTTGAGGCAGCTGAAGAAGTTTTCGGCCACGGCGTTGTCATAGGGATCGCCCTTGCGGGACATGCTTTGCCGGATGCCGAGGCTGGCGAGACGCTGACGGTAAGCGTAGGCGGCGTATTGGACGCCGCGGTCGGAGTGGAAGATGAGGCCGGGCAGAGGCTTGCGGCGCCGGACGGCCATGCCGAGGGCGGCGAGAGTGAGATTTGTGTCGATGCGGTCGGAGAAGGCGTAGCCGACGATCTGCTTTGTGCAAAGGTCTTTCACAACAGCGCAGTAGAGCCAGCCCTCGCCGGTGGGGATATAGGTAATATCGCCGACCCATGCGGTGTCTGGCTTGTCAAAGGAGAAGCGGCGCGCAAGGAGATTGGGCGCGATGGGGTGCGCGTGTCTTGAGTTGGTCGTGGCTTTGTAGGCACGCCTGCGTGTGGAGGAGATGTTCATCTCGTTCATCAGGCGGTGGATGCGCTTGCGCGAGCAGGAAAGCTGCGGGCGGATCAGGTGATACAGGCTGTCCAGGTTTGCGGCCCAGCCATTCGTAGTACCCGCTGCGGGAGACCTCCAGCAGTCGGCATACAAGTTCCACAGAGGCCCCCGCGCGGGCCGTACGGATGTACCGGTACTTGTCCTCTATGGTTTGGAAAGTATGCCGACGGATTTTTTTAGGATGTCAATGACCCCGTCTTTCTCTTCAAGCTTCTTGCGCAGTGCTCGAATCTCCGCCTCCAGTTCGCGCAGGCGTCTGGCGTCGCGGTTTTGGCGGTCAGCTTGCCCCGGCGATGGTGCGCCCGCCGCTTTCAGCCAGGAGTTCCGCGGCCACCTCCCGGCTGGGCCGCCCCTGCTCGGTGACCATCCGCACTGCCCCCGCCTTGAAGGCCTCATCGTAACGCGGCGGCGCTGGGTGTTTTCGTTCTTTGGTTGACATTTTTCATTACTCCTTTCCATTATACAGATTGTTTTTCTGTCCGGCAAATCGGGTATGGGGAGCACGCCATCTTTTTCACCCGCAGCAACTCCCTGTACTACCGTGCTGATGGCAGAATACCAAATTACTCGCAGACTGCTTTGGCTTGTGCCATCGCCTTTCCGGGAGCACGGTAAAGTTTGAAGATTAAAGTTACGTGATAAACTCTTTTCACCAGCGGTCCAAGCAAATGGATTTGCAATTTCAATCCTCAGAAGGCGACATAGATAAAACGACAACAGCGGTATCGTTCAGC
>SFDX01000087.1 GCA_004557455.1 Akkermansia muciniphila | reverse complement strand
TACCGCTTGCGCTACTTCACCGAAGACTGTCAGGAGGTTTGAGACTATGTATGAAATCAAGGAAAAACGCCGTATGCTGCCGGATGGCACAGAGATCACGACCTATACCCGCGACGTGGTGAGCGCCAACATTCTCGAAGTGGAGGCTGGCACCACCGGCTTCATGGGTGGCGACACCGGTCACGGCGGACGCACCTACTTCCGCATTCAGGATGAAGGCAGCACAGACATGAAGATTAACACCTATGTCGACAGGTATGGATGCAGAGGCTTCGAAGTCTTCCTCGGCGGCGACTGTGAGCTGGAGACCACGATCCGAGCCCTCAAATTCATCACCAAGGTGCTGGAGGAGGAATCTCAGGAGGTGTACGACTGATGTTCACGATCTATAGCGCCGACGTCACCGGCAATCCCGGCAACTGCTCCTACCCGCACAAGCATGTCATTTTGGATGCGGACGGTCTGAAGGCCGCCATCTGCCACGACTATGTGTGCGCAGAGTACCGGAACAGCTACCGCAACGGCGACAACTTCATTGGCAGCGACTGCCTGCCGGTGGACTGCGACAACGACCACACCGAGGACCCTGCCGGTTGGAAGACACCGGAGGACGTCATGGAGGCTTTCCCCGGCGTGACCTTCGCCATCCATTACAGCCGCTTCAACATGCGGGAGAAGAACGGGAAACCGGCGCGGCCCAAGTTCCATGTTCTGTTTCCCATCGACTACGTCACTGACGCGGCCCTGTACAGTGACATGAAGAAGCTGGTCAATTCTATCTTCCCGTACTACGGAGTTTCTGGAGGAGGATGCCTTCGACGACGATATGCCGGATGGACAGTATGACGGCAACACCGTCATCCCGGAGGGCAGCCGCAACGCCACCATGTCCCGCTTTGCCGGTCGCGTCATCAAGAAGTATGGTGATACCGACGAGGCGTATCAGGCGTTCATGGACGAGGCTGCAAAGTGCGTCCCGCCGCTAGAGGCATCGGAGCTCTCCACCATCTGGCACAGTGCCCAGCGCTTTTTTGCCCGCATCCGGCAGCAGGACGGCTATGTACCACCGGAGGTCTACAACGATCCGGCCAGCTATAAGCCGGAGGACTATTCCGACGTCGGGCAGGCCGAGGTGCTGACCAAGTATTTCTCCAAGGAGCTGCGCTACTCCCCGGCGACCCACTTCATCCGCTACAGCGATCATTACTGGCAGGAGTCGGAGCCTGGTGCGCAGGCGGTTGCCCACGAGCTGACCCGCCGCCAGATGAAGGAAGCCGGTCGGGACCTGCTCTCCGCGCTGGAGAAGATGAAGAACAGCGGTGCCCAGACCATTCTTGACGGCACCACCAAGAACAAGGCCGAGCAGCTGATGAGCGACGAGCAGCTGAAGGCCTATCAGGAGTTCCTCGCCGCGCAGGCCTACAGGTCCTTTGTCATCAAGCGGCGGGACTCCAAATACATCACCTCAACGCTGAAGGAATCCCACCCGATGCTGGAGATCTCGCCGAGGGATCTGGACGCCGATTGCTTTGCGCTTAACACCCCGGAAGCTACCTATGATCTGCGGCTGGGCATGGCCGGTGCACGGGAACACTCCCCGGAGGACTTTATCACGAAGATCACCTCCGTGACGCCTGGACCCAAGGGACAGCAAATATGGCGAGACTGCCTCGATCTCATCTTCCAGCGCAATCAGGAGCTGATCGACTACGTTCAGATGATCTGTGGTTTGGCCGCCATCGGCAAGGTTTACGTGGAGGCGCTCATCATTGCTTACGGCGACGGTCGCAATGGCAAGTCCACCTTCTGGAACGTGATCTCCCGCGTGCTGGGGCTGTACAGCGGCAACATTAGCGCTGATACCCTTACTGTGGGCTGCCGCCGGAATATCAAACCGGAGATGGCTGAGGTCAAAGGCAAGCGACTCCTAATCGCCGCCGAGATGCAGGAAGGCGCAAGGCTCAATGACTCCACCGTCAAGCAGCTCTGCTCCACGGACGACGTGTTTGCGGAAAAGAAGTACAAGGACCCGTTCTCCTTC
>SFDX01000086.1 GCA_004557455.1 Akkermansia muciniphila | reverse complement strand
GGAGCGGCGATTGATCTGGGAACGAGCGGAACGCTCCAAATCTCCAATGTGGGAACCGGGTCTACTGCGGGTACGGATGCAGTGCTGTTCAGCGGCAATGGGGTATCTGCATCGGCTACACGGTCGGGTGGAGCAATTTACGTCGGCGCTTCTTCGTCGATTAGTGTAAGTAATAATGGTGGTGTCGCCTTTAGGACGAATACGTGTACCACAACGCATTCTGGTTCTGTCGCCAGAGGAGGAGCTATGTATTCCGGAGGAGCGATTCAAATGAAAGGTAACAGCGCCGTTATTTTTCAGGGAAACGCGGCCAAAAAAACGTCCTATGCCTCTTCATATAACGACGGATCCTACTATCATGCAGCAGGCGGATCTTTGTATGGTAAAATTGTAGAGATTAGCCAAAATGGGGATGTTATCTTCGACGGGAATTCAGCATCGGATGCCGGATATTATGCCTATGGGGGTGCTATTTACTCTACGGGAAAATTGACATTCGTGGGTAATGAATCTATATCTTTTACCCAAAATAAGGCTGTATCTGATGAAAGTGATATTTATTATCCCAGTTTTGGGGGGGCCATTCGTTATTATGGGACAGCCTACGGCGGTGCGCTATACAGTGAGGGAGGTGTAGAGATTACCGGTACAATCGGTGCTGTTCAATTTGTAGGAAATAGTGTCAGCAGTTGGTACTATTCATATGGTGGTGCCATCTGTTCCAGGGGTGGAGCGGTAAAATTGAGAAATAATGCTTCCGTGGAGTTTTCCGGAAATAAGGCGTTAATAATCGCCTCTAAGGAGTGCGTGGGAGGAGCTGTCTACTCCACAGCCGGTGTTAGCATCACCGGTAATAGCAGTGTGCTTTTCGAGAAGAATTATGAAAAGGGACGGTTGCGCAGTATTTATAATACGTATGGAACATTCGAGCTATCCGCCAAAACCGGGGGAAGCATCATCTTCAATGACAGTGTGTATCATTCCGGATCTACAGTCAGCTTTAATGCTGACTACGAAGATGCTGCCGGTGTAACACAGAAGGCCACCGGCGACATTATCTTCAGCGGAAAGTATACGGAGGAACATCTGGCAGAAATGAAGGGCTCCGCCGGAACGTCGTCGGAGATCACAAACTCCCGCACCAGTTCCATCGGCAGCCTTATTACTCTGTATGGCGGTAGCTTGCAGGTGGTGGATGGGGCAATCCTGAACGGAAAGGGGCTGACGGTGGAAGAAAATAGCCAAGCGACCCTGCTTCTGCGCAACGGCAGCATGAGCCACAGCGGAAGCAACTTCACCTTCAACGGCTGCCTTGGCGCTGGGAGGAACGGACTTGGCGACATCCCAATTGGCAGTCAACCTGGAGCGAACAGATGGATTGACGAGCGGGATGTTCAAGATCATTAGCCAGACGAGCACGAGCGATTTCACGACCTCCTCTGCGTGGAAGGCGGGTAATGTGAGCGTCAACGGCAGCCGCTTCGCCAACCGTGCTACATTCCGCGACCTGGTGTGGCAGAACGGCACACTGTATTACCAAGTGGGCCGTAATATCTGGAGTAATACCTCCGGCGACCGCTTGTGGAATACAAGATCGGACAACTGGACCATGAACGAGCGCAGCTACACCTACTTGGACGGCATGGACGTGAGCTTCACGGACACGGGCGCGGGCGAGGTGAAGCTGGTGGGTGATGTGGCCCCTGCGAGCATCATCGTGAACAACAGCGAGGGGAATAACTACAGCTTTGTCGCTGCCGACGGGGGCGGACGCCTGACGGGCAGCACGGGCATCACCAAGGAGGGCACGGGCGAGCTGAGCATTACCACCGCGAATGTGCACACGGGTGCCACGGTGCTGAACGGTGGCACGTTGCGGGTGCAGCACAGCACGGCCCTCGGCGCCACAGCGGAGGGTGGCACGGCCACGGTATCCACCGCCGCGGGGACGACCCTTTCCGTGGAGAATAACAGCCACTTGGTGCTGGCGGGCGTCAACGACATTAAGGGCGCGGTCGAGGTAGCCGAGGGGGCCACGCTGGAGATGCAGAATGCGGGCTATGCCGCCTCCGATAGTACGGTTGCCGGTGAGCTGCGCTTCCGGGGCGCGGCGGCAGATACAAGCAATGCAGGGTCCTTGGGCGGCACCGGCAGTGTGAAGGTGGAGGACAGCCATGTGGCCTTCGGCTTGCAGTCCGGCTTCACCGGTAACATGAGCGTGAAGGGTGACGGCGCCTCTCTGAGTA
>SFDX01000085.1 GCA_004557455.1 Akkermansia muciniphila | reverse complement strand
TACTCAGAGAGGCGCCGTCACCCTTCACGCTCATGTTACCGGTGAAGCCGGACTGCAAGCCGAAGGCCACATGGCTGTCCTCCACCTTCACACTGCCGGAGCCGTCCAGGGACCCTGCATTGCTTGTATCTGCCGCCGCGCCCCGGAAGTGCAGGACGCCGTTGATCGTGCTGCCGGAGGCAGCATAGCCCGCGTTCTGCATCTCCAGTGTAGCCCCCTCGGCTACCTCGACCGCACCCTTGATGTTATTGACACCCGCCAGCACTAAGTGGCTGTTATTCTCCACGGAAAGGGTAGTACCCGTGGCGGTGGATACCGTGGCCGTGCCACCCTCCGCTGTGGCGCCGAGGGCCGTGCTGTGCTGCACCCGCAGCGTGCCGCCGTTCAGCACCGTGGCACCCGTGTGCACATTTGCGGTGGTAATGCTCAGCTCTCCCGTTCCCTCCTTGGTGATGCCCGTGCTGCCCGTCAGGCGTCCGCCCCCGTCGGCAGCGACAAGGCTGTAGTTATTCCCCTCGCTGTTGTTCACAATGATGCTCGCAGGGGCCACATCGCCCACCAGCTTCACCTCGCCCGCGCCCGTGTCCGTGAAGCTCACGTCCATGCCGTCCAGGTAGGTGTAGCTGCGCTCGTTCATAGTCCAGTTGTCCGAGCTTGTATTCCACAGGCAGTCGCCGGAGGTATTGCTCCAGATGTTGCGGCCCACTTGGTAGTACAGCGTGCCGTTCTGCCACACCAGGTCGCGGAATGTCGCACGGTTGGCGTAGTCCATCTGTTCGCTCCAGGTTGACTGCCAATTGGGATGTCGCCAAGTCCGTTCCTCCCAGCGCCAAGGCAGCCGTGTTCAGATGCTCCTGCCCCAGAGATACCGTCAGTGCCGACCCTCTGCCCAGCGTCACCTTCGAAGCCGTGATGGTGTTCGTTCCCTCCAACTTCAGCTCGCTGGTGGAGTTGAAGGTAAAGTTGCTTCCGCTGTGGCTCATGCTGCCGTTGCGCAGAAGTAGAGTTGCTTGGCTATTTTCTGCCACAGTCAGGCCCTTTCCGTTCAGGATTGCTCCATCCACTACCTGCAGGCTACCGCCATACAGAGTAATAAGGCTGCCGATGTAGCTGGTGCGGGAGTCTGTGATCTCCGACGACGTCCCGGCGGATCCCTTCATTTCTGCCAGATGTTCCTCCGTATACTTTCCGCTGAAGATAATGTCGCCGGTGGCTTTCTGTGTTACACCGGTAGCATCCTCATAGTCAGCATTAAAGCTGACTGTTGACCCGGAATGATACACACTGTCATTGAAGATGATGCTTCCCCCGGTTTTGGCGGCCAGCGCGAACGTTCCGAGCGTATTGTAGATACTGCGCAGACTAAATCTCGCAATATCCCCATAATTCTTCTTCTCATAATTCTTCTCGAAAAGCACGCTCTCATTACCGGTAATACTTACGCCTGCTGCGGAGTAGATAGCTCCTCCCGCACACTCCTGATAATTGCCAGAGGTTAACGCCTTATTTCCGGAAAATACCACAGAGGCATTATTTCTCAATTTTACCGCTCCGTCCCTAGAATATATAGCACCACCGTACCCGAAATAATAACCGCTGGCATTATTTCCTGAAAATTGAACGACACCAGTCGTACCAGTAATCTCTACCCCGCCCATGCCGTATAGTGCTCCACCATACGCTCCGCCAGTATAGAAGGAAGAAACTTTCCCTTGAAATGAAACGGCCTTATTTTCCGTGAAAGATATAGATTCGTTATCGTCGAATGTAATTTTTCCCCTAGAGTAAATTGCTCCACCGTAGGCACAGTATCCGGCATCCGATGCTGAGTTTCCACTGAAGACAACATCCCCGTTCTGACTAATCTCTACAATATTACCATACAGAGATCCGCCTGCTGCAAAATAGGCGGCCGTACTATAATAGGAGGAGGAAAAGGTCGTTTTTTGGGCCTCGTTTCCCTGAAAAGTAACGGAGCTGTTACCTTTCATTTGAATCGCGCCTCCGGAATAAATAGCCCCTCCCCTAACGGCAGAAGAAGAAGACGTTGTGGTATATGTATTCGTCCGAAAGGCGACACCACCGTTATTACTCATGCTGATCGAGGAGGAATCACCGGCGTAAATTGCTCCACCCGACCGTGTGCCCGTAGCAGATACCTTATTGCCGCTGAACAGCACTGCATCCGTACCCGCAGTAGACCCGGTTCCCACATTGGAGATTTGGAGCGTTCCGCTCGTTCCCAGATCAATCGCCGCTCC
>SFDX01000084.1 GCA_004557455.1 Akkermansia muciniphila | reverse complement strand
GACCAACCGCACCGAGTGGGTGCATCTGCGCACGCTGGTGCTGCCCGAAACGATCAAAGAGCTGCCGGGCATGATGCTCGCCTACTGCCAGCAGCTGGAAACCTTTGTCTGCTACGCGCCTCTTGAGAGCACCGGCGGCAATCAGTTCATGCTCTGCCGCAGTCTGAACAATGTGATATTCGTCAACGGCGTGCGCGAGATCGGCAACTACGCCTTCGACAGCGCAGGCCCGCTGGGCAATCTGTACTTTGGCGAGCATCTCGTGAAGATCGGCCAGCAGGCGTTCAACTTCGCGGGGCTGACCTCCTTCGTGGCCGATGCGGAGAGCGTCGAATACGGCGCATTCGCCGAGTGCCAGTGCCTGACCAGCCTGCACTTCACCGCCAGGATGAAGAGCTTTGGCGAGAACTGCATCGTCAACTGCCCGAATCTCGCCGAAATCTGCTTTGAATATGAGCGGGGAAAACCTCAAGCGCGCGCAGAAGTGCGTCAGCTGGAACAGCTCGCCTGTGGAGGTGACCGTGAGCACCGAAGGATGCTCCCACACGCTGCCCCCTCTGCCGGATGTGACCGCGCTGCTGCCTGAGCTGAAGCTGGACGCGAGCGTTGAAGCCGCTGCGACGGTCTCGCCCGAAACGACGGCTGAACCCGAAACGACTCCGGAACCCATCGACGAACCCGCGCCCGAGAGCACCGCAGCGCCCGAAAACACCCCCGAGGCCCAGAGCGCGGCCATCCCCGAGAAATATCTGGGCGTATGGTACGGCGTGAGCATGGAAATGGAAGGCGTATCCTATCCGCTGGCCGACATGGGCATGGAACTGACTCTCACCATCAGCGCGGACGGCGCAGCTGAAATGAACATGAACGGCGAGGTGGAGCGCTTCCAGTGCGCGGTGCGGGACGGCGTGCTCACGGCAGGGGCGAAAACGCTTACCCTGCAGGAGGGCATGCTCCAGCTTTCCGAGGACAGCGCAGCCATGCTGATGAGCCGCGAAAAGCCGGAGGCCGCCGCCGAAGCGCCCGCGCCCGTGGATGAAACGGCCACGCTGGACAGCTTCAAGGGCGTGTGGACCGCCAGCCGGGTCTCCGCGGAGGGCATGACGCTGCCCGCTGCCGCCGCCGACATGGCGGGCGACACGCTGACGGTTTACGGCGATACCTGCGATCTGACCCTGTCGGGCTACCTGCTGGACGGCCTGCCCTGCCATATGGACGGCCATCGGCTGATCTTTACGCTGCTGGACGGCGAATGCGCGGTGACCAGGCATACCGACGGCACGCTTTCCTTGATGCTGGAAGAGGCTTCCGTCTGGTACGAGTATACCGGCGAAGCGCCCGAAGCGCCCGCCGTTCCCACGCAGGAGCCCATGTCCGAGCCTACTGCAGAGCCCATGACTGAGCCCACTGCGGCGCCCGCGCCCGCCGCCCCCGGCGCTGCCTCCATGGTCGGCAGAAAATTCGTCATGACCGACGCGGATGTAAGCGGCTATAATATGTCCGCCGCCATGATGGGGGGCTTTGAGTACTCCATCCTGCTGCGCGAGGACGGCAATGTTGAATTTGTGATGGCCGGCGCGAACATCCCCAGCCTGACATGGAGCTACGGCAAGGTGCCCACGGACAGCGGCGAGGCGGACGGCATTGTGATTGCATATCCCGGCCAGCTGCTGTACCTTGTACCCACGGAGCAGGGCTTTGACATGGATTACTTTGGCACCATGCTGATGCACTTTGCGCCCGAGGCCTGACGGTCTTTCCCATCCGCGCCGCCGCAAATGCGCGCGGCGGCGCGGAAAACGCTGCTGTTGAATGCTGAACGACAAAAAAGAGGAGGATTATCCCCATGAAGAAAACGATCGCTTTCCTGCTGGCGCTGCTGATGCTGCTGACCCTGGCGGGCGCCGCCCTTGCCTCTTCCGTTCCGATGGACAAGGAGGATCAGATGGTCGGTCTGGTGAAGAGCTTTCTGGAAGAGAATGAATTCCCCTATGAATACGACGACTATACGTTTACGGTGCCCTTTGCCGT
>SFDX01000083.1 GCA_004557455.1 Akkermansia muciniphila | reverse complement strand
GGAGAGCCGCATCGTGCGAGACGACGACAGGCCGCCGATACTGGACATCAACGCCTGGACGGAGGACGCGCCGGGGCTTGACAAGGAGGGCTGAACGCGTTAGGATTCTGCATATTATGCCACCGAGCAACAAAGCAGAATGGGCACAAGCTGCCCTGGGGGCCTTCCGAGAGAAGGTCCCCACCGCAAGCGGCGAGGTAACGGAGAGCATGCGCGTGTTCTCCTTCACCTCCGCTGCGGTGCAGGAGGTGGAGCTGCTGGGGAGGATGCAGCAGCTCATCGACGCGGCCTTGGAGGGCGGAGAGGGTTACAAGGCAGAGGCGGGTCTGGAGGCGTTCATTGCGCAGGCGCAGGAGCTGGTGCAGGAGTACACCGGCAAGCCGGGTGTGCCTGCGGAGCTGATGCGTGAGAGCCGCCTGAAGCTGATTTTCCAGACGAATGTGCGGCAGGCGTACGGGCTGGCGCAGTGGCGCGTGGGGATGGATAAGTGGCACATCTCGCACTACCCGTGCTGGCGCTTTGTGCGCCGCCCCGGCGCGAAGGTGAAGCGACCGCTGCACGAGCGGTACGAGAATGCTGTGCGCCTGAAGACGGACTGGACGTTCTGGGCGAAGCGGATGAACGGGCGCTTTCTGGGCGGCTTTGAGGTGCCGTACGCGCCGTTCGGATTCAACTCGTACATGGTGCTTCGCCCGGTATCGCGCAAGGAGGCTCTGGTGCGTTACAGCGCGAAGACACTGGATGCGCAGGCGGCGCGCGACATGAGGCGGAGCAAATTCGGTGACCTGCTGGCGGAGGATTACGAGGCCCCGCGCAAGAAGGTGGCCCCGCCGAAGCCGAGCAAGACGGCGAACCCGACGGAGTTTAACGAGCAACAGAAGGATGCGATACGGCTGGCGCTAGAGAGGTTGCGCGCGCTGCGGGAGAAGTACGAAAGCCGTGCCAAGCACAGTGTGAAAGACGGTCGCATTCACATCGATTACGGTCATTCCGGAAAGCCCCATAAAAAGGGCTGACGTGCTGCGGCCCCCTACCCTTTACAAGCCTTTCTCTCCGGAAGCAAGGCTTTTTTGCGCGTGTGCGATTTTCTAGCCCCCGGGGATAGCATTGCGGGCGGCGCGGGGGTTTTGTACAATGGTGGCATGGAGAAGTTGAATCTCGATGCGATTGAGTTGCAGCAGGTAGTTGTGACTCTGACGATTACGAGCGGAGATGGCTCGGCAGTGGACCTGAGCGGGTACCGCGTGGCGGCGGCGTACGCGGGCTGCACGGACCCGTACAACCGCAAGCCGATGAGAAAGAGTTGGAGCTGCGAGCCGGCTGCGGATGGCAGTGCCTTTGTGTGCACCGCCCCGGGCCTGACGCTTGCGAACTCGCCGTGGTTTTACGCGATTTATGTGACGCAGGTTGAGACGGGGCTGGAGTGGGCCGTCGTCTCCGGGCGCGTGCGCTTGGTGCCCCGCGTGGCGGGAGAGGGTGGCACGATTGCGCCCGCGAGCTACGCGGTGCAGGCGGAGTGCAGCCCTTCTGCCGTGGTGAATGTGGCCTTGGATGCAACGGTGGGCAGCATCTCCGAGACGCTGGCCGCAATGAAGGCGGCAGCCCTTGCGGCGCAACAGGCAGCGGATACTGCCGCGACGCAGGCTGCGGCGGCTGCTACCGCTTCCGCAGACAGGGCCGCCCAGCAGGCCACAGAGGCCACCAACGCTGCCACGCTTGCGGGGGATTCAGCAGATGGGGCACAGGCCTCTGCCACGGCAGCGGCAAGCTCGGCCACCTCAGCGGCAAGATCGGCCACCTCAGCACAGCAGGCTCAAAGCTCCGCAGAGTCCGCGCAGACGTCCGCCTCCACCGCAGCAGCCGCCGCGCAGTCCGCGCGGGACGTGGCCGTGCAGTCCGCAGCCGTCTATGATACGCACGTCGCTACCCTCGCCACCTCCACCACCCCCGGCCACGTCAAGCTCTCCACCGATGCCGTTCAGACCACCCAGGCCGCCCCCGTAGGACTGACGGCAGACGGGCAAATGGTGGTGCCGATGGCCACGATGACCACGTTCGGCAGCGTTAAAAAATCCAGTCAAACGGGGACCTCGCTCACGTGCATCGGCATCAATAACGCGGGCCAAATGGTGCTCAATGTGCGTGCCACTCACTCCGGCTTCGAGCAGGTCAATAATTCCGTCTACATCCAAACCTCCACGGATGACCACCCGACCAACGGCAACGAGGCGACGGCATGCGTGGCGACCGATACCGCCGGCAAACTCGCCGTTCCGCCTGCCTCCACCGCCAAGGCAGGCGGCGTTCTGCTGGCCACAGGGGAGGATGACACCCGCGC
>SFDX01000019.1 GCA_004557455.1 Akkermansia muciniphila | reverse complement strand
TCCTATTCCTAAACCTTTTTTCGAAGCCTACAGACCATTAGTCCAGTAATTATGCGGCTCAGAGGTGTAATTTCTCACCTCTGTGGGACGGCAATGATATTAATATGATAAATACAAATCAGGCCCTTGAGGCCTTATACATAGAAGGAGGAGCTACAGCTAGCTCCATTGCAGGAGAAGTATATAATCAGATTAGCGCATTGAGCGGCAGCTTCTCTAAATGGACCAATGGTAACAACGTGGAAAATGGTGATAATTATGCACCTGTCCCGGCTCATTTGTATGTGCCGCAGGGATATTTCGCAAAAGTAGTCGCCAATATGACTGTTGATGATTGGGGGAGTATTCGCATTGTGCCTATCGATTCTGTCGATGGGGTAGATGAAATTCCTGTACTTAACATGACATCGGAGGTTTCGGCTCCCGGTCCCCGAGGCGGGCACAGAAGATGGCAGAAGGAGTCGATGGTACTGCTGCCGGCCGGACTCTATGATATCTACGTAAGACAGGATAACGCAGTATACACGGGGCAGTATGCGGGTGAGGCGGCGACGAATTTGTCGTATTGTGAAGTCAGCATTACCATTACATATGATACGATCCCGCCGACCGGAAAGTGTCCCCTGCTTCTTAATGCTGTGTTCAGTCGTTATACACCTCCGGCAGGGGCTGTAGAGGAGAGAACACAGAGTGAGCAAACGGAGAATGGAGCTACGTCGTATTGTTCATCGGGGTACATGTTCCGCGGAACCCTCAATGTTCACTATAGCGACGGAAGTATAGCCCGCATCCCCGTGCAGACGGGTGGGTGGGCAAATGCGGATAGCCCATTTAAGCGTCCCAATCCGATCCCAGAGCAGTTTGATCCATACGAATGGCCTGATACGGCATGTCCGCTTTGCCTAACCGCGCCGTATTCCGTTGGTGATAAAACAGTCTATCCCGGAGTTGAAAAGGTTCGAACGGGTTCTACTCAGGGGTACAGCATTGCTATAGACGAAACTGCTTCTGCCGAACAGATAGAAAACACCCATGTGGGAAGAACCTTCATTAAACTGCATATGGGAAAGCGTATCGGTTCGGAAGGATGTATTTCGACCATCGAATGGTACGGAACGGGATGCTCCCCTGAAGCGAGACTGTTAAGCGAGAATAATCCACTTTGGAATGAGCTCGTTGCGGGAATGGCTGTCGCAGAGGACCGCTTCAGTACTGATATTCCCATTACGATTCGATACATTGGAGAACAGCCGGATTACAACAGGTTGCCGCCCAATGCGTCCTTCGTTCAAAATGGTTATGAAGAGTGATTCTGTTCTGAGATAGGCTACATTTTGTGCCATTTCCAGCGCGGTAGGGGGGGATCCCCCTACCGCTTTGCATTCGACTACCCTCATTATTAATTTATCGTAACTGTGTGCTATTCGCCATAGGCTCATGCAGCGAAGGCTCAACCGGAAAAGAGGCAATCTTCGTTATATCGTGCTATTCTCGTATTCAGAACAGAATATCGAGAAGGGGGGGGCGAAAGCCCCCTCTCTCACCATCGTGTGGTCACAAGATTTACACGCCGGAGTTGGATACAATAAAAAAGCTCGGAGGTAACTTAGACGACCACTTCGAGGAAATGCTCAATCCCACTCCGAGCAGAGATATATTAGCACGTGTTCAGGAGTTGAGCAAGACTTATGTTGAAGATTGTTCCAAAGTAGTGGACGAAATCGGGGAGCCGCCGGTTGTGTAGCACGGGAGCCGAAGTGAGTAGCGTTTGCGCGTGCTTGACCCTGCGTCATCGTACGCTGCGACGGTTTCCGGATAGAGTCACAGAAACAGAGAAACTGACTCAATTCATCCTGCTCTGACCACATCTACCTTACGGATTTCCCCCTGAAACGCCTCTCACATATGGGGTGCCTGTCCCTTGGGCACTCTTCCTTGCAGAGCAACCCCTGATGGGTTTAGATGATCAGACTTATAGCCGTCGACTGCTTTGCTCTTCTTTCAGCACGGTGCCTTATCATTGCAGTACCTTGTGGGGCTTCTACCGCATGCGCGATAAAGAACCCGCATCCCCGGTGTTATCGGGTATGCGGGCTCTGCGTTTCTGCGGGCTGTGCCGCAGGGGCGTCAGAAGGTGCAGCCGATGCCCACCACAATCATGTGGGAGGTCACGTTCCCCTTGATTCCGGACTCGGAGTAGTAGGTGCGGCCCAGTTCGTAGCCCACTTTGCCCCACACCGTGTCGCTGAACTTGTACTTGAGGCCGGCGCCCACAGAGTAGGTAAAGCCACCGACCGTCTTGCTGCCGAGATCGCGCACATCTGCGTCCGTCCAGGCATAACCCGCCTTGGCACCGAAGTCCAGGTACAGGTCATCCGTCAGGCCGATGTTCAGGTCATAGGAGGCCGTGACCGGCAGGGTGAACACGCTGACGTGCAGGTCGTCCTTCGTCTCGGAACCCCACTGCGGTGCAGCGTTGATACCGAACTGGTGCAGCACGGAACCGGAGCCGGAGGAATACAGGCTGAACGCAGCGCGCACGCCGTACGTGTCCGGCATGCTCTTGCTGTTGAAGGACATGATGCCCTCCAGCGAATAGACCGGGTGGCAGTCGTACTCCGTCAGTGCTCCCGGCTGGTTCTCCGGCAGCACGTAGGGCGCAGCGGTCGCAACCCCTGCGCAGGCAAATAATGCCGTAAATGCAAGTTTTTTCATAGACACCCCACTTTTACCACATTCCCCCGCCTAACGCAAGAAAAAAATAGCTCGCCTTCTTAAAAATCTCTATTCAAATCTGCGAGGAAAGCTACTCACACACATCCTCTCGCGTCACGTGGGCTCGCCGGGCGGTGGAGTAGTCTACTTCCTTGAGGAGGCGGAGGCCTTTGGCCAGGACCTCGTGGGAGATGAGGTCGGGGCGGGGGGTGAAGTCATCGGGAACGAATCCGCAGTGTTCGAGGACGAAGGCGGAGATGAGGACGGAGTAGGTGGCGGAGGGGTCGGGAGCGGAGCCGTCCGGGAGGGTGACGGAGGAGAGGCGGAGCTTGTGATCCGGGCCTATGGTGCCGGAGTAGGAAAGACCGGAGACGCAGGGGGCACCGTAGTTGTCTTCTGTGGCACCGTAGAGCATGGTCGAGAGTTGAGAGCCGGTGAGTTGGCAGATAACCATGTGGTTGGCGAAAGGGTCGATGCGCAGGACATCCAGCATGGTAATATCGCCGGCGGGTAGGGTGTCAGTACGGACGCTGCCGCGATTGAGCACCACGACATCCACCCCCGTGGCAGCTCGGTGGGCATCCGCGACCATGCAGCCGACAGCCTCTCGGTTCGGGAGCTCTTTGAGATTGCGTGCTACGGGTGCATTCAGTTTGGAATTCTGTTTCAGTTGGTCGATATATGCCTGTATTTCCGGGGTGGGGGTGCAGCCGTCGATACTGATGAGCCGGGAATGTTTCTCCGTTACCTTTCCATCCTGCACATTCAGCGTGATGCGCGTCAGATAGCGCGCTTTCCAGCCCGCCTGCGTGATGAGAACACCGTTGACAATGGTATCATTCGGCACCACCGTATGGGAATGCCCGCCGATGATGACATCCGCCTCCGGCAGAAGAGACGCGAGCTTCTTGTCTTCCTCGAAGCCCAGATGCGTCAGCACCACAATGACATCGCAGCCCTTGAGAAGATGCAAACTGCGCTTGGCCGTCTCGTATGGGTCATGGAAAACAATGCCCTTATAGTTGTCACGGAGGCCGGAGGGATGGCCCGTTTTGTCAACATGCACGAGCCCGAGCACGCCCACCTTGACACCTTTGATATCTAAAATGGCCGTGGGCGGCATGGGTAGGTCGAGCGAAGGATCCGGCGAGGCGTTGGCGCAGAGGTAGGGAAAGTGTGAGGCCTTGAGGCAGGCGCGAAAGCAATCCTGCCCCGCATCCATCTCGTGATTACCGAGCGCCGAGGCTTGGAATCCGATCTTGTTCATGAGGCGCACCATGGGCATGCCCGGTTCGTCGTCCATATCGCTGAATGGGTTGCCGGTGCGATTGTCCCCGGCGGAAAGCAGAATGAGCTCCGGGTCTGCAGTGCGTTCCTGCTGCACGACTGTATACAGCTTGGGCATTTGCTCTAGTGCCGCGTGCATGTCATTGATGCCGAGAATGGTGATACTCTCCGCCAAGGCCGAGAGTCCGGTGAGAAGGAAGAGGAGGAGAAAGCGCATTGTCATGCTGCCAGTATGACAAAAGGGGAGGGGCGTGTCAATGGCGAAATGCTCAGGGCGCGAAAAACCCGTGCCCCCACGGTGGAGAGCACGGGTTATCGGAAGAAATGTCGGATGAATGGATTAGGGCTTCACCACGGAAGCGAGCACCACCGTGCCGTTGAACGGCGTGGTGACGCCGGCGGGCAGGGTGATCTGGGACAGACGCAGGGACTCGTTGAGGGCGAGCGGCGTGATGTCGGCCTCGATGGCAGCCGGGATGTCCTTGACGGCGCACTTGACCGGGATCTCGTAGATGATCTGGTTGGTCTGGCCACCGGTGGCAACACCAACGGGGGTGCCGTTGAGCTTGAGGTACACCTTGGTGCGCACCACGGTCTCCGGCGTCACGGCGAGGAAGTCAACGTGCACCGTGCTGTCGGTCAGGAAGTTGCGCTGCACATCCTTGATGAGCGCGAGGCACTTCAGGCCGTCGCAGTCAACGTTAACCAAGATGCAATCCGTGTCGGCCTCGCGGAGGAGGGCGCGGACATCGGCAGCCTTAACGGCAACGGGGATGTTGGCCTCAATGGCGGGCCCGTAGATGATGCCGGGAATGTAGCCCTGAGCGCGGAGAGCGTTGACCTTACCGCCCGCGATGTTCTCGCGCTTGGTCACCTGAATGGAGTACGAAGTCATGATCTGAACTTGAGTTTAGAAATTGCGTTTTGTTTGGAGTTCTTCCGACGTCGGTGCGCGTGAATGTCACCCGCCGGGCTTGTCTCGCCCCTTCCACAAGGAAAGTGCGGACGCGCAGGATGCCACTTTTATAAGGAAAAGTCAAGCATTTTCTCGGAAAAAACGCAAAAAAAGCTCATTTGTGGTAACGAGAGGTATTACCGGAGCTCTCGGCACGTCCCGTGGAGCGGCCTCCTGCGTCGTAATAGCGGGTGGTGCTGCCGGACTGCTCGGCGCGGCCTGTGGAGCGGCCTCCTGCGTCATAGTAGCGCGTGGTGTTGCCGGAGCGCTCGGAACGGCCGACGGAGCGGCCGCCGGCGTCATAGTAGCGGGTGGTGCTGCCGGATTGCTCAGAACGGCCGACGGAACGTCCCCCTGCATCGTAGTAGCGGGTGACACCGCCGCTTTGCTCGGCGCGTCCGATGGAGCGGCCCGAGGCATCGTAGTAGCGGGTAACGTTGCCGCTCTTCTCCGAGCGGGCGGGGTGCGGACCGGGCAGGACGGGAATCTGCGCGAGGCAGACGCCTCCGAGGACAAACAAACTGAGGGTAAGGAGTGCTTTCATATCGCCACTCATTATACAGAATGCTCCGTGCTTTTCAAGTATTTTCGTGTGATGACAGAGAAAAGGTCCGGACGAGGAGGTTGACAGCGGCCCCCGCCATCATCATGCCGAAGGTTCCCGTGATGTGAGTGGCCGAGCCGAACCCGGAGGCGCAGCCGATGCCGCCGACGTGTCCGGGTTCCCGCTCGCAGCTCACCGAGCCGTCGCAGCGCGGGAAGCGCGGCTTCTCCCGCGAAAAGACGCAGGGAATGCCCAGGGGCGGGCAGTTATCGTGCAGGGGCAGGGCGTATTGCTGCCGAAGCGTTTTGCGGAGCTGCGCGAGCATGTTATCGCCCCCCGTGCGCGCCAGGTCTGCCAGCTCGATGCAGGCCGGGTCGATGCGTCCGCCTGCGCCGCCGCAGGTGACCACGGGAACGCCGCGCCGGAAGCACTCCGCGATGAGGTGGGCCTTGGGGCGCATGGAGTCGATGGCATCAATCACCACATCCGGCTGTGTGTCAAACAAAATATCCGGATTGGTGACGGTATAAAAAGATTGCAGGGGCAGGCACTCTGCCTGCGGATTGATGAGGCGGATGCGTTCCGCCATCAGTTCCACCTTGGGGCGTCCGTAATTGCCCTCCAGGGCGGGGAGCTGTCGGTTGGTATTCGTGATGCACAGGTCATCCATGTCCAGCAGCACCAGCGAGCCGATACCCGTGCGCGCCGCGGCCTCCGCTGCCCAAGACCCCACACCGCCGATGCCCACCACCGCCACGCGCTTGCCGCAGAGGGCTTCCGCTGCCGCAACGCCGTACAGGCGGGCAATGCCGCCGAAACGTTCCGTATCCATCCTACTCGTACACGCGGTTGAGAAGTTGAATATCCGTGGCCTTGCCCGTGGCGTCATCCGCTGTTATCACGGCCCCGCTCAGCATGACCGGCCCGCCTGCCACTTCCAGCCGCTGCGGCAGCCCGGTGAGGAATGCCTGCACCACCGCATGGCCGTCCCGCCCCAAAACAGCATCCCGCGGTCCGCACATGCCCACATCCGTCACGCAGGCCGTGCCGCCGGGCAGTATGCGCGCATCATTCGTCTGCACATGCGTGTGCGTGCCCAGCACTGCCGTGGCCAGCCCATCCAGGTGCAGCCCCAGCGCGATCTTCTCACTCGTTGTTTCTCCGTGCGCATCCACCAGCACCGCCACGGCACCGGCCGCGCGCAGGCGCTCAACCTCCGCCCGACCTACCCGGAAGGGATTGAGGGCCCCCACGCGCATGAACGTGCGGGTCTGCAGCACCAAGACACCCAGCGGACCGGCAGGGGTAGGGGCCAGGTAGCTCCCGAACCCCGGTGTGCCCTCCTCCCAGTTGAGCGGGCGCAGAACCTGCGGGGCGGTTTCTAACCAAGGTAACAGCTCCTTGCGGTCCCAGGCGTGGTCCCCCAGGGTGATCACGTCAATCCCTGCGTCCAGAAACTCCTGCGCAATGTGCGGGGTAAGCCCCTTGCCGGAGGCTGCGTTCTCGGCGTTAATCACCACGGCATCGGCCGCGAACTCCGCACGCAGCTCAGCCGCAGCGGTCAAGATACCGCGGCGACCGGGCTTGCCCACGACATCCCCGAGAAAGATGAACCTCATACGGCACCGGAGGCTTTGGGGCCGCAGGGAACAACAGTAACCGGGATGGTGGCTGCGCGCACGAGTTTCTCCGCCGTGTTGCCCAGCAGTATGGAGGTGAGCAGGGTGTGGTGGCGGTTGCCGATAGCGATCAGGTCAATGGAGTGGCGTTTGCAGAAATCATTGACGCAGGCCACGATGTCCTCCGCCTCTTCCGCCTTGCCGTAGATGGGAATGTTGTATTTGGCACTGATCTCGGAGGCCAGCTGCTTGGCCTTCATATCCGCAGCGGCAAGCAGGTGGTTCGTCCCCTTGCCCTGCACGGGGGGCGTGCCCTCCAAGGGGCCCATGAGGGGGTCGTCATACACGCCGTTGCAGAATGTGCCGTAGGTGTTGATCATGGTGGGTTCCAGAGCGTGCAACAGGTACATCTTGCCGCCGGTCTGCTGAGCCAGCGTGGCGGCAAAATCGAGTACGGGTGCACCATCTGCCAAAAAGTCTGTTGCTGCCAGTATCTTCATCGTTGGGCATTATAGCCCCGGATTCGCGGAAAAGCAAGCAAAAAAAAGCCCCTCCGCCGGATTTTATGACCACCTTCGACGATGTCGGTCCATGTGGTGTGCTCGGTGGGTTCAGTCTCGGTGTTGTCTTTCTGTTTTGTGAACAGAATACAGCCGGTGGCTGAATCCCTCCTGCTTTTTCCGGGTAATACTAAAATTTTCAGAAATATAGTACACTTTAATTATTGCTTTAACTGTTCAAGGAACCGTCTTGCTGTATAACTCTGAATATGTCGAAGATGCATATCATTCTCCGAAACCCACTTTTTCATCAATTCCTCAATGGGGAATCTTCCACTTATCCAAATTGGAGAGGTTGTCGTAGCCGCATGTACCAATGGAGAAACATGATGCAAAGATTCAGTCCTATCTTTCGGAGCGCTTCTTTCTATAGAGCTTATAATTTTCCTCAAATTTGGATATTGCTCTGATATGGGTTCATAACTCTCCTGACTGGTATGAACTCCCTGTGGCGTATACCGGCGCTCCGTAACTTGTATTATCCCGGGAATCGAAAATTCTCCCGTCTCAGTATTCAATTTATCTCTGACATCATAGCTGTGCATTACAACGCCATCAGAATTCACAAGCCATTCGTCAGCACCAATCAGTGAAAATTCGTAACGTGTTGGCGTACTATTAAATACTACGCCTCGAGAACACCTCTCGAGTTTTTCGGAAAAAATAATTTGAGGTGGAGCGTGGAATAAAAAATCGCCGGACTTTGTATAAACTAATACGTTGTTCAAATAATTTATGCAACCGGAATCAGGGGTAATAACTTGCCATACGATTTCTTTTTCACTATCTCCTATTAAATCAATTTCTGTTTTTACAATCCATCCGCCGCATGGCTGTTTACTCATGCTGAAATTATACGATAGGCCACCATCCGGGCAACGCTGAGCAAAAACTTTTGTATTTAGGTAATGGTCTACGGTATTCTCCATTTCTCCCTCCCATAGGACCTCATTGGCTGACATTTCTTCAACTTGTTGAACTATCAGATTATATACCTCATTAGGAAATGTTTTTGAAATTGTATTAAACCCGATGCATCCCGTATTTAACGAAGCAAGAACAGAAGTATACAGAAACAAATGAAACATACTCATGACCCGCTAATTGTATCATAAGGAAATCCTAAAGTCAAGAGCCACAGAAAAATTCGCCCCTCCGCCGGATTTTATGACCACCTTCGACGATGTCGGTCCATGTGGTGTGCTCGGTGGGTTCAGTCTCGGTGTTCTCTTTCTGTTTGTGAACAGAATACAGCCGGTGGCTGAATCCCTCCGGCTTTTTCCGGGCAATGCAGCCGTGTACCGAGGCTCGACTGCATTGCTGGCTTGGGAGAGCGCGAGATTTTTGAAGAAGAAAAAATCACGGATAGTAAATATGCGCCCTGTCTTTACGGACATACTCTTACATCACCATGTATCTTACTCATGATGGTAACTTCGGTGTATTGTAGCCCATCAGAATGACTCAATCAAGCCTGTTTACTCGGAATGTCTTGAAAATCGGCACCACCATATTTGCAACAGGTTGCTGCCGGGTAGACAGCCGCAGCCGAATTACCTTCTTACCTCCCCCCATTCAGGCATACCTCTTTCATACCACGTTTCGTAGTCGAGTCCTATATTGTAATAAGTTATTAACCATATCAACACAAAAGCAATTAAAGACATAATGGTAATAACCATATATTCTCTGCTTGTCAATGATATTAAGAAAATATAAATCAGAACACATACGTGATAAAGAAAGTTATACCCGTAATTACATGGGTATCTGTAAAATAACTCTGCGGCAATTGCAGCGAAAATCATTAAGGTGGAAATAAGCAGAAACTTTTTCATTTGTTCATAATGGTTTCCTGATTCAAACACAAGCCACACGCATCGCCGGCATCAATGCCGTTGACATCGTACCGTTGGGCTTCAATAGAATAAGACACGACAGGATATCCAAATCTCATTTCTCTCTGCCCCAAAGTGAATGCGCCTCGGTCGCTGTGCACGAAGCTATCGTTGCGCGTGTCTCCCCGGCGCGACAGCGTGCAGGTGCCCGGATCTGTGCTTTCGGGTGTCATTTTACGCCTCTTCTGTGTCTTGTCAACAGCAAAGTGCGGCAACGCTCGCATTTTGTCGGAGGCTTATTCACCTCTGCGACACATTTTGTCAAGTTGAAAGTTGTTGATGTATTCACGGAGATCGAGTAGCCGCTCGAGCTTTTCAGTCCGCTCCACCGTTGTAATCCGACATGCCTCATGATATCATTATCCTAATTCTGCTAACAAGATTGCCTGCACTGAATCCGACTCCTGATCAGGACTACGGACGAAAAATACAAGTAGGCTAAAACGAAGAACAGCAGGACAACCGAGCCTATCTTATCGGATGTATGTTTTGCAAATACAGGTTCCGAATTTTTGGGGTAACATATATTAACCTCCTGACCCGTAGCAGGGCTGGCGCCATTGAAGGAAGACCAATCCGCTTCAAATTCGGTTCTCGTTGACGGAGCAAATGCCTTTATACGATAGTGCTGTTCACAGCCACCTTCTACGGATATCACATGAGCTTTATCTTCGGGGAGGAAAAAATCCATATGCACGCTTTTTGCAGCTGATACAACGGCTGCGACACTCAGAGCAAACATCACGTATTTTAACAGATTCAGCGTGTATTGACTTTTCTTGCTGCGCACTTCGCAGTCGAATCGAAGAGTATGTACACGGCTCATTATAACGAAATAGAGATAGGAGAATACCAGAGATAAAAATAACGTAATACCCCCAAAAAAAACATAGTTCGGCATTTGGTTTTTCAGTATGATACCTTCGTTTGTGATGTAGAAATAAAGAGGCATTCCTAACAACTTACCGGATCCGGATACTCCCGGCAACTTACCGGATTCTCCTTGATGACGATGATACATAAAATACCTTTTATTCCCTCGTTCATCATTAAACCCGATTTTACGAATCTCTCCCGATCTGTTAAGGTCCTGTATTTGTTCGAGCTCACCTTGAACAACTCTTTTCGCTTGAACATACGAAAGCAATACGCTACCTCCTTCGATGTTCGTCTGCCAACAACAGATAAGTACGAGTGTCAAAAAACCGATGAAGAGGTACATCGCGACAAGTGCGCCCGGAGACACGCAATCTAATTTCGTGTTCATGTTAATCGCATGGCTTGAATAACTTTAGCTCAGGTACAGACATGTCCCCGCTATCCCCCGCCGTGTCAGCCGGGAGCAAATTTCTTGTGCGGGTGCTTTCGACGATGTTCATTTCTTCGGGATAAACGATAAGGTGTGTACCTTTCTCTGACACACCCACCCGGGCTAATTCCGGATTCGTGTGCGGGGGTGATTATCTCATGTTCGGGTAGTACTTGTCAACTCTTTTTTCGCGACGTAATTGCAAAAAAGTCCGCCGCCGGGGGGACCCCGGCCGCCTGTGACACACGCGAAGGGGTGTCGTATCGGAGTGAGGCATGAGGACGCATTCGGTTATAATACGTTATCCACCACGCGGTCATTCCGATCAGTTCTCCTATAGTGCGGAACTCATTGATAAAGTAACAATCGTATTTGATTGTTCTCCAAAAGCGTTCCATGGGTATATTGTCCGCCCATCTCCCTTTGCTGTCCATGCTGATTTTTATGCCTCGTTTCTCCAGAGCCTCAATCCATGCTTTCGATGTATATTGACTGCCCTGGTCTGTATTAAAAATCTGCGGTTTTCGACCCGTATCGATGGCTCGCTCCAATGCACGCAGACACAATGAAACGTCCATCCTCTCCCCTATGCTGAAGGAGAGAATTTCCCGACTTGCCCAGTCCATAATGCAACACAAGTAGATATTCTTTTGCCCTATCTGCAGATAGGTAATATCACTTGTCCACACCTCATCGACTGCAATCTTCGTCATCTCCTTCAGAAGGTAAGGATACCTGTCACGCTTGGCTTTTTCGCCCTTCGCCGGAGCACTCGTATCCGGATGGCTGTATATTGTCCGAATGCCGAGTTTGCGTCTGCAATGCTCGATCTTCCTTCTCCCGACTTTGAGACCATAATCTCGCCGCAAGAGAACAAGCAACTTTCTGATTCCTGTGCAGGGATCCTGATCATAGAGCTCCTTCACGGCCTTTTCCAGGCTCTCGGGAATCCCTCGCGTATGAGCTTTGTAGTAGCTGCCCGTCCGAGATATATTTAGCAGTTTACACTGTTTCTTTCTGTCGATTGAGGGATCCTCTTCTTCGAGGAGCTTGTACCGTTCCCTCACCGGGCAAGCTCCTTCCATTTTTTTGATAGCCACTCCAGCTCAAGTTCACGCTTGCAGAGGGCACTCTTGAGGTGTTCATTCTCTTGCAGCAGCTTCTTCATTTTTGCATCGTTCTGCGTGCTCCGAAAGGCCCCGGAAAAAGCGGCCTTTCCCTCATCTCTCCATTGCTGAACCAGCGAAACGCTGATTTGGTACTCGGAGGCAATCTGTTCATCGGTATTCTGACCGAGAGTGGCTTGCCATGCGACCTCTTCCTTCATGGCCGCGGGCGTTTATGTGTCTTACTCATGATGGTAATTTCGGTGTATTGCAGCCCATCAGACTGACTCAATCAAGCCTGTTTGCTCGAAATGTCTTGAAAATTGGCACCACCATAGTTAGGGCATCAGTGGGTATCTGTTGTTCAGGATTTAATAAACGAAGCAAGTATTCATACTCCTGCATCCTAACAGGCGTGTCTCCGGGCAGGGGGTGTTCTTCCGTGTTTCACCCCTTGCCGGTAGAAGACGAACCCGCGGACATACCGGAGGCGATGAGAGCCGTCAGATGCGTGATTTCCTGCAAGGCCCGGCGCGAAATGTCCGGGGATTGATTCGGGACGGCGGCTAAGGAGCGCAGGTAGTCGACCCGCATGCGCAGAGTCTCCAGCGAGACGGCAGAGATGCAGTCCTCCAGCGCTGTGGGGATGACGGACTCCGGCAGCGCCTGCGGCTGTATGTTACGCAGCGCCAGGGTATCCTCCGGCGACAGGTGTTGCGTGACAGCAAGGAGGGCCTCCTCATCCCCGGGATTCGGCAGAAACTGCAGCAGTTTCATCAGGATATCCCCACCGCCGAGGGATTGGATAGCAGGCATGAGATCCTGAATGCGATCGACCAAGGCATCTTGGAAAGCGCGACAGCCGAGAGCGTAGGAAATGATATTCCGCATAGGGTGGCAAAGGCGCGTCGGGATAGCCGGCGGCATATCGCGGGAGATGGCATCATCCAGCGCATCACCCTCGGCTTCATCCTCCTGCATGGCACTCGGAGCCGAGGTCTGCGGGGTGTTACGGCGAGCGCGGAGAATTTCGTTGACCGTGTTGCGGAAGGTCTCCAGACCCACGTGCATGCGCGTTGCCAGATCTGTTACCGCGATATCGCGCACCGCCGCCGAAGCAATGTCTGCCGCCAGGTCCGCCATGCGAGAGACCGCCGCCGATTTTGCAGAGGCGTTATCACCCGCGAGGGCCAGCTCCCGGTGTGCCCGCACCTCCAGATAAGGGCGGGCCGAGTCAATGGCCTCGCGCAGAGCCTCCGGCCCCTGTGACTTGATCAGCGAGTCCGGGTCCTCCCCCTCCGGCAGCACCGCCTGCAGCACCTCCAGCCCCACGGCGGCCAGCTTGCGGTAGGTTTTCTCGCAGGCCTTGATTCCTGCGTTGTCCCCGTCGTAGCACAGCACCGCCGTCTTGGCGTACTTTCGCAGAATGTGCGCGTGTTCATCGGTGAACGCCGTGCCGAGCCCCGCCACGGCATTCCGCACCTCTGCCTTTTCGTGGCAAGCGATAACATCCAACTGCCCCTCACAGATCACCACGCGCATGCCGGCGGTGGCAATAGGTTTCGTCGCCTTGTAGAGCCCGAAGAGCAGCTCCCCCTTGCGGAAAGTGACTGTCTCCGCCGTGTTCACATATTTTCGCGGATCCGTGCTTCCCTGCAAAACGCGCCCCGAGAAGCCCACCACGGCCCCGCGCAGATCCTGAATGGGGAACATGAGACGATCCCGGAAAACAGGGTAGGAGCCTCCCCGGCCACTTGCTAACAAATAAGCCTCGGTCATCACGCGCCGATCCAGCCCCTGTGCAGCCTCACGGTTCACCAAATCCGCCTCGGAAGGCGGGGCCCACCCGAGCTGCCAAGCCTTAGCCGTTTCAATATTAAACCCACGCTCCTTGAGGTAAGCCCGAGCATGGTCTGCCGCCGGATTTTTGCAGAGCTGGCGGTGGAAGTAGTCCGCAGCCACCGTGTTGGCCTGCGTCACCAGACTGCGCATCCTGCGTCTGGCCGCCGCCCCCGGGTCCTCATCCTCCTCCTGCACGGGTATACCGTTCATATCCGCCAGCCGCCGCAGAGCCGTGGGGTAATCCAGATTCTCATACATCATGAGAAAGCGGATTGCATCCCCCCCCACGCCGCACCCGAAGCAATGGAAGGTTTGGCGCGAAGGCGTGACATGAAAGGACGGCGTATTCTCGTTATGAAACGGGCAGCAGGCCTTCCACGAGGTACCGGAGCGGCGCAGTTGAACATACTTACCGACAATCTCCACGATGTCGGCAGAAGCCTTGATGCGCGCGGCGCACTCCTGGGTGATGCGGGCCATGGTTATCAGTGAATCAGGCTACGCAACTGCGCCTCGAAACCGGGGTAGGATGTGTTGATGTTTTCGCAATCATGCAGAGTGGTAGAGCCGGAGGCTGCCAAGCCCGCAACCAAGAACGACATGGCGATACGGTGGTCCGCATAACTCGGCAACTCCGAACCCGTCAGCGGAGCACCGCCCGTGACGGCCAAACCGTCCTCGAACTCCTGCACGCAGCCGCCCATGCGGCGCAGGTTATCCGCTGTGGTAGCAATGCGGTCACTCTCCTTCACCCGCAGCTCCGCCGCGTTGCGAATGGTCGTTGTACCCTCTGCGAAAGCCGCCGCCACGGACAGCACGGGGATCTCGTCGATGAGATTCGGAATCTCCTCCCTGCGTACATCCGTGCCGTGCAACTGCGCCGTGCGCACCGTGATGTCGCCGTAGGGCTCGCCCTCACTGTGAACATTCGTGACGGTGATATCCGCGCCCATACGCAACAGCACATCGATAACCGCGCGGCGAGTGGGATTGAGCCCCACCCCCTCGAGCGTGATACAACTGTGCGGCACGATGCTGCCCGCCACCAGCCAGAACGCCGCGCTCGAGATATCCGAGGGAATGACGATATCCCGCGCCTGCGGCACCGCCGGACCCTGCACCGAGACGGTGAGCCCGTCCTCCGAAACCGAGTAAGGGATGCCGAAGTGAGAGAAGAGCCGCTCTGTGTGGTCACGCGTGATCGCCGGTTGGTGCACGCTTGTTGTCCCCTCGCAGAGCATGCCCGCCAGCAGCACGGCACTCTTCACCTGGGCACTGGCCATGGGCAAATCATAGTGAACGGGCCGGAGTCCACGCCCCTCAATCTGCAGCGGCGCACAGCCCGGCTTGGAGCCACAGGCGAGGATGGCGGCCCCCATCTTCTCCAGCGGCGCAATGATGCGCCCCATCGGCCGCTTGCTCAGCGATTCGTCCCCGAACATGCGCGAGGTGAAGGGCAGGGCGGCCAACACGCCCGCCATCAGACGCATCCCCGTGCCGGAGTTACCGCAGTCAATATCATGCGCCGGAGCCGTGGGGTTCATCCCCGTACCCACCAGCGTGAAGTTCTGCGGAGCATCCCCCGGCAGCACCTGCGCACCCAGTTGCTGCATGGCCCGCAGCGTGTTGAGGCAATCCTCGCTGCACAGGAAGTTACGCACCTGCATGCTGCCCTGCGCCAAGGCACCCAGAATCGCCACGCGGTGCGAGATGCTCTTATCCCCCGGCACGCGAATGCAGCCTCGGAGTCCCTCCCCGGCAAAGGAAGTGGTGACGGAATAGTTACTTGACATGATAATTAAACTCGATTTTCTTGTGTTGAATTCCATCGCGCAGCACCTCGGAGAAGTATCGCTCCGTGGCGATCTCCCGCTGAGCACTGATGATAGCCGTGCGGAGACTTTCCCGACATTCATCGGCACTCAGGGCGCGCGCAGGCTGAATCTCATCTGCCAGCAGCAGGTGCCACCCCCACTTGCTCTGAGCCGCCGTGGGGACTCCGGCGGGAATGGACTGCTCCCCGAACAGAGGCAGCTCCGGCAGCGGACGCTCCGGCGCGTTAGCAATCACTCCCAGCTCCCCGCCCAAGGGAGCCGTCCGCTCGTCCTCACTTGCGGACTTAGCCACGGACGCGAAATCCTCCCCATTGCGAATGCGCTCGGCCAGGGCATCCAAGGCCGCCTTCACCGCCTGCGGATCCTTGTTCAGCGTAGCCAAGAAGATGTGGCGCACGTGTCGACACTCCGGAACCACGAGAGCCGCCTGCAGCTTGCGGTAGTGCTTATCCGTCGCGGTGTCATCCACCTCCGCAAAGGGGGAAATCGTGCGCTCGATGAGGGCCAGCTCCTGCAGCCGCACCGCCAGTTTGGACGTGAACTCCTCCCGTGTGTAGCCCTGGGACTCCAGAGCCGCCGCAAAAGCCTCCTCGCTCGGATAGCGGGACGCCAAGCGCGCCACCTCATCGGCAGCCGCATCCCGCATATCGGGCAGAGTGCGGGAATTATAGCGCACGCGCATGCGCAGGTGAGCATCGCAGACCAGTTGGGCCAGCAGCTCCTGCTTCTTGCCCGGCGTAGCCTCCTCCCGGCCTGCGGCGCGATTCTGCTCCAGCGTGTAGCGGTCGAGCTGGGCTTGGGTGATGCGCTCGTTGAACACCTTGGCCCGCACATCCGGCGGCAGCGGCTGCGGCGGGGTGTACGAGGCCCGCCAGAGCGGCCCCTTGAAGAGAAAAAGATCCCCCACCAAGTACAGAGCCACGGCACCGAAGATGAACATCTTGGCGAGAACGACCTTACCCGGCATGCGGAGAGCGGGTTTCGGCGGGGTGTATTTACGGTACTGCTTCACGCCCCTATGATACCGCAGAACGGCGCATTTGGCAAACAGAAAACACGTCTTGCCTGCAAATCAGCGTTCCCCGCGGAAAGCGGCACGGGCGTCCTCCAGGAATCCGTCCGCCACCAGCAGCTGCGCCTCGTGCCTCGGAACCCCGCGCGCCATGAGATAGAAGAGCTGCTCCTCATCCATGGGCGAGGACGCACTGCCGTGTGAGCAGCGCACGCGATCCGCCAGGATTTCCAGCCCCGGCAGGGAATGCACCACCGCATCCTCGCTCAGCAGCATGTTGCGGTTGGCCTGGTAGGCATCCGTGTTGTGCGCCCCCTCTTCTACGCGAATGTTACCCGCAAAGACGGCCGTAGCCCTGCCGTCCAGCACATTTTTATAGAGCAGATTGCTTGCAGAACGCCCCACCGCATGCAGTTGGCGCGTGTGCTGATCCAGCACCTGCCCATCGGCGAGGCGGTTCGCCGAGAAGAGCTGAATGTCCGCGTCATCCTCGCTTGCCAAAATCTCCGCCGTCGTCTCCTCCCGGGCCCAGGCGTGTCCCGTGTGCTCCGTCAGGTGGCGCACGCGAGCGCGGACGGACGATATATTCGTAATATTCATCGCGCGGGAACCACTGCTCCCCTCCTCGACCAAATGCACGGAAATATCCGCCCCCTCCATGGCCTTGATATCACGCACGCAGAAGATGGTACCCCCGCCGCGGGTGATGTGCCGCTCCGTGATCTGCGCGCGCACCCCCGGCGCAGCCAGGATGCAGGTGGTGGGGGTAAAGACGGAATCCGTCTCGTAGGTGATGGTGATGGGCTTCTCCGGGCTGGTTTCCAGAAACAGGCACACCCCCTTGCCGAAACGCTTGAGGTGCAGCCCCAGCAACTTGTCCGAGCCGATACTGCTCATGAGCAGCTCATCCGACCGCAGCTCGTCATCCGGCTCACAGGCCACCCCCTCCGGGGCCTCCACGCGGATGCTGCCCTCATTCGGCGTCTGCGCATCCTCCAGCAGCGCGACCAAGTCCGCCGCCCAACGATGCGGGCTGCCGAAGCGCCAGTCCTCGCACAGGCGGCTCGGGGTAGGGGCCTCACGCAGTCGCGCGGCGGCCTCCGCCTTCTCCAGTGCCAACTTCAGTTCGTTGTTATCCTCCGGGAAATTCATAGCGCAATAATCGTATCAGCCGATGGAATCCTCCATTTCCAAATCAATGAGACGCCGCAGCTCCACGGAGTACTCCATGGGGAACTCATTTACCAAATCGTTAATAAACCCATTGACGGCCAAGCTCATGGCCTGGGCACGCGTCAGCCCGCGCTGCTGCATGTAGAACAGCATCTCCTCATCCACTTGGGAGACCGAAGCCTCGTGCTGCACGGACGAAGCATTGCCGCTCACCGTGATGGCGGGGTAGGTATCCGTGCGGCTGGCGGGGTTGATCAGCAGGGCATCGCACTCCGTGTTATTCTTGCAACCCTTCATGCCCTTGAGAACCTGCACCTCACCACGGTAAGAGGCGCGCCCCTTGCCGATGGAGATGGACTTGGCCACGATGTTCGAGGTGGTGTTCGGCGCGGCGTGAATCATGCGCGCGCCCGTGTCCTGGTGTTGTCCCGTGTGGGCCAGCGAGATACTGACCACCTCCCCGCGCGCGCCCTCGCCGCGCAGCACCACCGCCGGGTACTTCATCGTAAGCCCGGAGCCCAGATTGCAGTCAATCCAGCGGATTTCCGCCCCCTCCATAGCCAGCCCGCGCTGAATCACCAAATTGTAGACATTCGCCGACCAGTTCTGCACCGTCACATACTGGATTTTCGCCCCCTTGAGCGCCACCAGCTCCACCACGCCGGAGTGCAGCGTAGCGGTGTCGAACTTCGGCGCGGTGCAGCCCTCCATGTAGACCAGCTCCGCCCCCTCATCCGCGATGATCAGCGTGCGCTCGAACTGCCCCATGCTCTCCGAATTGATGCGGAAATAGGCCTGCAGCGGCTGCGCCAGCTTCACCCCCTTGGGGATGTAGATAAACGAGCCACCGGAGAAAGCCGCATGATTGAGCGCGGAAAACTTATTGTCCCCCACCGGAATGACCTTTCCGAACCAAGGCCGGAAGATGTGCTCGTACTCCTTGAGACCCTCCGTAGAGTTCACGAAAATCACCCCCTTTTCCGACAGCTCGCGGCGCATGTTATTGTATGCCGTCTCGGAGTCATACTGCGCATCGACCCCCGCCAGGAAAGCCCGCTCCTGCTCCGGCACACCGAGCCGCTCGAAGGTACGCTTCACGTCCTCCGGCACCTCATCCCAGCTCTTGCGCGGCGGGGTGCCGTGCGCCAGGTAGTAGCGTATTTTGTCGAAATCCACCCCGCTGATACCCTCCGGGGCCCAGTGGGTCGGCATGGGCATCTCCCGGAACTTGCGCAGGGCCTCCTTGCGGAACTCCCGCAGCCAATCCGGCTCACCCTTGGCATCACAGATGTAATCAATGGTCTGCTCCGTGAGCCCGTAACCGGCATCGTACCGGTGGTTCTCCGGGAAGGAAAATTCGCCGCGCGTATCGACGGAAAAAGGAGAATCCTGCTCGCTCATGCCTCCGCCTCCTTAATGAAGTCGAACCCCCGCTCCTCGATCTGCTCCACCAGCTCGTAGCCCGCCGTGCGCACAATGCGCCCTTTGTAGAGCACATGCACCACATCCGGCCGGATGTAGTCCAGCAGCCGCTTGTAGTGGGTGATAATCATGAAACTGCGGAAAGGCGCGCGCATCGCGTTCACCCCATCGGAAACAATGCGCAGGGCATCGACATCCAAGCCGCTGTCCGTCTCGTCCAGAATGGCGTAGGTGGGGTTCAGCATCATCATCTGCAACACATCGTTGCGCTTCTTCTCGCCGCCGGAGAACCCCTCGTTCACGGCGCGGGCAGAGAAGGCAGGGTCGATGCCCAGCTGCTTCATATGGCCGCGCAGGGTCTTGTAGAACTGCACCACGTTGAGCTCCTCACCCTTGGGCATCCGCGCCTGCAGGGCCGCACGCATGAAATTGGCGTTGGTCACACCCGGCACCTCCACGGGGTACTGGAAGGCCAGGAACAGCCCCGCGCGGCTCCGCTCATCCACACTCATGGACAACAGATCCGCCCCGTCCAACTCCGCGCTGCCCGCCGTCACCTCGTAATCCGGATGCCCGCAGAGCACCTTGGAGAGGGTGCTCTTGCCGGAGCCGTTGGGCCCCATGATGGCATGCACTTCCCCCTTGGGAATTTCCAAGTTAATACCGTTAAGAATAGTCTCGCCCTCCTTGACTCGGGCACACAGGTTCTTGATAATCAGACTCATGACTCTTTCTTCTCCGAATAACCGACCGGGAGGGAACCGCGCAGGCAGGCATCCAGCACGCGCACGGTGGCGCCGGGCGGCAGGTCAAACACCTCCTCCGGCTTCACCCCGGGGCGCAGGTGAACATCGATTATCCTGTGCGTGGTTTCATCCAAAAAATGTACATGCGGCACCAGTTTCGGGCAGTATCGCGCCGGGCCTGCATCCGGGAAGGTTCGGTTCAGCAGCCCCGCCTCCGTCAGTGTCTCCAGGCAATTGTAGACGGTGGCCAGCGACATGGAGGCGCCGCTGCGCTCGTGGATGAGGGCCGCCGTTGGGTGATCTTCGGAACGCAGCAAAATCTCCAGCACGGCGCAGCGTTGGCGCGTGCAGCGAACATTCGAGCGGTTCAGGATCTTTTTGGCCGTTTCCCGTTCTTTGCCTTTGTGCTGTGGGGTCCGAAGCATATCAAACCGAGGAGAAATGATTTACCGCCGGTACGGAGCCGGGCGGATATGATACCACGCCGACGCGGTGTGTGCAAGCGCAATGTGGGCGCGGGAAGAACGTTTTTTCTGTCTGCGCGGGGGAATTAGGCTTGCAACACCGCGAAAAATGTGGCAAAGTGGAGGGCGAACCAATCGGAGAACTATGTCTGAGTGTGCATACAAGGAAATCGGTGGCGGCGTGACGGCTGCCAAGGGGTATGTGGCCAACGCTCTCAGCTGCGGCATCAAGAAGCCGACGGCCACGCGGCTGGACCTAGCTCTTGTCTATTCCACGGAGCCGACGACTTCTGCCGGTACCTTTACCACCAACCGAGTATGCGCTGCCTGCGTGCGCGTGAGCAAGGAGCACTTGGCGAGCGGGAATATCCGCGCCATTGTGGCCAACAGCGGTAACGCCAACGCCTGCACGGGGGCTGCCGGTATCGATGTCGCGCGCCGTGAGTGCCGCATTGTGGCAGAGAAACTGGGCCTGCGCGAGGAGGAGGTGGCCGTGTGCTCCACCGGCGTGATCGGTCTGCCCATGCCCATGGTGCGCATCGAGCCGCGCCTGCCCGAGCTCTGCACCGCCTTGTCCGCCGAGAAGGGGCATGATGTCGCCTCCGCCATCATCACCAGCGATACGCGGGAGAAGGAGGTGGCCGTGGAGCTCACCGTCGGCGGTAAACCGGTGCGCATCGGTTCCTGTTGCAAGGGGGCGGGGATGATTTCCCCCCGCATGGCGACCATGATTTGCTTGGTCTGCACGGATGCCGGTGTGTCCCGTGAGCATCTGGAGGCCATTGTCCGCGACGGAGTGGAGCACTCGTTCAACCGCATTACCATCGACGGAGACATGAGCACGAATGACACCTGCTTGGTAATGGCGAACGGCGCCTCCGGCGTGCAACTTGCGCCCGGCTGCGAAGGCTGGGATGACTTTGTGGCCGCTCTGCACCATGTGATGCTCGAGCAGGCCTTCCGCATCGTCAAGGACGGCGAGCGCGTGACCAAATTCGTTACCGTGCAGGTGAGCGGTGCGCCCACGCCCGAGGAGGCCAAGCGCGTTGCGGAGGGCGTGGCGAAATCCTCGCTCGTTAAGAGCAGCTGGAACGGCGGGGACCCCAACTGGGGTCGCATTATTCACGCCGTCGGCTACTCCGGCATGCGTGTGAAGGAGGAGCTGGTGGACATCGACATTGCCGGCTTGCCCGCCTGCCGGGGCGGTATGCAGACGGACACACCGAGCGATGACCTGCGCGAGCGTGTGCAGGCGCCGGAGTTCGTCGTGGCCATCAACCTCAATATGGGGGAGGCGGCATACACCGTCTACACCACCGACCTGTCACCGGAGTACGTGGATTTCAACCGGTCCGAATACGCCTACTGGAACCAGGCTAAGCAGGATGGACTGACCAAGTAAGAGAGCGGCCGGCAGTACTGAGCGGTGCTGCGGCTGTGACGCGGTAGGATGTTATGAACCCCCATGCAGGCAGAGCCTCCCGGCGTACGGGATACGCATTGCAGGTGTTATGCTGTGCGTTGTGGGCCTGTTCTGTCATGTTCTTCGCCCGCGGGGATGCCGTGATGTCCGCAGCCTTTTTTTGGCCGGCCCTGTTCTTCGGCATGATGGGCTCCGTGTTGCTGCTGCGCGGGGAGCTTCTGCTGGGGAAGGAGCTGATGCGGGTCGGTGTTTCCTTTGACAATAGTTGGATTGTGTGGGGCCGCCGCTGCGGCATCTCTTTCTTGGTGTCGCTGGTCCTTTTCCTGATGCTGGACCTGACTTGGCAGAAGTGTTGTCCGGTGACTTGGTACGTCTTGCTGACGGTGTGTCTGCTTTCCTTGGTGGCGGCGGGTGCCGTGGCCTTGGTGGGAGATTGGAAGCAGTACCGGGAGAGCTCCGCCTTCCTGTGCCTGATGTCGGCGGTGCAGGGGGAGACGGTGGATGCGGATTGGGACCGCGTGTTCGAGCGATTGGAGACGGCCCCTTACTCATATCGCCTCACCGTGACAACGTGGGCGCTGGAGGAACACCGCTATGATTTGGTGCGCATTATGCTGAGTAAGTGGTGCCCGGAGCGCTGCAAGCCCAGCGATGTGGCAGGTACACTGCCCCTGCTGTGCATCTGCATCTTCCGCAATCTGCTGTCCGGGGTTTACTTTTTGGTGGATTACGGTCTCAGCGTCAACACGAACCGCTGCTGCCCGCTGGCTCTTGCGATGGCCATGGGGCAGGAGGAGGTGGCGGAGATGCTGCGGCAGCACGGTGCCGCTCTGGATGCCCGCCGCAACCCATCGGGCTGGATGCCGCTGCATTATCTCTCTGCGCTCTATCTGCACGGCGGGGAGGAGAACCGCCTCTCTCTGCAGGTGGCGGTGGAGCGGGCGCAGAAATTCCTGGATGACGGCGCGGATATCAATGCCCGCACTCGTTTCGGCCTTACTCCGCTGGACCTTGCGCGCAGTGAGGAGAACCCGGCCTATGCGGAGTTCCTGGTCTCTCGCGGCGCCCGCTGCGGGGACAACCTGTCCTGCCCGCATCCGCGCTTCGAGTTCCGGGCGCACCTGCGCGTTAGGGTGACTCAGGGCGTCTTGCAGGCCATCGCTCGGCGAACGGGGACGCGCCTGGAGTATGTGTCGGGCGTCTCCGATACGCTGGAGGTGAATTTGCGTCGCACGCCGGGCTTGTGTCCGGAACTGAAGGAGGCCGCTGTTGCCGGCACCGGCTGGGTGCGGGTGGTGGCGGAGGCGGACGGCGAGCGGCCCATTACGGTGGCCCTGCGCGCGGTGGATGCGCTGCATGAGCTGGTGGAGAATGTGCCCGTTCTGTTTATCGAGACCGCCGGCTGTGTGGTGCCGGAGTCGGCTGCCGCGGCGGCGCTGTCGGATGACTGGGCCTGCATGGCGCTGTTGATCGAGCCGCTGAAGGCGGATGAGTACACCTCCCCCAGCGGCATTGATTATTATGTAGGGATTACGCGCAACCTGTGGATGTTCGGGTGGAAGGAGATGATGTTCGGCGTGCCGAAGGAGTGCGGCCGCCCGCAGAATATGTGGCTCGAGTGGGCCCCGTACATCAATACCCTGTTGCGCAGTCCGGAGATTTTGGCCATGGAGCCTGCCTTGGGTGTCGTGGTGAACCGTAGTGTGGCGGATTATGTGCCGGATTACTTCAAGAATCCGTCCGATGATAATCCGCCGGAGTTATTCATAGCCCATATGCCCTGTTTGGATGAGGAGAACTGCGTCCCCTTCCGTTGACCCCTCATCGGCGGGGGAAGCTGCATGGCGCGGCATTTGCCGGCGGTGGGTGCTCGGGGCACCCCTTCTGTTGCCGCTGGTTGCGACGGCGGGTGCCGCTTGGGGGGGCGGGGCATGGTTGCTCGCCGTAGCGGCGCTGGCCGCGGCGCATTTTACGGGGCAGTACCGGGTGGCGCTGTGCTGTGTGCTCTGCGCGCTCCTCTGTGCCCTGCATGCGGACATATGGCAGCAGCGGGCGGAGGATGCCCGTGCTGCCTGGGTCGGGCGGGATGCGGTGGAGTTTGAGGGGACGGTGGAGGACGTACTGAACCGCGGCCTGATTCTCAGCACGGGACCGGGCGGCGTGCGCGTGGTGGTGCGGGGGGAGGACATGGGCTACGAGCCCGGGGATCGCGTGCGCTTGGTCGCAGCCCCGCAGGAGCCGCGCCGTGCCCTGCTGCCGGGTATGTTTGACAGCGAGGTTTGGTTGCGGAGTCGGGGCGCAGCTGCTTCGTTCGAATTTATCCGCGGGGAGCGCCTCGGGCGTTCTTTCTCTTTTGCCGCCCTGCGCGGGTTCGGGCTGCGCTGCCGGGCAGTCCTGTCCGCCCGCCTCATGCCGCCCGGCAGCGAGGCCGATGCGTCCTGCCAAGTGCTATGCGCCTTGGTGTTGGGGGATAAAGCCTCTGCCGAGGACAGCACGATGATGGACTTTCGCAAGGGCGGCTGCATGCACGCCTTCGCTGTCAGCGGCCTGCACGTGGGAATCATCGCCGGCTTGCTGTGGACCTGTCTGCGCCTGTTACGCTTGCGTCCCGGGCCGGCGCAGGTGCTCATGCTGCTCCTCCTCGGGGGCTATGTGGTGGTGACGGGTGCATCGGTTTCCTCCGTGCGTGCTTATGTGATGCTGGCGGTGGTGCTGGTGGGTCGTTTGCTGCGGCGGCGGGTGAGTGCGGCCAATACCTGGTGTTTCGCGGCGTTGGTGATCTTGTTATCGGAGCCTTGGCAAGTCGACGCCCCCGGCTTTCAGCTTTCCTTTGCCGTGTATGCGGCCATCTGTGTGGGGGCGTCCTACTGCCTGCGGGAGGAGAGCTGGGTGGGGCCGGATTCCTTTATTCCGCTGCGCCTTTATACGCGGGCAGAGCGCATGCAACGCCGCGTGGATCTTGCTCTGCGGGGCACCGTGCTGGTCTCTCTGTGCGCGTGGCTGATTTCTCTGCCGATTACGGTGGCGCATTTCCATGTGTTCAACACTTGGGGATTCCTGACGAACATCCTGATTGCGCCCCTGTTGGCCGTTACCATGGTGGCAGGGGTGGCGGCGTTGGCGACGGCGTGCATCCCCTGGGTGGGTGCGTTGTGTCTCGGCGCGGCGAAATCCTGCGCGGGGGTGCTGCTGGGCTTGGTGGCTTGGTGCGGTATGCTGCCGGGAAGTTATGTGGCCGATGCCGAGTCGGCCCCTGCGTGGGCTGCGATGTTGGTGCCCCTGGGGTACGGCAACAGCAGCGCCGTGTTGGGGAATCCCGGCTTGGTGCTGGATGCGGGGAATGATGTCTCCGGTCGTTTCACCCTGCGGCCTGCTCTTTTTCACGCCGGTTTCTCGCCCTTGGCTGTGCTGACGACGCGTGCGCTCAAGAGCCGCACGGGCGGGGTGCCCGCCCTGCAGGAGCTTTGGCCCGGGCTGCGTGTGTTGCAGGCCGGGGAGTTGGGGAAGGGCGTCACTCGTCTCACCGGCCCGGCCGGGGTGTATACCATCTATCCCCCGCCGCCGGAGCTGCCCGCGCGCGTGGCCGGCAACCGTGTCCCCATCGTCCGCTGGGAGCATGCGGGGCAAGTCTGCCTGTTTATCGGGGATGCGGCCTTACCCACCCTGCGCCGTCTGCCGCCGGAGGCTCTGCGGGCAGATGTCGTGGTGCTGGGGTACAATCCCAAGATGCCGGCGGATGACCCGGATATTCTGCGAGCTACTCATGCGGGGCGTTTCATCCTGTTACCCTCAGCGGCGGATTCCGGGCTCACGGCGGAGGAGCTGTACCCGGCAGAGCTGCTCCGCATGAAAGAGGAGAGCTTGCTGCGCTTTCATCTGCCCCGTGACGGAGCAGCGCACAGCAAGCCCCGAGAAGCGCATCAATAGTTGCGCTTCAGCATATAATCGTTGATGGCCAGCAGCACCTCCCGCCGCCGCTCCGAGAAGACATCCAACGCGGCGCGCGCGGACGCCGTCAGCTCCCGTGCCTCGGCCCGTGCCTTGTCCATCCCCACAAGCGCGGGGTAGGTGGCCTTCTGTTCTCGGACATCCTTGCCGATGCTCTTGCCCAGTACATCCGGGCTGGAGGTGATGTCCAGCAGGTCGTCGATAATCTGGAAGGCCAGACCGAGGTCCTCGGCATAGGTGGTCAGGGCATCCAACTGCTCCGGTGTGCAGCCGGCGGACATGGCACCCAGGCGCACCGCCGCCATGATGAGGGCGGAGGTCTTGCCGAGGTAGATCTCGCGGATCTCCTCCGGGGTAAGGCTGCGGCCTTCACCCTCCAGGTCGAGTACCTGGCCGCCTACCAAATTCTGGCTACCGGTGCGGAAGGCAAGCTCGTTTACATAATCCCGCACGCCGTAGCGGCTGTTCTCGGGTACACGGGCCAGCATGGCAAAGGATTCCGTCAGCAGAGCGTCACCCGCCAGCACGGCGATACCCTCGCCGAACACCTTGTGGTTGGTGGGCCGCCCGCGCCGCAGGTCGTCGTTATCCATGCAGGGCAGGTCGTCGTGAATCAGCGTGTAGGTGTGCAGAGCCTCCAGAGCACAGGCGGCGTTGATGGCCACCTCCTCGCTGCCGCCGCAGGCCTTCGCGGCCTCGATGCAGAGCAGGGGGCGAATGCGCTTGCCGCCCGCAAAGATGCTGTAGCGCATGGCCTTGTGAATGGTTGCAGGCGGGGTGTCCTCCGACGGCAGCAGTTCACCGAGCCGCTGCTCCACGCGGGCGGCGGTTTCTTTGATGAGGGCCTTAACTTCCTCGGTATTCATGGTGTATCAGTTGCCTTTTGTGAGCAGCTCCGCAATCTGCACGGCGTTCAGGGCGGCACCCTTGCGCACCTGGTCGCCCACCACCCACAGGTTGAGGGCGTTCGGCACGGCCAGGTCCTTGCGGATGCGGCCCACGTAGCAGGTGTCGCCGTTCGTGGAGTCCAGCGGGGTAGGCCACACGTTGTTGGTGGGGTCGTCCATCAGAGCTACGCCGGGCATGCCTTCGTAGCAGGCACGCGCGCTCTCGGGGTCCACGGGTTTCTCAAACTGCGCGATGCAGGAGATGGAGTGGCTGCGGTACACCGGCACGCGTACACAGGTGCAGGTGACGTTCAGCTCCGGCAGGCCCATGATCTTGCGGCCTTCGTTGAGCATCTTGAGCTCCTCCTTCGTGTAGCCGCTCTCGGTGAACTTGTCAATCTGCGGCAGCACATTGAAGGCAATCTGGCGCGGGTAGGTGGAAATCTCTACGGGGTGCCCGTTGGTGATGGCGCGCACTTGGTTCTCCAGCTCGGTGATGCCGTGCTGGCCGCTGCCGGATACAGCCTGGTAGCTGCTGGCGATGATGGTCTTGAGCCCGAAGCGCAGGTGCAGCGGGTAGAGGGCCATCAGGGTGATGATGGTAGTGCAGTTCGGGTTCGCGATGATGTTGCGCGGGTGGTTGAAGGCGGCCTCGCCGTTGATCTCCGGCACCACCAGCGGTACGTCTGCCTCCTGGCGGAAGGCGGAGGAGTTGTCGATGACCACGGCCCCGGCTGCGGCGGCGATGGGCGCAAACTTCAGCGAGATGCTGCCGCCTGCGGAGAAGAGGGCAATGTCCACATCCGCAAAGGAGTTCTCGGTGAGCTCTTCCACGGTGAGCATTTGCCCGCGGAAGGCAACCTGTTTACCGGCAGAACGGTGAGAGGCCAACAATTTGAGCGAGGCCAGCGGGAAGTTCCGGGTCTCCAGGCAGGAAAGAATTTCGACGCCGACCGCACCGGTGGCGCCCACAATCGCGACTCTTGGCTTGTTCATTGCTCGTTCTGTGTGGTTGCTTGGCGTATTGCACGCAAAGTCAGCACCAGTTTACACGAGTCGGACAAAAAATCAAGACAAATGTGCGCTTGTGGTATGCAAAATCGGCGCATCGGGGCAGGGCGGGCCCTCGTAGACGATGCGGCCGCCGTCTTTCCCCGCTCCCGGGCCGAGTTCAACGAGGTAATCGGCGCGGGAGATGATGCCTTCGTGGTGTTCGATGCAGAGGATGGTGTGGCCGGCGTCGCGCAGGCGGTAAATGGCGTGCAGCAGGCGGTCAACCTCGCCGAAGTGCAGGCCGTTGGTGGGTTCATCCAGCACGATGAGCAATTTCTCGCCGGGTTTGCTGCCGCGCTTGGGGGCGGCTTTGGCCAGCTGGGTGGCCAGTTTGATGCGTTGGGCTTCGCCGCCGGAGAGGGTGGTGACGCTGCGGTCCAGGGGCAGGTAGCCGAGCCCCAGGTCGTGCATGGCTTGCAGAATGCCGACAGCGGAGGGGATGGGGGCGAAGAAGCTCAGGGCCTCATCAACCGTTTGGGCCAAGGCGGCGGCGATGGACTTGCCGCGCCAGGTCACCTCCAGGGTCTCGCGGTTGTAGCGTGCGCCGTGGCAGGCATCGCAGGGGGTGTAGAGGTCGGCTAAAAAGTTCATGTCTACCTCCAGCAGGCCCGTGCCGCCGCAGCGTTCGCAGCGTCCGCCGCGTGTGTTGAGGGAGAAGCGGGTTGCTTTATAACCGCGCTGGCGGGAGAGGGGGAGGGAGGCGTAGAGCGGGCGCAGCACATCCAGCAGGCCCGTGGCGGTGGCGGGGGTGCTGCGGGCGCTGCTGCCGAGGGGGGCTTGGTCCACCACCACGGCGCGGGAGATGCCTTCCGCGCCTTCTAATCCGCCCTCGCGCAGGGCGGGGAGCAGGCAGCGGTGCACCAGGGTGCTCTTGCCGGAGCCGCCGGGGCCGGTCAGGCAGGTGAAGGTGCCCAGCGGCAGGCGGAAGTCGACGTCTTGCAGGTTGTTGGCGCGTGCATGGCGCAGGCGGGCGCAGGGGCAGGCGGCGGGGTCGGGGCCGGTTTCTCGGCAGTAGTCACGCTCGCCGCGCAGCCAGGCACCGGTGGGGGAGGCGGGGTTGCGCCGTATCTCATCGTAGCTGCCTTCTGCCAGCACCAGCCCGCCCTCGGCACCGGCGCCGGGGCCCATCTCGATTACATGGTCGGCAGCTTGGATGACCAAGGGATCGTGTTCGACGACCAAGAGGGTGTTCCCGCGGTCGCGCAGGCGGCGCAGGGCCTCGATGAGTCGCTCGGTCTCGCGGGGGTGCAGGCCGATGGTGGGTTCATCCAAAATATAGAGGACGCCGGAGAGTCCGCCGCCGATCTGCCCGGCCAGGCGGGCGCGTTGCAGTTCGCCGCCGGAGAGGGTGTTCGCGGCGCGTCCGGGGTGCAGGTAGCCCAAGCCCAGTTGCTGTAGGCAGAGGAGTCGGGCGCGCAGGGCAGCGTACACGGGTTCCAGGGCCTGCGCCAGGGTGGGGGGAACGCCGTCGGGCAGGGGAAGGGCCAGCAGGTCGTCCACCGGTAGCTCGCAGAGTTGGCCGGGGTTCATCTCGCGGCCCGCAAAGCTCAGGGTCACGGCCAGGGCGGTGCGGTTCAGGCGCAGGCCGCCGCAGGCGGGGCAGAGGGAGAAGCTCCCTTTGGGGCCCTCTATGCTGCCCAGTCCCTTGCATTCCGGGCAGGCTCCCTGCGGGGAGTAGTGCGAGAAGAGGCCGGGGCTCAGGTCGGGTATCTCAAAGCCGGTGTGTTCGTTGCGGTAGCGGGTGTGGTAGCTGCGCTCCTCCGGTTGCCCGCCGGGTTGCTGAATGACGGCGCGCAGTTCATCCGGGCACAGGCGCAGGCCGGCTTGGGTGGAGTCCGCAATGCGGCCGGTGCTGCTCGGGCGCACGACAATGCGGTCCACCACCACCTCGCAGCGTTCATTGCCGTTCGGGGGCTGCTGCTCCAGCTCGTCGAGCTCCTGCAGGGTGCCGTTGACGCTCACGCGCAGGTAGCCGAGCTTGCGCAGTTGCAGCAGGTCGCTCGCGGCTTCCGTGCCCCACCCGGGCGGCAGGGGGGCCAGCAGGGTCAGGCGGGTTCCCTCCGGCAGGTCGCAGAGGCGGGCGGTGATCTCGTCGTGGCTCAGGCGGGTCAGTTCTTCGCCGGTGTCGGGGTCGTGCGGGGTGCCCACGGCGGCGTAGAGGATGCGCAGGTAGTCCGCTACCTCGGTGATGGTGCCCAGCAGGGCACGTGTCTGCCCGGGGGGCAGGTGTTGCTCCAGGCAAAGGGCAGGGGGCAGGCCTTCGATGCTCTGCACTTTCGGTTTGTCCGGTCGGGCCAGCAGGCGGCGCGCGCCGGGGGATAGGCAGTCCAAAAAGCGGCGGCGGGATTCCGCAAAGAGGGTGTCATAGGCCAGTGTGCTCTTGCCGGAGCCGCTCGGGCCGACCAGTACGGTGATCTTCCCGGCGGGAATCACCAAGTCGATGTTGCGCAGGGTGTTCTGCGCCGCGCCTTTAACGGAGATATCCATGCTGCTTTGCGGGCCCGTTCGGGGCGGCTCAGTTGCCGGGGGCGGTGCGCAGAAAGATGCCGCTGTGCACGGCGCCGCGCTCCAGTATGCGTTCGGCGCAGCGGCAGTCGCCTATCAGTTGACAGCGGCTGTGCAGGTGTACCCGCTGCTCGACCAAGAGGTTGCCGCGCAGGGTGCCGTAGATCTCGGCTTCCCGCAGTTTGGCGCCGTGTTCCAAGGTAACCTCGGCCCCTTTCTCGATGATGAGTTTGTCCGCCGCTATCTCGGTGATGTTCGTGCTGCTCGCGATGCTGGCCGTGCCGCGCACCCGGAAGGTTCCGGAGACGCGGCCGAGCATGGTGAGGTTGTTGCAGATGACATCCGCGCCCGTGAGGGTCGTTTCCGTCGGTACGTACACGTTGCCGATGGTGCGGACTGTCAGGCGCTTGCTGCCGGGTTTCAGTTCCACGTCCGCCAGCTTGAGGTGGGCGTGGCAGTGCGAGCAGTTGCCGGAGAGGGCGGCCCTGGGCACTTGGCAGCGGTGCCCGCATTCGTAGCAGATGACCTCGCGCGTCGGTACACGTCCGGCATCTCCGGTGCCTGCTGCCGGGCCGGGGGCGCGTTTAGCATCGCGCTCCGCCTGCGGCAGCAGTCCGGAGACTGCCTCCGTGATGATGGGCTGGGTCCTGAACTCCGGCATGGTGTTCGGGCCGGGCTGCTCAGCTCAGCAGGTTGGTGGACGCACCGCCCTTGCCCTTGCCGCCGCGCTTGGGGGCGGGGGCTGCTGCGGCGGCTACCGCTGCGGCGCCTACCATGCAGTGGCCCACAAAGACGGCCCCCTCTTGGATGGCAATGCGGGCAGCCGTTACGTCGCCCACAAGCTCCGCCGTGGAGGCCAGCTCGACGCGGTCGGTGACCACCACGTCACCCGTGACCTTGCCTTGGATGATGGCACTCTTGGTGCTGATGGCCACTTTGTTGGATTCCCCGGCGCGGATAACGGCGTTGGAGCCCACGGTCAGTGTGCCGTCGGAGGTAATCTCGCCCACCACCTGGCCGTCCACCAGCAGGTCATCCGTGAAGCGCAGGATACCCTCCACCGTCACATCCTGGTTCAGTACGTTGTGGGTGGGGGCGTTGTTGAAGGTGCCTATCGGGTCCTGGGTTATGTCGGACTGCGAGGCGTCGTTGCCCTGGGGGAAGAAGCCCCCCTGCGGGGCGCCCGCGGGGGCGTCCGGCGTGCCGGTGTCCCAGATGTCCACGTCGCCGAAGCCCGGGGCGGGGGCGGGGGTGTCGTTGTTAGTCTTCGGGGTGACCGGCTTTCTGAAGTTGTCGAACATATGCGTGTTTTGTGTTGTGTGTTGTTGATGATGAAAAGGTTTCGCGGCGCGGCAGCGCGCCTCCCCTATGGTAGCCTGTTCTGCCGCATTTGTCTACACGAATTTTCGTCAGAGGCGCATTTTTTGCATCTCGGGTCTCTCTTCAGGGGCGGTACACGAGCACCGGCCCGGTGGATGCAGACTGGGCGGCCAGCACCCGCTGCACCGCATCGGTAACGAGGCGCACGGCTTCCTCAACCTCGTTACGCGTGCAGAAGCGGTTGAGGGAGAAGCGCAGGGATTCCCGTGCCTCGGTATCGCTGAGGCCCATGGCGCGCAGCACATGGCTGGGGCGGGGTTCCGCGCTGGTGCAGGCAGAGCCGGCGGAGCAGAGGAGCCCCGCGGGTTCCAGCAGCAGGGTGAGGGATTGAGCGGGAATGCCGGGGAAGCGCAGGTTGCTCACATGCGGCAGCCTGGGGGCTCCCTCGCCGTTGATGACGGGGCGGGGCAGGGCGGGGTTCTGACGCAGGGCTTCCTCGAAGGCGTCACGCAGGCCGGCGAGCGCCGCATAGCGGTCTGCCGCTTGCAGGGCCAGCTCCGCCGCCTTGCCGAAGCCGATGATGCCGGGTACGTTTTCCGTGCCGGCACGGCGGCGGTCTTCCTGCGAGCCTCCCGTTACGGTGGGTTGATAATCCGTGCCGCAGCGCACATACAGCGCGCCGATGCCTTTCGGGCCGTGCAGTTTGTGGGCGGAGACGCTCGCAAACTCGACCGGCAGCTCGCGCAGGTTCAGGGGCATTTTGCCGGCAGCCTGCACGATGTCCAGGTGTACGCGGGCTCCCGCTCGCTGGGCTTCTTCTGCCAGACGGGCCGCATCCTGCAACACGCCTGTCTCGTGGTTGGCAAGGGCAAAGCTCGCGCCGTCGTGTCCCGGGATGCGGGCCGCCCATTCGTCGGGGTCTACCGTGCCGTTCCGTTGCACGGGGCAGGGGTCTGCCCCTATCGTGCGCAGGGTGGCGGGGTGCTCCGTGGCGGGGCACAGGGTGCGCCGAAACTGCGCCAGGGCCGTGTTCGTTGATTCGGTTCCGCCGGAGGTGAAGATGATCTCGCCGGGGTGCACCCCCAGCAGGGTCGCTACGCGCTCCCGCGCCTCATCCATGGCAAGGCGTACGCGTTTGGCAGGGCCGTATGCAGCGGAGGGGTTGAAAAAGCTCCCCTGCAAGTAGGGGAGCATGGCTTCCAGAACTTCCTCCGCCACGGGGGTCGTGGCGTTGTTGTCCCAGTAGATCATCACTCGGCTTCGTTCATCTCCTTGATGCCGTCCTCCAGCAGGCTGCTGTTCAGGTTCAGCTCTCCGATGCGCGTCAGCTCGTTCTGAATCTGCTCGTCCAGGCGCTCGATGACTTTCTTGTTCTTCTCTTCCTCCGCCGTCATGTGCTCGTTATCCGGCTTCTGTGCCTTGCCGGAGGAGCCCATCGCTGTCTGCTTGCCGCTCACGCCGAACAGCTTCTGCAGCTCCTTGCCGGAGGCATCAGCCGTCTTTTGGCTCTTCACCTTCTTCAGCGCGGCCAGGGCTTTCTTCTTCTTGGCGATGCTTTGCTTCACCCAATCCTTCGCCTGCTTCTTCTGGTACTTCGCTTCGTCCCGCTCCTCCTTAGAGCTCGGGGCAGAGGAGTCTTCCGCTTGGGCCCACTCCGCCGTGGTCACCGCTGCGCAACTTACCAAAAGAATACTGAGGTTTCGTACAAGTTGTTTCATGTCGCGCTCATTGTGTCAGATTCTCGCCCGCTTGTCAATCCCGAATTTACCGACCTCCCTGTTTTTGTACAATTCGAGAAGGAGCAGGCCACGGAATAAAAGGGGATTTTGGGAAAGGAAGTTTGAGGCGGAGGTATGTCGGAGACTTCTCACCGCAGTGGTAACAGAGAGCGAGTGGATAATGACCGCGGAATAAAAGGAATTTTCGGAGAGTCGGTGGCCTGCTTGCCTTGGTGAAGACTTCATACCACCGAGGTGGTAGCCTCCTTAGTTATTTTTGATAAAATTCTAAAGCTGCCTCCTCTGAGTTTGCCTTGAAGTCTTGCCTGAGAGTTGCATGGCTTTCAGTCTCCAAAAAGTCCTTTTATTCCGCGGTCCTCAATCTCTCGGCCTCTACGGCCACGGCGGTCAGAAGTCTCCCATTGCGTCTGCATGGCTCCGCTATCCGTTCATCCCCCCCTCATTCCGCGGTCTGCTTCTCTCGGCTTCTTTTGTCGCAGCGGTGTGAAGTATATGTATGAATCGGCGCGCTCCCCGAAAACTCTCAGGAGCGCGCCGACCGGTGGTGACTGTGCCGAAACTACTTAAAAACCACAGTCACCCCCATCGTACCGAATCTGTTATGCCTTCCGGCGACGACGTCTCGCCGCCAAGCCCATCAGCGCCAACAGCGACAGTGTCGCCGTCGTCGGCTCGGGGACATCCCTCTGCGCTACGAGGGCGACAATATGGCTCGTCTCGTCGAAGGACAGGTTGAAGTCGCCTGCCGTCAGGTTGGTGAAGACGGTGTTTGCTTCGAGACTTCCCGACTTCAGTGCAACCATATCATCTATACCGGTTACGCCTGTTACCTCGCTGAAGAGCGTGAGACTCTGACCCTGTTTCAAATCAAGATTGAGCAGGTTCAGCGTCAACCCGCTGCCGAGTGTGAGGGAACCGGAAGTTGAGGTGGGCCCTACATCCGCAAGTGTGGAGATAGGATAGCTTAGGCTCAGTCCTGTTCCCGACGTCCCGTCCACCGCATTCAGAGTCAGAGTACCGTTATTATTGATACTCAGATTACCGATAAGACTGCCTCCGCCCTCTCCTACCCGGACATTCTGTGCAGAGAAATTGACATAATTGCTATCCTCGGTAAAGGCTAAAATAGTTTTACCGGATGATACCACGACCTCTGTGAGAGCAAGATTGGCTGCACCCTGCAGGGTAATGTTACCGCCTGTCGCCTTCACCGCAGTCAGTGAGGCAATACCACCACTCGCAGTGATGTTGCCCCCGGCTGCATCTAACGTACCGGTGAATCCGGAGGCATTGGTTGCTTCCGTGGTCCCTCCGGTTGCCTTAAGCGTACCGCTACCGGTGAGCGTGGCGATGGTGGAAGCGGTGCCGTCTTCACGTTCGCTGTTAATCGCCGTTGTCGCTTTTTCGCCGATACTGAGTGTTCCTGCGATAGTGGCTGATTTGGTAACGGCCAAAACGGATGCAACATCCAAGGTGCCGGAGGTAACCTCCAAGCTGCTGATCGAACCTCCGCCATAGGTTGAGTTATTCTCAAGCCAGCCAATCTTTGTATTTCCTGTGCTGCTCACCGTGCCGCCGTCCAGCTTATTCCGGAGAACAGCTCCGTTAGCCAAGGAGATTGCAGACTCCTTGATTGTGATTGCGTTTTCATGATTGTGACCGCACGTTCCGAACTGGCCCCCATCAGCGCCTTCCGCAGCCAGCTCCGAGTTCGCATTGAGGTAGGAAACGGTTACATTGTAGCCCGTGATAGATGCACCGCTTTCCAGTGCTACAGAGGAACCGGAAGCTATCCACATGCCTTTGTTAGCTGTTGAGTTGCTTAAGGTAATTGCAGAGCCGCCCTTGATAGTAAGGGTCGCGTTGTTTGAGACATCGATGAAATCGGCAATCGTAGCAGTACCGCTGATGCTACTATCCCCGTCTACAATGAGCTTACCGGTTCCGAACGCATTGGCGTTACCCGCCTGGATCTCACCGCCGCTGAGGCGCGTCTCGTTGGTGTAGGTGTTATTTCCATTGAGTACCAAAATGCCACCCCCGGAGACTTTCAGTGTGCCGCTGCCGGAAATTATGCCGTTGATGGTGATGGTGGATCCCGTCGCATTTTCACCTACAGTCACCGTATTGTCTGTGTTTATGGTATACTTGCTCGTATCGATCGTCGTTGTCCCGGAGGTCAGGGAGAGACCGGACGCAATGGTCGTGGTATCAGCATAGCTGCCGATGACACCGCCGGTGGAGGTGGAAGTAACCCCTGCTGCCTTGATGCCCGTTTCACCTAAAATCAGACTTCCACCATTGAGGTTGACTGCAATCGTGGCATTGGTGCTCTTGGCCCGTTGAATACCCTTTGCTGTAACAAGACCGGTTGACCCGATGTTCAGTGTGTACCCGGTATCACCTGCTTGCAGTGCGGCGGCTTCTGAAAGTAAAGTGCCGTTGATGGTCGCAGTCGTGCGAGCATTCCATTCACCCAGTAGGGCTGAGACAGTCTTATAGTTGGTGCCGTTGTTATCCGTCCCCGTGATTTTCAAAATGGAGTTCGCCTTTACCGTTAAGGTCGTCGTATTGGCCGCAGTATTTGTATCGCCCAGTTCGATTCGTTCTACGGAGGTTACAACCTTATCGGTTCCGTTACCAATGGTAATCGTTCCGGTCCCGGTGGAACAGAGACCTTTGCCGGTGAAATCCTTGAGTATGCTCAGGCTGCCTCCCTCGTTTACACCGATCAGAGCTTCATCCGCGACGATGTTGACCATACCTTCACCACTGCCGATGGTAACACCGGTGCCGAAAAGCAGTCCACCGGTACTTCCTTTCACCGTTAGGGTGTGACCATTCAGATTAAGATTGCCCGTTATGGTGGCTCTGGGGGTACCCTGAGCATTATCACTGAGCACCAGTATTACTGCGTCGTCGGTTAAGGTGAGGGGGCCGGAAAGAGTGGCTCCGAGACCGATACGCAGGGCCCCGGCCTTAGCAGTATCATTGGAGGCATCCCATCCGGTGCCGGCAATGCTGACAGAACCCGAATAACTACCGTTACCGGCGAGATAGAATTGCCCGCCATCCTCAACTGTGACATTGCTGAACACATGCCCGTTCTGGACCTCTTTGAATCGTCCGCTATGGATGACGAGATCTCCGGTGAAACCGGTGAGTTTATCGGCAGCGATAGTGGCTTCGCCTGCCCCGGCAGACATGCTGAGGGTTCCGCTTCCTCTGATTTCGGTCGCAATACTCCCGGAGAGTTCGGACAATTCACCGAGAACGTTGATGAAATCAACCGTGTTTGTGCCGATGGCGGTAGTGACTTCAGTATAGGTCTGAGTGATTCCTGAAGCAATATTGTAGCAGTTATATACACTCTCTGTGGAGAATACGCCATCGGTCATGCTGCCGGTAAGCGCACTGCTACTGAATTTGTAGGTCGCTCCTTTATCATCGACGGCCCCTCCGGATGCCAAGGTCCATGTTTTGCTGTATGTTTGCAAACCACTCGTTCCTGCGTTGGATAAGTTAAACGCAGATGTCAAGGAATCCAGGTTGACGATAGCTCCAGACTCGAGTGTGAGTTTTGCATTCGAGCTTTGTGTGATGGTGTTGCCATTGAAGGTTCCGTAAATAGACACTGTTCCATCATTGGTAAGTGTGCCATTATTAGTAAGATTCCCACGGAATGTCGTGTTGCCCTGTCCGATCTCTGTCTTTACAGACGTGACATTTCCCCAGATGGTTGTCCCGGCAAGCTGTAATTTGCTGTTATCATTGATGGTGATGGAACCCGCCGCACCTGATTTACCGACCTGAATAGCCCCGAGTTTCAGGATATTATCGTAGTCCCTGCCCTCAGCGGGAGTACCACCACCCCCGTTTATGGTAATGTTGCCCGAGTATTCGGACATGTCTCCACTGAACGAAAACCCCAAGGAGTTCTGAGCACTGGTTCTCGTGATTTCACCGCTACCGGAAACGGAACCGGTGAAGTAATACCACGCTGTTGTGCCGCCGCCGGAATATCCGTTGGTCATTTTGAGCTGGGTAATGACCAAATTTGCGGCAATGGTATGCTCTTCTGCTGTGCCGGATCTTGCATCGAACAGGTATCCGGCGCTCACATCGAATGTAAGCGTATCACCGGTTGTCGGGACAGTCAGAGCAACTTTGGTGGTTCCGCCATCGGATGAACATTTAATCTCAGTTCCGTTGTTATTGCACGAAGCAGTGTAGCCCGTTGCTCCTGCCGGCCAGGCGAGGCAGGCTGCGAGGACGGCAGCGAGGAGCGCTTTCGGTAAATGTAATCTCATGGTAAGAAAGAATGGATTGGTTTGGGGGGCGGGAGGCGGTGTTTTCGGGCTCGGGTACGAAGCGAGCTGAGGGAAAACGCCTCCCTATGAGAAGGCGCAGGGCACCCGCGTCCGGGAGACTGTTCCCTCTCACTGCTTGCAGTGTACAGCATTTCTAATGCTGCGTCAAGCATAAAAGTTGGAAAATCCGCCGTTCCTCGCCGAATTTCTGCATTTTCTACCCTCTGCATTCACTGCTCCTCCGTGCCTCTATTCACCCCGAAAACGCCGTAACTCCTTGAGTATCAACACCCTGCATTCCCTCTGCATTAGAAATGCAGTATGCTCGCCGTGCGATGGGCAGGTGCAGGTGGGGGATATTCTGTAGGTCGGGAGTATCCTTTTCGTGGGGTGCGCCCTGTATTGTCCCCGGCATCTCGGTCGGGGCGGGGCAAAAGAAAAGCGGCGGCATGGGGATGCCGCCGCGGGGGAAAGAATCGGAGAGGGGAGCTTACTTCTTCTTATTGAGGGGGACGCGCTTAGCGCGGAGCTTCTGAGCGATGAGGTCGTAGCAATTGGCGCTGATGACGGTACGAGCGAGCTCGATGGAGTGGGTATCCTTCTTCTCGGCGAACTCGAGGAGGTAGGAATTGGCCGCCATCTGCTGCTTCTCGAGCTGCTTGTAGTAGGCATCGAAGCTTGTCTTATTGAATGCGGCGACCATAGCGCGGGCACCGGCGCGGGAGCAGAAGCTCATGGCGGGGCACTTGGCAGCGGCGGAGGCAAAGAAAGCCTCCTCATCGCTGATAGCCTGCTGATACTTGGGGAGCTCCTCCTCCTTGAGGTCGGAAAGGCCGCGGTTCCAGAGCTCGACATCCTCCTTGAGCTTAGCCTCATTGGACTCCAGGAAAGCGAGCATCTCCTGGCGGGCCTGCTTGAGCGCATCGGAGGCACCGTCCAAGGGGATGGACTTGAGGGCCTTGGAGTAGGTGGTCATCATCTGCTCCACGGTATAGGAGTGGTGATTCTTGAGAGCATCGGAGGCTTGCTCCATACGGATGGCGGCGGCCTGAATGGCAAAGTTAAAGTCACCGTTGCAGAGGGTCTTACCCGCAACCGTCATTTCTGCCTGGCAGAACATTCCCATCATGGGGGCCAGGCAAAGGCATGCTTTCGTCAAAGAGCTGATCTGGTACATGGTCGTCTTGTGCTTATGGGTGCCGCGGCAGTGTAGAACGCCGCCGTGCTTCACTGTGCTTATTTTAGCGCGAGCAGCCCGCCCGTGTCAATTGAAAAATGGCATTTCGGTGCATTTTTTTGCAATCGGGAAGGGGCGCATATGCGTCAACGGGCGAGATTAGGCTTGCCAAAGGGAGGGGGCATGCGCTACAATGGCGGGCAGAACAGAGAGATTATGCTGAACCAAGAGGTAATGACGACGGCGGAGGCGGCGGCGATACAGATACCCGCCGGGAACGCGGTGATACTGCCTGCGGGATCGCGGGTGTATGTGACGCAGAAGCTGGGCAACTCGATAACGGCGGCATCGGATCTGGGTTTGGTGCGCATCTCGCGCGAAGAAGCGGCCCGCGCCGGCATTGTACCGGAGGAAGAAGCCCGCGAGGAAAGCGACGAGAACCTGAGTTTGGAAGAGCGCGTGTGGAAGGTATTGGGCGGCATTTACGACCCCGAGATACCGGTAGACATCGTGAATCTGGGCCTCATCTACAGCGTCGAGGTGGTACCGCAGGCGCACGGCGAGAGCGTGGTAAACGTGCAGATGACGCTGACGGCGCCGGGCTGCGGCATGGGCCCGCACCTGATGGCGGAAGCCGAAGCGAACATAGCAGCGCTGCCCGGAGTGCAGGAAGTGAATGTAGAGTTTGTGTGGGATCCGCCGTGGCGGCAGGAGATGATGACCGAGGAAGCGCGCATGCAACTGGGGCTGATTTGAGATGAGCAGGTACACTTTCTCCCTGAACGAAGAAGAGATGCGCGACTTGGCGGAGATGGGCGCGATGGTGCTCTCTGCGCTGGGGCGGGCCATGCCGGATCTGCGGAACCCGCGGGCAGTGGCTTGGCAGCAGCTCTGTGTGCGCCTGATGGAGAAGGCCCGCAGTGTACCCACCCTGCAACGCCACATGGAGATGAACCCGGACTGCGGGCATTGGTTCTTCAAACGCGCGTATTTGGAGGACTCCTTCTGCGCGGAGCTGCTGGACGAGCTCAGCGACCACTCTTTTTGGGAAGAGCTGGTGACGCGCATGGCCGAGCAGAGCCTGCGCGAGCACGTGGGCGAGGAAGGCCTGAACGAGATGAGCCCGGAGGAACGGGAGCGCCGCACCTCCACGCTGGAGACAGCGCTGTGGAATGAGGTGAGCAAGCGCGGGGTGGAGCGGCTGGCCTTTCTGCTGCCGCCCGAGGAATGATGCGCAGCGGCCTCAGGCGCGGGGGCAGGGCTGTTGCTGCGTGATGCAGTGGATGGCACCGCCCTCCAGCACCAAGCGGCGGGCATCCAGCCCGATGACCTTCTTACCGGGGAAGCACTCCCGGATAATACCGAGCGCACGGTCGTCCTCGCGGGCCTGCATGAAGATCGGGACGATGACGGCCCCGTTGCAGATGAGGAAGTTCGCGTAGCTGGCCGGCAACTGCTCCAAGCGCCAGTCCTCTGCCACGAGCGGCTGCGGCATGGGCAGGGGAACGACCTCGACCCGATGTCCGTCCACGGTGCGCAGATCCTGCAAGCGCTCATTGTTCTCCGCCAGGTTGCGATAATGCGGCGAGTGCGGATCCGGCTCGGTGATGGAAAGGACGGCATCCGGCGCCGTGAAGCGCACCATATCATCGATATGGCCGTCCGTGTCATCGCCCTCGATACCCTTGCCGAGCCAGAAAACGGAGCGAGTGCCGAGCATGCGGTGCAGCTCTGCCTCCAGCTCCTGCTTTGCGGCACCTGGGTTGCGGTTGGGATTCAGCAGCACCGCCTCCGTGGTGAGAAGCAGCCCCTCGCCGTTGCCCTCAATGGCGCCGCCCTCCAGAAAATAAGAACTGCAGAGACGCGGCAGGGAAAGGGAGGCAGCGATGTGCTCCGGCACGGCGTTATCCTTATCCCACGGGGCAAACTTGCCGCCCCAAGCGTTGAAAGCCCAGTCTGCCACCTGCATACCGCCCTCGCGGCGTTGCACGAAGATGGGCCCGTGGTCCCGGCACCATACATCGTTCGTCTCGTGGTCAAAGAGGCAGAAACGCTGCACCCCGCTGCGGCGCAGCACGGCCTCGATACTCGGGTGGAGGGAAGCCGCGGCGTTAATGCGCACCTCCGCCTGCTCCGCAATGGCCGCGCAGAGGGCACCGTAGCGCTCCGTGAGCTCGGCGAGCCCCCCCTGCCAGAGGTCCTCGCGGTGTGGCCAAGAGATCCAGACGGCCTCCTGCGGCTCCCATTCTGCGGGCCAGCGCAGGGCCTCGCCGGTGAGGGGTTGCGGTATCATACAATAGCCAGCTTGTTTGCCTGTTCCAGAAAGAGCCCCTCCAGTATATCCTCCATGGGGGGGAGCGTGGTGAAATCGACCTTGGAATCGTCCTTTCGGCTGCCGAAAATACCCATCTCGATGAGATTGTAGACGAGCTCGCCCACGTCCTCGGGAGAGCTGACGCCCCAAGAGTACAGCACATCCTCCGCGAGGGGCCCGAACTGCGCAACGGCGTAGGCACAGTAGCCGTGGTAGAGCTCTGCTGCGGACAGGTTACCCTCGGTGTTGGCCTTCTCGGTCTGCTTCACCGTGGCATCGAAGGAATCGCGCAGGAGGACATAGGCATCCTGCTTGTAACGGTCGGAGCGGCTGCAGAGCTCCTCCACCGCCTCATCAAAAGAAAGCTGCATGGATCAGTGAGAGTTGAGAATGGTGGAGCACTCCTCTCCCCGTGCGTTATCCTGAACAGCGGTGGTGATGATTTTGCGGAGCTTCTCGTTCTTCTCAGCCCCCGGGAAGAGGGGGTACATCTCCGCCAAGCGCTCCTCCTCCGTCAGGGCTGCGTAGTCTGCTGCCGTGCGCCCGGTGGCGTCCTTAGCTGACTTGTCCGCCCCCAGCGAGAGGAGCAGACGGCACATCCCGGGGTCTGCGGCCAAGGCTGCGATGATCAGCGGGGTGCGTCCCTTGGCATTGGCGCGGTTCACATCGGCCCCGGCTTTCACGAGCAGGGACACGGCCTCCTCGGCATTGATGAGGGAAGGCACGCGACCGTAGGCCGATCGGCCCGCCATGGCATCGTCCAGATCGGTCGTGATATTGGTACCCACGGCCGCGTTGGTGAGCGGTGTGTCCCCGCCGTCATCCGTAGCGTTGGCATCCGCCCCCGCCTTGAGGAGCAGGTCGATGACCGCCGGGCAGGCCACACTGGCCGCACCCTGCAGCGGTGTGCCGCCGTAGAGCTGCTTCTTGTTCACATCGGCCCCCGCTTTGATGAGTTTCTCCACCGTGGCGGCATCCCGCACTTGGGCAGCACGCATGAGGGGTGAGATGGGATCCCCCAAGTCCGGGTTTGCCCCATTGGCCAAGAGCATGTCCACGGCCTCCGCATTATTCTTGGAAATGGCAACCAAGAGGGGCGTGACGAGGAAAGGCCCGTTCTTAGCGGAAGCGTTGGGGTCCGCCTTGTGCTCCAGGAGCATCTGCATAGCAGCGTTGGCTGCATTGCGATCCGGCAGGGAAAGGGTAACCATGATGGGGCGCATGCCGTTCTTATCCTCCACATTGGGATCCACCTTCATGGCCAGCAGCATCTGCATGGCATCCAGGTTGCCGCGCACGGTTGCCACCATCAGCGGGGGATAGCCCAGCTTGTCCTGTGCATTCAGGTTGACCCCCTGCTCCTGCAGCAGCATCAGGAGATCCGGCTGATTGGCTGCTGCGGCCAAGCCGGCCAAGGACTGCCCGTTAGGCATCACACAGGTCAGATCCGCCTTGCGTTCAATGAGCAGATTAGCCGCCTCTACGTTGGCCGTAAAGAAGGCCGCTTGAATCAGGCGAATACCATCGCCGAGAACGGTGTTCACATCCAACCCGTCATCCAGGAGCTTGCGCAGGGCATCAACGTTGCCCTCATTAAGAGCCTCCAAGGCCTTTTGCTCCGGCGATGTTGCTACCAAGGCCTGCTGTTCGGTCGGGGCCGCAGCCGGCTTTGCCTCGGGCGCGGGAGCGGCGACAGGGGTCGGCTCTGCGGCGCTGAGGGACATACTGAGGGCCAATGCAGGAACGGAGGATGCGATAAAGTGCTTCATGCCCGCACTTTAGCACCTGCGCCGCAGGAATGCAACCCCAAAACGTGACATCATGCCCACAGTACCGTCACCTCTGCCCGGGTGATGCCGCCGGAGGAAATGATGTGGCTTGTGGCCTGCCCCGCGATATGGTGGGCGATGCTGACCTGCTCCCCGAGCATCGTCTCCTTGCGGAAACGCAGGGAGACCCGCACGGGGAGGCCGCTCGGCCGCAGGGATTCCGGCAGGGTATCCAGCACCCAGATGAGGTACGAGGCGTTGTTGACATGACCGTTGAAGTCAATTTCGCGCTGTGTTACGGACAACGAAGCCGTCGCCGCCGGAGCACTCGGGAACTCCGGCAACTCCGCCGGGGCCACATAGGGAGTACGCATCTCCGCGATGGAGGCGATCAGGCGACGGGGCGGCACCAAGCGCCGCGTTTTGAGGTCCGCCAGCACCCACTGCAGGTCCGCCTTGGCCAGCACCTCTCCCTGCGCATTCGTCATCTCCACGAAACGCCGCGCTGCCACCGAGCCGGACATGCCGGTGTTGGTGCGCAGTGTCACGACCTCCTTCCACCCAGGCAGGCGGATGAACTCCAGCTCGGCGCGGGTTTCTGCCCAAAAGACATGGTTCTCCATGGCCCACTCGTAGCCGAAATTGTGTTGAGAAGCATGCTGCTCCGCAATTTCCTGGCAGAGCAGGGGCAGGGTCTCCGGCTTCATCAGCGAGTTCGCCCCGCATTCGTAGCTCGTGATGGTGTGTGTGACGGTAAGATCTTCAATCATGGTGCTTGCTTCCCCAGTTTAGCACAACGCGGTGGCGGTGTCAAGCTACTGATCCGCATCCCGGTTGGGGTAGGGGGCATCGTTCAGCTGGGTGTACTGCCAACCGGGGAACAGGTGCTTCCAGTGCTCGGCGTGGGGGCTATCGGCCTCGGCCTTCATGCGCGCAGGGGTCATGCGGAAAGGGTAGACCTGCACGGGAACGGCAGGTTGCCCGGCCTTCAGGGCGGCCTCAACCATGCCGTAGATTTCCGCGATTCCCTCGTCCGTCATGGCAAAACAACCGATGGAGACATCGCTGCCGTGCACCATGATATAGCTACCCGTGCGCTGCAGGCTGCGGTCGTAAGCATTCGGGTAGCCGATGTTGAAGGAAAGGTAATAGTTGCTGTTGGGATTCAGCCCCTTCAGTCGAACGGCGTAAAAACCCTCCGGAGCCTGGCAGTCGCCCTCCCGCGTTTTGGGGCCTAGGGTACCGCTCATGGCCGCGATGGGGTATTCCTTGAGGAGTCGCCAAGTGTCCCCCATTTGCCCCCACAGCTCCATCAGCTCATCCTCCTTGATGATGCGCAGGAAGACAGGCTTGCCGTAGTATTCACCGAAAGTGTCGCCGGCGGCTTGGCGGGCGCCTTGCTGCTTTTGCGCCGGGGTGGGTGGAATCCCTCCGGCACTAGTGTGTTCACCGGTCATGAGAATGGAGGCGAGAAGGAGGGAGAGAAGGCGAAGCATCAAAGAGCAGGAGGTTCGTTTTTCTTATCGGACTCGGCGGCAGGCTCTGCCGGGATTTCTGCCGGCACCTCAGTCTCCTCTGTCGGTGTTGCAGCGGGGGCCTCCTCCACCGGAGTTTCAACGGGGGCGGGAGCAGGTGTCTCGCTTACTTCCTCTGCCGGTTCCTCCGCAGGGGCGGCAGCTGCGGCAGTGGCCGCCGGGACGGTGGGCTTGAGCTTCAGCTTACGCGCCGGGGCGAGCGTGGGTTTGAGACCTGCCGGTTTGGCGGCGGCAGCGGCGGGAGTGGCCGCAGCTTTGGTCTCCGGTTTGACTGCGGGCGTGGTCGGGGCTGACGTTGCCTGCGGGGTCTCGGCCTCCTGCTCGGTCTGCGCGACCTTACGGGGAGCAGCCGGCAGGGCTGCCTCGTAGAAGGACATCAGCTCACAGAAAAGCAGCAGCGTGCAACCCGGAAGCAGGGCGCAGAGCCAAGGGCAAGCCTGCACGGTGTGCAGCGCGTTGGGCAGAAAGGGCTCCGGCATGGCAGCCCACTGCGCCGTAAGCCACTCGCAGCCCCACACGGCGGGCACCCACAGAGCCGTCGCGATGAAGGTGCAGATGAGCAGGCGCGTGCCCCGTCGCGCGAAAAGGTAGGCTATCAATGCAAACACCGGGACGTAACACAGCCCGAGGATGCTCCACCCCCGCACGGTAGTGGGAAGGTACTTCGCCGCGGCCTCGGCGGAGGGCGGGAGGTACTCCGGGAGCGAAGGCAGGAAGGCCAGCCCCTCCGCCACCGATGCTACCAGCAGCACCGGCAGCACAAAGTTCCACGCCGCATGCACCAAGCGATCGGCCGCCAGAATGAGACCGATGCCGATGAGCACCCAGGCCCAGGGGTTGCCGTTGAGCAGGTGCAGCAGGCGCACGGGGTCCTCTGCATAGGGAAGCAGGGCCTGCGGGGCGCAGCAGAAGCGGTGCTGTACCAAGGCGGTACCCACAATGACAAGCAGCGCGAAGAGCAGCCAGACGAGGAGTTGAATGATTCTGTTGTTCATGGAATGAGCGAGTTTATGGAGTTTTTGATAGTGCGAAGTTTTTCCCGGAGCTCTTCCCAGGGCGGCAGTTGGGCCTTATCGGACTGCTGCGGTGCGGGCGAGGCGGTTTTCCTGCGCTGCTGCTCGAGCACGCGGCCTTGCTCCCGCCGCAGGATGCGGCTGCCGGTGGGTAAAAAGAGTGATTTCCGCAGCTCGCGGGGCAGGGGTTGCTTGCTCTCAAAGGCATCGACAACCTTGCGCGCCTCCGCTTGCGAGATGGCCACCGCACCCGCCAACGGTGTCTGCGGGGTGGGATCCGTGACACCCGGGCGCATGACTCCCTGCGGCTGTTTGACCGGATGCTGCAAGCCGCTCTGAATATGCTGCCGCACCAAGCGCATCAGGTAGGGCCCCTGCGGGGAAAAGAGCACTGCCGGTGCCGCCTTTTGCTCCGGTTCGGCCTCCACCCGCTGGTAGGCGCGCACCTTGTAGCATCGGCGCAGAAGCAGACGCCTGTTCTGCGGGCGGTCACGCGGCACGAACCACACCTCTGTCACCACCCCGAAGCTCTTGGTCGAGTCGCCTTCCGCGATCACAAACATGGGCGCCCCCTTGGGGAAATCCGACGGCAGGCGGTTGAGGGCCCACTCGCCCAGCCCCGGGGTCGGCGGTGCGTCCCTCGGTACATCGTGGCGGAAGAGCTCCTCACGGTTCTCCGAATAGCGGGCACGCAGGGTGAGGTGTCGGTTAATGCCGAGTTTTTTATCCCGCGAGTAGATGCGCATATGCAGGTTGCCCGGCTCCCCGGGGTTCACATAAATCTCCGCCTGGTACGCGCCGAATTGCCCCGGCGGCTCACAGAGAGCGAACCCGGGAGTGCTGCCGACGATGTTGCGTTTGCCCTCCACCAAGCGGCGCAGGGACTCCTTGCCGGGGTTAGCAGCCACCTCGCGCAGGCGTTGGTCGAAAGCCGCGATGGAGGCGTTCAGGCATCTGGCGGCATTTTTCTTGGCATCCTCGCCGCGCCAGGCCAGCAGGAGGTAGAAGTTCTCCCCCAGCTCCAACGCAATGTCGGTGCTCACCTGCTTTTCGTCCTCGACCTTGCTGAAACGCTCCCCGGGTTTGAGACTGTGGAAGCCCTTGGGCAGGTGCTGGCCGGGAGTCAGTCGGCAGAACGCCGCATGCACCAGATCCGCCCGCTCGGCGTTGCCTTTGGGGGCAACGAGCACGAGGTGCCCGGGTTTGGAGTAAAAGGCGTTATCGTGGGTTATCACCAGACGAGGGGTCGATTCGATGATGCGCGACAACTTCCCCGGCGATGTACTCAGCAGGCGGCGGACGTTCGGGATGTCCTGCACCCGATCTCCCGTGAAGTCTGCCGGCTGAATATCAATGACCATGGACCCGGGGCCGTGCAATTTATCCGTGGGGGGGTGGATGGCGTCGTCCACTTGGATGGGGGTATCCGCCGTCATCGGGGCCTCCGGCTGCACATCGGCCATGATGCAGAGCAGGCTGAATACCCCGATGCCGATGCCCCAGAGCACGCCCCATCGCAGCACACGCCACAGGGCGCGCAGGTTACACAGTCGCGTCAGCAGGATGAAGAACTCCGCCGCCAGCAGCGCGCAGGAGAGGTAGAAAGCCCCCATCAGAATCTGCCCGGCAATCTGCACCGGCGCCTCCCGCCAGTCCTCGTTCAGGGAATCCTGCCACAGAATGGGGACGGTACACATGACCGCCACGGTGATGCAGACTGCATGCCCCATGGTGCCGTAGGCGAGCACGCGCTCCCGCCGCGAGCCGGGAACCTTGTTCCGCCGTTCATCCTCCTCCGTTCGCCGGTAGCTGTCATCATACATGCTCATGGCCGGCGGAAGGTCTCGGGATGACGGAGAATGTAGCGACACATGGCCACGAGGGGCGAGGTGCCGGGCAGCTCCGGGTAGGTGGTGAAGGCCGCGGGGTGCAGCGTCGCGTCACTCTCTGTTTCCTCGGGGTTTAACTGTTGCTCCACGGCGCGGGCATGCCGGGGGAGCTTGAGGAGGCGCAGGGTCTCCGCCGCGCGGCTCATTTGCTCGACCGTTGGCTCCGGGCGGGGGGGCGTCGTGCCCTCCCGCGTGCTCAGGTAGGCATCTACACGGAAGAGGTTGGCAAAGGCACCCGGCAGGCCCGTCGGCTCGGGGGTCAGGTCTGCCAACTGCTGCGGAGTGGGCAGTTTTTTGTCTTCTAACTGTTTAGCGAGCGCAGAGGCCGCCAGGGCGGGGTCGTATGCCTTGGCATAGCGCGCGGCGCGTTGCAGGGCCTTGCTGCGGGATACGGCGGCGTTGCAGAACTCCAAGTCCAGCAGCAGGGCCATGATGCTGCCGGCGGTGCAGTCAATCATGTCCAGCTCGTTCTCCGGCAGCATTTTCTCCAGCTTGTTGAGAGCGGCGGAGAGGTTGGCGGGGGAAATCTGCCAGTGCAGCCCGTGCAGGCAGTGCAGGAAGAGTAGGGGCGTTTCCTCCAAAAAATGCTCACTGTTCTTCCAGAGGGACAATTTGTCCACATAGGCCTCTGCCTTGCGGGCATTGGCCTTGCGCATAAAGTCCAGCGTGGTGAACATGGCCCACTCTGCGGCATTTCCCGCGGCGGAGCTGAGGCCCAGCAGGCGAACCGTCTCGCGGTTGTCGTCCTCCATCAGGCGGGCGAGCAGCTCTTCGGCCCGCTCGTAGGCAGGGGCCATGTAAAGCTTATTGAGGTAGGGCAGGGAGACCCCGCTCTCATTGGCTACCCGGCAGCAGCGGGTCATGTAGTCAAAGAAAGCCTTGGAAGACGGAGGAATGCGCACCGCGAGTCCCTCCCCGTGCAGCAGGTCGCGGCGGGTGAGCGCGTCGACCGACTCCGGCAGGGATTGCAGGTACATCATGGCATCGCAGCCGCGGTCGTTCTTGAGGTAGGCATCCGCCCCCTTCTCCAGCAGCAGGGCAGCAGCGGGGGCAATGGTGCGGCCTGCGGCTTCCGGGCTCGGGGCAAGGGCCGCCTGACGGCAGAGCAGCAGCAAGGGCGTGTTGCCCTCCGCATCCCGGCAGTCGGGCTCGGCGCCTTCCTTCAGCAGCCGCTCCACTTCCTCGGCGG
>SFDX01000082.1 GCA_004557455.1 Akkermansia muciniphila | reverse complement strand
GCCTCCGCCAGATATAGCTGCTCATGCTCCGCAGGGATTCCCAGCGTCCAATCGAGGAAATGTCCGAATTCATGGAGCGTCGCGCTGGCTTCCGAGAGGTAGATGGTTTTCTGGCTGTAGTTGGTGGCTCCAATGCAGCTCATGTTTAGCTGCTTGCTGAGTTCGCTGATGTAGTCGAAGTCGATACGGTATGTCCAGCCGGCGGCGTTAAAGGCGGCAAGCACCGGCTCCGGCACCTGCCGCAGCGCCAGCAGGTAGTCATTGATGTTGACGCCTGCTGCGTTTACCAGAGCCACCGGCGCGGGCGGAGCCTCCACGGTGAAGGCGCGGGTCAGAATGGCGTGAAGGAGCATGGCAGCGTCCCTGCGGGTAACGATCTCATTTGCAGTGTTCGCCTCGCCGCAGAGCTGAAGCTCCTTCCCGATGCGGATGCAGTTTTCATAATCGAGCAGCGACACGCCGCCCGCATAGAGTACGCTGTCGTAAACGGGGATCTTGGCTGCGGCAAAGGCGCTTTTGAGCAGCGCTCCCCGGCATAGCTGGATATTGGGCGTGGAGAGTGCAGTTTCGTTCAGCCAGCCCTTCCGGTAGGATTGTTCCACAGCGCTTTGGCTCAGTTCGCTCCACGAGTTTCCTTTGGTTTCCACACCATAGGCTCGGCAAAGCATGACAGCCCATTGACTGGTTGTAACCGGCGCATCCGGGGAGAAGCATCCGTTCCCCGTGCCTTGCGTGATCTCATGCTCCGCAAGATACATCACGCTCTCATAGCAGTCCGCAGTTTCCGGCACGTCCTGAAATGCACCGGATGCCGCCAATGCAGGAACCGTCAGCGACAGCGCCAGCAAAAATGCGGTACAGCATACCGTCAATTTCTTTCTCATCGTTTTCCCCCATTTCACAATAAATAGGACCGGCGCATCGCGCCGGTCCTTCCTGTCAGTTTGTGTAGTAGTTGGGCCTTGCGATAGAGGCGAAGCCCTCCAGACCAGTAACAACCACATTGTTATAGCCGCTGGCGCAGTGAATGATCAGCAATTCTCCGTTTGCGTCCCTGCCGCCAACGATGCCCACATGGGAATTATCCGGGTAGAACACCAAGTCACCGGGCTGTGCGTCCGCCCACGAAATATTGGTACAATAGCTGTGCTGCATGGTGGCTCCACCGCCGTGGCCAATGACATAGCTGCCGCCAGACTGATTGTAGAAAACCCAATCCACAAAGCCGCTGCAATCCAGTCCGTAGGGGCGGTAGGTCCCCGTGGTGGAGCTGCCTGCCGCCGTGACCTGCCGCAGCTCGCCCCACCGGACGTCCCAGCCGATTACGAGGGATTTTCCTCCCCAAAAATAATTCACCTTGCCGACAAGAGAACAGGCGGTGCGTACCACCGCCTCGCGCTCCGGCGACAGACCCTCCGGCAGACTGCGGATCAGTGCCGCCGTATCCCCGCTGACGGAGTACACATCTTCTATCAGTTCGCGCAGGAGATCCCGCTGCTCCAGCAGCTCGTCCAGTGCCGCGATTTGGTTACGGTTGAAATGATACTCGGTTTTCATCTCCTCTGCCGTTTTTGCGGTAATGGTGATATAGAGGTTTCGCTCCGTCCAGCCATCGTCGTCACCGCTGCCGGGGTGGTTGATCGTTTCCACCTCCGTTGCAATTCCGGTCATATCCCAAAAGACCGCTTTCAGGCGAACGATGCGGTCAGCATCCATGGTGGCCACGTGTAGCTGTCCGCTGTTTGCAATTCCTCCAACCGCTCGTTATACTCATAATTGACCTGCGCCACCGCAGCGGAGATCGGCACAACGCCCGCCTCCCGGCTTTCGTTGGAAAAGAGGATACCAAAGGGGGACGCCACGATTGCCGCCACAAGGATCACCGTCAGGAACAGCACCAGCACCACCGCACCGCCGCCTGCGGTCAGGATTGAGCTGACCGCAGACGCCACTCCTTTCCCGATTTCTTTCACCGTCTGGACTGCCACGCTGCCCAACTTTTTGGAAGCCCTTCCGCCGCTCTGCGCGGATTCCTGAAGCATCTTCCGCTGTGCCTTTCTCTGCGCCGCCGCCCTTGCGCGGTGCGTGATGATTGCATTGTTTGGCGCTGCGTGGTCAGTTGGTCGAACACGCATGGTGCGTGTGGCCTTGGTCATGGCCTGTCCGCTCTTGGGGGCAGGACTGCCCTTGGCCGATACCCCC
>SFDX01000081.1 GCA_004557455.1 Akkermansia muciniphila | reverse complement strand
TGGATCAGTATTCCAACGCAGCGTCCCGTGTAAGCCTTGACCTTCATTCCAACCTGCGCCTTTTTCATATTCTTGCCCTCCGTTTAGTGTGTTTTCCCTTTCGGTAGTGACATATTCGCTCTAAACCGGAGATATAGCAAGTTATTTATGCGCTGACCACCGCCATAATCTACACAAAGATTCCGGCTGGAAATTGTGTATCTTACGGGCGGTATGACTGGTGGATGATGGAGAGGATTCTCTCCCGTTCCTCCGCATCGATGCCGATGCTCTCCAGAGCCTGCCGCGTTCCGCAGTCCGGGCAGATGAGCGTCTCGTTGTCTGTGCGGGAGAGCGCCGGGGCTTCCCCGTAAGTCTTGCCGCACAGCGGACACACCCTGATCTGTCTTACATTATCCTTCATTTTCGACAGCCTCCCTGCATTTATCATAAGCCGCCGCCAGCACTTTCCTGTCGAAGAAGAAGGCGTCGTATCCTTCAAGGCAGGTTCTCATGTAGAAATTGGACGGAATGCCGATGGGTCTGTTCTCGTACATGATGTAGGCGAAAGCGTTCACCGTCCTGCGCCCGCCCGTTCGGATGTCCTTGTACTGAAGCCGCAGTTCCTTCTTGTAGTAGAGGGACGGGAAGCCCTCGTAGCGATCCAGCGCAACCACGTCCGATTCCGTCACCTCCCAGATCACGACGGGAACCGAGCCGCCGTTACGCTCCTCGATGGTGAGGTAGGAGCCGGTCTTGCTTCCCTTGAATAGAAGCTCCCAGCCCTTAAGCTCCGCCGTTCCAAGGATGGTAGCGTGCGGACAGCGGAAGGCCATCTGCGCCACGTTGAGGTTGCTACCGTAGGCGATGTAGTATTGTTTCTTCATTCTGAATCCTTCCTTTCCGAAGGGGATACCCTTCTACCACCTCAAGACCGCTTTCGCGGTCGGGGTAAGGTGGCAGGAGGCTACCTCCTGCGGGCCCTTCAAGCGGCTCTGCCATTGCGGAAGGCGGCGTCTCCGCTTAAGCGTCTGGTAAGGATGTCCCTTGCGGTCGCAAACTCATCTCCGATGAATCCCAGCCGCAGGAGCCAGGTCCGCATCGCATATTTCGGATTCTCGTTCTGCTGGGGCTTGGGGCTTGCCGTCCTGACTTCCTTCGCCATCTGGCTGAGTGCGAGGCAAAGCTGGATGTAGCTTTTCAGCTGTCCCGCATGAAGCCCGCCCCTGCGGTCGGTGGTCGGCGCATCGAACTGGAAAAGCCGGAACTCGACCGTGCCTTTGGTGAAGGTCGCGTGGTAGTTAAGCATATGGTAGCGGCTGTCGTTATAGTGCTGGTCGCGTCCGTAGTTCGCGCCGTGGCTGGTGTACCAGATGTCAGCAAGCTGCGTCATCGTGGTGGGCTTCTTCTTGTTGACCTGCTCCAGGAACCTGGGGTCAACCGTCCGGCAGTAGCGGCTCATGCGGCGGTGATCGAGGTCAAGCGCCTCGGCAATCAAACTCTCGTGGCTTGCCATGATGTTTGCCAGGTTGCGCAGCGTCTGCGCTGTGTGTCCGTTTGCCCCGATGTGGATGTGTACCCCGCATCCCCGGCTGGCATCGCTCTTCGCGCCTGCGTGGCGGAGCTGGCGGATAAGCTCCTGCAGGGTTTCGATGTCCCCGTAGCGGAGGATGGGCGTCACCAGTTCACACTTTTCACTGTCCGGCCCCGCGATGGAAACGTCCTTCTGGAATTTCCACTCGCGTCCGTCGCCGTCCCAAGCCGACCAGGTGCTGTATCCGTTGCGGCTCGCCGTGTTCTGGCTTCTGCCCGTCCCGAAGAAGTCGGCGGCAATCTGCGCTGCCTTACCCCGATGGTCTGGTTCTTAAGGTTCTCAATCTGGCGTGCTGTTTTCTCTGTCATGGTGGTATCCTCCGTTTTCGTTTTGGTGTGTTTTCCCTTTCGGCAGTGACATATTCGCTCTAAACGGAGGATATAGCAAGTCAATTCTGAGTATATACTACACAATCTTTCTGGGCCGATTTTGTGTATGTTATGGCGGTTACGACACGACGTCCGAGCAGCTTTTTTCGCTGGAAACCAGCTTGGAATAGATGGTGTTGACGGAATCCAGCTTTTTCACAATGTCCTCGCCGCAGACCACGTTCAGCCCGCTGCCGTTGTCCCACTTCATCAGAAGGCTGCCCGTATCGTCCACGCCAAGGACGGTTCCGTGTGTTCCGGCAGGCGGCGCTTGGCAGTCGTCCATGCAGACAAGCTCCACACGGGTCCCAGCAGGATATTCCATGCGGGGCCGTTCGACCGTTTCTCTCGATGGAAAGTTCATGCCGTCACCTCCCCGCAACCCTCGCCGCCGTCTGCGGTGCTGGCAGGTCCCTCAATGGTGGCCGCCTTGGCGGCTTCACGCTTTTCCTTCTGCGCCGCGCTGAAGGCATCGGCCTTTTCCTGATTGGGGAAGGCTGCGCTGCCGGAGAGCTTCTTCAGCAGAATTTTCCGCTCAGCCTTGTATTCCGCGCCGATGAAGCCCAGCCGCAGGAGGAAGCAGCGGAAGGCGTACTTTTCGCTTTCTACCTCGGTCTCAGTCGCGGTGACCCGCGTGGCCTCCTTGGCCATC
>SFDX01000080.1 GCA_004557455.1 Akkermansia muciniphila | reverse complement strand
ACCGCAAGGAGCGCCCTAGGGTAAAACCGGTGACTGGGGCTAAGTCGTAACAAGGTAGCCGTACCGGAAGGTGCGGCTGGAACACCTCCTTTCTGGAGCGCGCGGTCCATACCCCTTTCAGGGTAAAGACCACGCCGGACAGAACAACAAAACAAAGAAGTCCGACACAGTCGGCGAACCGAAAACCGAAGCACCGGGAAAACGGGTTCGACCGTAGTGCTTGGAAACGCGGAAATAAAACGAGAGACGAGACGTTCATATAACAAAAGTACTTCCGAAGACTGTTATTGCTACCGCATACAGGCAACCCCCCGGGCAGCAGCCGCCGCGGACGCCGCGGAAAGGCCCACCGGTAAGGGAGCCCGAAGCGCAGTCCCTTAGCTCAGTTGGTTAGAGCGCTACACTGATAATGTAGAGGTCGGCAGTTCAACTCTGCCAGGGACTACCTGAAATAAACACGGAAAAGAGTACATTGACATGCTGGAAGCTGTGAAAACAGCGAAGACACATTGGAGCACAAGCGCGGGACAGGCGCGAAAAAAGGCGACTTTCCCCAAAAGGAAAAAAGGAAAGGAGAGAAGGGCGCATGAAGGATGCCTTGGCTCTCGGAGGCGAAGAAGGACGTGACAAGCTGCGAAAAGCCGCGGAGAGGGGCAAATACCCTTAGATCCGCGGATCTCCGAATGGGGCAACCCGGCACGCAACGCGTGCCGTTCCGCGAAGCGGGACGCCAACCCGGGGAACTGAAACATCTCAATACCCGGAGGAAAAGAAAACAACAGTGATTGCGCTAGTAGCGGCGAGCGAACGCGCAGGAGCCCAAACCGAAGCTGTGGCAACGCAGCGTCGGGGTAGAAGGACCGAGCGACAAAGTCAAGAGCGACGGATAGCAGAACGCCCCTGGAAAGGGCGGCCGCAGAGGGTGAAAGCCCCGTAAGCGAAATCCGGGACAAAGACGAGTTCGGCACCTGAGTAAGGCGGGACACGAGAAATCCTGCCCGAATCAGCGGGGACCATCCCGTAAGGCTAAATACTACCGAGAGACCGATAGCGAACCAGTACCGTGAGGGAAAGGTGAAAAGAACCCCGAACAGGGGAGTGAAAAAGACCCTGAAATCATGCGCCTACAAGCGGTCGGAGCGGTGCAATACCGTGACGGCGTGCCTTTTGCATAATGAGCCTACGAGTTGCCCTCACCGGCGAGGCTAAGTGTCCATAGGCACGTACCCGGAGCGAAAGCGAGTCAGAACATGGCGATAAGTCAGTGGGGGCAGACGCGAAACCAAGTGATCTACCCTTGGGCAGGATGAAGGACGGGTAACACCGTCTGGAGGTCCGAACCGGTAAGCGTTGAAAAGCTTTCGGATGACCTGATGGTAGGAGTGAAAGGCCAATCAAACTTGGAGATAGCTCGTACTCCCCGAAATGCATTTAGGTGCAGCCCCGGGCGCAATTGCGCGGAGGTAGAGCGACTGACAGGATGCGAGGGCTTCGCCGCCTATCAAGTCCTGACAAACTCCGAATGCCGCGCAACGTTCCCCGGGAGTGAGGGCGCGGGTGCTAAGGTCCGCGTCCGAGAGAGGAACAACTCAGACCACCGGCTAAGGCCCCCAAGGGGCGACTAAGTTGAAGACAATAACGAAGTGGGATCGCACGGACAGCTAGGATGTTGGCTTGGAAGCAGCCATTCATTTAAAGAGTGCGTAACAGCTCACTAGTCGAGCGATCCCGCGTGGATAATAATCGGGCATCAAGTCGTCCGCCGAAGCCGTGGAATATTATCAGAAGATGATATTGGTAGGGGAGCATTCCGGCCGCCGTAGAATCCGAGGCGTGAGCCTTGGTGGAGGTACCGGAAAAGCAAATGTAGGCATAAGTAACGATAATGGGGGCGAGAAACCCCCACGCCGGAAGGCCAAGGGTTCCTGATCAACGCTAATCGGATCAGGGTAAGTCGGGACCTAAGAGGGAGCCGCGAGGCGTACTCGATGGACAAACGGTAAAGATTCCGTTACCCGGCGCAGGAGTGAAGTGGCGACGGAGAAGTGACACGCCCGCGTGCTGACGGAAAAGCACGTTAAACCGCGTAGGTATACTTAGGGGAGGCAAATCCCTCCTGAGTGCTGAAACGGGAAAGTACACCGAGCCCTGCGGGGCGAGGTGATAGCGGCGGTAATCAGGCTTCCGAGAAAACCCGCTAAACATATGCTGCGTCGGCCCGTACCGCAAACCGACACAGGTGGCCGGGTAGAAAATACTGAGGCGCTCGAGAGATTCACGGTTAAGGAACTAGGCAAATTGACCCCGTAACTTCGGGATAAGGGGTCCCCTCCTCCGGGAGGGGCGCAGAGAATAGGTCCAGGCAACTGTTTAACAAAAACACAGGGCTGTGCGAAGTTTAAAGACGAAGTATACAGCCTGACACCTGCCCGGTGCCGGAAGGTTAAGAGGAGACGTCATCGCAAGAGAAGCGTTGAATTGAAGCCCCGGTAAACGGCGGCCGTAACTATAACGGTCCTAAGGTAGCGAAATTCCTTGTCGGGTAAGTTCCGAC
>SFDX01000079.1 GCA_004557455.1 Akkermansia muciniphila | reverse complement strand
GCGGATCTCGTCGATCTCTATCTCTTCACAGCGGCATATCACATTTACTTTCGCCATTTCAGCACACCACCTTTATCGCGCGTATTTGATCGGCCATCTCTTTCGGGATGACGACGCTGACCACGTAGGTGCGGTCTTTCGAGGGTTCGGTGACCGCTATGACTTCTCCATCCGCTACGGCCTCTCCTGTACGGTCGAGGCATTTGACGGTTTTGCCTTTTTCCGGCAGCGGCAGCATTTCATAGGGGAGTTTGATCACGGCTTTGTCCGCCGCGTAGGTCATGTCTATCACGAAGCAGGCCAGTCCAGGGCATCTGGAGACGCAGATTCCGCACCCCGTGCATTTGGCGTAGTCTATCTGCGGCACGTCGTTTATGTCTTCAAAGGGAAGGACGGCTCCCGTTGGGCAGCTGGTGTAGCAGGGGTTGCAGGGGATGCGTTTCGGGCATTCGATTACCACGTAGCCGCCTTTTTTAGCTTCCCACGCCTCCTGCGGCGGCAGTACCGCACCTTCGGTGTGTTCCACGAGGATTCCGCTGTTGAATAGTTTTTCTTTATCGCATGTGCAGCCCATTGTCTACGCCTCCCATCTTTCTACGAGGACCTGACCTATTCCGGCGAGGATTTTTTCTCCCACTTCTCCGGCGCGGAGGTGGTGGAGTCTGGTCCAGTATTCTTCGAATTTTTTGTCTTCTACTTTGTGGCCGAGGGCTTTGGCCGCCGCGTGGCCCGCTATGCGCCCCTCTACCATGGCCGCCGAGGCCTCTTCTATGCCGGAGGCGTCTCCCGCCACCCAGATGTCAGGGTTGCTGGTGCGCATGGTTTTGTCTCTGAAGGGAACGTAGCCGCAGAGCTGCGGTACGAACTGCATTTTGCAGCCTGCCTGCCAGAAGAGTTCGGTGGTCGGCGTGAGGCCTACGGCCATGCAGATGATGTCGCAGTCTATTTTGCGAGGCTCGCCTATGAGCTGGAATTTGTCGTCGAGTTCCTGGATGACTGCTCCCTCAAGGACTTTGTCGCCTATGGCTTCGACTATGGTGTGTCTCAGGAGGATGGGGATGCCGAGTCTTCTTATTTTCGCCGCGTGGACCCAGTAGCCGCCGATTTTAGGCATGGCTTCGACTACCGCCGCCACTTCGACTCCCGCCTGGGTGAGCTGGTAGCTGACTATGAGGCCGATGTTCCCCGCTCCCACCATGACGACTTTTTTGCCCGGCACGACTCCGTAGACGTTCATGAGGGTCTGTACCGCTCCCGCTCCGTAGACTCCCGGAAGGTCGTTGTTGGGGAAGGGGATCATTCTCTCCTGCGCTCCCGTCGCCACGACCGCCTTTTTGGCCTTCACGCGGTAGTAGTTCTCTTCTCCCTCCATGACGGTGTAGACTCCGTCTTCGGGATAGCAGCCCGTCACGGTGGAGTTGCAGTTGATTTTTACTCTGTCTCCCAGCGACGATATTTCGTCGAGCAGGATGTCGGCTATTTTGTAGCCGCGCGTTCCCGCGTATTCGTCTCTGGAACCGAAGAATTTATGGGTCTGTTTGACGAGCTGGCCGCCGGGATGGAGGTCGCTCTCGATAACCGTTACGCTGGCTCCCGCAGTCGCCGCTTCCGCCGCGGCGCAGAGGCCCGCCGCTCCGCCGCCTATTACGAGGAGGTCCGTCTCATGTATTTTCTTCATCTCTTATACCCCTCCTTAACAGACTTCCAAAGGAACGCGGCCTTTGTCCCTCTGGGTCTCGACCTTCATGCCCGCCGTAAGCGGCGTGACGCAGGTGCGGACGTTGGGGACGCCGTCGACCACCATGAAGCAGGAGCTGCATTTGCCGATCGCGCAGAAGAAACCGCGCGTCCTCTTCATCTCCGGCGTGATACGGTAGATGTGCACCCCGTTCGCGTGCAGCGCCATCGCTATCGGCTCCCCTTCGTATCCTTTGAGCTCGCGCCCGTCGAAGGTAAATGTCACTTCCCGACCGTGTTTGTAGTCCAGTATCGGGTGATTCTGTATCAGTTCCATGCCCTCTCTCCCTCCTTGGTCT
>SFDX01000078.1 GCA_004557455.1 Akkermansia muciniphila | reverse complement strand
TCCTCCTGGACATAGACGGGCACGTGCTTGCGGCCATCATGGACGGCGATGGTGTGACCGACGAAGGCGGGGAAGATGGTGGAGCTGCGGCTCCAGGTCTTCAGGACCTTCTTCTCGTTCTTGGCGTTCATTTCCTCGACCCGCTTCAGAAGCTCAGGGGCAACATACGGGCCTTTTTTAATGGATCTGCTCATATTGACTTGCCTCCTTACTTCTCGTTGCGACGCTTCACGATGAACTTATTGGTGGGATTCTTGCCCTTACGGGTCTTGTAACCCATAGCAGGCTTGCCCCAGGGAGTGACAGGGCCGGGACGACCGACGGGCGCACGGCCCTCGCCGCCGCCGTGGGGGTGGTCATTGGGGTTCATGACGGAGCCGCGGACGGTGGGCCGCCAACCCATGTGACGCTTACGGCCGGCCTTGCCGATGTTGATGTTCTCGTGCTCGATGTTGCCCACCTGACCGATGGTGGCGTAGCAGTTGGTACGCACGATGCGAACCTCGCCGGAGGGCATACGGATCTGGGCGTCGCTGCCTTCCTTGGCCATCAGCTGAGCGGCGGTACCGGCGGAGCGCACCAGCTGGGCGCCGTTGCCGGGATGCAGCTCGATGTTGTGGATGATGGTACCAACGGGGATGTTGGCGATGGGCAGAGCGTTGCCGGGCAGAATATCGGCGTCGGGACCGGTCATGATCTTGTGACCGGCCTTCAGGCCGACAGGAGCCAGAATGTAGCGCTTCTCGCCGTCCTCATACTCGATCAGGGCGATGTTGGCGCTGCGGTTGGGGTCATACTCCAGACGCAGCACGGTGGCGGAGCCGACCTTGTCGCGCTTGAAGTCGATAACGCGGTACTTGCGCTTGTTACCGCCGCCGCGATGACGGACGGTGATGCGGCCGTAGCTGTTGCGGCCGGAGCTCTTCTTCAGAGTCTCGGTCAGGCTGGGCTCGGGCTTGGCCTTCTTGTCGATGCCGTCGAAACCGGAGACCGTCATCTGACGGCGGGAGGGAGTCGTCGGCTTAAAAGTTTTGATAGACATATCGCTTTACTCTCCTTCCGTTATCAGACCATGCCTTCGAAGAACTCGATGGTCTTGGAATCGGCAGTCAGCTGGACATAGGCCTTTTTCCAGGTCTTGGTCATACCGGGACGGCCGGCGCCCATGCGCTTTTCCTTGCCGGGGACAGTCAGGGTGTTGACGGAAGCGACCTTCACGCCGAAAATCTCCTCAACAGCCTTCTTGATCTCGATCTTGCCGGCGTCCTTGGCGACCTCGAAGACATACTTCTTGTCGGCGGCGCCGGACATGGCACGCTCGGTGATGATGGGACGGATAATGATATCGTAAGCAGTCATTATGCGTACACCTCCTCGATTTTTGCGAGGGCGGCCTGATCCACGACCAGATACTGCGCGTTGAGGATGTCATAGACATTCAGCTGCGCGGCGGGGGTGGTCAGCACGCCGGGGATGTTCCGGGCGCTCTTGACGATGACGGTGTCAACAGCGGGAGTGGCGACGACGGCCTTGCCGTCCACGCCGACAGCGGTCAGGAACTTGCGGAAGTCAGCGGTCTTGATGGCGTCCATCTTGATAGAGTCGATCACGACCAGCTTGCCCTCGGCAGCCTTGGCGGACAGGACGGACTTCAGCGCCAGGCGCTTGACCTTCTTGTTCAGCACGTAGCTGTAATCCCGGGGCTTGGGAGCGAACACGATGCCGCCGTGGGTCCACTGGGGAGCACGGGTGCTGCCCTGACGGGCGTGGCCGGTGCCCTTCTGACGCCAGGGCTTCTTGCCGCCGCCGGAAACCTCGGCGCGGGTGAGGGCGCTCTGGGTGCCCTGTCTGCAATTAGCCAGGTGGTTCTTGACGACTTCATGCACAACGGCTTCGTTGGGCTCGATACCAAAGATCGCGTCGTTCAGTTCCACAGTGCCGACTTCTGCGCCGGCCATGTTCAAAACCTTCATAGTAGACATTACTCAAGCACCCCTTTCTTACTTGTTTCTGGCGGAAGCCTTCTGCGGGTTGCGGCCGGAAGCCTTCTGCGGGTTCTTGCTGATGTC
>SFDX01000077.1 GCA_004557455.1 Akkermansia muciniphila | reverse complement strand
ACCTGCACCTTGCAGGCGGCGATGGCAGCCTCGCGCTTGACGATGCCGCCCTCCTCGCCCTGACGGCGGGGCTTGATGTGGCAGGTCACCATGTTGATGCCCTCCACGACAACTTTCAGGGAGCCGGGAACGGTGCCCAGCACCTTGCCCTGCTTGCCCTTGTCCTTGCCGGACAGGACGACAACGGTATCGCCCTTCTTAACGTTCATAGCCATTTCGCTGCCCTCCTCAAATCACTTCGGGAGCGAGGGACAGGATCTTCATATAATCCTTGTCACGCAGCTCGCGAGCCACAGGCCCAAAGATACGGGTACCTCTGGGGTTGTGGTCGTCCTTGATCAGGACGGCAGCGTTGTCGTCGAAGCGGACATAGGTGCCGTCGTTGCGGCGGACGCCCTTGGCGCTGCGGACGATAACAGCCTTCACGACCTCGCCCTTCTTCACAGTGCCGCCGGGGGTGGACTTACGGACGGAAGCCACGATCACATCACCGATGTTGCCGAACTTCCGGCTGGAGCCGCCCAGAACGCGGATGCACTTGATCTCTTTGGCGCCGGTATTATCGGCGACTTTCAGAAAAGTTTCCTGCTGAATCATACTTCGGCACCTCCTTACTTCGCTTTCTCAATGATCTCGACCACGCGCCAGCGCTTGTCCTTGGACAGGGGGCGGGTCTCCATCACCTTGACCTTATCGCCGACGCCGCAGGCGTTCTGCTCGTCATGAGCCTTCAGCTTGTAGGTACGGCCAACGATCTTCTTATACAGAGGATGGGCCACGCGGTCCTCGATGGCGACGACCACGGTCTTGTCCATCTTGTCGGAAACGACCTTGCCAACGCGGGTCTTCCGGGAGGAAGTTCTCTTCTCTTCGTTCATGTTCGCTTACCTCCTTCTCACTGCTTCTGGTCAGCCGCGGCGAGTTCCGCCAGCGCGGTCTTGACTCGGGCAATGTCGTGCTTGGTCTCCCGGATCTTCACGGGGTTATCCAGCTGATTAGTGGCGTGCTGCATACGCAGATAGAAGAGGTCCTTCTTCAGGCCAGCCAGCTTCTCATTCAGCTGCTCGGGGGTCATCTTACGGATTTCACTTGCCTTCATCTTACTCACCTGCTTCCTCGGTGCGGGCGACGATCTTCGTCTTGATGGGCAGCTTGTGGCTGGCCAGACGCAGCGCCTCGCGGGCAACATCTTCGGACACGCCGGCAATCTCGAACATGACACGGCCGGGCTTCACGACGGCGACCCAGTACTCGGGGTTACCTTTACCGGAACCCATACGGGAGTCGGCGGCTCTCATGGTAACGGACTTATCGGGGAAAATCTTGATCCAGACCTGACCACCACGCTTGGTGTAACGGGTCATGGCAATACGGGCAGCCTCGATCTGGTTGCTCTTGATCCAGCCGGGCTCCTCGGCCACCAGGCCATACTCGCCGTAAGCGACGGTGTTGCCGCGGGTGGCCTTACCAGTCATACGGCCGCGCTGCATGCGGCGGTATTTGACTCTCTTGGGCATTAACATTACTGGGCTCCTCCTTCCTTAGCGGGGGCTGCGGGAGCAGCCGGGCGAGCGTTGTTGTTGCGGTTGAAACCGCCCTGGGGACGGCCCTGGCCGTTGCGGCCCATACCGCCGTTCTGACGGTCACGGTTGAAACCGCCCTGGCCGCCGCGGTTGAAGCCGCCGGGACGACGGTCACCATCACGGCGGGGACGACGCTCACGACGCTCCTGATAGGGCTTGGAGGTGTCCATGGTGCGGGGAGTGGTGCGCAGGGTCTGGCTCAGGACCTCACCCTTGTAGATCCACACCTTCACACCGATGCGGCCGAAGGTGGTGGCGGCCTCCGCGAAGCCGTACTCGATGTCGGCGCGGATGGTCTGCAGGGGGATGGTGCCCTCGTGATAGTGCTCAACGCCGGCGATCTCGCGGCCACCCAGACGGCCGGAGCAGCAGGTCTTGATGCCCTTGGCGCCGGCGCGCATGGCGCGGGCCATGGCGTTCTTCATGGCGCGGCGGTGGGAGATACGCTTCTCCAGCTGCTGAGCGATGTTCTCAGCCACCAGCTGAGCGTTCATGTCGGGGTTCTTGACCTC
>SFDX01000018.1 GCA_004557455.1 Akkermansia muciniphila | reverse complement strand
CCTCAACCGGGGAGCTCCCGCACGAGGCAGCAGCAAACTGAAGGAGCAGGTCGTTGCGCATATGAAAAAAAGAAGCCAGGATCCGACAACGGTGGCCAAGCTATTCCAGCATCCGAAGGTGGCGTATGCCGCTGACGACAAACATTCATTGCCGAAGTAATAAAGTTTCTTTTGTTCATATTGATCGGAGCCTTCTTGTCAGCAAAAGTAAGGGCGTCCTTGTCTGCCCTCAACACAGTACTCTCCGACAATCGCAGTTGTTTTGCAACCAGGGCCGCACTCGCCTCTTTCATCCATCGTGCGATTGTATTGATGAGTCGGATTGTCATTCTACGCGTTGGATGAACTTCTGTGGGCCGCAGGACCATGTACTGACGGTAATGAGGACAGTAACCGCGAGGAGCCTCTACGACGAGACGGACATCGTACTCATTTATGGGGGTGTCAATAAATGTGAGCCACTTCGTTCCCCTTCGCTGAATGCGTGCTTTGCAATGCGGACAGCGGAAAACAGCGTTTTTTTGCGATTTCGTACTTGACAGTAATCGCGTTTTGCTTACAATAGCTCCCGGAGGTGCGCCATCCCCTGAAGTGAATCATCGGAATTTTTATCACAAGGCATTACACCATGATTCCGGGAATGATGCACCTCTTTTTTCAAGCTTCGGCAGCGGACGAGTCCCGATTTTGCGCGCCTGATTTGACGGAGTGCCGTATTTTGGCCCATCAGGCTGATTCAATCAAGGCTGATTATTCAAGTTCCTTTTGAAATCTGTGCTACTATACCTTAAAAGGCCGAAAGCTCCTATGGATTAGGCTTTACAGCGGGGGCGGGGTGGGGTATAATGGGGCGAGCAAACACGCATTCGCGTGAATTTCGTCCCAAATATGATGACCGCAGCGCAAATCCGCCAGAGTTTTCTTGATTTCTTCAAAGAGAAACAACACACCATCGTGCCATCGGCATCGTTGATGCCGCAGAGCCCGGGGCTACTGTTTACCAATGCCGGCATGAACCAGTTTGTGCCGTACTTCTTGGGGGTATGGACCCCGCCGTGGCAGCCCGCGCGTGCGACGGATACGCAGAAGTGCATTCGCGCCGGCGGCAAGCACAACGACCTGGAGGATGTGGGGCAGGACAGCTACCACCACACCTTCTTCGAGATGCTGGGCAACTGGTCCTTCGGCGATTACTTCAAGAAAGAGGCCATCAGCTGGGCCTGGGAGCTGATCGTGGAACGCTGGGGCTTCCCGGTGGAGCGTCTGTATGCCACTGTGTACTGCCCCGACAAGGCGGCCGGCGACCCCGGGGAGTTCGACCAAGAGGCCTATGACACTTGGGCTGCCCTGTTCGCCGCCAAGGGGATGGACCCGAAGGTGCATGTGGTGAACGGCAATGTGCACGACAACTTCTGGATGATGGGCGAGACCGGCCCCTGCGGTCCCTGCTCCGAGCTGCACGTGGACCTCACCCCGGAGGGCAACACGCAGGGTTCTCTCGTGAACAAGGACAGCGACCGCTGCATCGAGATCTGGAACCTCGTGTTCATTCAGTACAACGCCGAAAGCGACGGCAGCTTCCGCAACCTGCCCGCGCGGCATGTGGACACCGGCATGGGCTTCGAGCGCGCCTGCGCCATGATGCAGTGCACCAAGGGCTTCACCGATTTCTCCCGCCGCGTGTCGAACTACAGCACGGATGTCTTCCGTCCCATCTTCAGTAAGCTGGAGGAGATCTCCGGCAGAACCTACGTGGATCTCTACCCGCAGGATGCCACGGACGAGAACCGTGATGTGCTGAAGGAGAGCATCGCTTTCCGCGTCATTGCCGACCACATCCGCACGCTGAGCTTCTCCATTGCCGACGGCATCGTCCCCGGCAACAGCGGCCGCAACTATGTGCTCCGCCGCATTCTGCGCCGAGCCGTCCGCTACGGACGCGCCCTGGGTTTGGTCAAGCCTTTCCTGTCACAGCTGGTGGACACCTTGGTAGCAGAGATGGGCTCCACCTTCCCGGAGCTGGAGGCCCGTTCCTCCGCCATCAAGGAGACCCTGCTGCGCGAGGAAGCCAGCTTCAATGAGACCCTTGACCGCGGCCTTGAGCTGTTTGATAAAGAGGTTGCTGCCAAAGGCTGCGTGAGCGGCGACTTCGCCTTCAAGCTCTACGACACCTACGGCTTCCCCATTGACCTGACCACCCTGATGGCCCGCGAGCGCGGCTTGGTACCCGACACCGCACGCTTCGAGGAGCTGATGGAGGAGCAGCGTCGCCGCGCCAAGGATGCCCGCAAGAAGCAGGTGGTCCGCGCGCTCGACCTCAAGACCGACAAAGTGACCGCCTTCACCGGCTATACGGAGGACAGCTGCACCGCCACCGTGACCGAGGTACACGAGAACGAAGGAACCCTCTTCGTCATCACCGACAAGACACCCTTCTACGCCGAAATGGGCGGCCAGATGAGCGACGGCGGCACCTTGGAACTGGGCGGCGACAGCGTGCCCGTGCTCGGAGTGCAGCAGATCGGTCAAGCCCGCGCGCACCTCATTGCCGCAGCCGACGGTGTGTGCCCCAAGGTGGGTGACAGCGTGGTGCTGACCCTTGACACCGAGCGCCGACGCGCGCTGGAGGGGCACCACAGCGCTACCCACCTGCTGCACAAAGCCCTCCGCATGCTGGTGAGCGAGGACATCGCCCAGCAAGGCTCCTTGGTGGACGTGGACCGCCTCCGCTTCGATGTGAACAGCGGCGCCATCTCCAAGGAAGACCTCCGCCGCGTGGAAGAACTGGTGAACAGCTGGGTGGAGCAGGATCTGCCCATCGTCTGCCGCGAATATCCCATGGCAGAGATCAAGCAGCACAAGGAAGTCTGCCAATTCTTCGGAGACAAATACGGCGACGTGGTACGCCTCGTCCAAGTGGGTGGTGAGCCCGGCAAGTTCGACGGCGTGTCCATGGAGCTTTGCGGCGGCACCCATGCCCCGAATACCCGTTCCATCGGCTTCTTCAAGATCCGCAGCGAAGGCGCGATTGCCAGCGGTGTGCGCCGCATTGAAGCAGGTGTCGGTAAGGCAGGCTTGGCCATGGTGCGCGAAGCCGTGGAAGCCAAGCTGCCGGAGTGCAAGGAAAACCTCGAGAAACTGAGCTTGGCCAACTCCAGGTTAGCCAAGCTCGGACAGCCGGAGGTGGCCCTTCCCAAGGCCGATAACCATCCCGCGAAGCGCGCTGTGGAGGCCCGCGACATACGCACGGTCAATGCGGCACTGGACGAGTTCCACGCCTATTGCGATGCCCTGCGCGAGGCTGCCGTGGAGGCCGACAAGCGCCTGAAGAAAGCTCAGAGCGCTGCCGCAGCCTCGCAGGCCGATGCCCTCCTCAAGGAACGCCTGACCGGCGGGAACGCCGTAGTTGTGGCCGAAGGCGGCAACGATCTACTGACCGAACTCTTCAACGGCCTGCGCAAGATCGCATGCCCGGACGCCGTGTTCCTCATTGTCGATGACGGCAACTCCCTCTCCCTGGGTGCCTACTGCGGCGCAAACGCCCAAGCATCGGGACTCAAAGCCGGCGACCTCATCCGCACACTTGCCCCCATCGTCGGCGGCAAGGGCGGCGGCAAGGCAGATATGGCCCGCGGCGCCGGCAAGAACCGCGCCGCCCTGCCGGAGCTGGAGACCAAGGCCAAGGAACTTCTGAACCTCTGAACCACCATCATTACCATGGCAAATAACCAAATGCCGGTTTACCCGGACGAACCTAAAATTCCCATCCTGCCGAACATGCTTACGGCAGGCAACCTCCTGTGCGGCTTCTTCGCCATCCTCACCATCTTCAAGGGGATGAAGCTCGGCGACGGAACCCCGGAGGCCTTCGACTGCTATCAGCAGGCCACCTACTTCATCTTCGCCGCCTGCATCTTCGACCTCCTGGACGGTCGCGTGGCGCGCATGTGCAAGAGCGACGGCCCCTTCGGTCGCGAGTTCGACTCCATTGCGGACGTCGTCTCCTTCGGCATTGCCCCCGCCATGTTGCTGGCGCGTGCGGTGCTCTTCAAACTGCCCGTACCCTACTTGGGCGATGCGATTGCCGTGCTCTACCTACTCTGCGCGGCCCTGCGCCTGGCGCGGTTCAACTGCATGGCCGCCGCCCCCAAGAAGGAAAACCAGAGCATGGACTTCGTCGGCCTGCCCGTACCGATGGCCGCCGGCGCCGTGGTGAGCACCATGTACCTCGTCATCGACCTCACCTGCAATCGCAATCTGGAGATTGCGTTCATCTGGCAGGTCACCATGGCCATCTGCATGACGGTGGTCTCCCTGCTGATGATGAGCCGCGTGATCTACCCGAGCTTCAAGCACGTGAACTTCGAGAAGCGCGGCACAATCATGGCGATGCTCATGGCCATTCTCTCCGTGGTGGCCCTGATCGTCTTCCCCTGGATTGCCCCGGCCGTCATCTTCCTGTTCTACCTCCTGTACGGTCTCATCGTACGCCCCTTCCTGACGCGTCGTATGCGCCGCGCCATCGAGGCCGCCGAGGATGACCAGCCGTCGCCTCCCCAGTCCTGAAAACTCTCACCGCGAAACAACGCAGCATGCCCGCACAACCCCGCATCCTCTGGATTGACTTCTGTCGCGTGTATGCTGCGTTTTTCGTCATTGTGCGCCACACGGAGCGCTACGGCGGTAGCATCAACTTTTTTGCGGACCTCTTCAACTACCGCAGCCTCATCTTCTTTTTCTTCCTGATGGCGGGCTACTTCACCCACCGCATGCGCGAGGGACAGTGGATCGACTTCCGCCGCATCGGGCACCTGCTGTGGCCTTTCCTGTTCTGGGCCGTGGTGGCCACGCTCCTGCTGGTACCCCTGTTGAATCGGGAGGCGCTGGCCGCCGGGGATTTCAGCTGCATCAGCTGGGAGGTTCTGCAGGACGAGTGCGGGTTCAAGCGTTGGGTGTACTACTCCTTCAGCAACGTGCCGCTGTGGTTCATGCGCACGCTGCTCATCATCACCCTCTTCAGCGGGCTGTTGCAGCGCATCCCCTCCCGCATGATGGTACCGCTCATCCTCATTGTTTTTGCCGCTTCCGATGTGTTGTGCCACGCCGATGCCGAGTGCGCTGAGAAGCAGTGCCGCACGGATGGAGTGGAGTGGCTGCCCTATCGCCTGTATGAAAGCGTGCTTGCCGCAGGCTTCTACAGCCTCGGGCTGCTGCTGCGCCGTCATGCGGACCCCGCGCGGCTCACGTCATGGCTCTGCGAATATGCCTGGGTGCCGGTGGTCGGGTCTTCGGTGCTGCTGCCGATTGTCTACCACACCCACTTCAACCCGCCCATCATGAGCAGTGCTCTCGTCCTGCTCGGTACGGCCACCATCATGAGCATCGGTTGCCTCTGCCAACGCTACCTGCCGCGCTTCTGTCGCTTTGTAGCGGCATGGGGGCCTGCCGCCTTCTTCGTTTACGTCACGCACTATATCCTCCTCAAGTTCTTCATGGTTGCCCTTACCGGCAACTACCGCGGCGTCATCACCCGCACGGAGGCCCTCTGGGTTCCCTTTGCCATTCTCCTCATCTCCTTGGGCCTCTTCGTTCTTCTTCGCCGCCTGTTCCCGAACTTCATGCGCGTCATCGCCCTGACGGGGGATAAACCGGGGAAACCCTAGACGCGCCGATACATTCCCCGTCCCTCAAAGATCAGGTAACCATTATCGCGCAGAACCTGAAGCTGCTGTCGTATTTTATCCTCGATATGCCGGTTGCGCGGGAACTGCGCCTGCAGTCGGGGCACAAAGCGGTAGAGGTCTGCCAACGAGAAACAGCGGTCGGGCAACTCTTCAATGCATGCCATCATGCTGACCAACCAGCCGCGGCCGCGTACGCTCTGTCCTGACAGGAAGGCGGTAGAATGATACTGTGCCCGTACCTCCTCCATGGGTCGGCGCTCCCCGTCTCGTACATAAAAGATGCGTCCGCCGGAGGGGATATGATCCGTAATAATGTTACACCCCACCCAGCCGGCACGCCGAGACGTATCACTCAAGGGGGCACGCCGCTCGATGATCTGCTCCGTCAGAAAATGCGGAGGAGTGACGAAGAGGTTTCGAATATTCAGAGCTGTATCGTATTGCAGAAAGAAAAAAGCCGGCGCAGAGGAGGAACGGATACGCCCCACCATGCTGTCGTAAGCCCCGTCCGGCACCCGCGGCTGCATCGGTCCTTTTCCGCTCTTCAACTCGAAGTCCAGCCTGCAGCTCGGGCAGAAGAAATCCGCCACCTTCCGATTATTCGGGTAATGAACCAGATGCCCTCCGCAGGCGGGGCAAGGTACATGCAGCCCCACCCAGTGCTCTGTCATCACGCGAACCCTCTGCGGGGCGGAGGTGTATCCCTCGGCCAAGCTCGTATCCAAGCGTAGTACAGCTTCCTCCGTCATGATGCGCATTGCAAATCGGGCGGCACCGTTTCGTGGTGCCGCCCGGGAGAATTCTTGCGGAAAGCGCAGGGCTTACTTGCCGAAGTAGCGCTTCAGCAGGCCGTCGAAGCCCTTGCCGTGGCGAGCCTCATCCTTAGCCATCTCGTGAACGGTGTCGTGGATGGCGTCCAGGTTGAGCTTCTTGGCGCGGGTGGCGATGGCGAGCTTGCCGGCGCAGGCGCCGAACTCAGCGGCAGCGCGCAGCTCCAGGTTCTTCTTGGTGCAGGGGGTGACAACATCACCGAGGAGCTCGGCGAACTTGGCGGCGTGCTCAGCCTCCTCGAAGGCGTAGCGCTTGAAGGCATCGGCGATCTCGGGATAACCCTCACGCTCGGCAACGCGGCTCATGGCCAGGTACATGCCCACCTCGCAGCACTCGCCGGTGAAGTGAGCCTCAAGGCCCTCCAGAACCTCCTTGTCGTCGGTGGTCTTGCGGGCAATGCCCACCTCGTGCTCGCAGGCGTACTTCTTCTCGCCCTCCTCGACGGGCTCGAAGGTCTTGGCCTTGCAAACCGGACAAACCTCCGGCATGGTATCACTCTCGATGATCTCACCGCAAACGGTGCAACGGTATTTCATGGCTGTATTGTGTGTATGGTTAATGAAATGTCGGCCCACTCGGGGTCGGCCCTATTCTATCACTGCGATGCGTCCCGTGTCAAGCAAAAATTAGAATCCTTCAAGCTAAAAGTTTGACGCTCGGGATACTTCTTGCTGCAAAACAATAAGCCCATCTTAAAAACGTGCAATCCGCCTTCGGGCCGATGAGATCAAGATATGGCGGTAAAAAAGCTTTTATGCTGCCACTTCTTGTGGTATGCTCTGCGGCATGAGATGCGTGCAATGCGGTTATTTGGAGGACAAAGTCATCGACACCCGGATGTCGAAGGAAGGGAATTGTATCCGACGGCGGAGGGAGTGCCTGCGCTGCGGCTACCGCTACACGACCTATGAGCAGATTGAACGCACGGAACTGCGGGTGGTGAAGCGCGACAACCTGCACGAGGCACTGAACCGCGAGAAAATCCTGCGCGGCATGATCAAGGCCTGCGAGAAACGCCCCGTGAGCATGGAGCAGCTGGACACGGCGGCGGACGACATCATCGCCGAGCTGCACCGCGACCACCAGCGGGAGGTTCCTTCCTCCATCATCGGCATGAAGGTCATCGAAAAGCTGCAGACCATCGACCCCGTGGCGTACATTCGCTACGTCTCCGTCTATCGCCAATTCCAAAACGTGGAGGAATTCATCGACCTGATCCGCCGCATGGAGCGCACAAGCCGCATCTTCAATGACCCGTTGCAGCGCACCCTCTCCCTGAACTGATCATGCAGAAGTTGAAACAGAGACCGCTTCTGCAAGCGGGGTGCTGCATCTTCGGGGACTACGATACGGAGTGGATCGAGCAGGTGCTGCAGGAGGCTGCCGACGCCACCGGAGTCGCTCTGCCCATGCGGCACGAGATCGCCCGGGGGGTGATGACCTACATGGAGGACCTGTGTCCGCTGCGAGTCGTGCCCCTCAGCTTCTTTTTCGAGCGCCTGCGCGATATGCTGGAGGCCGCCGGTCTGCCCGCCGTAGCCCGCTGCCTGCGCCGCCAAGTGCCGCCCGTGCGCCTGCCGTTGGACGAGCTGGCGCGCGAGACCCCGCTGCCCCTCTTCTTCTACACCGAGTTGGGCCGGCGGCTGGAAGAGATGCGAAGCCTGGGCATGAACCGCTACCGATTCAGCGGGCAGCGGCAGTGCAGCTTGGTGCTCGGGCAGCGCCGCCGCACCTGCCCCACCCAGCAGCGCGAGTTACGCGAGCTGGAGGAGTATATTCGTGCGGCGACACCGGAGCAGCAGCCCGCCTATTGAGCTTCGCCGTCCATCGGTTTCGACGGCAGGTTCTCGAAGTACGAATTCATTTCCTCGATGAAGGAGAAGAGGTGCTCCTGTTTCTCCTGCGGCATCTCCCTGAGGATTTCTGCCGCCGCCGCTGCCTGAGCCAGCGCCATGCGGTCCATAAAATCCTTCTCTCCGGAGGCTATGGTCAGGTGGCAGCAGCGGCGGTCTCGCACACCCGGATTGCGCACCAGGTAGCCCTTTTCCACCAACCGCGACACCGTCATGGAGACCGCCGGCTGGGAGATATTAAGCATGGCGGTGAGTAGTTTGAGGGTGATGCCCTCCGGGTGAGCGAGGGAATAGTTATACACCCGCATCAGGATGTCGAACTCATGAGGCCGAACGTTGAACCGCTCAATGAGCGGCTCAACGTAGCAGACAAGCATGAACTTCTTGCCCAACTCTATCAAGCGGTGTATCTTATGGTAGAGCAGCAGCAGATCTTCGCGCTCAGGCATGGTTCCGCTTGGTAAAGCGTTCTGCAGTCCAATCCCGCATGCGGGCAAAGACCGCATACAGCCCCGGCACCAGGAAGATGCCGAAGGCCGTGGCTGCCAACATGCCGGAGAAGGTGGTGATGCCGATCTCCTGCCGACTGGCCGCACCGGAGCCGGTGGCTACCACCATCGGGAACACGCCGAAGAGGAAGGAGATGGCCGTCATCAGCACGGCGCGGAAGCGCATACCGGCACCGTTCAGGGCAGCACGGCGGATGGGTGTGCCGCTCTCGTGGTCCTCCTTGCTGAACTCCACCATCAGAATGGCGTTCTTGGCCGCCAGGGCAATGAGCATCAGCAGCCCCAACTGCACATAGATGGACAGCGTAAGCCCGCAGAGCTGTGCCCCCATCAGGGCGCCCAGCGTTGCCACGCACACGGAGAGCATCACCGGTACCGGTGTGGTCCAGCTTTCGTACTGTGCCACCAGGAACAGATAGGCAAAGATGAGTGCCATGGCAATCAGGCTGCCCAGTTTGCCCTCGTTCTGTCGCTCTTGGAAGGCGAGGTCCTTCCAGCTCACCTGCCAGCGGCGGTCAGACTTCGCAGCGGCTTCTTCCTTGTTGATCTCCGCGATGGTCTCCTCGATGAGCTTCATGACGCTGCCGGAGCCCACACCTGCCGCCGCATTGACGGTGATATCGGCGCTCATCAGCTGGTTGAAACGCCCGTAGGAGGCCGGGCCCATGCGGTAGCTGAGGGTACAGAAGGCGGACATGGGGACCATCTCGCCGCGTTCGTTGCGCACCATCTGGTTCAGGATGTCCTCTGCCGTGCGGCGGTCCTGAGTGCGGCCCTGAATCTTCACCTTGAAGTTGAAGCCGTTGAGTGTAAAGTCGTTCACATAGGACGAGGCGAGCACACTCTGCAGGGAGGAGAACACCGTGTTGACCGGCACACCCAAGGCCTGCGCTTTCTCGCGGTTCAGCTCCAGGTGAATCTGCGGGTTGTCGGCGTTGTACTCCGAGCGCGTCATGGCGACCAAATCCGGGTGCTTCATCAGGCGTGCCTGCACTTCCTTCACCATGTTACCGAGGTCCTGCGGCGTGGCGTCGCCGGTGGCCTGCAGCACCATGGAGATACCGCCGGTCATACCGAGTCCGTGGATGGCGGGCGGGGTGATGGCCATGATATTCGCCTGCGGAATATCCGCACAGGCGGCGTTGATTTTCGACTGGATCGCCTGCACGCTCAGGTCGGGGGTAGTGCGTTCTGCCCAGGGCTTCAGCATGATCATCACCATGCCGTTTGCCTCGCCGGAGCCGCTGGTGAAGCTGTGGCCCACCTGCGCCGTCACCATGTCGATCCCGGGGATGTTGCGCACGCGGTCTTCAATCTGGCGCATCACCTTATCCGTGCGTTGCTTGGCGGTGGCCGTGCCTTCCAGGTTGACCATCACGAAGATGTTGCCTTTATCCTCCGTGGGGATGAAGGAGCTGTTGAGCTGCTTGGGGGCGAGCATGTTAAGGGGCGTGAGTCCCGTATCCTGTGCCGCCGCACGTTTGCCGGTTGTCTTGGGCCCTTCCGCCTCGCTGCGGAAGATGTTGTTCCAGACATCGGGGGCGCCGTTCATATAGACGTAGTTAGCACCCAGCACAGCCAACAGGATAATCACCGTCAGCCAGGCGTGGCGCACGAGCACCCCCGCGCCGCGCAGGTACACGCGGCGGGCAAAGCCCAAACAGGCGTTGAAAGGCGCGAAGATCACCTGTGCAACCCTGTTCGGCTTGGCATCCGCGGGGCGCAGAATCAGGGCACAAAGGGCGGGTGAGAGCGTCAGCGCGTTGAAGGTGGAGATGCACAGGGAAATGCACATGGTCACTGAAAACTGAGTGTAGATGATGCCCACCATGCCGCCGTAGAAGGCAATGGGCACATACACGGCCAGGGTCACCAGCGTGGTGGCGATGATGGCACCGCTGATCTGCTTCATGCTCTCGATGGTCGCCTCCTTGGGGCTGAGCTTTTGCTCGTGGATGATGCGCATCACGTTTTCCACCACCACAATGGCGTCGTCCACCAGTGAGCCGATCACGAGAATCAGGCCGAACATGGTCAGCACGTTGATGGTATATCCCAGCGCATACAGCAGCACGAATGCACCCAGCAGGGACACCGGAATGGCGATGGCGGGTATCAGGGTGGCGCGCCAATCCTGAAGGAAGACGTAGGTCACCAGAATCACCAGCAGCAGGGCCAGCACCAGGGTTTCCACAATCTCTTCCATCGTGGCTTCGATGGCCTTGGTGGGGTCATAGCCCATGCGCCATTGTACCCCTTCCGGGAAGAGCGGTTCCATCGATTCAATGCACTCGCGCACTTTGGTGACGGTGGAGAGGGCGTTGGCTTTGTTGTTGCGCTGTATCATCATGCCCACGGCGTTGCGGCCGTTCAGGCGGCTGTAGCCGGAGTTGTTTTCCGCACCGAGCTCGATGGTGGCGATGTCGCGCAGTTTGGTCACGTGGCCGTCCTCACCGCGTTTGACGATGATGTCGCCGAACTGCTCCGCTGTCTTCAGGCGGCCCGTTGCCGTTACCTTGAAGGTGGCGTAGGATTCCTCGTCTTCGGAGCCCACCGCACCGGCAGCGGCTTGGATATTTTGTCCGCTGATGGCGCTGTTCACATCTGCGGGGCTGATGCCCAAGGCGCTCATGCGCACGACGTTCATCCACACGCGCATGGCGTAGTCGCGGTTCGGGATGATGTTGGTGCTGGAGACGCCCTCCACTTGGCCTACCTTATCGCGGATGTTCATGCGCAGCCAGTTGGAGAGTTCCTGCACGCTCATCTTGTTTTCATCGCAGGTGAAGCTCACAAAGCAGAGCAGGTCGCCGCTGCGTTTGCGGACGTTGTAACCCAGCTGCTTGATCTGATCCGGCAACTTGGACTCCACGGCCTTGATGGCGTTGGAGACGTTGATCTGCGCCGTGTCGTCATCCGTGCCGGCGGCAAACACCAGGGAGAGGCTGTAGGAGCCGTCGCTGCCGCAGGTGGAGGAAAAGTATTGCAAATCATCCATGCCGATGAGCTGCTCTTCCACGGGGGCGGCTACTACTTGGGCAACTTCTTCCGCCGAGGCACCGGAATACGTCATGCTCACGCGGATGGTGGGCGGGGACACCTCCGGGTATTCGGAGATGGGCATCTTGTTCAGGCAGATGAAGCCGGCCAGCATCATCAGGATGGAGATGACGAAGGCGAACTTAGGCCGATGAATGAAGAATTGGGAGAACATGGTTGTTCGGAGAGGGGGTTAGGATTTCGGGGTCACGGCGGTACCGTCGCTCAGCTCCGCCAGGTTGGAGGTGATGACGCGTTGGCCGGCCTGCAATCCGGCGCATATGATTACGCGGCCGTCCTCGGTGATGCCGCCGGTCAGGATGCGGGTGAGCACGGCACGCCCGTTGTCGAACACGTACACATAGTTGCTTTCCGTATCCATCAGCACGGCTTCGGACGGCACGGAGGGCATCTGCTGCCCGGCTTTGCGGTGAACCTTAACGGTGACCACGCCGCCCGGTTGCAGCTTGTAGTCCTTGTTCTCAAAGACGGCCCACACGTTCTGGGTGTCCGTATCGCTGCGGATTTCGTTATCCGCGAAGGCGATGCATCCTTGCTCCTCGATGGTTTCTCCCGTGGCGGTCACCAGGGTCAGTGTGGCGTCGTTGAGCATTTTCTCATCGTTGCCGAAGACGGTTAGGATGTCTTTCTCACTCATGGAGAAGCGTACGTAGATGGGGCTTATCTGTACCAGGGTGGCCAGTGGGGTTTTAATGTCGGTGATGTAGTTACCCACGGAGATGTTGACGCGGCCGATTCGCGCTCGCATGCCGGCGCGCACAGTGCAGCGGGAGAGGTTGTCCTCTGCCACCACCAGCTCGGCCTCGGCGCCGGCTTTTTGTGCGGTGAGTTGGTCCAGCTGGGATTCGGCATTTTCCTCCTCGTCCTTGGAGCCCGCGTTGCGGCTCACCAAGTACTGCTGGCGTTCATACTTGCGGCGGGCGTCTTCTATACTCACCTGCAGTTGGGCCAGCTTTGCCTTCTGTACGTTGACGGTGGCCCGGTAGCGTGTGGTGTCGATGCGAAAGAGCTCGGTATCTGCCTGCACCAAATCGCCTTCCTTGGCGGTAAAGTCCTCGAGCGTGCCCTGCACCAACGGTCGCAGTTCCACTTGGTTGATCGGCTCCACTCGGGCACCTTGGCAGACGAGCTCGGTGGGGTCATCGGCCATGGTCACCTCGGCGGTTTGCACGACCACAGCGGGGGCTTCCTTCGAGCCGGCGGGCTTGTCTTTCTCTTTCTGCTGTTGCACGAAAACGGGGCGAACCGTTGCACCTACCCGCGTTTTGTGCGAGCCGTCCGTGATGACGACCTCCCCGGGCTCCAGTCCGGTGTAGATCGTTTGCAGTCTTCCGTGCACCGTGCCGGAGACCACGCGACGCAAGGCCACGCTGTTGTCCTCGCCCACCGTATATACGAAGGAGCCTTCGCTGTCATAGTGCACGGCTGTCATCGGTACCATGGTCACGGTGGCGGTGTCTGCTAGGCTCACGAACATGGCGCCCACGCCGCCGGGGGTCAGGATGCGGTTCGGGTTGTCGAACTTGGCCCACAGGGTATAGGTGTCCGTGGTGCCGGCCAGCAGGTTGTCAACAATGTCGATCTTGCCGCGTTTGTCGTAGCGTACACCGGAGGCCACACGCATGCCCACATCCACCGCATCGGCTATCTCTTTGGGGCCGCGGAAAATCCCCATCACGTCGCGCTGGCTCAGGGGGAAGCGCATGTAGATGGGGTCGGTCTGTACGATGCTGTTGAGCTGCTCCCCGGCGGTCACGTAGTTGCCGCGGGAGAAGACTTGGCGCCCCAGCTTGCCGGAGATCTCGGCGCGGATGGTGCAGTCGTCCAGGTCCTTGCGGGCGCGTACCAGCTCGGCTTCGGCACCGGCGCGCCGGGCCTTCAGCTCCTCCACCTTGGCGGCGGCGGTCTCCACATCCTCGCGGGATGTCGCTTGGCGCTGCTCCAGTGCCTGCAAGCGGCTGTGTCGGGCGATGCTGTACTTCAACTGCGCATCAAGATCGGCCAGCGTTGCCTCGCATTGTTTCACGGCTGCCTCGTACTGCAGGGGGTAGATGCGGTACAGCACATCTCCTTTCTCCACCATGCTGCCTTCCTTGGCTACAATCTCGTGCAGAAATCCCTCCACTGCTGTCCGTACTTTCACGGTCTTGATGGCTTCTGCATGCCCGATGCTGCGCCGCATCAGCAGGTCTCGCCCCTGTGTCGCGCGTTCTACTTGCACCGTCGCCGCCGGCATCTGTGCCAACGCTGCCCCGATCAGGGCCGGTGCGATGATGAGTGCTACGGTCTTCATATCCTTTCCGCCGTTTCCCCGGCTCTTCTTCATATTACATCAGCCCGCTGATATGTTCAAGCATAATTTTAATTAAAATTCTAAACTGATTTCAACATTAAACCAAATGCCGCTCCAATCATCCTCCTCAACCTGCTATCGGTATTTTCGGAATCTCTTTGCCCGGTCCGGGCTTGACAGACGGGGTGGGGCGGGGTATGCTGGAGGGGTGATGTGGCAAGCGAACAAAGTGAGTATTATAACGATGGGAATCCTAGCGCTGGGGGTGTTGGGAGTGTATTGGTATTTGGCGCCGTTGGATGAGAAGAAGGCCAATGATGCCGTGGTGGTGGGGGTGTGCGGTATTTTGGCGGTCGGGGCGACGATTTCGTATTTACAGGCGCGGCGGGATATGAATCGGCGGGATTGAGGGGAAGAAAAACGTGTGCGACCGTATTCCGTACTTGCCAAAGCCTGCAGCGGGTGGTAAAATGGGGAGAGTACGATGCGCAAATACATCATCAGACGCTTGCTGTTGATGCCTGTCACTTTGGCGGGCATTACGTTTGTGGTGTTTCTGATGACGCGTCTGGTACCGGGCGGGCCGGTGGAGCGGATGATGCAGGAGCAGGCCATTGCGGCGTTGAGCGGGGAAAAGGCACCCGGGCAGGCGGAGATCGGGATGAGTGATGAGAGTATTGAGCGGCTGGAGGAAATGTTCAACCTGCGCCTGCCCGTTTGGAAGGCATACCTGCAATGGTTGGGGTTGATGCCGCAGAAGGTCGACATCTCGAAGGCGGAGTTCGGCGAGGATGGGTGCGCCTATGTGACCCTGCCCGGCCCGAAGGGGCATGCGGTGGTGGTTGAGGTGCAACGGGATGGCTTCAATGGACAATACCGGCAAGAGGATTGGATGCGCCGACAGCGTTGGCACCTGACGGTGGAATCCCCGCGCACGCGGGCCTTACAGTGGGCCGAACGCCACGGGGTGACGGATGAGCAGGCCATCGCCGAGAAGGAGAACCGGCTTCTGTGGCGTGCTGTGTTTTTTCACCGCCGCTTCTGCGGGTTATTGCAGGGGGATTTAGGTGTATCCTACAAATATAACGAACCGGTGGGACGTATGATGATGAGCCGGCTGCCGGTCTCCCTTTATCTGGGCTTGTTGGCGGCCTGTATTACCTACGCCGTGAGTATTCCGCTGGGTATGCTCAAGGTCCTGAAACATCGGAGTTGGTTTGACAGCGTGAGCAGTGTGCTGATCTTCATCGGCTTTGCCGTACCCGGATTTGCCCTGGGTGCTTTGTTGCTGGTATATTTCGGTGCGCGGCTGGAATGGTTCCCGCTGTATGGGTTGACCGGCCCCGGATTCGACCACATGAGTTTTTGGGAAAAATGCCGCGACCTAGCTGCACATACCGTGTTACCTCTGTCGTGTTATGTCATCTCCTCCTTTGCCATGGCCACCATGCTGATGAAGAACAGCCTGATGGAGAACATGTCCTCCGATTACGTACGGACGGCAGTCGCGAAGGGTGTTTCCTACCGCCGGGCGATGTGGTCGCACGCCTTCCGCAACTCCGTGATCCCGCTGGTCTCGACCTTGGGCGGGGTTTTCTGCTCCGTCTTCTGCGGCTCTCTGCTCATTGAGCGGGTGTTTGATATTCAGGGCTTCGGCCTGTTGAGCTTCCAAGCCTTGGTGGATAAGGATTACTCGCTCATCATGGGCACCCTGTTGGTTTCCTCGGTACTGATCATCGTCGGCAACGTAGTTTCGGATATTCTGGTGGCCTACGTCGACCCACGCATTAAGTTTGACAAATGAAGAAGAATCTGACGGGTGTGTTCATCTTGCTTGCCGCCGCTTTGGGCTGCATGGGTGAGCTTTTCGGCTGGTTGATCCCCACCCTCTCGTGGCCTTTTACGGTAGCGCGCGAGCTGCCGTTTCTGCATTGCCCGGGGTGGTGGATCAGCCCCTTGGCGGCCGAAGGCCAATTCAATTGGTTCGGGTGGCTGTGCATGGTGGTGTTGGCCGTGGTCGGAATCGTGATACTGCTTCGCTCTAAGGAGAGCCTGCGCATGCCCCCGGAGCAAATCATGCGTTGGCGCCGCTTCCGAAGCCTGCGACGAGGGTTCTGGTCTCTGGTGCTACTGGTGGGTATTGTGCTGCTGGCAGCCCTGGACCAGTGCTTGGTCGGCAAGCGTGCACTGGCCGTGGAGTACGAGGGGCAGTGGTACTTCCCCGCCTTCACGCGCGCCATCATCCCCGGCTCCGTCTTCGGACTGAAGGGAAATGATGCCCCCGCCGAGGCCAATTACCGCAAGCTGAAAGCCGCCTCCGGCAGCCCCGGGGCCCCCTCCTGCGTGATCATGCCCCCGGTAGCCTATGCACCCACCATGGATGTGGTACCATTCCCCACGGAGGAACTGCCCATGCAAGGCGGCAAATTGATGACCCACGACGGCAAGGCCCCTTACAATGGCTTGGCCTGCCGCCTGTACGAGGACGGCCTGCCGCACCTGCGCCTCCGCTACCGCAACGGCTATGCCGAGGGGAATGCCCAGGGTTGGGACCGCGACCGCCGCGAGGTGGCCTCCATCACCTACAAACGCGGGCGACTCAAGGACTACACCTACACGGGGGAAGGAAGCATCTATGACTTCCTGGAGTTGACCCCCAAAGACACCCTGCACCGCATCCTCTACCACCCGGCCCCCCCCTTTACAGGCGGGCACCTTCTGGGCACCAACAGCCGTGGGATAGATATCCTTGCCTACCTCTACGGCGGATTACAGGTCAACATCAAGGCCACCCTCTTCTACCTTCCCGTCATCTACCTCATCGGCCTGAGCGTCGGCATGGTGATGGGATACTTCGGCGGCAAGGTCGATTTGCTCACGCAGCGTATCATCGAGGTATTCTCCCAGATTCCGTTTCTGTTTGCGGTGATGATCCTGAGCGGCTTTGTACCCGCAGATCTGCGCGGCATGTTCCTGATTCTGTCCCTGCTGGCCATGTTCGGCTGGATGCACATAACTTACTTGGTGCGAACCACCACGATGAAGGTGAGAGCTCGCGATTACGTGGCCGCCGCTCAGGTAATGGGCGCGGGTCCTCTGTACATCATGCGCTGCCACATTTTACCGAATCTCACCGGCATTATCATCACACTCGTGCCTTTCAGTATAGCCTCCCTTGTGCTGGCTCTGGCCTCGCTGGACTACATGGGCTTCGGCCTTCCGGAGACCTACCCCGGCTGGGGACGCCTGCTGAACGATGGCTTGGCCAACTTGTCCTGCCCCTGGGTGGTGTCCTCCGCCTTTGTGGCACTGGTGACCCTGCTGCTGTTAGTGACCTTCATCGGCGAGGGAATACGAGAAGCATTTGACCCCAGACGCAACACCTACTACGAATGAAGAAGCAACGAACAGGAACGGCGTGGGCCGGCATATGCGGGGTGCTGGGGTGTCTGCTGCTGGTGGGCTGCGGGGGCCGAGAGGAGCATGAAGGCACCACCTGGAAGCACCCGACGGACAAGAGCATGCCCTATGCCTTTGCGGAGGATGCCCCGGTGCCTGCTTACGCGCGCCGCTGGCATGTGCCGCAGGGTTTCCCGGGCTTCCCGGAGCACTGGAATGCTACGGTGCAGCGCCACCTGCAGCAGGAGGCGGCTGAAGGTGCCTCGGAGCTTGCTCGCTGTTATCGCGAGGTCTTTTCTCACCCCTTGCAGCCCGATGAGCGCCGCAAGGCAGGGGTGCAGTTCCGACTGGCTCTGCACCGCTTCAAGACCGCCTCTGCGGCTCTGCGGCGGGGTAATTACCTGCGCTTTGCCCGCGAGGCCGATCTGCCTGCCGGGCTGGATTGGCAGACCGGTGCGGATGAGCCGGAGATAGGCAGCCCGGAGGCAGAGAAAGGCGGAACCCTTCGCTTGGCCCTGGCTCATGCTTTCCCCAACACGCTGCGCCCCTTTGGGCCTAACAGCAACAACTCTACCCGCCGTTACCTGTATGATGATATCGACATGCCGCTCGTTCGGCTGCATCCGCTCACGGGTCGAATCATCCCCGGTACGGCAGACCGCTGGGCCGTGTCCCCGGACGGCCTGACGGTCTACTTCCACATTGATGAGAAAGCCCGGTTCTCCGACGGTTGTAAACTGACCACGCGAGATTTTGTCACGGCACTGTACGTGCGCACCTCCCCGTTCTCCGGAGAGCCGTTTTTCGAGGACTACTACCGTAACTTCGCGGGTATAACCATCTACGGCAACCGCACGCTGGCCGTACACCTTCGCACGCCGCGACCCTATGCGCCGTTCTACGCTGCCGTGCCGGCCTGCTGCACGGCCTTTTATGCAGAGTTCGGCGCAGACTACCCCGCACGCTACCAGTGGCGTGTGCCGCCCACCACAGGCGGGTATACGCTGTCTGCGGACGGCGTCGTCCTGGGGCGCTCACTCACCCTCTCCCGCGTGAGAAATTGGTGGGCAGCGGATCGCAAGTATACCCGCAATACCTGCAATGTGGATGCCATCTCCTATTCATTCATTGCCGAGGCCTCCAAGCGCCGCGAGCTCTTTCGCTTGGGGCAACTGGATGTGCTCAGCGGACGCAACTCCGATTTCTGGTACGAGGGTTTGGAAATCCCGGAGGTGCATGCCGGCTTCATTCAGCGTGTACAGTTCTTCAACCTCTGGCCGCTCAGCAGCTTCGGCTTTCACCTTAACTGTTCCCGTGCTCCGTTTGATAATAAGGATTTCCGAAAGGGTTTCCACCATGCACTGAATATCAAGTCCGTCATCGACACGGTCTTCCGGGGAGACGCCCGGCGCAGTGGCTCGTATTTCAGCGGCTTCGGGCAGTATTCCGATGACAACATCAAGCCGACTCAATATGATGAGGATGAAGCCCGCGCCTGCTTTGCCCGTGCCGGCTACACTCGCGAGGGGACGGACGGCATTCTCTGCAAGCCGGACGGAACCCGTCTGCAGGTGACGGTTACCTCACGCATCGACCCCCTGTATGAAAACTGCATGGAGGTACTCCGCACCTACGCGGCCCGCTGCGGGTTGGATCTGCGCTCGGAGTCCCTGGATGACACGCTCTTTTATGTGAAGGTGAAGGATAAGCAGTACACCGCTGCCATTTTCTCTTGGAGCTTCTCCCCTCCTCTGCCGGATCCGGGGCTCTTTTTCCTCTCCGGGGATGCCTACAGTCCTTCCGGCACACCGGTGCGGGGCACCGCGAACGTGACAGCCACCGCCTCGCCCGAAATCGACCTGGCGATTCTGGCCTGCCGAACGGCTGCCACGGAGCAGCAGGCCGTTGCTGCCAATCATCGCCTGCAGCGCTTGGTGGCAGCTACCTACGCCTGGGTGCCGGGCTGGTGTTCTCCCTATTGTCGCTTTGCCCAGTGGCGCTGGGTGCGTTGGCCGCAGACCCCGGACTACACCTTCTGTCCCCCGCGATATCATGACCCGCTGGACAGTCATGTGTATTGGATAGATGAGAAGATGCGGGATGAGCTGCTCCGGTCCCGCGATGAGGCGGACTCCATCAACGAGCAGGAGATGGTCATCCCCCTGCCACAGAATCTTCGTTAGCCATGATCAATGAGACCATACTGGAGGTGCGCAACCTGTCTGCCGGCTTTGAGGACGAGTTCGGCATACGCGCGGCGGTGGAGGACGTGAGCTTCAGCGTGCCGCGGGGTAAATGCGTGGGCATTGTCGGGGAAAGCGGCTGCGGTAAAAGCGTGACGGCCATGAGCATCCTGCGCCTACTGCCTCAACCCTACGGCCACATTTTGGGGGGGCAAGCACTCTTTCACGGGCAGGATTTGCTCAAGATGCCGCTTCAGGAGCTGCGCAACATTCGCGGGGCGCAGATCAGCATGGTATTTCAAGAGCCCACGCATGCCTTGAATCCCGTGCACACCATCGGCGATCAAATTGCCGAGTCGCTCATCCTGCACGGGGGGATGTCACCGGACGCTGCTTGGGTGGAGGCCGTGAATCTGCTGCATCAGGTGCGCATTCCACGCGCGGATTTACGCGCGGCGGAGTACCCGAGCTCGCTCTCCGGCGGTATGCGGCAGCGCGCCATGATTGCCATGGCTTTGGCTTGTAAACCGGAGCTTATCATTGCCGATGAGCCGACAACAGCGTTAGATGTAACCGTGCAACGCCAAATTCTGCATCTGCTGCGCCGTGTGCGCGGGGCGGTGGGGGCCTCCTGCTTGCTTATCACGCATGATTTGGGGGTGATTGCGCAGAATTGCGATTATGTGGTCGTGATGTATGCCGGGCGCGTGGTGGAGCGGGCCGAGGTGCGGGAACTCTTTGCCAACCCGCTGCACGCGTATACCAAGGCCCTTTTGTCGGCCATGCCGCGCTTGGAGTACGAGCCCAAGACCTTCCTACCCACCATCCCCGGCTCGGTGCCGGCGGTGCGGGATTACGTGCCGGGCTGCCGTTTCTGCCAACGCTGTGGGGTGAATCCGGAGCGCCTGACGCGACGGCCGAAGGTAGTGGAGGCTTTGCCGGGGCATTGGGTGGAAGCCTGCCCGGTGTGCGCCCCCCTGCCGGTGGCCGGTGCTTAATCCATGCGAGCGCGCAGGTCCTCGTAGGCCTGCCGGGCCACGGCTTCCGGGTCTGCCGCAAAGCCGCGGCGGGTGAGGCGGATGGGGCGTCCCTCTGCCGTAAAGTAGATGGCGCGGAACATCAGCGCCTTGCCATGCACGGTAGCATAGCCGCCCACGGGTACCGAGCAGTCTGCCCCCAGCAGCGCCAGGAAGGCTCGCTCGCAGCGGGCCTCGGTGGCGGCGTGTTCATCGTTGATGGGGGCAAGAAGCTGCTGCATGGCGATGTCCTCCGAGCGGGTTTCGACCACGATGGTTCCCTGCCCGAGGGCTGGCATAAAGGAGTCCTCCGATAAATCGACCAAGTGCAGGTTCTGCCCGTCCAGGCTCAGAGTATGCCCGGTGTAGCCCAGGCGGTTCAGGCCGGCGCGGGCCAGCAGCGTAGCATCCACCTCATCGTTCTCCAGCAGTTTCCGCAGGCGGGTTTGCACATTGCCGCGGGTCGGTACAATGCGGCAGCGTCCGCTCCGGTAGCAGCGCATAAAATGAGCCCGTCGCACACTGCCGGTTGCGATGGTGGGGAAATCCATCCGTGCCCCGGGTTTTACCACCAGCACATCCCCCCGCTCCTCGCGCGGCATGTAGGCGGCAAGGGTAAAGCGTGCATCACTCTGTCCGGGCATGTCCTTGAGGCTGTGGACAGCGCAATCTACCTTACCCTCGGCCAGGGCCTCCTCCAGCGCGGCGATGAACACGCCTTTATCCTGTGTGCCGGTGGCTTTGTTGACCTCTTGCAGCGGCAGGTCCGTCCGGGCGTCTCCCGCAGTCTTAATGGGGCAAATGGTGCAACGCAGACCCGGATGCTCCTTCTCCAGCGCCGCGATAACCAGTTTCGTTTGCACCAGGGCCAGCTCGCTCGCCCGCGTTCCTATCTTGATTTCCTTCTGCATGGGCCCATTCTATCACATTCCGGTGGGGGCCGACAAGCTCAAAGCGGGGTTTATCGTGTTCCTGTATGCGTTTGGCGTTGACAAGTCGCCTTCGTTTCGGTAAAGTGGTGCCGATATGAGTATTCGCTTAGCTGTTTTGGGGTCCGGTAGCGGCAGCAACTGTCAGTCCATCTTCAACGCCATCGATGATGGACGGCTGGATGCCGAGGTCGTCATCGTTCTCTCCGATCATGAGGATGCTTTCATCCTGGAGCGTGCTCGCCGCCGCGGTGTCCCGGCCGAGTATATGGACTGCGGCGGTTACAAAAACAAGTTTCCGCTTGAGCTGCAGGCCGAGATCGCAGCTAAGCTGCAAGCCCTCCGCGTAGACCTAGTTTGCTTGGCCGGCTTCATGAGGCTCGTCAAACAGCCCCTCCTGCAGGCGTTCCCCAACCGCATTCTCAACATTCACCCCGCACTCCTTCCGAACTTCCCCGGCGTTGAGGCCTGGAAGCAAGCTCTCGAGGCCGGAGTCTCCCAAACCGGCTGCACCGTCCATTACGTCGATGCCGGCATGGACAGCGGCGAGGTCATCATGCAGGCCTTTGTACCCGTCCTCCCCGGCGATACCCCGGAGTCCCTCCACGCCCGCATTCAGGTTCAGGAGCACATCCTCTACCCCGCCGCCATCCTCTCCGCCCTCTCCCGGGTGTGAGACCCCACACATGAGCGGTACATATGGGTATTCACCGCTTGCTTCGGGGCATGTGGTTGATACCTTGCGGGGAAAATAATCATAGACCTGTAGAATATCTTTCAGGGGGTACGGTATAATGTGCCCACTTTGGAAGAAAGGTCGGTATTGCTACAGTATCTACGTCGCACGTTTCGGGGCGTATGTCAACCCTTTTTGCCCGGGTACGAAAACGCCCCCGCTGCGGGGAATGCAGCGGGGGCGGGGAGGGTTGAAGCGGGGGCTCAGTCCGTCAGCACATCGATGGTGGAGATGGCGGCAGAGTCGCCGCCGTCGTGGGCCGAGACGGCGATGATGCGGATGTACTCCGCCTGCACGAGGGCGGGGAAGAGGAGCTTCTGCAGCTCCGTGGTGTTCTCCAGAGAGCCGGTGAGCACAGGCTTGCCCCATTCCTTGCCATCGGTGGAGGTGTAGACCTCGTAGTCCTTGATGCGGCCCTTCTGCGGGGCAGCGCTGCGGAGCGAGATGCCCTTGAGGGTGCGCTGAGAACCGAGGGAGAGGCGGATCTCATGCGGGAAGCCTGCGAGGGTGTTGCCGGTGATCGTGTGCCAGTAGGTGTTCGGGTTACCGTCCAGTACATTGCGCGCGGCACCACCCTCCGGCAGATCGGAGCTGACGTAGTTGACCGTCAGGAAGGCGTAGGGCGGGTACTCCCCGATGACGCGTGTCACGATGGGCGTAATCTCCGCGATGGCGGCGTAGGAGAGCGTGTTGTTCATCGGTTCCAGACAGATCATCTTGATGAACTTAGCTGTCTTGCGCTGCGGCAGGTGGGCGATCTGGGCGTTATCCTCGTTCGGCATTTCAATCGTGCAATCCGGCTCAGCGGGCCAGGTTGTGCCGTCCTCGGAGAGGTAGAACGCGATTTTGCGCACGCGGCCGCCTTCCTCACCCTGGCGGGGGATGATGCGGATACCCGTCAGCTCGCTGCGCACACCGAGGTCGATGACCACCTCGTGCGGGTAGGGAGCCGCCGGCTTGTGCCATTCCGAGTGCCAGAAGGTGTCGCGGCGGCCGTCGATGAGCGCCCAAGCAGACTCCGCCTTGCCGGAGGAGCTGGAGCAGGAGACGATGCGCAGCAGGTTATCCGGACGCCATGCCTCCAAGCCCATGTAGACGAGCGGGGCCGGCAGCTTACCCTGGCTGGTGGCCGTGGCGCGCAGCACACCTTCCTCGCGCTGCAGGAAGGGGCCGTTGTAGTCCTGCACCGTGCCGTCCGGCAGGGTGAGGGTGATCTTGGCCCCGCGGGTGCCGCAGGCGGCGGAGACGTAGCCCAGCTCATCGCGGGAGAGCGTCACGGCCCCGGTGAGGGGCATGCCGGCGCGGCCCAGCTCGCGGGCGTCATCCCCGGGCATGATGGGACGCAGGTTGAACGCGAAGGTGGTGGGGTGCGACAGCGGGATGTCGCGGTCGATGGGGCGAGGGCCGCAGGCTGCACCGCCGAGTCCCAGGGTGAGGGCATCCACGCTCAGGATGGTTGCGCCGGCGCGCTGCAACTCCTCCGGGTGCGCAGCCGCAAACAGGGCCTGCGCCGTGCAGGGCAGTGCGGAGAAGCTCATCCGCTCCTCACCGGCGGCGGCCACCATCAGGCCCACACCGTCCTTGTTCGTAGCAGCCACCCACTTCGTGTCGCAGCGGTTGCCCATTTCCATCGGGCGCGGGTAACGCTCCAACATGTTCTCGGTCTTGCAGCTGTAAACGCCGATGGGCGCACCGGCCTTGCGGTCCGGGTAGTTTTCCCCGGGGCCGCGTCCGTACCACGTGACGTTGTCGAATTGCTCCGGCAGGGCCAGCGTGTAGCCCAGCTTGGGCAGCACCAGCTTCTCCTCACTGGGCACGATGCCGGCCTGCACGCTCACCCAACCGTTCGGCAGGATGGTGTAGACCATCTGAGTGGAGAAGTGGAAAGCCTTGTCCGAGATCGGGCCGCGGTCCTCCGGTTCGAAGCGGCCGCGGTCATAGTCGCGGGCCTGCAGGGCCTCCACGCGTTTACCTCGGCTGGTGACGGTGGTGGAGATGCGCACCACGCCGCCTTCCAGGCGGTCGACCAGCATGGGCGAGGCGTCGTGGGTCATGTCACGCAGGCCGTTGGTGAGCCACTGGTTCATGGCCCACTTGTCGTTGGCCAGCGGGGCGCGGAAGGCGTTAAGCAGCACGGTGGGTTCTGCCCCCAGCAGGGTGCGGCCCTTCACCTTGTAATCGAAGAGCCCGCCGGTCGTTTTGTCCACGCTGATGGAGAAGTCCGGACCGATGACGTCTACGCGGTTGTCCAGGTTGCGCACCTGCACGCGGGAGTTGGGGTCATAGGCCGCCGGCACGAGGTCCGGGGAGTAATTGTTGAAACTCTCGGGCACGGGTATCTGCTCATAAGCCACGACATACCCCTTCTCGGCCCAGTCGGTGTCCTGCTTCAGGGAGAGCTCGATCTCCAAGAAGTAGAGTCGATCGCGTCGGAGGGAGTCAGCGCGCAGCTCCTCGCGGGAGAGGCGCAGCTCGGCGCGCGAGTTGGGGGCTACGTCTGCCGTAAAGCTGCCAGTGGCAATCTCGTTCTTGCCTTCCTCCAGCAGGCGCCAGCGGCCTTCGAATTCGTTCAGGTTCGTGAAGAGGAATTTGTTGCGCAGTTTGATGACTACATCCTCCCCAGCCGCGAAGCTGCCCGGGGCGAACTCGGCGTTTTGGTGCACCTTGCGGATTTCCGCATACAGCGGGGTGGGGGTGCGGTCGCTGTAGATAACACCCTTGATGCAGAAGATGCCGTCGTTCGGGTACTCCCCGTGGTCGCCGCCGTAGCTCTGGCGGGTCACTCGGCGCCCGTCGGGCAGGGTAACTTCCTGGTCATAGCTCTGGTGGATCCACTCCCAGATGCCGCCGCCGATGATGGAGTCGCTGCTGTCGAAGGCCTGCCAGTAGTCGGCCAAGTTGCCCATGGAGTTGCAGAGAATGTGGGCGTACTCGGAGACGTACCAGGGTTTGTTGAGCTTGCGGGATGCCACGTCGCGGGCCCAGTTGACGCTGGGGTACTGGTTGGAGCGCAGGTCAGCCAGGTCGTTGTTGCGCTCGTACTGGGTCAGGCGGGAGGTATCGCGGCTCTTGATCCAGTCGCGGACGGCCTCGAAGTTCTTGCCCGGTCCGGCTTCGTTGCCGTAGGACCAGATGACAACGCAGGGGTGGTTCTTGCTCTGTTCCACCATGTTCTTGTTGCGCCAGACGTGCTGGGCCTCCCATTCATCGGGGTGGGAGAGGGAGAGTTCGCCGTAGTAATAACCGTGGGACTCGATGTTCGCCTCGTCGCAGACGTAGATGCCGAGCTCGTCGCACATCTCGTAGAAGAAGGACGGCTGCGGATAGTGGGAGTTGCGCACATGGTTGATGTTGGCGCGCTTCATGAGCAGCAGCTCTTGGCGGCATTCTTCCTCCGTGACGGAGTGGCCGTTGGCGTGCTGGCTCTCGTGGCGGTTCACACCCTTGAGCTTCACGGGCTGCCCGTTCACCAAGAAGCGGCCGTTGAGCAGCTTCACGTCCCGAAAGCCGATGTGGCGTGAGATGGTTTCGGTGATGCGGCCCTCGGCGTCGCGCAGGGTCAGCAGCAGGCGGTAAAGGTTCGGCTTCTCCGCGCTCCACAGGGCGGGGGCGGTAACGGGAAGCTGCAGAGTTTGCTTGGCTGGCTTGCCCGGGGCCGTCTCGAAGGCGGGGCTGTCGACCGTGCCCACGGTCTTGCCGTGGGCATCCAGAAGCTCGGCTTGCACACTGCTGCCGCAGGCGGTCGCGCGGTTCTCAACATCGACTTCCACGCGCAGTGTCGCGTTGCTGTAGTCACTCGTTCCGTCCGCGTTCTGCGGGAAGTCGGTGTGTACAAAGAAATCGCGGATGAAGGTGCGGGGCGTGCTGAACACGGACACGCTGCGGAAGATGCCGGAGAGGCGCCACATGTCTTGGCACTCCAGGTAGGAGCCGTCGCTGTAGCGGTAGACTTCCGCCGCGATGGTGTTGGCACCCGGTTTGACATAGGGGGTGATGTCGAAGATGGCGGCGGTGCGGCTGTCCTTGGAGAAGCCCACTTTCTGCCCGTTTACCCACAGATAGAAGAAGGAGTCAACACCGTCGAACTGAATGAATACCTCCCGTCCGTCCCAGTCGGCGGGCAGTTGCAGCTCCCGGCGGTAGGAGCCCACGGCATTCGGCTCCGTCTGCGGGGTGGTGTATTTCTTTTCGTCATCCGTGCGCGGCGGGGTCATCACCAACGGCCAGTTGCGGATGAAGGTGTAGCGCTGGTTGCTGTAGATGGGCGTACCGTAGCCGCGCATCTGCCAGTTGGACGGCACATCGATTTCCGCCCATCCGCTCACATCGAACTCCGGTTTGTAGAAATCCACCGGCCGTTTATCCGGCGCCGGGGCCCAGTGGAACTTCCACGGTCCGTCCAGCGACATCACGAGGGAGGAATCCTTCCGCCCTCCCTTGAGGGCTTCTTCCCTGTTTGCAAAAGGCGTAAAAAAGGCCCGGGAATCCTCGCGCCCTTCACACAGGCGCTCCGGTGCCTCCCAGTCCGGATGCGGCGCATACGGCAGCTCCGCCCCGGCACAAAGCCCGGTGGTAAATACCATGGTCATTGTCTTTAGCAAGTTCATATCGCGGGCATTATACCACCCCCACCCCCGCATAGCAAGGATAAAATGCCGCCCGGGCCTATGAGGCGAGCTGTACAAGTGGGGGAGGGTGGGCTATGGTACATCTCCATGAGATAGGTTACAAAAAAGTACCATCACATAGGTTACACTTTTAGGCAGAATGTGGCATAATGACGCTAAGCCATGGGAATCCAAAAGCTGTAACCAAATGAGAATGGAGTTCATTCAGGGGAGGGTAAGATCTTGCCTGTAAAATCGGATAACCTCCTTGCGGAGGCATCCTTACTGTTCGTAATTTGGGCGTGCAGGGTAAGGCTGTGTCTTTCAGGGGGCGGAGGTGTAAAAAAAAGAAACTCCCCTGTGCAGGGAGCCCTGTGCCGCGCGGGGCGGCGGACAAGTTTTCCGGGGCAATTCTGTGGGGCCCCGGGCCTCTTAGCTTGTCGGGATCAGCGAACAACGGAGAAAACGGCCTCCGGGGTGGGGGGCAGAGTATTCTCCGGGGTGGGGGGCAGGGTGTTGCCGAGGCTGATACCCGCAAGCGTGGTGATAATGGCGATGTACTTCATATCGTTTGCTTCCTTTCTGATGAGCGCCTAACGGCGCGCCCCGAATATACACGATTTCCGGCTTTTGTCAATGGAAAATTCAGAATTTTTGCAGAAATTTGAATTTTGTCTCATTTTGGGCCTGAAAAAATGCCCTAGCGGCGGTCGAATCGCGCTGAATTTGGGCCTGTAGGTCAGAAAGTGAGGAAAAAGTCTGCTCCGGGCGGAGAAAATGCAGCAGAGCCACGGTGAGCGGCTGCCCGTACAAGTCCCCGGAGAAGTCGAAGAAATGGGTTTCCAGACGCAGGCGTTTCTCCTCCTCGCGGATGGACGGACGGAACCCGAGGTCGGCCACCCCGAACAGCAAGCGCCCCTCCCGGCGGCAGGCGACGGCATAGACCCCGGCGGGAGGCACCGCCGAATGCGGCGGCAGGGTGATGTTCGCCGTGGGGAAACCCAGTTGCCGGGCCAGATGCTGCCCGTGCTCCACCATACCGCAGACCGCAAAAGGCCGTCCGAGCATAGCGGCGGCATCATCGAGCTGCCCCTCCGCCAAGGCTGCGCGCACGGCCCCGGAACACACCGTCCCCCCGCCAAGCTGCAACAGCGGCTGCACCCGCACCTCGAACCCGCGCTGCCTCCCCTGCTCTTCCAAAAAGGACGCATTACCCGCGCGCGCCTTCCCGAAGTTCCAGTTAGCCCCCACCGACACCCCGGCCACGCGGCTGTGCGCCTGCAGGGCATCGAGGAAGGCCGTGGGCGACATATCCGCCAGCTCGCGCGTAAAAGGGAGACGCAGCAGAACCTGCACCCCCTGCTCCTGCAACAGGCGCTCCTTGAAAGCCGGCACGGGTGTGATGAGCCTCGGTGCCCGCTGCGGGCAGAGGAGCTCCAGCGGGTGGCAGCAGAAGGTGAGTACCCCCCGCAATGCCCCCGGGGCATGCGCTGCCTGCACCACCCGCACATGCCCGGTGTGCACGCCGTCGAAGAAGCCCATGGCCCAGAACACAGGGGCCGGCAGCGAGCGCAGCTCCTCAAATGTACTCAGGACTTGCATGTCAAGGCCTCCACGGGGATAAGCCGACGCAGGAGCTCCTCCCGACTGCAGGATTTAAGCGTGGGCACATCCACCGCCTGCTCCACGGAAAAATGCCCGGACTGCACGCGCCGCAGGGCCGTGAGGTGCGCCCCGCAGCCCAGCACCATACCAATCTCATGTGCGTAGGTGCGCACATAGAAACCCTTGGTGCAATGCACCCGAAAATCAACCTCCATAGCCTCGGTATCCACGCGGGTCAGCTCGTAATCCAACACCGCCACCCGGCGCCCCTTCCGCTCCACCTCCACACCCTTCCGCGCCAGCTTGTAGCAGGGCACGCCGTTGATTTTGACAGCGGAGAACATGGGCGGCACCTGCTCGAACTCCCCCCGAAAGCGCTCGAACGCCGCGCGGATCTGCTCCTCGGTAATCCCCTCGGTGGGACGCACGGCCACCACCTCGCCGTCGGCATCATAGCTGTTGGTCTCCACACCCAGACGCAGGGTGCCCGTATAGACCTTGTCCTCGCACATCAGGCGATCCTGCAATTTGGTGGCTTTGCCGATCACCACCATCAGGAGTCCCGTGGCCATGGGGTCCAGCGTGCCGCAATGGCCCACCTTCTTGGTATGCAGCACCCGGCGGCAGAGGGCAACGGCGTTGTGGGAGGTAAAGCCGGGGTCTTTATCGACAAGGAGCACACCGCTCACCTCCGGTTCTGACATGGCTTGCATGGTACGGGGGGATGGGTTCAGGCTGACTCCACCGCGCGACAGGCCGCGGCCAGGACTTTCTTGCAACTTTCCGCAAAGGCACCGCGCATGCGGATACCGGCGGCCATGGTGTGCCCGCCGCCGCCGAACTGCTGCGCGATGTCCGCCACGCTGATGCGCGGGTGCTTGGAGCGCAGGGAGACGCGGACAACGCCGCCCTCCATCTCCTCAAAGATGAGCGCCACCAGACTCCCCTGCATCACGCGGATGATGTCTACCATATCCTTGGTATCCTCCAACCCCAGACGCATGGCCTGCTTGGTGGCGAGGGGCATGGCGTAATAAACCACCCGACCGCCGAGCAGGGACTGCATGTTGGAGAGCACCTCCGCCTGCACCCGCAGAGCGGTGGGCGACTGCTCTTGGTACAGGCGGCGGTTGACCTCCTGCACGTCCACCCCGCACTCAATCAGCCTTGCGACGGCACGCATCACCTCCGCCGTGGTGGAGGCATACTGGAAAGAGCCGGTATCCGTGCTGATAGCCACATACAGAGCGTTGGCCATAGCGGGGGAGACGGCAATACCCAATCGCGTGAAGAGGCGGAAGAGGACGAAGCCCGTGGCGGCGGTATCCGGCTCAATGATGTTGATGTTGCCGTAGCGCTCATTCGTAGCGTGGTGGTCGATGTTGACCTTGAACGGGGCAGCCGCGAGAAGCTGCTCGGCGGACTCCCCCAAGCGCTTCCAAGCCCCGCAATCTAGGCACACCAGCACCTGCATGTCGGCCGGCAGTGACTCCGGCAGCGGCTGCATCAGCGCCGCCCCCTCCAAAAAGGCATAGCGGGCGGGCATGGGGTCCGCATTCCAAACATACACACGCTTGCCCAGGGATTTGAGGGCCAGCGCAAGGGCCAGGGTGCTGCCGATGGCGTCCCCGTCCGGGCGCATATGCGAGACGACGCCGAAGCAGTCGTTACGGTTCAGGCACTCGGCAAGTTGCGGGTGCATGGTGTCTGCATCAATCATGCCGCTATTAAACACGAAAGCCGGGACAAAATCAAGCGCAATGTCTGCCAGTTCGGCTCAGGCTTCCCCGCGTTGCAGGCGAGCATTGATGTCACGGAGCAGGCCGGGCATGGCGGCATCCAGCAGGCTCACAACGTCATCGAAGTCCGATGCATCGCCGTAGTAGGGGTCCGGCACCTCGCGGCGCGCCTCGCCGGCGGCAAACCAGCGGGACATCGGCACGATGCGGGCCTTCTGCTCGGCGGTGGAGGCCAGGGCAAGCAGGTCGGCGCGGTTCTCCTCATCCTGCGGAATGATGAGGTCGAAGCGTGCGAAGTCCTCGCGGCGGAATTGGCGGGCGCGGTGTCCGCCGTACACGAACCCGGCGCGCTGCAGAGCCGCCAGCATGCGGGCATCCGGCCGCTGCCCGATGTGGTAGGCCGCCGTACCGCAGGAATCCACCTGCACCCGCTGCTCCCCCGCCCGGTCCAGATGGGCGCAGCAAACCACCTCCGCCGCAGGGGAGCGGCAGATGTTACCGAGACAGACGAACAGGACGCGGAACGGACGGGATGACATAGGCAAATGAGGTTTGGATTGACGCGCGGGGCCGATTGTGGCAGAATACCCGGCAGAGATACTGTACCACATTATGCTACGCATTGCACGCCTGAACTCTGCCCCCGAGATTTTTTATTCCCTGCAAGGCGAAGGCGCCGGCATCGGCACCCCCGCTGTCTTTCTGCGGCTGAGCGGCTGCAACCTGCGCTGCGCTTGGTGTGATACCAAGTACTCCTGGGCAGAGGGGATGAGCGTCTCCCCCGAGGAAGCGGCGGGACTCATCCGGCAACACGACTGCCGACGTCTGGTCATCACGGGCGGGGAGCCTCTCTTACAGCAGGAGGGGCTGGTGAATCTGCTGCGTCTGCTGCCGGAATTTGTGACGGAGGTGGAGACCAACGGAACCATCGCCCCCTGCCCGGAGCTGATGCAGCGGGTGCAGCAGTGGAACGTATCCCCCAAGCTGCCGCATGCCGGCAATGCGGAGAGGGAATGCCTGCGCCCGGATGTGTTGGCCGCCTTCGCGGCACTGCCGGGGGCGTGGTTCAAGTTTGTGGTGCGCGGCGAGGAGGATTGGCCGGCGATCGAGGCCTTGGGCCTGCCGCAGGAGCGGATCATCCTGATGCCCTGCGCGGCATCGCGGGCAGCCCTGCAGGCGGCGCGTCCGGCGGTAGCGCAGATGGCCCTGCGGCATCGCGTGCGCCTCGGCGACCGCCTGCACCTGGTGCTGTGGGATACGGAGAAAGGCGTGTAGCGGGGGCTCAGGCGACCCCGTCGCTGCACAGAGCCGGCAGGTGTACGGTGTGCAGTCGGCGCACCACGGCACAGGCCAGGGCCACGCAGGCCTCGAGGTCGCGGTCGTCCAGAATACCGTTGTGGAAGTGGATGTAGCGCGTGGGCACCCCGAAGACGATAGCGGGTGTGCCGTGCCACTGCGGATAGGCGGCAGCAGCATCCGTTCCGCCGCTGCGGCGCACGGCAGGCTGCACGGGGATGTTCTCCTCCGCCGCCACGCGCAGCACGAAGTCCGCCAGGGCCGGGGGCGTGATCTGCGTGGGGTCATACAGGCGCACCTGCACCCCGCTGCCCAGCACCCCTTGGCGGCACACGCTGCTCTGTCCGAAGGTGTCATCCGCCGGCGGGCCTTCCAGAATGATGGCCAGATCCGGCACCTCGCGCAGGGCGCGCGCGCCTCGGCAGCCTACCTCCTCCTGCACGGTGCCGATGCCCGTCAGGCGACACCCCACCGGCTCGGCGGCCAGTCGGCGCATGGCCTCGAGCATGCAGTACACGCCCGCACGGTTATCGAAGGCCTTGCCCATCCACCGGTGCGGCACGGCGAGACGCTGCACCCGCACATCCGGCACCACGGGACACCCCGGGGCGATGCCCAGGGCCTGCACCTCCTCTCGGGATGAAGCACCCACGTCCACGAACAGGGCGTCATCGGGCAGTACCTGCTTGCGCTGGCTCTCCGGCAGCAGATGCGGCGGCTTGGTGCCCACCTGCCCGGGGATGCGGCGTCCGTCACGGGTCAGCACCACCATGCGCTGGCTCGGCAGGGTGTGGTTCCACCACCCGCCCAGCGGCACCATCAGCAGAAATCCATCCGCCGTGATGCCCTGCACCATAAACCCTATTTCATCCATATGCGCCACCAAGGCAACCGCCGGGCCCTCCGCACCGCAACGGCACACCACATTGCCGCTCACCTCGGTCTGCACCTCCACCCCCGGCACCTCCGCCATCTCCCGTTGCACGAGCTGCCGCATCTCGCCCTCAAAGCCCGACACCGCACACGCATTGCTGCACTCCTCCAATAGCTGCTGATTGAACATACCCCCAGCATACCACCCCACCGCCCGCTTGGCAATACCCGCTTTGCACCGGCGGGGCTTTTTCCTTTACAGAGGGGGCTTTCCTGTGTACCATGGTGGGGTATGGACTTACGAATAGGCTTGGTGTTTCTGCTGCTGATGAGCTTTTGGGCTGCGGGACGGGATATCGATGCGGCGCAGCGCGGGGTGAAGCCCGGGGAGACGAGCGACTGCGGGCCGGCACTGCGGGCCTTGCTGGAGGAGGCAGCGCGGGAGCCGGGGTGTCGGGTTGTGTTGCAGCCGGGGTGCTACCACCTGTATGCAGACAGCGCGCCCAGGCGGCGGCTCTTCATCTCCAACCACGATCAGCCGTCGGAACATGCCGTGGGGCTTGAGCTGTGCGGGGCGGAGGGAGCATCGCTGGTCGGGGAGGGAGCGGAGCTGGTGTTCCACGGTTGCATGCTCGGGGTGCTGGTGCAGGACAGCCGGGATGTAAGGCTGGAGGGGCTGCGCCTGCGTTATGCCCTGCCGGCGGAGTGCGAGGGCGTCATCACCGACATCAGCGAGCGGGGAACAGTGCTGCGCATGCTCTCCGACCGCGCGGCGTGGACAGTGAAGGATGGGGCTTTCTTCAACTGCGGCTCCGGTATCCCGTTGCGGGTCAGGGCCGCCTTCGCCTTCCTGCCGGATGGGCGGGTGGTGCCCACGGGCAAGGCCGGGGATATCGCTTGGTCGGCCCGGGCTGAACAGACGGACGCTGAGCACGTGCGCTTTGCCATGGATGCCCGCACTGCGGGGCTGCATCCCGGGCATGTGGTGGTGCTGCGGGATTATGCGCGCCCGCACCCGGTCGTGATGCTCTACCGGGCAGAGAACATCCGGCTGCACCGGGTTGTCATCCACGACTCGCAAGGAATGGGGCTGTTGGCTCAACGCAGCCGCGATATCCACCTCTCGGGCGGCGGTTGCCTGCGGCTTCCGGGTCGGATGCACACCACCTCGGCGGATGCCACACACTTCTCCAACTGCGCGGGGCACATCAGCGTGCAGGGGGCTACCTTCGAGAGCATGATGGACGACGCGATTAACGTGCACTCCACCTGCCTGCAAATCGCGGAGCTGCTCTCGCCCACGCGCTTCGTCGCCCGCTACGCGCACCCCCAAGCCATCGGGTTCGAGACCTTCCTGCCCGGGGAGCGCGTGCAGTTTATCCGTGCTGCCACCCTGGAGAACATCCCGCCGATCGGGCGTGTGCGCCGCGCTGAGTTCCGGAGTCCCGAGCTGGTGGAAATCGAGACCGAACAGCCCCTGCCCGAGGGCATCGGCCCGGGGGATGCCTTGGAGAACGCGGACTACTACCCCTCTGTCGACTTCTCACACTGCATCGTGCGCCACAATCGCGCCCGCGGTGCCCTGTTCACCACCCCGGCTCCCGTCACGGTGCGCAATAACCTGTTCGATTGGTGCAGCGGGTCTGCCATTCTCTTGGCAGGGGATGCACAGGGGTGGTTCGAGAGCGGGCGTTGCCTCGATGTTCGTATAGAGAACAATGTGTTCGATCACGCCCTCACCAACCTCTACCAATTCACCGAGGCGGTCATCTCCGTGTACCCCATGGTCGGCAAACCGACGGAACAGCGGGAGCCCTACCACCGGGGCATCCGTATCACGGGTAATACCTTCCGCACCCACCGGGTCCCGCTGCTCTTCGCCACCTCCGCTGAGGACATCACGTTCCGGGGTAATCGGGTGGAATACGATGACGCTGCTCCCCCGCAACAGGACGGGCGGCCCTTCATCCTGCGGCACTGCGGGGCGGTGGATTCGGAACAGCCCGCGCCCTGAGCCCATCTTTGCCCCCAACATCCCGCATTTTCCGGTTGCCAAGCGGCCCACTCCGTGCTATACTGACGGAGCAGGCAGGGCGTGGGGCATTTTGTCTTCGTCCGGCGTGCGAGAACTCATCATTCGACATATGAAAAGCACCACAAAAAATCTCATCAAGATACTTATCGTACTGTTGTTGAGTGCAGGGGCCTTCCTTTTGCCGTTCGAAGCAATGGGCCTGGCACTCAATAATGTGCAGATAGCGGTTGTGGCCCTCTTTGTGATGGCTGCTCTTCTCTGGATTCTGGAGCCCATTCCGATTTGGACGACCTCCGTTCTCGTCATCGCCATCTGCCTCCTCTTCCTCTCCAACAAGGCGTTCAATTTCGTCAAGCCGGAGGTCTATAACAAGAAGGCCGTCGCGGAGTTGGTCGCCACGGGCCTGAAGAAGCCCGCCTCGGATCCGCAGGTGAAGGAACTCGCCGGGCAGATTTGCAAGCGTCTGGACACCAAGACGGGCTTGGATACGCATGAGATTTACACCTCGGCGGAGTATGTGATCCTCAAGGCTCACGAGAAGGCCATGTCTCCCTACGTCAAGGCGCTCAAGCAGCTGAAATCGCAGCCCGTCGTCGGTACGCAGCCGGAGGCGATCATCAAGAATCTGCTGCCGAATGCCAAGGCTGAGGACATTACGGAGGCTGTCGCTCGTGTGCAGCAGCGTTTGGAGGAGAAGCACACCACCGCCCCCGCCGAGGTGCGTACCTCCGTGGAGTATGTGCTGCTCGATATGTCGGAGAATGCTGCTCCCGTCAAGGATCTGTCGGAAGCCATTACCTACCTGCACTCCCCCGATGCTCTCGCGAGTGTCAAGAAGATCAAGATCACGAATGTGATGGCCTACAAGGGCGTGATGTCCACCTTCGCGGACCCCGTGATCATCCTGTTCTTGGGTGGCTTCTTCTTGGCTGCTGCCGCCACCAAGTTCCGCTTGGATATGAACCTGGCAAACGTACTGCTCAAGCCTTTCGGCAAGAACCCGCGCTATGTGCTGCTGGGTCTCATGGCTGTCACGGCTCTCTTCTCGGCCTTCATGAGCAACACGGCTACCGCCGCCATGATGCTCGCCATCCTCACGCCCGTGCTGGCGCTCTTCCCGCAGGGCGACGGCGGCCGCACGGCTTTTGCGCTCAGCATTCCCATCGCCTGTAACCTGGGCGGTATCGCTACCCCCATCGGCACCCCGCCCAACGCTATCGCGGTCAAAGCTCTCGGGGACATCGGCATGAGTGTTTCCTTCGGCAAGTGGATGTGCTTCGGCTTCCCCTTCGTGATCGTCATGCTGCTGGTGGCTTGGTTCCTGCTCTGCAAGATGTTCCCCACCAAGAAGGAGTCCCTGGAGCTGAAGGTGGGCGGTGCGTTCGATAAGTCGCCGAAGGCTATCGTGGTGTACTGCACCTTCGCCGTGACCATCGCGCTTTGGGTACTCAGCGACCCCTTGGGGCTGGACAGTAACACCATCGCCATCATCCCCATCGCTGTCTTTGCGGTCACGGGCGTCATCACCGCCAAGGACCTGCGCGAGATGAGCTGGGATGTGCTCTGGCTGGTGGCCGGTGGCTTCGCCCTGGGCTTGGCTCTGCAGCAGACCAACTTGGCGAAGGACCTCATCAACGCCATTCCCTTCGGTAACTGGAATGCCATGATGCTGATGATCGGTGCCGGTCTCATCTGCCTCTTCCTCTCCACCTTCATCAGCAACTCGGCCACGGCGGCTCTGCTCATGCCCATCATGGGTGCCGTTGCTTCGGCTATGATGGCCCAGAATGTCATCACCGGCGGCTTCTCGGTCGGTCTCTGCGTCTGCTGCGCCATGGGTTGCGCTCTCGCTATGGCCCTGCCCATCTCCACCCCGCCCAATGCCCTCGCGTATGCTACCGGTATGGTGGAGAATAAGTCCATGGCCATTGTCGGTACCATCCTCGGCGTCGCCGGTCTCGCAATCGCGGTGGCGATGATGTACCTGCTGGACCTTATCAATTTCTTCTGATAACCCCTCACCCCATCTCTCACCATGAATACCATCAATATCATCTGTGTGGATGACCAGCCGGAGGTGCTTGACTCCGTCATGCGCGACCTCCGTCCGCTCTCCCCCTGCGTCCGGGTGGAGGACGCCTCCGGCGCGGAGGACTGCCTCAAGCTGATGGACCAGATCCACAACAACGGGGACTACGTGGCCCTTGTCATCACCGACCAAGTGATGCCCGGCTCCCACGGTACGGACCTGCTCACGGAAATCCGCGCCGACAAGCGCTTCGCGCACACCCGCTGCGTGATGCTTACCGGCCAGGCCACTCACAGTGACACGCTCAACGCGATCAACGAGTGCCACGTGGATAACTACCTCGAGAAACCCTGGAAATCCGAGAAGCTGCTGGAAATCGCCAAGCGCCTCCTCACGCTCTACATCCTCGATAACGGCCTCGACTACCGTCCGATCATGAGCGTGCTGGATCCCGTCACGCTTTTCTCCAAGCTCCGCTGATCCACCCCTCCCCCACATCTCCCGCGCCGACCTCCCCCCGAGGCCGGCGCGCTTTTTGTACGACCGACGCGATTTGCGAACGGCGATCATGAGGAAGCCCGGGGCTAAGGAACACGGCATCCGCGAACCCTTCAGGGTACGCTCCTCAGGGGTGCACCCGAGCATGAGCTCATCGGCTCAAAAGCCGGAATGCCCCTAGGGAATGTGTCGGAGAAAGACACACGCCTTACTCTAAGGTGTGTGCCTTTCTCTGACAAAATCATTTGCCCCCCCTGCGGCGGCGTGCAGCCAAGCCGACCAGAGCAAGAAGGCTCAGCGTAGCCGTGCTAGGCTCGGGAACTTGATAAGGAGCGGTTGTTCCCATGATTGTCGTAATGTCATTGACTCCGCTGATGACTTCAGAGGAAGTGAAGATGGTCAGTCCTGCAATTTGACCGTTGAAGGTCTCTCGAGCACTACCTGAGTTACCGGAGCCGATGGAGAAGGTTTGCTCCGTCTCTCCGGGAAGAGCAAACCCACCTACATCACGGGTATAGTAGTTGCTATTGCCTGTGCCCGCGATATATTTCCCGCTTGCTACGGTAGTACCTCCCTTGAAGGAAACACCAACGAGAATCCAGGTATCTGCTGTCAGATCTGAGCCGGCTGTGGCACGGTCAGCCACGCCTTTAGCTGTGTACTGAAGGCCGCTGCCATTAGTGCAGAACTTGAAGCCGTTCTGTTGTGCACCGTAACCGAAGATGGCTTCTACTCCTGCGGTGTCATCCGGCTTTACCCAAGCGGCGATTGTGATGTATTGGCTGCTATCCCGCACCGCCGTATTAAGGGACTGGAGGGTAATACCGCCAATGTAGGTATCATTACCAAAATCGTAGGTGGTAACGGACATGTTATTCACTTGGGTGGCTGTATTGGTACTTGCAGCAGAGATGAGCTCATCCATAGTGACGAGAGTGGTAAGCTCTGCCGCACCTGCCATGCTGGCCAGAGCCATAAGTGCAATGAGTGTCTTTTTCATTTACGCGTTAGTTTGCATGTATTGACTTAAAAGTGTAGATAATAAAAATGTCAGTGGGACCCGTTCCCGCACGCGGTGGAGGCTGCGAGACCTACTCCAAAGCCGCTGCGCACAGTTTACAGCATTGCCAATGCATACCCCACATGAAGCGTTGATGCTCAAGGACTTATGAGGGAATTAGATAATGGCTCCAGTGGAGGTAATGAAGCGTAGAATACACGAATTTTGTTGATTTTTCAGGGGAAAATCTGTTTTTAGCTTGACTCTGCATTGGCAATGCTGAAACCAAGCATTTTTGGCAATAGCCATGCAAATATGGACATTCTCGTCAACACAGACAAGAGCCCCGCTCAGTTCTGCGCTTCACGCCGCCGGGGAGGGGGTGACGGGGTTGTGGAGGGTGTCCACGAGGTCGGTGAGGATGCGCAGATCTCCGTTGAAGATGGTGTCGAAGTCAGTTTGAGTGAAGGGTGATGCCTGCACCAGGTCGGCGCGGGTCACGTCTCCGTTGGCGCGGACGTATTCCACGATTTCGCGCAGGAAGTCCTGTTGAGACGCGGTCAGTGAGTTATCGCAGAAGAAGCGGCTCAGTTGCTGCTGCTCGGCCTCCTTGCTCAGCCAGATCACGGAGCGCACGAAGGCCGCTGCGTTGCCGGTGGGCCGCAGTTCATCGTATTCTTCTCGGGTGCCGAGCTCGTGCCACAGGATGTGCTCCAGCTCGGCGAGGTCGGCGGCGGTGATGGGGCGCAGGGCGTGTATTTTGGCAATGGCCGGGCTGTTCAGGTGCTCGCACAGATAATCCGACACGCGTTGGCGATAGGTTCGGATGTCAACGGGCTCCGGATCCGCTATGGTGCCGGAGTCGATGACGATATCCGAAATATCAATCATGAACTCCCGGCGCAACTTGTTATCCAAACAAGCCATCAGCGTGCGGAGCTCGGTGCGCATGGCCTCGATTTTCGCGGGGGTAGCCGTCTGCCAGAAGTGCTCCTCCGTCAGTTGTTGCAGCTTCTTCGCCTTGGCCCGAACGGCGGGGATGGCCCCCTTCTCAGACAGCAGAGCGCGGGCCGCGCACATAAGCTGCCGGAGCGTCTTACCGGCGGCCTGAGCGGGCTGCCCCCGCAGCATTGTGAGCACCATGTTCAGCATGCGGCAGTCGAATGCCAAGCCGGCCGTGTTCTCCAAAGTACCGGACTCTATCAGCGGCAGCAGGTGCCGGCGCAGCTCCGCTTCATCCGCGGGGGAGAGTGCCTGCCAGGCCTCCGGTCGGCAGAAGCGGTCCACCGTGCGCATCACATTCCGTACGCAAATGCGGCGCGAGGTCGCCTTCAACCCCTGTACCGCCTGCTGCCACTCCCGCACCCAGCGCTCCCGCAGGGCGGACAGCGTCGGGGTGTCCCCCTGTTCCCGCTCCGCCGCCAGCAGCTCCTCTTCCCGATAGCAGCGGGCATCCTGCAACAGGCACACCGCCTGCAGCTTCTTGCCCATCAGCTGTTGGGTGAGCGACAGGGGCTGCGCCTGCGCTTTGCGCCCCTCCGGATTCTCCCGGAAGAACTCGAAGTTCCCGCACCAATCAAAGATCAGAAACTCCTCCTTGTCTTTCCCCGGTCCGAAGAGATCCGGGCACAGCCGCGTGCCGCGCCCTATCATCTGCACAAACTTGATCTTGGAGTATACGGGCTTGAAGAATACCAGGTTGAGCACATCACAAATATCCACCCCCGTATCCAGCATCTGCACGGAGACGGCAATGCGGAAGGCGGGGTTCTCTGCGAATTGCTCCACCAGGTCATCGGCATGCCTCACATAGTTATCCACCAGTTGGCACATGTCTGCGGAATACTGCGGGTACATCTCGCGGAAGCAGTCCACAATCATCTCCGCATGCTTGTGATTGTAGGCAAAGATGATACTCCTGCCGAGGGTCTCGCCGCAGTCCACGCGCAGCCCTTGGGTCATCAGCTCTTCCAGCACCAAGCGGCATGTTTCCCGGTTATACAGCACGCGGAAGATTTGCTTCGCAGGTATTCTCTCCTCCTGTTTCGTCTCGTCGTCTTCCTCCTCCAGGTATTCCTCCAACTGCTCGCGCTCCTCCTCCCGCAGTCCCCGCAACTCAATGCCCCGGGTCATCAGCTCGGTTTTGCGTTGCTGAACTTTATAGCCCACCAGGAAGACATCGCGCCTCGCTTCGTCCATGCCGTAGGAATAATCCGGTATGCCGGACTCGCAGTCCAGCAGGCGGTAGGTATTCGCATCCATCTCGTCCTTGGGCGTGGCCGTCAGGCCCACCAGCATGCTGTCGAAATAGCGGAAGATGGAGCTGTAGCGGTTAAAGATGCTGCGGTGCGCCTCGTCGATGATGATCAGGTCAAAACTGCCGATGGAGAAGTCCTTGTCTTCGGCGTCGATGTAGTGGATCATCGTCTGGTAGGTACTGAACACCAGGCGCGCCTGAAGGTCTTTTTTGCCGCGCTCGGAGAGTATCGTCACCGGCATGTGCTCCAGCAGGCGGCGGAAGTTTCGGTGTGCCTGCTTCACCAAGGCCGTGCGGTCTGCCAAAAAGAGAACGCGTTTCACCGCCTCGTTGCGGCACAGCAGCTCCGTCAGCGAGATGGCCACGCGCGTCTTGCCCGTGCCGGTGGCCATCACCAGCAGACCTCGACGGTGCCCTGCCGCCAGCTTCTCCGCCATGCTGCGCACTGCCGTCAGCTGGTAGTGGCGCCCCGCGATGTCCGCCCGCGGTTTCAGGTCCGTCAGTTTACAGCCGCGCCGTTGCAGCATCAGCTCCAAATCCTGCAGGCTGTGAAAACCGCATACCTCTCGATCCTGCCGTTCGCCGTCGATAACGTAGGTGCGGTAGCCGTTCGTGTAGTACACCACGGGGCGGTAGCCGTACCTCCGCTCCATGGCATCGGCATACAGTTGTGCCTGGTGGCGCCCTTCCTGCGGGGATTTCGTGCTGCGCTTGGCCTCCACAATGGCGAGGGGGCGCGCATCCTTCCCATACAGCACATAGTCGCAGAACCCCTTGCCGCCGCCCACGGGTATCTCGATGCAGGCGGCGCCGGACAGAACCACCCCGCGCTGCTCCGCAAGGGGCCAGCCGGCTTCGCGCAGGTACAGGTCGATGTACAGCCGCCGCGTGTCCGCTTCCGTTTCCGGCACGGGGGGCGCGGCTTGCCCCGTTTCCAAGGCTCGCAGGAGGGTCGACAGGTTGCGCAGGTGCTGCTGCGCCGCGGCGTATTCCTTGGGGCTCACCCCCTGCCGATGCTGCGCCTTCATGCCCAGAATGCGCACAAAGTGCATGCCGGCCGTCAGCGCACTGTCCCCCAACTTCTGCGCGAGGGCCGGGCGGTCGATCAGCTGCAGCAGGGTGGCATTCTTCGGCCGGTACAGGGCCAGGCGTGTGTACAGGGCCTCCACCGCTTCCGTCAGCAACTTGCGACAGGCCACCGCTCCCTTCTGTGCATCCTTGGGGAGCTTCATCAGGCAGGTCTGTAGCTCATGCGCGTTCACGGTGGCTCCTTCCTCGGCGGTGGGTTCAACTGAAGTATTCCTGCATCAGGCTCCCCAGCAGCTTCTGCGTCGCTTCCAGAGAGGCCCGGACTTTCCTTTTCATCCTTTCATTGTGAGTGACGAATTCGGCAAATTGCCGCTGGAGGGGAAGAGGGGGAGTAATCACCCTCATTTTCTTCAACTTCTCCATAGAGATATTGAACATGGAACCGCTTGTCCCCGTCGCTTTTGATGAAATCTCTTGTCTCATCAGAGGAGAACTTAAAAGGTATTTCAGAAAGATCGTTGTTTCGACATATCGACAAGTGATTCTCCATATCTTATCCGGCAGTATTAGATTCGGGTAATCACGATCTACAAGAGCAGTGGCTCCTAGAAGCTCCCTGGTGTTTGCTCTACTCATCAGCATATCACCTTTTCGCGGAAACACCCCCTTACGAATCTCTGTATTTTGCGGCAGAACCTTACATTCCCTAGGCTGAAATTCTCCTCGTGTTACAGCACTGACCTTTAAAACTGCATATTCTCCGGGGAGAATTTCCCTTTGTTCTCCAACCAAGCATTCACCTGAACAGAATTCCTTAAATAGAGAACTCAAATCAGCCACATCCCATTTATACGGATAATTGCTTCCGTCCCCGAACATCTCCACAAACCGGGCCCTGGCCAGTTCATCCAGCTTAGCCAGTTGTCGCTTGTGCTTGTCAATGACGGCTTCAACTTTGTCGAGCACGCGAACAATTTCCCTCTGCCGCACGAGTGACGGAAGATTGATCTGAAGATCTCCTAAAATCGTTTTTGTAACAGCCTTGAAAATAGCCCCACTACCTTGTTGGTTTAGAAAATCCTGCCTTGCACGGAGATAATAGAATAAGAAAGCAGTCTCGATTTTTCGATTATCCGGAGTCAGTGCAGCCAATCCACGTCCGATGCAGCATTTCTCTGTGGATATGTTAAGAGCTCCTATCGGAGCTCGGACCGATATCAACACGTCATCGGTTTGAGCAATCTTGATGGGATTAGTTGTCCACACCCTGACAGTTGGATGTAAATCCCCGAAATCAGCATTACCTTGAAAAAAAGGTAATCCCTCAGCAACGGAGTTGTAACTACTCGATGGGGGAGATTGTCCCATATTGATTTTGCAGACATCTGATAATATCACGATGCTCATAAAATCCTCTCTTATCGATATTACTTTTCCAGCAAACGGTGCAGCTCCGTCAGGTCGGCGAGAATTTCCCGATGGAGGGAGTCGATTTCCTGCAGCAGCTCCTCGGTGGGCGGGTACTCCACCGGCGTGTAGGGAACCTGCTTGTATTTATTGATACTCAGGTCGCAGTCATGCTCGATGATCTCCTGTACGGGCACGAAGAAACTCTGTTCGGAGCGGGAGCGGGATTCCTCGGCCTCGAGATTCTCCCAGCGGGCTAGGATGTCGGGGATATCATTCTGCTCGACGGGGGTGCGCTTATCATCCAAGCTGAAACCGTCGGCGCGCATGTCATAGAACCAGACCTTATCCGTGCCGCCGATATCCGTCTTGGTGAAGATGAGGATGGCGGTTGAGACACCCGCATAGGGCTTGAATACACCGGAGGGCATGGAAATGACGGCGCGGAGGCACTGCCGCTGCACGAGCTCGGCGCGCAGGGACTTGTGTGCGCGGGTGGAGCCGAAGAGCACGCCGTCCGGCACGATGCAGGCGCAGCGGCCGCCCACCTGCAGCATGCGGATGAAGAGAGCCAGGAAGAGGAGCTCCGTCTTGGTGGTCTTGCAGACGGCCTGAAGATCCTTGCTGATGTCCTCCGCGAAAACGCTGCCGGTAAACGGCGGATTGGCCATCACGAGACTGTAGGCATTGCGCTCCGTGTTCTCGGCGGAGAGGGAGTCACGGTAGCGGATATTCGGCTCGTCCGCCCCGTGCAGCATCATGTTCATGGCCCCGATGCGGAGCATGGACTGATCCGTATCGAAACCGGAGAAAAGCTCGGAGACGAAGCGGCGGCGGTTATCGGCACGCAGGAGCTCGCGGGAGAAATGCTCCCGGATGTAGGCGGCGCACTGCAGCAGGAAACCCGCACTGCCCATGGCGGGGTCTACCATGCGGTCCGAGAGGGTGGGCTTCATCATCTGTACCATCATGGAGATGATGTGGCGGGGCGTACGGAACTGCCCGTTCTCCCCGGCCGCGGCAATCTTGCCGAGCAGGTATTCGTAGACATCCCCCATCATGTCCTTGTTATCCATATCCAGCGAATCGAGCACATCGACCACCTTGGCAAGCACCCGCGCCGTGGGAATGAGGAAGACGGTGTCCTTCATGTAGCGGCTGAAAGCCGTGTCCCGGCCCTCGCCCAGGGTTTTGATGAAGGGGAACACGAAGTCACGGACGGTCGCGAGCATCTGCTCCGGGGCTTGGTGGCGGAAGATATGCCAGCGCAGATTGCTGTAGTCCGTCTCCACACGAGGGGACTCGCTGATGACGCACGGACCGTCGCGGAAGACCCTGTCGGTCAGCGGCACCTGCAATTTCTCCGCCTTCGCCTCCTCCCGCCGCTGGTTATCATCCAGCAGCTTCATGAACATCAGGTAGGTGATCTGCTCCAGCACCGTGATGGGGCTGGTGATGCCGCCTGTCCACAGCGTATCCCATACGGAATCTACCTTGCTTCTGACTTCTCCCGTGACCATGGGAAAAGACTAGCACATATTCAGGTATTTGTCAAGACAGAAGCACGTCCGCGAAGCAAAAACCCCTGCGGGGCAAACCGCAGGGGGAGCTACGCGAACCGGGACTCGAACCCGGGACCAATAGATTAAAAGTCTACTGCTCTACCGACTGAGCTATTCGCGCAGATGACCGCAGAGCGGCTCGGGAGGATTCTACAGCAGCGGGGGCGGGATGTCAAGGCAAAATATGCCGCGCGAGAAAAAAAGCGCACGGGGGAGGAGGGGCGGGGAGGTCAGGATGTCTCATTCGACTCACCGTCGACGGCATCGCGGAGCACCTTACCGGCCTTAAAACGGACGGCACGGCGAGCGGGGATGCTGATGGTTTTATCCGGCGTGCGGGGGTTGCGACCCACCTTAGGGGCAACATTTTTAATGAAAAAGGACCCGAAATTGCGCAACACGACCCGGTCACCTTTCACCAAAGCCTCGGCGATGTAATCGATCGTCTTCTGAACGATCTCGAGTACATCTGCCTGGCTGACGGTAGTACCCATCTCAGCGAAGATTCTGTTCACCAGCTCGTGTTTGGTAATCGTTTTTTGCATGATTCGATGTGGGAGAGGATGTAACGATTTAGATTCTACACCCAAAAACAGCGTTTGTCGCGCTAAAAATGAAATTCGGGCACATTTTTTTGTGTCACAATGCCACGAAAGTAGCAAAAGAGGTTATTTTAGGGTTGACCTCGGAGGGAAAATGGTACACCTTAGAGGGGAGATGGCAAATCAGCACAGCATAGCAATGAACGAAACGGAAGCGGCCGCGCTGCGTGAGAAACTGCGCCGCCGCGCCGGCTTTCACGAGATAACACGCCCCTTCACCACCTTCTGCTTCGAAGCCGAGAACGTGGTAGCATCCTATTATCCCAAGAAAGGGCGCCTGCTGGTGCAGGGCAAAGGCGCGGACGACTTTCTGGAGTTCGTGCTGCTGCTCACCCCCGGTGCCGAGACCGCCCCTGCGCCGACCGCGCCGGCAGCCGCGGCCCCCGGCATCGACACGCGCCCGCACTTCGGCGTGGATGAAAGCGGCAAGGGGGACTACTTCGGCCCGCTGGTCGTGGCGGGTGTGTACAGCGATGAGCGCACGGCGGAGGCCCTGGTGAAGCTGGGGTGCCGCGACAGCAAGGCCATCAAGGACGACGACCTCATGATACGCATGGCCGAGCAAATCAAGGCCCTGCCCGGCGTGGCCCATGCAACCCTCTGCCTGCCCCCCACCCGCTACAACGAGGTCTACGCCGGTATCGGCAACCTCAACAAGCTCCTGGCCCGCGGACACGCCCAAATCATCGCTGCGCTGCACGAGAAGGTGCCGGACTGCCCCCGCGCCCTCTGCGACCAATTTGCGGGCCGCGAGAGCGTGCTGCGCGATGCCGTGCGGCAGCGCGGGGTCTGTATCGAGCTGGAGCAGCGGCACCGCGCCGAGGCCGACGTAGCCGTGGCTGCGGCCTCCATTCTGGCGCGCGCCCGCTTCGTCCGCTGGATGCGCGAGGCCTCCGAGGCCTGCGGGTGCAAGCTGCCGCTGGGCTGTGCCCCGCATGTGAAGAAGGCCGCCCGCGTCTTCCTGGAGCGCTACGGCCGCGAGAGGCTGGGCGATGTCGCCAAGCTGCACTTCAAGGTAACGGGCGAGCTCTGAAGCCCCCCCGGAGGACATTCAAACGGCGCGACCCCCGTGCATGCGGGAATCGCGCCGTTTGTTTATCGGCCGGAACGCGTCAGCGCGCGTTATCAGCGTGGAACTCCTGAAGCGTGCGCACGCCGGTTACCTTATTCTTGTTGTGCAGAATGGCAGCGGCGCAAGCCTTGGCAGAGGAGAGGTCCGTGCAGTAGGAAACATTGTTATTCACCGCTGCGGCACGGATGGCCACCTCATCCTCGCGGGCATCGTGCGAGCCCGGGGTGTTGATCACGAACACAATCTCACCGTTCTTGATTTGGTCCACAATGTGCGGACGGCGCCCCTCCAACACTTTGTAAGCACGCGTGCACTCTACATCGTGCTGCAGCAGGTAGATCATCGTACCCTTGGTGGCGCAGATGTCGAACCCGGCGGCGGCAATATCGCGCGCGATGGGCACCACCATCTCCTTGTCACGGTCATTCACGGAAATGAACACCAGACCGGAATCCGGCAGCGGGTTAAAGGCGGAAATCTGGCTCTTCATGTACGCGATCTCCGGGTCGGCGTCAATGCCCATCACCTCGCCCGTGGAGTGCATCTCCGGACCCAGCACCACGTCGATGCCCGGGAAGCGGTTCCAGGGGAACACGGCCTCCTTCACCGTGTAATACGGCGGCACAACCTCCTTGGTAAAGCCCAGCTCCTTGAGCGTGAGCCCGCTCATGACCTTCGCCGCCAGCTTGGCCAGCGGCACCCCGATGGACTTGGACACGAAGGGCACGGTACGCGAGGCGCGCGGGTTCACCTCGATGACATACAGCTGCTCATCCTTGATGGCGAACTGGCAGTTCATGAGCCCTTTCACATGCAGGCGGGCGGCCAGCTCCTTCGCAGCGCGGTGAATCTCCGCCATCATCGCGGGGGAAACCTTGTCCGCCGGAATCTGGCAGGCGGAGTCGCCGGAGTGAATACCCGCCGGCTCCACGTGCTGCATGATGGCACCGATGACACTTGTCTCGCCGTCCGCGATCACGTCCACATCCAGCTCCATGGCATGCTGCAGGAAGCGGTCCACCAGCACGGGGCGCTCCGGGGAGGCATCCACGGCCTCGCGCATGTAGGTACGTAGCTCCTGCTCATCGTACACGATCATCATGGCGCGCCCGCCGAGCACGAAGGAAGGACGCACCAGCACGGGGAACCCGATGCGCCGCGCGACGCTCACGGCCTCTTCCTCGTTGGTCGCCGTACCGGCATCCGCCTGCTTCAGGCCGATTTCATCCAACAGGGCGGAGAAGTACTTGCGGTCCTCCGCCAGCTCGATGCTGCGGGGGGAGGTGCCGATGATGGGCACGCCGCGCTCCTTGAGGGCCGCCGCCAAGTTCAGCGGGGTCTGGCCGCCGAACTGCACGATGACGCCGTCCGGTTTCTCCTGCTCGCAGATGTTCAGCACATCCTCCAGCGTGAGCGGCTCGAAGAAGAGCTTGTCGGAGGTGTCGTAGTCCGTCGAGACCGTCTCAGGGTTGGAGTTCACCATGATGGTCTCGTAACCCAGCTCCTTGAGGGCGAAGGAGGCGTGCACGCAGCAGTAGTCGAACTCGATGCCCTGTCCGATGCGGTTCGGGCCGCCACCGAGGATGACGATCTTCTTCCTGTCGTTCGGGCGCGCCTCGTTCTCCTCGCCGTAGGTGGAATAGTAATAGGGGGTGTAGGCCTCGAACTCCGCCGCGCAGGTGTCGACCAAGCGGTAGGTGGGGATGATGCCCTTGGCCTTGCGCTCGGCGCGCACCTCGTCCTCGGTGCAACCGCGGGCCAGGGCAATCTGGCGGTCGGAGAAGCCGAGCTGCTTGGCGCGGCGCAGGTCCAGGGTCTTGAGCTGCATGCCGGCCTCGGCCAACTGCTGCAGCTGGTCCAGGAACCAGGGGTCAATCTGCGTCAGCTCCCACACCTCTTCTTGGGTGAAACCGTGGGTGAAGGCCGTCTGCAGCCAGAAGATGCGCTCCGCATTCGGCATGGCCAGCTTGGCCGCGATCTCCTCGCGCGTCGGGTCCTTGGGCTCCTTGGTGTCGAAGCCGAAGCCCCAGCGGCCCGTCTCCAGCGAGCGCAGAGCCTTCTGCAGGGACTCCTTGAAGGTGCGGCCGATGCTCATCACCTCGCCCACACTCTTCATGGACGTGGTCAGGCGCTCATCCGCGCGCTTGAATTTCTCGAAGGTGAAGCGGGGAACCTTGGTCACCACGTAGTCGATAGAGGGCTCAAAGGAGGCCGGTGTCTCGCGGGTGATGTCGTTGCGCAGCTCATCGAGCGTGTAGCCCACGGCCAGCTTGGCGGCCAGTTTGGCGATGGGGAAGCCCGTGGCCTTCGAGGCCAAGGCGGAGGAGCGGCTCACGCGCGGGTTCATCTCAATGACGATCATGCGCCCCGTCTTGGGGTCCATGGCAAACTGAATGTTCGAGCCGCCCGTCTCCACGCCGATCTCGCGGATGACGGCAAAGGAGGCATCGCGCATGATCTGGTACTCGCGGTCCGTCAGGGTCTGGATGGGCGCCACGGTGATGGAGTCGCCCGTGTGCACGCCCATGGGGTCCAGGTTTTCGATGGAGCAGATCACCACGCAGTTGTCGTTGCGGTCGCGCATCACCTCCATCTCAAATTCTTTCCAGCCCAGCAGCGATTCCTCAATCAGCACCTCGGAGACAGGGGAGAGGTCCAAGCCGCGGGCCACGATCTCTTCGAACTCGGCCTTGTTGTAGGCAATGCCGCCGCCCGTGCCGCCCAGGGTGAAGGCGGGGCGAATGATGACGGGGAAGCCGCCGATGGTGTTCTTCTGCACGCTCCAGGCCTCGGTCATGCTGCGGGCCGTTCCGGAGGCGGGCACGTCCAAGCCGATCTTGATCATCGCGTCCTTGAAGCGCTGACGGTCCTCGCCCTTGTCGATGGCGTCCGCATTCGCGCCGATCATGCGCACGGCGTATTTCTCCAGTACACCGCTGCGGTGCAGCTCCATGGCGCAGTTCAGCGCCGTCTGCCCACCCAGCGTCGGCAGCAGCGCATCCGGCCGCTCCCGGGCAATGATCTTCTCGACGTATTCCGGCGTAATCGGCTCAATGTAGGTGCGCGGCGCCGTCTCCGGATCCGTCATAATCGTCGCCGGATTCGAGTTCACCAGCACCACCTCGTAGCCCTCTTCCCGCAAGGCTTTGCACGCCTGAGAGCCTGAATAATCGAACTCACAACCCTGGCCGATGACGATGGGGCCGGAACCAATGACGAGAATCTTCTTAATGGACGTGTCTTTAGGCATGGCGAACGTGTAAACTTGCAGATATATGCCACAATCGGAGCAAAAATGCAAGACTAATGTGCGGATTGCCCGTTTTTTTCGCGTTTTACCCTCCGAGAGCCCCCCGAATGCCGAACTTTTTGCGCCCTCCGACTCTTTTTTTCTTGCTTTCTCTCTTCACCGGGGGTATCATCACTATTGCAAGAGTGCATCCCATGCACTATCCCAGCCAGTTCCAATCTTTAACCAGTAAAGGAGGTAAAACCATGCAGACATCGAATGTTGAAACGAACATTGTTGTTACCGGGCGCCACATTGAAGTGACAGACGCAATCCGCGACTTCGCCACCAAGAAGATCGAGTCCATCCACATCGACTACCCGAAGATCGTGGAGGCCCGTGTCGTGGTGGACGTGCAGAAGGACCGCCAGACGGCGGAGATCGTGCTCTTCTGCGCGGATCACATCACCATCCAGGCTTCCACCACCTCTGCCGACCTCTACGCCGCCATCGACGAGACGGTCACCAAGATCATGCGCCGCATGCGCAAGCACAAGACGAGGCTGATGAAACACTTCCGCCCCCACCGCTCGCAGTCCATCCGCACGCTGGAGGCCAAGGTCTACGGCGAGGAGCTGCTGGACGATGAGGTTGACGTGGAGGCCGCCGAGGACCCGAAGCCCATCCGCATCTCCCGCGAGGGCTACGAGCTCAAGACCATGTACAAGGAGGATGCCATCATGGAGCTGGAGATTTCCGGCAAGCCCTTCATCCTCTACCGCAACGCGCGCCGCAACGTGCTCCAGATCGTCTACCGCCTCCTCCCGGGCGAGTACTCCATCATCGAGCTCGGCAACGAAATCAAGGCCTGAGCCGCCGGCTCTCCCTTTCCCCTCCCCCGACAGGGCTCCCCGCCCCGCCGGGGGATTTTTTTCGGAGTGCCTCCTTTGAGTCAGCTCCTCTGACTATGGGGTGGAAGCTCCGTATGCCATGAATGGCTCGTATGGTGGGGGGATAGGGGTAGAAAGCCCTCTGCTTTCTTTGCTCCTTAAAAGTATAATAAACAACTAATCCTCGAGAGAATCGAGAATGCGCTGCGCGGACTCACTCTCGAGATAGGCTGCCTTCTTAAGCCAATCGATAGCCTCTGCTCGATCTCCACCGTGGGTAAGCAGCCATTGCCCCAAATAGGACTGAGCAGCTGCCATTCCTCGCTCAGCGGCTTCACGCAACATCGCCATGGCGAGGTCGGTAGAATCTGTATCGTCCTCCTCCAACATCACCATCGCGAGCAAAAAGATCGATTGAACATCACCGTTTGATACACCTTCCTGAAGCATTTCCTTGAATTTTCGGGGATCCTCTTCGACTAAAAAGCCTATAGCCCCCGTGGCCGATAAATCTCCCAACTGCGCAGCATGCTTCATATATGATACGTGCGCCTGCAAGTCATAGTTAAGAAAATAATAATGAGTTCCGAGAGCTGCATAGGCCCGTGCACTTCCCTGTGATGCAGCATTTTCAAGAAGTTCCCATGCATACTCCGT
>SFDX01000045.1 GCA_004557455.1 Akkermansia muciniphila | reverse complement strand
ACACCCCGAATACGCCGTCGATGGCGGGCTGTACAGCTACACGGCCTCCGACTACTTCACCGGTAACTGGATCGGCGAGGACACGAAGCTGGTGTACGATTCCGCCGCTCGGACGGTCTACGTGGAGAACGTAGTGAACTACACCGTTCCGGAACCCGCCACGGCCACCCTGAGCCTGCTCGGGCTGGCGGCCCTGCTCGGGCGCCGCCGCCGGAAGCTCTGAATCCGAAATTCTCACTCGAATAACATCAAAATAAAACACACATTATTTTCAACACGGTAGTGGGCTGCTTAGCAGCCCTGTCCCTTCCGGCTTGCGGCGGCGGAAGAGGAGGAGGCGGCTCGTCCTCCGGTTCAGCCGGGTCCTCGCTACTCAGCCCCGGCTATAGCACCGTCACGCTGGATGCCTGATGGACGACGGAAAGGGCTACACCTTCGACCTGATCCGCGACGGCGAGGTGGTTACCGGCTGCTCCTTTTACTCCTCCCCGCCCACCCACGAAGCCAAGAAGGATTGCTACATCACCACGGAAGGGCAGCACAGCGCCTCCCCGGACCTCTTCCGCATCTACCAGTCCGTAGAGCTGGACTGATCCCAACCCCTCCGGGCCCGTCGCCTCCTCTCCGGCAGGCCCGGAGGCCGATATAACCGCCCCGATGTGAGAGCTGTGGAGAATGGCCACCTGGGGCCGAGATGAAGCAGAAACACAACCCTGAGGAGCAACGCCGGTCAATGGCTGTAAGGGGCGGCTAAGCCATATTTATTTGCCCGGCAAGGGACACGGGGCACTACGCGCTGCGGCGGGTCGGGAAGAGCAGTCCCACCGAGAAAGTGGCCAGGGTGCCGATGGTGACGCGCCAGGGGAAGGCGATCGGCAGCCAGTCGAAGCACTGGTTTCCCACCTCCAGCAGGGCCACCACGGCAAAGCCCGTGAGCATGGCGAGCACATTGCCCGCATCGCTTCCGCGCCGTTTGGTGAGCATGCCCAGCAGGAACACGCCCAGCAGGGAGCCGTAGGTATAGCCGAAAATGCCCAGCGCGATCGGCAGGATGCGGATGCTCGGGTTCATCACCACCACCCAGGAGGTTACCGCGCCCACCACAATCAGCAGCACGGCAAAGAAAGCCGTAAACACCCGCACGGCGCGCAGTGTCTGCTGCTGCGTGGCCTGCGGACGAAACACATCCACATACCAATCCTTCGTAGCCGTGGTCGCCAGAGCATTCAGCGCCGTGGAGAGCGAACCCATGGCCGTGGCCAGCAGCCCTGCCACCAGCAAACCGCGCACACCGGCCGGCAGGCAGTGGATGATAAACCAGGGGAACACCTGCCCCTGCGACTCCGGCGGGGTAATCCCCTCATGCACAAAATAGACAAAGGTCAGCATGCCGCAGGTAAGGAACACCAGCACGATCGGCACATCCAGCAGCCCGGAGATAATCACCGCGCGCGTGCCACTCTTGTTGTCCTTGGCGGCCAGCATGCGCTGAACCATGTCCTGGTCCGTACCCATGGTCGCCATGGTGATGAAGGTGGCGCCCAGCACGGCGCTCCACAGGGTGTACTCGCTGCCCAGAATGTTCCTCACGTCCTCCAGAAAACCGCGCCCCGTAGTACCCCAATCGAACACCGCCCAAGGTTGCAGATTCTCCCGCCCGTAGGGATTCTGCGAGGTATCGCTGATCGTCGCGATGATGTAGTTCCAAGCATCCGAGAACGAACCCTGCCCCATGATACTGAAAAACAGGAAACCGATCGTCGTCAGGATGGAAATGGCCAGCACACTCGCCTGCAGCACATCCGTCCACACCACCGCCTTCAAGCCGCCCAGCGTGGTATACACCGCCGTGGCGATCGTGATGAAGGTGAGAGCCAGAATATAAATGACCACCGTCTCCGCCTGCCCCGCACTCTCCTGCCCCGTCATGGCCAAGTAGGCCACCACCAACAGAATACCCGCAAAATACAACCGGGTACCGCTGGCCAGCACGCGGCTGAGCAGGAAGGTGGCACTCGCCCAGCGGCGCGTGGTGATGCCGAAACGCTTCTCGAGATACTCGTAAATGGACACCACCTTATAATCGTAGTACGGCTTCAGGAAGAGCTTACCCACGATAATGCGGCCCAGGATGGTGCCGATACCCAGCTGCACATAGGTATAATTGCGCAGCGCAAAGCCCTCCCCCGGGGTGCCCAAGAAGGTAGCGGCACTGATCTCTGCCGCGATAATGGAGCAGAGAATGGCCCACCAAGGGAAAGAACGATTGCCCAGGGCATAGCTCTCCAGGCTTTCCTGCCGACGGCCCACATAGAGGCCAATGCCGAAAATGGCAAGGAAATAGACACAAATGACAACTATGTCCGGGGCTCCCATATGCGGCGGGGTCAGTTACGGGCCTGATAGTCCAGTGCGGCGGCCACCAAGCCGGAGAAGAGCGGGTGCGGCGTATTCGGCCGGCTCTGGAACTCCGGGTGATACTGGCAAGCGATGAAGAAGGGGTGGGACGGCAGCTCCACCACCTCCACCAAGCCGTGCTCCTCATTGGTGGCGGAAATCACCAAGCCCACCTGCTCCAGCCGCTCGCGGTAGTCGGCGTTGAACTCATAGCGGTGGCGGTGGCGCTCCGAGATACGCTCCTTGCCGCCGTACAGCTCGGCGCAGAGGGTACCGGGCAGCACATGGGCGGGGTAAGCACCCAAGCGCATGGTCGCGCCCATGGCGGTGATGTGCTTCTGCTCCTCCTGCAGGCAAATGACGGGGTTGGGCGTGTCGTGCACAAACTCCGTGGAGTTGGCATCCGCCAGGCCCAGCACGTGGCGCGCAATCTCGATGACCGCCACCTGCATGCCCAAGCAAATGCCCAGGAAGGGGATGTTGTTCTCGCGGGCGTACTGCACGGCCTTGATCTTGCCCTCCACACCGCGATCGCCGAAGCCACCGGGCACCAGAATGCCGTCCACGGCGCCAATCATCTCCGCAGGGTTGCCGCTCTCCAGGGCCTCGGCATCCACGCGCACAATCTCCACGCGGCAGTCGTTCGCCGCGCCGGCGTGGGTAAAGCTCTCATAGATGGATTTGTACGCATCCTGCAGCGAGATGTACTTGCCCACCACCGCAATGCGCACGCTGTGCGAGGGGTGGATGACGCGGCCCACGAACTTCTGCCAGTCGTCCATCTTGGGCTTGGGCACGGTAATGCCGAGCACCTCGGTCACGATGCGGTCCACGCGGTCGCGGCCCAGATCCAGCGGGCATTCGTAGATGCTGTGTTTCACATCGCAGAAGGCCACCACGTTGCGCGGGGGCACGTTGCAGAACATGCCGATCTTCTTCTTCTCGTCATCCGTCAGGTTGTCCATCTCCGTGCGGCACACGATGATATCCGGCTGAATACCGATCTCGCGCAGCTTGGCGACACTCTGCTGGGTGGGCTTGGTCTTGGTCTCGCCGGCGGCCTTGATGTAGGGCAGCAGGGTCACATGGATGAAGCAGCAGTTGTGGCGGCCGACCTCAAAGGCAAACTGGCGCAGGGCCTCCAGGAAGAGGAAGCCCTCGATGTCGCCCACCGTGCCGCCGATTTCGGTGATGATGACATCGCATTCCTTGTTCTTCTCGGTGATGTCGTAGAGGCGCTGCTTGATCTCGTCCGTTACATGGGGGATGTACTGGACGGTCTTGCCCAGGTAATCGCCGCGGCGTTCCTTCTCCAGCACATGCTCGAAGACCTTGCCGCTCGTCAGGTTGTTCAGGCGGGAGAGCTCGCAGTGGATGAAGCGCTCGTAGTGGCCCAGGTCCAGGTCCGTTTCCGCGCCGTCGTTCAGCACATACACCTCGCCGTGCTGGTACGGGCTCATCGTCCCGGGGTCAATGTTCAGGTAGGGGTCAAACTTCTGCATCGTGACCTCTAGGCCGCAGTGCTCCAACAGCGTGCCGATGGACGCCGCTGCCAGGCCTTTACCCAATGAGGAAACCACACCGCCGGTGACAAAGATGTATTTCATGCTGTGAGTTGCGTTGAATTGCTCTGTCCCAGAGTATCAAATTCGCGACGCTCTGTCCAGCTTTTCCCGCTCGAGGCCCTCCCTTTTCCGCTCCGCACCACTGCGCAGAGGGCTTGATTTCGTTAAGATTTCGGGAATTGGCTTGCCTTTCTCCGTGGCTGTGCTAAACTTTGTGAAGCCCCTTTACTAAGTTGCATGAATGCCGAGGACACAATACGCCGCTACCTGCAGACGCACGGCGAGGCCACGCGCCCGCAGTTGGCCGCTGCTGCGGGGATCAGCACGGTGCGGGCGGGGCAGATGGTGGCGCGACTGTGCCGCGCGGGGGAACTGGAGGAAGCGGGTTTGCAAGCCTCCGGGGGCGGGCGACCGGTGATGCTCTACCGCTACCGGGCCGCGCACGGGGTGCGACTGTTGCTGCATGTGGCACGCAGCGGGCGGGCCTGGGCCGTTCAGGCGGAGCTGCGGGATCTCTGCGATACCCTTCTGCATGCGGAGAGCCGGCACTATGCCGCGCTTGCTGCAACGAGCCTGGATGCCTGGCTGGACTCCCTGCATCCGCGCACCGGCCGTCTACAGGAAATTTGCCTGCTGCCGCCGGCGGGGGACAGCGCACCCACCCTCTGCCGCCACTTGTCTGCCCGCTACGCCTGCCCCGTCCGCGAGCTCTCCCCTGCCGAGTCCTTGGCGGAGCACACGGAGGAGACCCTCACCCTCTGCCTGGCCCGCGCCGGCAAACCCTCCGCCGCCTTCTTCTGCGGCGGTTCCCTGCGCCCCTGCGGACCCCTGTGGCTCCTCCCCATGCCCGCCGAGTGGGAGCAACTGGACTACGCCGACCACACCCTTGCAGAGGAAATGACCTCCCGCCTACTCGCAGCTCTCTGCTGCACCTTCTCCCCCCGCCGAATCGTCCTGCACGCCGACTTTCTCACCCCCAAACTCATCGCCCGCATCCGCTTCAACACCTCCGCCAAACTCCGGCCCCTCCCCCCACCGGAGCTGATCTTCGCCGAACTGCCGAACCCACCCGGGGATGACACGGTTTGACGGAGCTCCGAAAAACTAAGGGGGCTGCTACCTCGGCGGCATGCTGCCTGTACCGCGTCAAGCATACCACCTTTCCCAAGCTTCCTAAAATTCCGAAGTCCTCGCTTCCTATGATCACAGCGGCATGAAGTCAAAAAGGCGCCGGGGGGTGAGCCCGGCGCCTCGGTGTTTACTGAAAACGACAGATAAGGGGGATCAGGGAACAGCCTTCCAGACCATGGAGTCCTTGTTGTAGGCCGGGCACTGCATGTTACCGATGCCGTTCAGATAGCCATTCAGCAGCTTTTCCAACTCGGCCTTGTCGGGCTCCGCGAAATTGGTGCGGAAGAGGTCGAAGTTCTTACCGGAGGCGCCGTTCGTGACATTCTGGATGAAGAGCACGAAGCCGAACTTACCACCTTGCTCGGAGATGAGGATCTCAATGGGGTAGTTCTGCCCCTGCTTCACCTCGAAGACCGTGCCGGCGGTGAGACCACCGATTTCGTTGTTCCAAATCGTTGTCTCCGGCATGGTGATGAACTCGTAACCCTTGTGGTCCTTGTCCTTGCCGCTCTTAATCTCCTCCAGGTACACCTTGCGCTGGGGGGAGTTGCTGGAGACCCAGAAGGCCATCGGACGGTTCTTATCGAAACGGGTGGGGAGACGGTAGCCTGCTTCCAACACGAGCTTGTTGTTGAAGCGCACGGCGAGCACGTCGTCACCCGTACCGACGAAGCGGAATTTACCGGTAGCGGGGGCCTGCACACGGCCGCGGTAGACGGCTACCCAGCGGGCGGGCTTCACGCGGTCATCACACTGGTAAGCGACGGGAGCGTAGCGGTCCTCGCACACGGGCAGGTAGAAGTTCGTGGCGTACAGCTTGGTGGGAGCCTGCCAGTATTTGGCCAGCGTGCTCTCGCGCCAGCCGCCCTTCATGAAGTCATGCAGCACCTCGAACTGCTTGAACTCTGCATCCGGGGCCTTCTGCAGGATACCCGTGGGGCTGCCGGACTTGGTCTGCTTGAGGTCGTAGAAGGTACCCTCCAGGGCAGAGCCGCCGCCCTTGCTGGAACCCAGGCCGCTGCCGCCGTCGCCCAAGCCCTCGCCCAAGCCACCGGCGCCCATGCCGATACCGAAGTCCGCCGCCTCACCGAAGTCGGCGCTGTCCATCTCCACCGGGGCCATCGCCACGTTGGCGGGCGCATCCGCCACAATCATGGCCGGTGCCACGTCGCTGGACGGGCTGGAGGAGCTGGAAGAGAGCTCCTGCGTGGTCGGCTTGTTGGTGGGCGGTGCATTATCCTCCGGCGGAGTAAAGCTGATGAAGGAGGGCTCCACCGTCTTGACGATGATCTTAACGGCAAAGTAAAGCACCGTGGCTGCCAAGCTGATCAGCAGCAGGGCCAGCGCAGCGGAAGTAACCCTATTGCGAGTGGCGGACTTACGCAGCTCCGCCTCTGCCTCAGGGCTCATTTCGATGTGTAATGCCATATGCGTGAAAGAATGATGTTTACGGCCTTAGTTGTATCACATCCCGAACCGCTTGGCGAGCAAAAAGACCGATTAAAGTGCAACAAGAGTGCAACGCACCTCTAACGACCGCCCGCCGAGCCGCACCGGCGGCGGAGAAAGGAGTCCGCACCTCACACGGACGAGACTTCACACCGCTGTGGTAGTAGGAACCGAGAAGTTGCTGACCGCGGAATAAAAGGAATTTTGGGAGAGTTTGCGGCCTGCCTGTCCCGGTTCAGACTTCACGCCGCCGGGGTAGTAGCTTCCTTGATGTTTTCTTGAAGCCACCTACTATGAACTTGCCTCGTCATCTTGCCGAAGCTTTGAAGGCTAATCAGTCTCCGAAAATTCCTTTTATTCCGCAGTCCTTAGCCTCTCGCCCGCTGCTGCCTCAGTGGTCTGAAGTCTGAGCCGGGGCGGCGAGGGCCTTCCACTCCTTGGGGATGCGGAGGACGCGGCCTTGGGGCATTTGGACGAGGGCGAGGCGTTGGCGGACGATTACGCAGAGGGTGTTGTCCGACGGGCGGCGGACCTCGAAGAGGAAGTAGATGCTGGCGTTTTCGGCGCGCTCCACCCAACCGTTCACGACCACATCATCGAAAGGCAAGGCCGGGGAGAGGTAGGTGACATCGTGGTGCACGAGCACGCAGTGTTGATTCTTCTCGCGCGCGAGGGTAACGTAGTCCATACCGAGCGCCTCGGACATCTTGGTGCGCGCCTCCTCCACCCAGCGGAGGTAGGCCAAGTTGTGCACCACGCCGCCCATATCGGTGTCGTAGTACATCACCCGGTAGGGGAGGGAGAATTGGGGAGCCGTCATAAGAAACAAGCGGCGGGGCGAGCGAACCGAGCTGCCCCGCCGCCGGTGGGTTGAGGGTTACTTGAGCTTGAGGATGTCCACGATGGTGGAGGTAATCTCCTTCATGTGGTCCATGGTCAGCTCGCCCATGTGGGCAATGCGGAAGGTCTTATCCTTGAGATCACCGTAGCCGTTGCCGATGAGCATGTTGTGCGGAGCGAGCTCCTTGTTGAGCGCCGGCACGTTGATCATCTCGCAGCTGCCCTTGGGATGAGAGTCGATGACCGTGAGCGTGCGGGAAAGGTACTTGCGGTTCGGGTAGACGGAGAAGTACTCATCCGCCCAGGCGCGGGTGAACTCCGCCATCTGCTGATGGCGAGCAAAGCGGTTCTCGATGCCCTCCTCATTGACGATATGCTGCAGCTGGGCATCCATGGCGTACATGATGGAAAGGCAGGGGGTGGAGGTGTACTGGTAGTTCTTCTTGTCGATGAAATCCCAGAGGTTGCGCAGGTCGAAGTACAGGCCGCGGTGCTCCACCTGAGCGGTACGCTCGTAAGCCTTGGTGCTGACGGCCGCGATAGCCATGCCCGGGGGCAGTGCGAGAGCCTTCTGCGTGGAGGTGATGAGCACGTCGATGCCCAGCTTATCCGTCTCAATCTTCGAACCGGCGGCGGAGGAAACGGCATCCACGCACCAGATCACATCCGGGTACTTCTTCATCACCTCGGCGATCTCCTCCACCGGGTTCTGAATGCCGGAGGACGTCTCGTTGTGGGTGACGGTGATGAGGTCGTACTTACCGGTGGAGAGAGCCTCATCGACCATCTCCGGGGTGGTGGGCTGGCCCATGGGGCTTGAGAACTTATCCGCCGGGATGCCGTTGGTCTTGGCCATCTTGAACCACTTGTCACCGAAAGCGCCGATGGAGAACACGGCGGCGCGCTTGGCCGTGCAGGAGCGGATGGCGCCCTCCATGAGGCCGGAGCCGGAGGAAGTGGAGAGCAGGATGCGGTTCTCCGTAAAGAGCACCTTCTGCAGGTTGTCGGAGATGCGCTTCTGGATTTCGGAGGCCAGCTTGGAGCGGTGGCTGATCATGGGGCGGCTGAGCTCCTTGAGGATGGACTCCGACACGATGGTCGGACCGGGGATAAACAGTTTCATCGCCATATCTGTAAAAAAAGATGGGTTCCTCCATGTTCTAGCACATTTTTCCCGCCTTGGCGAGCAGAAACTGTGCCAGTGACGAAGAAGAGTGTTGATTGGGTGATAAAATGTGGTAGAATAGGCTCATGAACGAGATGAAGCGTGTGCTGTACCGAGCGATGGCGGTGTTGTTGAGCGTGAGCGCGGTGGCTGTATCGGCCGCTGCGGAGAAGCCCGCGGCGGCGCAGAACCGCCCCATGATGGTCAACAGGGTGGCCGCCACGGTGAACGGACGCCCGATTACCGCCGGCGAGGTGCGCCAGCGCCTGGCCCCCTATGTACATGAGCTGATGATGCTGTACCCGGAGCAGGGGCCGCGCTTCAATGCAGAACTGGTGAAGGCCAAGAAGCAGGTGCTCCGCGAGCTCATCGAGCGCGAGCTCGTCCTCAGCGAGTTTGAGAATAAGGGCTACATGATCAAGGAGGAAATCGTGGACCGCGAGATCAGCCGCCGCATTCTCATGCAGTTCAACGGCAATCGCGACACCTTCCTGCAGAACCTGGCCCGCGCCGGCATGACCATGGGCGAGTACCGCGAATCCGTCCGCCGAGAACTCCAGGCCGGGTCCATGCGCAATACCCGCTATGAACGCGACCTGCCGCCCACCCCGGATGAACTGCGCGCGGAGTACAACGCCACCAAGTCCGAGTACCGGGATGTGTTCGAGGATGCCATCTCTTACTACAAAATCTTCCTGCCCTTTGAGGCAGGCAACATGGCCGCAACCCCGGAGGCGCAGTATGCGCGCGCCAAGCAGCTGGTGGCGGACATCAAGGCCGGGCGCATCAGCTTTGCGGATGCCGCCAAGGAGTTTTCCCGCGATGCCCATGCCGAGAACGGCGGGGAGTGGCCCCTCATCAAGCGCAAGGATTTGGCCGTGGAGTTCGCCAACATTGTCTTCAGCGCTAAACCCGGGGAGCTGGTCGGCCCGCTCGGCTCGCCGCAGGGTCTCACCATCGTGAAGGTGAAGGAACGCCGCTTGGCCCCTGCCCCGCCGCTGGAAAAGGTGAAGGCGGAGGTGGATGCCGCCGTGCGCCGCAAGCAGAGCGAGCAGCAGTACCGCCGCTGGGTGGAGCGCCTGCGCAACAAGGCGGTCATCCGTACCTTTATTTAACCCCTTACCGCCCACCGCAACATGCAGGAGCTGAAAACCGAGCCGCTTACCTTGGGGCAGTGCATGGCCATCATGCGGATCAGCCCCCTCGTCATCGCTGTCGTTGTCGGAGTTGCGGCCGTGGTGGTATACGCGGAGGGGGCCTCGTGGTGGGTCTATGCGGTGGCCGTGCTCACAGCGCTGATCGCCTATGTACCCTCCATGGTGGATGCCTGTCTCTACCACCGCTCCGGTCGCAGCGCGGGTGCCACTCTGCGCTTGGTGGACGGAGGGCTGCTGACGGAGTGGGGGGAGGGGCGTATACAGAACTTCTTCCCCCTGAAGCGCGTGACCCGCTGTATCTCGGTGCGCGGGATGCTGTTGGTGCAGTCGACCACCGGTGCCCTCTTATTCAATGTGCGGAACAACCCGCAGGCGGCGGCTTTTGTCGAGGCACTGGAGCAGGAGCGTCTCAAGGTCGGGGATCCGGGGCCGATGGCGATACCGCCGCATCCGGAGGGAGCGGAGGTGCACCGTGAGCAATTTGATGAAACCTATGTCCGCGAGGTCTCCCGCTTGGCCGACTTGAAGACCCGCCCGTGTGCCTCGTGGGTTTGGCTGTACCCCGTTGGGCTGGTGTTGTCCCTGATGCTATGGTTGGGAGAGTCCACGTGGATGAACTCTTGGGGTATCTTTCTGCTCTTCTTCTGTCTTGTCTCGCTGTTCTGCCGTCCCGGGCGAACCTTGGAGCCGCTCTACCGCAAGCTGACGAAGGAGCCGGACTGGCAGTGGAGCCAGTCGGGTAAGACGTTGTGTATCTCCGGCCACCGGGGTTGGTGGCGGGTGACTTTCGGAAAGGAGCCTGTCAAGGTGGTGCGCGGGCAGCATAAACAAGCCATCATGACCTCCTATGGGCCTGTCCTCTTGTTCCTGCCGAACGATCTTGTTCTGCCGGTGCCCATCGGCAGCCTGCGCATCAGCCATCCGCGGGCGGAGCTCGTGCTGCGTTGGGTGGCGGGCGTCGCTCTGCTGCTTTCTTTTGTGTGGGCCCGTGTTTTCCCTTCGCAGGAGGACGAGGTAGTCCGGATGTCGCAGGACAAGGTCTACGAGCTGGCCGAGCGCTTCCAGCCCCGCGAGTACCTTCAGTACGCCTCCCTCACCATCTCCGCCGGAACCCCGGAGCGCCACCTCTCGTTCGGCACCTTCTACGGGTCTTGGTCTGTGACCCTGGATGAGAAGCTGCGGGTGAAGAAAGTTCTGCAGTGGAGCTGCGGCGAGGAGAATATGCAACCCTACGCTTGGCCGGAGGCGGAGCTGCCGCCTTGCCTGAACGAGAAGAAATGAGCCGCCGCCGCGAAAAACACCTTCCTACTCCGGAGGAGCGCATGCTCAACGCTGCTTACGCCGGGGACGGGGAAAAGGTGCGGGCCCTCCTGGCGCAGGGGGCAGATGTGAACACCCCTTCTTCCTATGGGGAGACTCCCCTCATGGGGGCGTGTCAGCACGATGCCCCGGAGACGGTGCGCCTGCTCATCCGCGCAGGGGCAAACGTGAACGCCGTGCGTGATACGTCCATGGGTCTGTGGACTCCCTTGAAGATAGCAGCCATGCACGGCAGGGCCGAGAATGTGCGCCTACTGCTGGCTGCGGGGGCAGATTGGTCGGCAGAGTCGGATGAGGCATGCGAGCTGATGGACGATGCCTGCTGCTCCGGCGATGAGGAGACGGTGCAGCTTTTCGAGTCACTCGGGGCGCGCACGTCGGCAGTGTTTTCCCCGCTCGCCTACGCCGTTCTGCGCGGTCGGGAGGCCGAGGTGCGGGAGCTGTTGGCCGCAGGTAACGACCCCGATGAACCGGATGCAGAGGGCAGGACTCCCCTGGTTTGGGCGGCTTTGTTCGGTCAGCGAGCCATGGCGGAGCTGATGGAGTCCGCCGGTGCGGCTGTGCAGCATGCCCACGCTGCTCTGTGCGCAGCGGCGCGGCGGAATCGGGCGGAGATGGTCGATTGGCTGATGGACCGCGGAGCCGATGTCATCGGTGTGGGGGATGATGAACCCTTGGGGGACGCTATTGAGTGCGACAGTTTGCAGGCTATGGAGCGCATGCTGCTGCGCCGTGCGGATGCGCTGACGCACCGCCTGCGCGGGTGGTATGAGCTGCCCTTGGGTCTCGCGGTTCAGCAGGGTTCCCTTGCCATGGTGCAGCTTTTACTGAAGCACGGTGCCGAGGTGGACGGCGTGGCCTTTGAGGGTGCCGCCACGCCGCTCTCGCTTGCTGTGCGGGAGGGGCGGCCGGACGTGGTGCGACTTCTGCTCGATCACGGGGCCGATATCGAAGCGGAGGATGTGGATGGGTGTACGCCCCTCTTTTATGCCGAGACCCCGGAGATGGCCAACCTCCTGATTGCCCGCGGGGCAGAGACCGAGGCCCGGGACATCGCCGGAAATACCCCGCGTTGGTGATTTTTTTCAAAAAAGCTGTAGATTTTCTGCAGAGGCCTTCGTTCTCATGGGTGTAAGGGAGGCACAAAGCCTCCGCCACTCCTCAAAAAAAAGAAAGAAAAAACATGAAGAAATCACTCCTCATCGCACTGTTCGCGGCTCTGCCCGTGTTCGCTCAAGAGGCCGCCCCGGCCCCTGCTCCCGCCCCTGCTCCGGCTCCGGTTGCTGCTCCGCAGGCTCCCGCCCCTGTGCAGTCCCCCATCGAGTTCAAGGGTCAGCCCGCTCCGGCTCCCGCCGCCGCTCAGGGCCCGCAGGGTCCCCGCGGTATGAAGGGTCAGAAGGGCCCGAAGCACGGCTGCAAGGGCGGTGCTCAGGGTCGTCACAAGGGTGCTCAGGGTCCGCGCCGTGGTAACAACAAGCTCAGCTTCAACGTCTGGATGCAGCGCATGGCTACCTTCAACCCGCAGGAGGCCCGCAAGGCTGTGCGTCAGGCCGATGCTCGTCGCGGCATGAAGGCTGCCCGTTGGAATGAGTTCGGTCGCCCCAACATGCAGGTTTCCCGCACCGGCTTCGCTCCGCAGGGTCCCCGCTTCGGCGCTCAGTTCCAGGGCCGTCAGCACGGTGTGCGCGGCGGTCAGCAGCAGGGCTTCCGCGGCTTCGCTCCGCAGGGTCCCCGCTTCGGCGCTCAGTTCCAAGGCCGTCAGCACGGTGTGCGCGGCGGTCAGCAGCAGGGCTTCCGTGGCTTTGCTCCGCAGGGTCCCCGCTTCGGCGCTCAGTTCCAGGGCCGTCAGCAC
>SFDX01000017.1 GCA_004557455.1 Akkermansia muciniphila | reverse complement strand
GCGACTGGAAGCGGCAGCGGAGCGCCCCGAGCACGCCGCGATGCGGCTCTCCCTGCACCTGCTGATGTACGGCGGCCTGCGCCCCGCCGAGGTGCAGCGCCTCGACCCCGCCCACGACATCGACTGGAAAGAAGGCACGGTGCACATCCGCCCGCAGGTAAGCAAAACAGGCGGCGGACGCACGGTTCACCTCCACAAACTCCCCCGCCGCGCCGTCCGCAGCAAAGGCGGCACCATCCCGCCGAACTGGCCCAAACGCTGGCGCGCCCTCCGCCGCGCCGCCGGCTTCCGCCGCTGGCAATCGGATGCCCTCCGCCACACCTTCGCGACCTACCACGTCCTCCGCTTCCGCTCCCTCCCCGAACTACAGCTGGAAATGGGCCACAGCAGCACCAACCTTCTCCGTACCCGCTACCTGAACCCCACCCGCACCGGCGCCCGCGATGCCAAACTCTTCTGGAACTGACCCAACACGAAAAGCAAAGCCATGCCTGCGGGATACGAGACTGCACGGCACTGTGGTAACAGAGAGCGAGAAAATATGGACCGCGGAATAGAGGGAATTTTCGGAGAGTTTGTGGCCTGCATAGCTTGGTACAGACTTCATGCCGCCGGGATGGTAGGCTCCGTAGTTTTTTGACAAAATTCAAAAGCAACTACCACGGATATACTCGGAAGTCTTGCCTAAGCTCCGAAGGTCGATCAGTTTCCCAAAATTCCTTTCATTCCGCGGTCAGACTCCACTCGGTCTCTGTTATATCGGTGGTGTGCAGTCTTCCGCTGCGTTTGCATAACACAGAATTCGCGCTTCCTGCTGCCTCGGCGGAGGGGAGTCAGGGGGCGGAATGAGGAAGAAGAACGTCATCCGGATGGAAAAAGGCTTGCATTCTCGGCGTTTCTGTACTATAGTCGCGCGCGACATGTCAGACCGCAAGAATCCGTATCCGTTTGAGCAATTCGAACCCAAGTGGCAGGCCATTTGGGACAAAGAGAAGACCTTTAAGGTGAGCAACCCGGGCGAGCCGGGCTTTGATGCGAGCAAAAAGAAGTGCTACATTCTGGACATGTTCCCCTACCCGAGCGGGGCGGGGCTGCACGTGGGGCACCCGGAGGGTTACACGGCGACGGACATCGTGAGCCGCTACCGCCGGATGAACGGCTACAATGTGCTGCACCCGATGGGGTGGGACTCCTTCGGCCTGCCGGCGGAGCAGTACGCCATCAAGACCGGGCAGCATCCTGCCATCACCACGCAGGCGAACATCGACAACTTCCGCCGCCAGCTCAAGATGCTGGGCTTCTCCTACGACTGGGACCGCGAGATTGCCACCACGGACCCGCGCTATGTGAAATGGACGCAGTGGATTTTCCTGCGCTTGTACAACTCCTACTACGACACCGAGCAGCAGAAAGCCCGCCCCGTGAGCGAGCTGGAGGCCCGCGGGTGGAGCCGCGAACAGATCGATGCCGTGCGCTTGGCCTATGTGGCGGACGGCATGGTGAACTGGAGTCCGGATATGGGCACCGTATTGGCCAACGAGGAGGCCGAGGAATGGAAGAGCAAGGGCTTTACCGTGGAGCGCCGCAAGCTGCGCCAGTGGATGCTGCGCATCACCGCCTATGCCGAGCGACTCATCGATGATCTGGAGCCCCTGGACTGGCCGGAGAGCATCAAGATGCTGCAGCGCAACTGGATCGGCAAGAGCCGGGGTGCCGAGGTAAACTTCACCTGCGGCGAGCACACCATCACCGTGTACACCACCCGCCCGGACACCCTCTTCGGCGCCACCTACATGGTGCTCTCCCCGGAGCACGAGCTGGTGCCTGCCATCACCACCCCGGAGCAGAAGAAAGCCGTGGACGCCTACCGGCAGGCCTGCGCCGCCAAGAGCGACCTAGAGCGCACGGACTTGGCCAAGGAGAAGACCGGCTGCTTTACCGGCGCCTATGCCACCAACCCCGTGAACGGCAAGCAGATTCCCGTGTGGATTGCGGACTATGTGCTGACCGGCTACGGCACGGGAGCCATCATGGCTGTGCCCGCACATGACAGCCGCGACTACGAGTTTGCGGAGAAATTCGGCCTGCCCATTATCCAAGTGGTGCAGCCGGATGACGCAGGCACACCCTGGCGCGACTTCGTGGGCTACAACGGCACGATGGTCAACTCCGAGCACCTCAACGGACTCTCCGTAACCGAGGCCAAGGCGAAGATGATCACCTGGCTGGAAGAGAAACACTACGGATGCGGCAAGGTGAACTACAAGCTGCGCGACTGGCTCTTCAGCCGCCAACGCTACTGGGGCGAACCCTTCCCCGTGCTGTGGGATAACGAGACCGGCCACCACTGCGCCCTGCCGGAGACCGAGCTGCCCCTGCTGCAGCCGGAGATGGAGGACTTTAAGCCCAGCGGCGACCCGCGCGGCCCGCTCGTGAAGGCCACCGGCTGGATTCACTACAGCGACCGCTACACCCGCGAGACCAACACCATGCCCCAGTGGGCGGGCTCCTGCTGGTACTACCTGCGCTACCTGGACCCCACCAACGACAACGCCTTTGTGGGCAAGGAAGCGGAAGCCTACTGGATGGGCAGCAACGGCAAACCCGGCGGCGTGGACCTGTATGTGGGCGGCACGGAGCACGCGGTGCTGCACCTGCTCTACGCCCGCTTCTGGCACAAGGTGCTGTATGACTACGGTCTGGTCTCCACCCCGGAGCCGTTTAACAAGCTCGTCAACCAGGGCCTGATCCTAGGCGAGGACGGGCAGAAGATGTCCAAGAGCCGCGGCAACGTGGTGAACCCGGATGACATTGTGCGCGAGTACGGTGCGGACTCCATCCGCCTGTACGAAATGTTCATGGGCCCGCTCAAGGAAGTGAAGCCCTGGGCCACCAAGGGCGTGGAGGGCATCAGCCGCTTCCTGGCCCGCGTGTGGCGCGTTGCCATGGCGGAGACGCAGGAAGGAACCTGGGCACTCTCCGGCAAGGTGACGGACGAGGACAACGGCGAGGTGACACCCGTGCGCAAGGAGCTTCACAAGACCATCAAGAAGGTGACCGAGGACATCGAGTCCATGAGCTTCAACACCGCCATCTCCAAGATGATGGAATGCACCAACGCGATGACCGCCGCGACGAAGGTCTGCCTGACGGACTATGTGACCCTGCTGCACCTGCTCAACCCCTTTGCCCCGCACATAACGGAAGAGCTGTACAGCCTGCTGCAGGCGCAGTACCCGGCCCTGCCCGCTGGCGGACTCTGCACGCAGACCTGGCCGGCCTTCAACCCGGAGTATCTGGTGGAAAATATGCGCGAGATCGTGGTGCAGGTGAACGGCAAGCTGCGTGACAAGGTACAGCTGCCCGTGGATGCCGACCGCGAGACCGCCGAGGCCGCTGCCTTGGCCGCGCCCAAGGTGCAGGACTTCATCGCCGGCAAGACCATCCGCAAGGTGGTGGTGGTGCCCGGACGTCTGGTGAATATCGTAGCCGTCTGATCGCCCATGTTCTTCCGCAAGCTCATCCTCGGCATCTGGGATTCCGTCTTTGCCTGGTTCACCCCCCGCTGGCGGCGGGAGGCCCATGCAGAGCTCTCATCCCTCACCCGCTATATCAATTATCATCGTCACGAGACCTTGCGGGTGACTGTTCCCGGAACGGGTGCCGACGGTGAGCCGAAAGCGCAGCCGCTGACCTTCGAGGACCTGCGGGAGCTGCAGCGCGGGCTGCGGCTGGCCCTGCTTGCCTGCGACCGAGAAGCAGCGGAAGGGCTGGAGAAAAAACTCCGGGCCCTGTCCCTGCCGGGCGCCGAGCGCAATCCACTTGCGGAGATGGTGGAATCCATCTTCGTGATCATGGTGGTCTTCCTGGGCATACGCACCTACTACGCCCAGCCTTTCCGCATTCCGACAGGCTCCATGCAGCCTTCGCTCAACGGCATTATCATTCACCCCGTGGATGAAGTGCCCTCCCTGCCCACCCGCGTGTGGCACACCCTCACCCTGGGCAGCTCATATGTGGAGGCGGTGGCGGAGGTACCGAAGAGTATCATACGCATCGAAGGTCGGCAGAAGTGTCTGCTCTTCTCCGTCACCGACGTGACCTTCAGCGACGGGACCACACTGGAGATACCCTCGGCCAAGGGTGCCGTGACGGCCTACTTTGCCGACCGGGGCAAGATAGCCGGGGTGGAAGCGGACGGCACCGCGCTCGGCATCCCCTTCCAACGCGGGGAGACCATCATCCGCGCCCGCGTGGATGCGGGGGATATGATTATTGTGAACCGCGTAGCCTACAACTTCCGCCTGCCGCGCCGAGGGGAGACCTTTGTGTTTGATACCCGCAACCTGAACACAGAGATGAAATCTCCCGCCGCCCTCCGTATGTCGGACCAGCGGGGCGGCACGCACTACATCAAGCGACTGTGCGGCCTGCCGGGAGATACCCTGTACGTGCAGCCGCCGTATCTGCTTGTCAACGGTAAGCCCGCGCAGGAGCCTACCATCCGCCGCGTAGCCGAGGGCAAACCACCGTTCAATGCGGTGGGTTATCAAAAGCTGTCAGCCCGACTCACCCCCTTGGCTCACCTGACGGATGAGCAGCCGCTCGTGCTCAAAAAACCGCTCAACAATCCGAACCTGCGCGAGTATGCCGCCCTGGGAGATAACACGACCAACTCGCTGGATTCCCGCTACTGGGGCCCCGTCCGCCAATTCAACGTCGTAGGCCCGGCAGCATTCACGCTGTGGCCGTTCAGCTCCCACTGGGGCCTCATCGAATAACTTATACCTGCCATGTCCGATTCCGCCACCATTACCCGCAACGCCAAATCCAACTTGGCGTTTACTCTCATGGACCTACCGGAGGAGAAGCGCAACCGCATGGCCTGCCTGTATGCCTTCTGCCGGATTGTGGATGATATTGTGGACGAGCCGGGACTCACCCCGGACGAGCGGCACCGCGCCTTGGACCGTTGGCTGGGCATCGTCGACGGTAACATCGAACCCCAGGCGGGCATCGAGCAGGAGGTGCACCGACTCATCACCGAGCTGAAACTGGACAAGGAGCCGATTTACGGCCTGATTGAAGGCTGCCGGGGAGACATTGCCCACCGCCAACCCGCAACGCGTCGGGAGATGTTGGACTATTGTTACAAGGTAGCCTGCTGCACGGGCCTGCTCAGCGCACCCGTGATGGGGGCCTCCGAGGCGGCGCACGACTACGCCATCGCGCTGGGCTACGCTCTACAGATTGTCAACATTCTGCGTGATGTGGCAGAGGATAACCGCAAGCACGGCCGCATTTATCTTCCGGCGGATGACATGGAGCTCTTCGGCGTGACGGCAGAGGACATCGCCCAACAGCGGACCGACTACCGCACGCGGCAGCTTTTCGCCTACGAGGCGGCCTTGGCGGAGAAATTCTTCGCCGAGGCGGAGGATCTCTACCAAAAACTGCCCGTCGATGACCGCAACGCTCTCATTCCCGCGCAGGCTATGAGTCTCATCTATCACACCATACTGGAGAAGATGCAGGATGACGAATACCGCGTTTTTGAGCGCCGCTACAGCGTCGGTAACTTCCGCAAGGTATGGTTCCTGCTGCGCGCCCGCTTCAGCAATGTGGAGATGCCGACCCTGCCCTCCATCCCCGGCATATCGGACTGGCCTTTCTTCCGGGATAACAAGGAGAAGGGGGAGAAATGAGTCGAGGCTCATTTCTTGCTTGAAAAACGGCGGCGAATAGTGTAGACTGGGGGAGATATGAAGATTTCCCTCCTCATTGCATCTTTGTTAGCCTGCTGCGGCTTCTGCGCACGGGCGGAGGCACCGCGACCGAACATCATCCTCGTGTTGGTTGATGATATGGGCTGGGGCGACACGAGTATCAACGCCTCAGCAGCGCGGGCCGAGGAGGCGGACACCCCGGTGATCCAAACGCCGACCCTGGAGCGTATGGCGCGGCAGGGGAGCCAACTACGGCGCCATTACACGGCGGCTCCGGTGTGCGCACCGGCGCGGGCCTCCCTCTTCAGCGGGGTACACCAAGGGCATGCGGAGGTGATACGGAATAACAGTTTTGATGCTGCTCTGGAGAACAGTCACACCTTGGCAAGTGTGCTGCGCGCAGCGGGTTACAAGACGGCGCTCATCGGCAAATGGGGCATCGGCGGCGGCAAAGAGAGCGGGGGCACGCCGACCACCTGCCCCGCATGGCCTACGCAGCGCGGCTTCGATTACTTCTTCGGGTATAACAACCACCTCGCAGGCCACCGCCATTACCCCAAGGAGGAGAGCAATGCGGACCCGGAGACGCATCGCAATGCCATTTGGGACGGCGACAGGATGATTACGGATGACTTGGATACCTGCTACAGCACGGATCTCTTTACGGCGCGGGCAAAGGCGTGGATCAGCGAGCAGAGGCAGCAGGAGGCGGGGAGGCCTTTCTTCTTGGCGCTTACGCTCATCGCTCCGCACGCTCGTCTGGCGGTCCCGTCCTGCCCCTTCCCCGCGGAGGGTCTGCGTTGGCTGGGCACAACGGGGCACATGATTAACACGGCCCGGGGGGAGTGGGATTCCTTTATCGAGCCGGCATACCGGGATAACAAGGCTTGGGAGGCTTATGCCGACAAGCGTTTCGGCAAGGGTGCCCCGGCGGCGTTGAACAGCGCGCGGCGCCATGCTACGATGATAACTCGTATTGACCAAGCCATGGGTGACCTCATTGCTCATTGCGAGAAACTGGGTATTGCGGAGAATACCTTTATCGTGTTCACCAGTGACAACGGTCCCCACAATGAGCCGGGAGCTGTGAGCCCTATTGCCGGGCACCCCGCGCCCGCTCAGAATCCGGCTTTCTTCCGCAGCTACGGCACCTTCGACGGCATCAAACGCGATGTCTGGGAGGGTGGTATGCGGGTGCCCTGCCTCGTGTATGCCCCGGGCTTGGTGAAACCGGGTTCGGTGAGCATGCAGCCGAGTCAATTTCAGGATTGGATGGCGACCTTTGCGGATCTGGCGGGGGTGCCGAAACCGATGCGCTGCGACGGTGTGAGCCTGCTGCCGGAGCTCCGGGGGCAGGCCTCCGCAGATCGGGGCGGTGTGGTCTACTCGGAGTATGCTTTCTCCGGCAGGATGGTGCAATACGCTGACTACGCACCCAACAAAAAGGGGAGACCGCGCGGGGAGCAGCAGATGTTGATTTTCCGCGACGGGGACCGATGGCTCAAGGCCATTCGTACCGGCATACGGACGGGTGAGGAGGACTTTGAGATATACGATGTGGACGCTGATTCTCACGAGGCGGAGAATCTGGCCGATCGTTATCGGGATAAACAGGAACAATTGAAGGCTGCCGCCTGTTATCAACGCCGGGCTTATTCCTACACGCGTGATCCGAAGGCGGGAGCCCGTCGCAATCCGTGCAACGGTCGTCGCTCCTACGATGCGCAGGCTGTTCCGGCAGATAAACCGCAGGGCACCACCCCGGGGCTCGTCATGCGTCGGCTGACGGCGGATGCGCCTTGGGTGCCGGATTTCGATACCCTGCCGGGGGCTGACCGCGCCGAGCGGACCACCGTTGCGGGGCTTCAGGGGCTTGAGCTGCCGGCGGGGAGCATCACGGAGCTGCGCGGCTTCATCCGGGTGCCTCAGGATACAACGTCGGGGCGTTTCTACCTGACGCTGGACGGGGTTCCCGGCTCCAAGGCGTATATCAAGCTGCATAATTTCTGCTTAATTGATGCAGATTCTAACTACACTCCGGGTACGACGGCCACGGAAAGTTCATCCTCCAACGCCGTGGAAACAGCACCCGCATCCGGCACCCCGGGTATTCCGCTCAAGGCGGGCTTGCATGAGTTCACGATGGTCATCGTTCAGGGTCCCTCTGCCCCGGGCAAGGTGCTGCTGCAATACAGCGATGAGCGAAAGACGGTGACTAACGAGGACTTTTTCACAGAGTAATACGGCTATGAAGTACAGACGTTGCGGACACAGCGGCATTTTGTTACCGGAGATTTCCTTGGGCCTTTGGCATAACTTCGGCCATGCGGCGGCTCCGGCAGATCGACGGCGCCTACTGGGTACGGCGCTGGATTTGGGTATATGCCATATTGACCTAGCGGATAACTACGGGCCGCCTCCCGGGAGCGCGGAGGAGAATTTCGGGGCCCTGCTCCGCAGCGACTTCTCCCGGCAGCGGGATGAGCTGTTCATTTCCACCAAGGCGGGGCACGCCATGTGGCCCGGGCCATACGGGGATTGGGGCTCGCGAAAGCACCTGCTTGCCGGGCTGGATCAAAGTCTGCGGCGCCTGAAGTTGGACTACGTGGATATTTTCTACAGTCACCGCCCCGATCCCGAGACGCCTTTGGAGGAAACTCTCGGGGCCTTGGTGCAGGCTGTGCGAAGCGGCAAGGCTCTCTATGTCGGCCTGTCGAAATACCCTGCACCGCTCTTCCGTCGCGCCTGCGCTTACCTGCGCGAGGAGAAGGTACCCTGCCTGCTCCATCAGTTCCGTTATAACCTACTGGACCGCAGCTGCGAGCCGGAGGTTCTGCCGGCGACCGAGCAGGAAAACACCGGGGCTATCGTCTTCTCCCCCCTAGCCCAGGGCATACTCACGGGCAAATACCTCAACGGCATCCCCGCAGACTCCCGCGCCGCCTCTACCGGCCCCTTCCTCACCCCGGAGAAGGTCGCCACCGACCGCGAACGCGTCGCTGCCCTCCAACGCATTGCCTCCCAAGCCGGCATCCCCCTCACCCAACTCGCCCTCCGCTGGCTCCTCTCTCGTCCCGGCATCACCTCCGTCCTCATCGGTGCCCGCACCCCCGCCCAACTCATCGACTGCGCCTCCGCATCCTCCGCCCCACCCCTCCCCCCCGACCTCCTCGCCTCCCTCTCCTGACACAGGGGATTGCCTGACGGCTTGTGATTCATCCGTTCAGCCCGGAGTTATTTAATGAGCAGGGATGGATGAATTGGCTTGACGGCGGGCGGGGGATGTGGTAGAGTGGAAGCATGAGAACCTTTGCATTTTTGGTAGCCCTGGTGATGAGCGGTATGGCTTGGGCAGCGGAGGAGAAGCCGCAGGCCATCGTGGTGTTTTTGGCGGATGATTTGGGGTACAACGATACCTCTGCGTATGGGTGCGAGAAGGCGCCCTGCCCGCACCTGAACAGGCTGGCCGAGGAGGGGCTGCGGTTCACGGATGCGCACAGTACGAACTCGGTGTGCACGCCCTCGCGCTTCTCGCTGCTGACGGGCAAGTATGCGTGGCGACAGAAAAATACGGGGATTCTGCCCGGTGACGCCAAGCTGATTCTGCCCACCAAGGAGCAGGCGACGACCCTCGGCAGCCTGATGCAGCAGGCCGGGTACCGCACGGCCGCCATCGGCAAGTGGCATTTGGGCTTGGGCAGCGGCAAGGAGCCGACGGACTGGAACAAACCGATCGCCCCCGGGCCGCGCGAGGTGGGCTTCGACTACTCCTTCATCATGGCCGCCACGGCGGATCGCGTGCCCTGCGTCTATGTGCAGAACGGAGAAGTGGTGGGTCTGGACCCGGCAGACCCCATCCGTGTGAGCTATCAGAAAGGCTTTCGCTTTACGGAGGAACAGACAGGCGCAGAGCACCCCGAGCTGCTGAAACCCTGGGGACGCCCCTCCAACAAACAGCACGCCGATACCATCATCGACGGTATCTCCCGCATCGGCCACATGACGGGAGGCAAGGCCGCCCTGTGGAAAGACCAAGACCTGGCCGATGACATCACCCGCGCCGCCGTCAACTTCATCCGCGAGAGCCGTGGGCAACGCATCTTCCTCTACTTCTGCACGAATGATATCCACGTCCCCCGCGACCCGCATCAACGCTTCCGCGGGAAGAGCGGGCTCGGCATTCGCGGCGATGTTACCGTGCAGATGGATGACTCCCTGGGGCAAATCCGCCGGGCCTTGGCAGAAAGCGGCTACGAAAACAGCCTGATTATCTTCACCAGTGACAACGGCCCCGTCATCTCCGACGGCTATGAGGACGGTGCAGCCGAGGCCTGCAAAGGGCACAACCCCGCAGCCCCCTACAGCGGCGGCAAATACGGCCTGCTGGAAGGCGGCACCCGCGTACCGTTTATCGTCCACTGGCCCGGACACGTCAAAGCAGGCAGCACCTCCTCCGCCCTCATCTGCCAGATGGACTTGGGGCGCACCCTCGCGGAATTAGTCGGCGTGCCGGTACCCGCAGGCTCCATGCAAGACAGCGAAGCCCTGCTGCCCGCCCTGCTCGGGCAGAACCCCACCGGACGCAGCGAGCTGGTCGAGGCCGGTAACAGCGGCTCCGCCCGTGCCCTGCGCAGCGGCAACCTGAAACTCATCGCCACCCGCCGGCCGAAACTCTACGACCTGTCAAGCGATGTTGCCGAGCAACACGACATGGCTCCGGAACGCCCGGAGCAGACCCGCGAGCTCCTCGACAGACTGAAAGCCATCGAGCAGGCCCCCGCGCATCCCTGAGCCCGCGACAAGTCCCGCCCCGAAGCACGCCATGGGGAGGGATTTTGTGTCAGCGGCACGGAAAAGGCTTGCGATACAAGCCCCGCGGGCGTATACTCGCGCGAACGATGAGCAACGACGAAAAAAAAGACTTTATCCGCGAGATGGTCGCCGCGGACTTGGAGAACGGCTATTGCAAGGTACCGATTACACGCTTTCCCCCGGAGCCGAACGGCTACCTGCACATCGGCCACGCCAAGGCTATCTGCCTGGACTTCGGCTTGGCCAAGGAATATGCTCATCTGGGCGCCGTCTGCCACCTGCGCTTCGATGACACCAACCCGGACAAGGAGGACGTCGAGTTCGTGAACTCCATCCAAGAGGACATCCACTGGCTGGGCTTCGACTGGGGCGAGCACCTCTACTGGGCCTCCAACATCTTCGACTTCTACTACGACTGCGCCGTTGCCCTCATCAAGAAAGGCTTGGCCTACGTTGACGAGCAGGACCGCGAAACCATGCGCCGCCAGAAAGGCGACCTCGTGACACCCGGCGAGCACTCCCCCTACCGCGACCGCAGCGTGGAGGAGAACTTGGCGCAGTTCGAAGCCATGAAAGCAGGCAAATTCCCCGAAGGCGGTGCCGTATTGCGCGCCAAGATCGACATGGCCAGCAGCAACATGAACATGCGCGACCCCGTCATCTACCGCATTTCCTACGACCGACATCACAACACGGGTGACAAATGGTGCATTTACCCCATGTACGACTTTGCCCACCCGCTGGAGGATGCCTACGAGCACATCACCCACTCCCTCTGCACCTTGGAGTTCGAGAACCATCGTCCCCTCTACGACTGGGTGGTGGAGAACTGCCCCGTGCCGGCCAAGCCCAAGCAGCGCGAGTTCTCCCGCCTCAACATCACCTACACCGTGATGAGCAAGCGCAAGCTGCGCCAGATGGTGGAGGAGGGCTTTGTGGCAGGCTGGGATGACCCCCGCATGCCCACGCTCTGCGGCATGCGCCGCCGCGGTTACCCCGCCCCCGCCATCGTCCGCTTCTGCGAGGGTGTCGGCATCACCAAGTTTAACGGCAACACCGATGTGGCTCGCTTGGAGAACGAAGTGCGCGCCGAGCTGAATGCTAACGCTGAGCGCCGCATGGCCGTACTCAATCCCCTCAAGCTCGTGCTCACCAACGTGCCGGAGGACTTCTGCGAGGACGTGGAGGTGGTCATCAACCCGGAGAAAACCGAGCTGGGCAACCGCAGCGTGCGCCTCACGCGCGAGGTGTGGATTGAGCAGGAAGACTTCATGGTCAACCCGCCCAAGAAGTACAAACGCCTTACCCCCGGGGCCTGTGTGCGCCTGCGCGGGGCCTACTGCCTCATCTGCACCGGTTATACAGCAGACGAGGAGGGACACGTCACGGAAGTGCAGGCGGAAATCATCCCCGGCACCATCGGCAGCAACCCGCCGGAGGGGATCCGCTGCCGCGGGGCCATCCACTGGGTATCCGCCCGCTACGGCGTGCAGGCCGAGGTGCGTCTCTACGACCGCCTGTTCAAAGATGAAGCACCGGACGCCAACCCCGCGGGTTTCCTGGCCTCACTGAACGAGGCCTCCCTCACCGTGCTGAAGAACGCCGTCGTTGAGCCCGCCTTGGCCGAGGCCGCGCCGGAGTTCCTCTGCCAGTTCGAGCGCTTGGGCTACTTCGTGGCCGACCGCTACGACCACAGCCCCGAGCACCCCGTCTTCAACCGCTCCGTCGGCCTGCGTGATTCTTGGGCCAAGCAAAATAAGTAACCATACACCTGTAAGCTCTCTCCGATTATGGGAAAGTTCGAGTTCAGCGCCAAGGGCGGCGTCTTTGACATGAATGCCTTTATCAACGCCTGCGATGCCGCCACCTGCGGCGAAACACCGGAGGAACAGCCTGCGCCCCCCGCAGAGGCACCTGCCCCTGCTCCGGTGGCGGAGGAGGTACCCGTGGCAGACGGCGAGGACCCCATCACCTACTCCCCCCTGCCTGAGGTTCTGGAGGAGCTGCGCATGGGCCGCCTCATCCTGATGACGGACGACCCGCACCGCGAGAACGAAGCCGACCTCGTCTGCGCCGGGCAGTTCGCCACCCCGCAGAACATCAACTTCATGGCCACCCACGCCCGCGGGCTCATCTGCGTGCCCATGGCACCGGAGCGCGTGGACTCCCTGGGGCTGCCCATGCAGGCCATGCACAATACGGAGAAACTCCATACTGCCTTCACCGTCAGCGTGGATGCCAAGGAAGGTACCACCACGGGTATCAGTGCCTTCGAGCGCAGCATCACCACCATGAAATTGGCGGACCCTCATGCCGTACTGGACGACTTCGTGCAGCCCGGGCACTGCTTCCCCCTGCGGGCGCGCGAGGGCGGCGTGCTGCGCCGCGCCGGGCACACCGAGGGCACGGTTGATATGTTGAGACTGGCCGGCATGGTGCCCGTGGGTGTGTGCTGCGAGATCATGAAAGAGGACGGCACCATGGCCCGACTGGGCGACTTGGGCAGCTTCCAGCGTCGCTTCGGGCTCAAGGCCTGCTCCTTGGCGCAGATTATCGCGCACCGGCAGCATACGGAGACCCTCGTGGAGCGGGAAGAAACCGTCAAACTCCCCACGGACTTCGGCACCTTTACCTGTCACTCCTACCACTCCAAGGTAGACGGTAAGACGCATTTAGCCCTGGTTCACGGCGAAATCGACCCGGAGAAACCCATCCTCTGCCGCGTGCACAGTGAGTGCCTTACCGGGGATGTCTTCGCCAGCCGCCGCTGCGATTGCGGCAGCCAGCTCCATGCCGCCATGCGCCGCGCCGCGCAGGAGGGCGGTATCATCCTCTACCTGCGCCAGGAGGGCCGCGGTATCGGCCTTTCCGCCAAGCTGCATGCCTATAAATTGCAGGAGCAGGGGCTGGATACCGTCGATGCCAACATCCGCCTCGGCTTCGCCCCCGACCTGCGTGACTACGGGGTCGGCGCGCAGATTCTCCGCGATCTCGGCGTGCGCAAGCTGCGGCTCATGACGAATAACCCCAAGAAGATTGTCGGCCTCTCCGGGCACGGCCTCGAAATCGTTGAGCAGGTGCCCATCAGCATCCCTCCGAACGAGGACAATAAACGTTATCTGGACACGAAACGCGACCGCATGGGCCACACGCTGTAGTGCGTTTGCCTGCGGCATGACGGGGAAAAACGGCTGCATGTCTCGTTTCTGTGTTTCCTTTGCGTCCCGCACACGCTACAATATGAGCAAGTAAGTTATTTCACCATTTCAAGACATATGCCTATTCCTCCCCCAAACGAACCGCCGCGCTCCCCCCAGGGTCAGGGCCCTGCCCCGACTCGCAATTGGGGGGCGATCATCCTGCTCCTTGTTCTCGCGGCTGTCGTCCTCGTTGCGTTCTCGTCCAACAATTCTACCGTCACGGAGGAGGACAACTCCTTGGCGGCCTTCCGCAGGGATTACCGCAGCGGTCTGATTGTCGTCAACGACAAAAAGAACTTCCCCATCGAGGTGGAGACCTCCGACGGAAGCAATCTGGCCGTCATCCGTGCCTACAAATACAAGAAGGCCCCGAAGACCGAGTCCCGCCCCTTCTACCTGGAGTACACCGACGCTGATGAAATCCGCAACATCTGCAACAAATACGGTGTACGCGTCATCACCGAGACACCCAAGGTGGTAGAAGCCCAGCAACTGCTGGAAAAACTCATCGAGGAGAAGAAAGTCACCAACATCATCAGCACGGACGCCTTGGTGCGCTTGGGCGAGGAAGGCCGCGTGCTGTGGGCACCGAATCCCCCCGTCCAGCTCAGTCTGAACGGACGCGAGATCATCTTCGGTTATTACCGCATGGACCCGCCCGTACCGGCGACCCCGCTCACCCGCAATGATGTGGAGCCCATCGAGGTAACCTTCCACCGCGGCTTCCAAGCCGAGGAAGTCAAGGCCCTGCTGGGCGACCTGCCCACCTACAATGTGGAGAACAGCAGCTGGCAGTCCTTCTTCTCCTACGGGCTGTTGCTGCTCGTACCGCTGATTCTCTTCTTCGTACTCTTCCGCTCGCAGGGCAGCGGCCCGGGCGGCGCCGTGAAGTTCGGACGCAGCCGCGCTCGCCTGCTGGATCCCTCCAAGAACCACATCACCTTCAAGGACGTCGCGGGCATCTCCGAGGCCAAGGAGGAGGTGTGGGAGATTGTAGAATTCCTCCGCAACCCGCGCAAGTTCCGTAACTTGGGTGGCACCATCCCCAAGGGTGTGCTGATGGTCGGGCCTCCCGGTACGGGTAAGACCCTGCTGGCCAAGGCCATAGCAGGCGAGGCGGATGTGCCCTTCTACGCGATTTCCGGCTCCGACTTCGTGGAGATGTTCGTGGGTGTGGGCGCCAGCCGCGTGCGCGACATGTTTGCGGAGGCCAAGAAGCATGCACCCTGCCTTATCTTCATTGATGAGATTGATGCCGTGGGTCGCCACCGTGGCCATGGAGTCGGCGGCGGACACGACGAGCGAGAGCAGACGCTCAATGCCCTTTTGGTCGAGATGGACGGCTTTACGGCCAATGAAAATGTCATCGTCATTGCCGCCACCAACCGTGTGGACGTGCTGGATCCCGCCTTGCTGCGTCCGGGCCGCTTCGACCGCCGAGTGACTGTCAACCTGCCGGATGCTGCGGGGCGCGAGCAGATTCTGCGCGTGCATGCCCGCAAGATCAAGCTCTCCCCGGATGTGGACCTGCGCCCGCTGGCCCGTGCCACCACCGGCTTCTCCGGTGCGGAGCTCGCCAACATCGTGAACGAGGCCGCTCTCATTGCCGCCAAGAACAATCAGCCGAATGTCACCCAGGCCGACTTGGAGGAAGCGCGTGAAAAGGTACACTGGGGCCGCGAGCGGCGTTCCCTGGAGGTATCGGACCGCGAGAAACGCTGCACAGCCGTGCACGAGGCGGGCCATGCCATCTGCCTGCTCAAGACCGATCTTGCCAAGACTCTGCCCCTGCACAAGGTTACGATTATCCCGCGCGGCCCGGCCTTGGGTGTCACGATGATGCTACCGGAGGAGGACCGTCTCAGCGAGTATAAGAGTGACATGCTCGACTACATTGTGATGGCCATGGGCGGCCGCTGTGCCGAGGAGGTCGTTTTCGGCGACATCACGGGCGGCGCGCGAGCGGACATCCGCCAGGCCACGGCCACGGCGCGCAAGATGGTGTGCGTCTACGGCATGAGCGAGAAGCTCGGCCCGGTGGAGTACGGCTCGAACCACGAGGAGGTCTTCCTGGCCCGCGATATGTCGCAGAGTGTTCGGAATTTCTCAGAGCACACCGCGCAGCTTATCGATGAGGAAATCAAGCGCATTGTGGAGGAGAACTATCGCCGCGCTCTGAACATCCTCACGGAGAACAAGGAGCGACTCCTGCTCATCACCGATAAGTTGTTGGAGTACGAGACACTCTCCGGCGAGCATATTCGTGAGCTGCTGGAGACCGGTACCATGACCGATCCGCCCGTGCGCGAGCTCCCCCCGGACCTCCCGAAGGCCCCGAGCGCCGACGCTCCGGCGATACAGAATGAGGCCCCCGAGCCCGCCGACGAGTCCGGGGACACGCCTCCTCCCTCTCTTTCCTGATAGATTATTCCCTTTTTGACAATGACCAGCCAAGAACTTGCTTTTGCCTGCGCCTACGCAGCCGATGATGCCAAGGCCACCGACATAGCCGTCTATGACCTTCGCGGCACCTCTTCCATCACAGACTTCGCCATCGTGTGCACAGCCACGTCCGTGCCGCACCTCCGCGCCGTTCTGCGCGATGTGGACAAGTACGTCGACGAGCAGCACCACGTCTCCCCCGTCTACGCCGAGCGCACTCCCAACGCGCTCTGGTCCGTGTTGGACTACATCGACGTGATGGTGCATGTGATGGCCGCCGAAGTGCGCGATTTCTACGGGCTTGAGGCCTTCTGGAAGGAGGAGAACCGCATTCCCCTTCCCCCGAGGGCGTAAGCTCTCCCACCCGCTTTTCCGGGCCGCCTCCGGAGTCGCGGAAGGCAGAGCTATTCCTTCGGGATACGGTACTTCCTGCCGCAGGGGATAATAGGGGCTCCTGATTCGGCGGGGAAGCCCTTTTTTGCCCCATGGAGCGGGAAAATGCTTGCCAAGCGGGGGAAGCGGGTGTACAATGCGCGGCGTCTGCGGCAGGTATGTCGCAGGCAGGGAACCCGGAGGCGGCGGGATGCCGCAGGAAATAGATGGGGAAGTGCGGTGTAAATCCGCCACTGTGTCGCAACCGTAACAGTCGGAATGCCAGCCGGGAGCCCGCCCGGAATCCCCTGCGATACACAGGGAAACGGCATCAACATACAAATGACACAGAAACCGTACGCGCCCGCTGCGGGCGCTTCCCGCGCTGTGCTTGCCTTGGCTTGGGCAGGCTGCCTTGCTTTTGCCGCAGATGATCAAGCGGCAGAGGCCACTGAAACCGAACTCGCTCCCGTCACGTCCTCGGCGCATCCCGGGGAGGCGGTGGGCTACAACAAGACGGGGGCATCCGTCACCGTGTTGGATCTGCCACGCCTGCAACGGGCGGGCATCATCTCGCTCTCGGAGGCCCTCACCACCGCTCCCGGGGTGTTTACCCTTCCCGGCGGCGGCGATTACCAACAGGGCAACGTGAGCAATATCGCGATCCGCGGCATGAGCAGCGGCACCTGCACCCTGCCGGTGGTGGACGGCATGCGCCTGAACGCCATGTCCGATGCCGGCAATGTTACCCCCAATGTTATTGCCCGCACAGACCTGCATACGCTGGGGAATGCGGAGATTTTGCGCGGCTCACAGGGTGCGACCTACGGCGGCGGAGCCATGGGCGGCGTGTTGTGGATGGAGACCCCCAAGGGCTCGGGCGAGCCGAGCTGCACGCTCTTCAACGAAGCCGGCAGCCACGACACTTACACCGGCAGCCTGAAGGCGCAGGGAGAATGCGGCCCGCTGGCCTACTTCGTGGGCGCTACCTACACGCACACGAACAACGACATTCGCTTTGCGAATGGTACCGCGCAGCAGGATAAACACGCCGGCCGCTATGTGAACCGCAACGAGGCCATTCGTCTTGACTATCAGTTGAACGAAAACACGACCCTGACCACAACCTACCGACGCGAGGATGCCGAATACCGCGATGCACCGATGGGGGGCGATGTAACGCCCTACCGCTTCCGCACCAACTTGGCAACGGCACGGCTGGCAAGCAAGATCTCGGAGGACTTCAGCAGCAGCCTGATGGCCGGTTATTACGGCTCGGACTCCATGTTCGGGCACGGTTGCAATTACAACCTGCGCAATGTGCAGATCGAATGGCGCAACCGCTACCGCTGGAACAAGGAGAACAAGACGACTGCCGGGTTTGCTTGGAATCGCAGTGCCTACGATGATAAATCCTCACCGGTGAAGAGCCTTGAGAATGTCTACGGCTTCTTCGCCGAGCATACCTTCTCCCCCACCGAGCATTGGGAGAACAGCTTGGCCGCTCGGCTGGACTCGAGCAACATCTACCACAAGCTCATCACCCTGCGAGCCGCTACAAGTGCCACATTCAACAACGAGAAAACCCGAGTCTTTGCCTCTGCGGGGCGCGGCTATCGTGCCCCGGGGCAGCTGCAGCGCAGTAACAGCTCCTACGCGTACTTCTGGTCAACCTACCACGGCAATCCGAATCTGGAGTGTGAGACGTCCTACAGCGTGGATCTGGGAGCGGAACAGGAAATCGCCGAGGGGCACACGGCGGGGGCAACGCTCTTCTGGATCGAGCGTCGGCATGCCATCGAGACAGTATATAACGGATACGATGCCTACTTCCGCAATGCGGAGGCACGGCAGATAGCCAAGGGCATCGAACTCTCACTGAAGGGTAAATTTGACACCGATGACAAGCATGGTTACCGCGTAGCCTACACCTACACAGCACCCCGCGCAGCGAAGCACAAGCAAATTGTGAACAGCGCGCGCCAATGCTGGAGTGCGGAGCTCTACACGACACCCCTCCCCGGCTTCACGACCGGCTTGGGACTGACGGCTGCCGTGGGGCGCACGAACTATAAAGCCGAAAGAAGCGATAACTATTATACACTGCGCTGGTTCGCACAGTATGAGGTGAACGATAACCTGACGCTGCATCTGCGCATCGAAAACCTCACCAATCAGAAATTCGTGACAGCGCCGGGGTACACCGATGCCACGGCGGATGTGCTCTGCCCCGGCATCAGCATTTACGGAGGTTGCACGGTTAAGTTCTGATGAAACACAAGGTGCTCACTGCGGCAGCTCTGCTGGCCGCCCTGATCGGGGCCGCCTATTGGGCGACCCCGGAGCGAGAGCCCGGCGTGCAGGCGCCCGCGGTGAGCACCGATCCCGCGCCCTATCCCTTCGACCTCATGAGGCGAGCCGCCGCGCTGCGCACGCCCGCCGTGACCGAGGGGACGGCGAACGAGCTGCCCCCGGGGCTCTGCTGGCAGGAGGGGGCGGAGGAGCCCGACATCGGCGACCCCGCAGCGCGCAAGGGCGGGCGGGTTCGCCTTTGCAGCGCGGGGCCATTTCCGGCGAATTTTCTGGCCTTCGGAGGCCCCTCGCCCCAGTTTTTCCACTACAACATGTTCACCATGGTGGAACTGGCCCCCGTCATGCAGCACCCCGTCACAGGACGCCCCATTCCGGGCACGGCGAAACGCTGGGCCGTGCAAGGCAAGACAGTGTTTTTCGAGCTGGATGAAGAGGCCCGCTACAGCAACGGACGCCCCGTGCGGGCCCACGATTACGTGCTGGGGCTGGTTCTGCGCGCGGAGCGGGGGGAGAAAACCACGCGCTTGGCGACACTGCGCGTGCTCGGGGAGCATCTGCTGGCTGCCGAGCTGCAGAGCACGACGCCCGAGCCTGTGCTGACAGCCGCCGCGGAACTGCACGCGGCGGAGCCCGGGTTCTATGCGGAATTCGGCAGCGATTACCCGCAACGCTACGCCCGGCGGATTCCGCCCACCACGGGGGGCTACACCGTGGGCGAGGTGCAGCGGGGACGCAGCATCGTCTTGCAGCGTGTGCCCCATTGGTGGGCACGGAATAAGCGTTTCTATCGTTATACCTGCAACGTTGATACGGTAGAATATCTGTTTCCCACAGACACCACGCAAACGCTCGAGTTTTTCCAGCGCGGCAAAACGGATCTGCTTCAAACCCGCCACCTGCCCACCTGGCGACAACTGAACGAGGCAGCAGATGCCAACCCGGACATACGCTGCGTGCGTTTCCGTGCCGATTACCCCACGCCCCCCTACGGCATTGCCGTCAATGCCCGTACCGTGCCGGATCTGCGGGTGCGGCGGGGGCTGATGCAGGCAATGGATATGGACCGCGCGGTGCGGTTACTCTTCTGCGGCGAGGGAGAGCGGCTCACAACCTTCACCACCGGCTACCCGGGCAGCCCGACGGATACGCCGCAGTATCGCTTCGATCCCGCGGCTGCCCGTGCTTGTTTTGCGGAGGCCGGATACACGGTCACAGGTTCGGATGGCATTTTGATGACACCGGAGGGCAAGCGGCTGATCTTCACGTTTATCTATGTACCCTCGGACAAGGTCAGCACCTTGGTTAACGTTCTGGTGCAGAGTGCGCGGACCTGCGGGGCTGAGATCGTGCCGAGGGCTGTATCCTGGCAGGAGAACGCGGATGCGCTCAAAGAGGGGACGCAGCAGCTGACCTTTTGGGCCACTATGCCGGGGGTGCCCGCGCCGGATTACGCGCGCTTTTTCTTGCCGCAGGCTGCAGGGCACGATGCCCCCTTCGGCGTGGATGACGAGGAACTGAACGCCGCCGTGGCGCAGGCGGAGGCCGCTGCCGACCCCGAGCAGGCCGCTGCCGCCTACCGCCGCGTGGACCGACGCGTGCAGGAGCTGGCCATCTGGCTTCCGGGCTGGAAGGAGAATCTCGTGCTGGTGGCGCACCGCGCCCGCGTGCGTTTCCCGGCTTTTTTCAGCACGCCGATGCCCTACGAGGTGGCGGATGCGCACCTCTTCTGGGTGCAGGAGGAGGAACCATGAACCACCAATCTCCCACCGCCTTGGCGCTCTCTCTGCTGATGGTCGGCGGGGCGGCTTTGTTGGCTTTTTTAGCAGAATATCACACAGCCGCGGCGGGTGGGGGCGGACACTCCGTGCAGCTTTTACCCGCCACGACTCCGGCACAGGAAGCCCCCGCTCCGCTGCCTCCCTCACCTCCCCCGGAGCCGCCCGAGCTGCTGCTGCCGCTCCTCGCCGCAGATCCACCTGCCCCCCTCCCCGACCTACCGGAGGCGGAGGAACTCACCCTCGATCCCGCCCCGGCTGACACCTTCCCCACGGCGGAGCTGCCCCCCCCCACGCCCCGCCCCCTTGCTCGGCAGGAAAGTCCCTCGCGTCCCGCCGCCCGCCGTGGGACGCTGCATCCCCCCACCACAGCCTCCACGGCCTCCTCTGCTTCCGCATCCCCTCCCGCAGCGGCCGATGATGCCCCCATCGTCCCGGCTTCCTACCGCAGCGCCCCACCACCCCCCTACCCTGCATCCCTCCGCGAGCGTCGCATCTCCGGCTCCGTCGGACTCCGTATCCGCGTCTCCGCCACGGGTCGCCCCACCGCCGCAGAAGTCACCTCCGCCGCCCACCCTGACCTCAACTCCGCTGCTATTCGCTGGGTCCTCGCCCACTGGACCTTCCACCCCGCCACCCGCAACGGCACCCCCATCGACTCCACCATCCGCACCTCTGTCCGCTTTGTCCTCGACTAGGGGACGGGCTAATTTCCGAAAAAACGCCCATGGTCGCAAAAAATGTCGCGGATGCGGGGCGTAGCTTCCCTTTTCATCAGTGAGGTGGCTGAAGAACTCCACTGATTTGCAAGATGACGACAAGAAAATTCAAGATCATAACCTTGGCCGGGCTGATGAGCCTTGCTGCCTGTAACGCCGCAGTCCCCGAGCAGCTTCCGGTGCTTCCTCCGGCGGATTCTCCCTCTCGTGTGGCGGCTGCTGTTCCGGCCTCCGATGCCTTGGCTTTGGAGCTATTCCGCGATGTGGTGGCAAGTGCGAAGGGCAATGTGGTGTTCTCCCCGGCCTCGGCGGAAAACCTGCTGCGGCTCCTGCAGCGCGGGGCGACGGGAAGGACGCGCGCTGCTTTCGATGCCCTACCCATGGGGAAAACCGGGGTGCGCAGTGCCATGCAGGTGAAGTCGGCGGACGGCCTTTTCGCGGAGAATCGGGTGCAGGTCCACTTGGCGGATGTCCCCTTGCAGCGCGCACCTTTTGCAACAGACCCCGAAGCCGCTGCCAAGGCGGTGAATGACTGGTGCAAGGAGAAAACTGAAGGCTGCATCCCCGAGCTACTGCGCAGGGATGACATATCAGCGGATACAGCTCTCATCGCGCTCAATGCTGTCTACCTGCGCGAAAAATGGCTGCGCCCCTTTGCCCCGGATGCCACAGATAAGAATGCGGATTTTCTCGCCCCCGGGGGCAAGAAGAAGGTGGAGATGATGTTCTGCTCCGACCGCTTCCGCTATGCCGAAGGGTTGGACTGGAAGGCCGTGGCTCTGTTCTATGACACGGGAAACCGTCCCGGGGAGCCCGGTTGCTTCATCGGCGTCCTGCCCAAGGGCGACGCGCGCAGCTTTGCCGCCACCCTCACCCCGCAGAAATACTCGGAGATCCGCGGGGCCCTCGCCTCCTCCCGTCCTCAGGAGCTGGAGGTGTCGCTGCCCAAGTTTAGCGTGCGCACGGAAACCTTCGACCTAACGGGGGCCCTCAAGAAGGCCGGGCTGGGCATAGCCTTCTCCCCGGCTGCCGATTTCTCGTCCCTTGCAACCGACCCAGCCGGCCCACTCAGCCTCTCCGCCGTCGTGCAACGTTGCTATGTCGATGTCTCGGAGACGGAGACCGTAGCGGCTGCCGTGACCGGCGGTTCTGTCAAGTGGGCCATGCTCCCCATGGCACCCCCGCCTGACATCCGCTTCGACCGCCCCTTCATCTGGGCCATCGGCGACCTGACCACCGGCGCCGCCCCCTACTTCATGGGACTCTTCGAACAGCCCAACTAACCTCACTCTCACACCTCCCCCACGAGAAGCGCAGCGGGCTTCCACACCCGCCGCGCCTCTCCTTTTTTACCTCGCTGTCTGCATTCGGAATGCTGTATACTCCTCCGTCGCATATGAGCACGGAGGGAAGACTTACCGCATTTGATATTGCCAAGGGAATCGGTATCATGCTGATTATCATTCTCATCGGTCTCTTGGCGGATAAAATTCTCTTCTCGCCGGTGGAGGCTTGGCTGCACCGCAAATGGGGTACCGGTAAGGACTGACCAAGGAGGCATATGCAGACGGATTGGATAGATGAACTGCGACGGCTGCTGCCGGAGAGCACCTTTACGGATGCGGAAACGCTGGCGGCGCACAGTGGGGATAAGTGGCACGCCACATCCCTGCCGCAGTCGGTGCTGAAGGCGCGCAGTACGGAGGAGGTGTCTGCGGCCATGCGCCTGGCTTCCCGCTATGGGGTGCCTGTTACGCCGCGCGGTGCCGGAGTGGGTTATGTGGGGGGCTGCGTACCGAGTCGGGGTGGCTTGGTTATCAGCACCATGGACATGAATCGCATTCTCGAGGTGAATCCGGCCGAAGGCGTCGCGGTGGTGCAGCCAGGGGTGCTGACGGCAGATTTGCAGTCAGCGGTGGCGGCTGTGGGCTAGTTCTACCCGCCGGATCCAGCCTCGCGCAAAGAGAGCAGCATCGGCGGGAATATCGCGACGAATGCGGGCGGGCCGCGCTGCCTTAAATACGTTGTTACGCGTTCCTATGTGCTGGGCTTGGAGGTGGTGCTGGCGGATGGGCGGGTGCTCTCCTGCGGCGGCGGAGGGGCATATCATCATCGAGGTGGACGGACGCGCAGACGCCGTGGCTCGGGAGCAAAGGGAAATTGCCGAGCTACTGCGTGCCGCGGGGGGCGTGGATGTCGTCTCCGCCACCACCGAGGACGAGGTGGAGCAGATCTGGCAGCTCCGGCGGGAGTTCTCGTACAGCTTGAAAGCCACCAGGCTCACCAAGCTGAATGAGGACATCGTTATTTCCCGTTCCCGACTGGTTGATTTGGTAGAGTTCTGCGCCTCTCTGGAGCGCGAAACGGGGATTTCCGTGGCATGTTTCGGTCACTCCGGAGATGGGAACATCCACACGAATATCATGGTTCCCAAGGACGCGCAGGGGCGAGACATCCGCCCCCCTGCCGACGCCCTCGTCCACCGCCTCTTCGACTGGGTCCTCGCCCACGGCGGCAGCATCACGGGCGAGGACGGCATCGGCCTGGCCAAGGCCCCCTGGTTCCCCACCGCCATCGGCCCCGTCGCCCTCTCCGTCCACCGCTCCCTCAAACAGGCCCTCGACCCCCAAGGCCTCCTCAACCCCGGCAAAATGGGGCTGTAAGGTCGTGTTCGAAATGTAGCAACATCGGGACTCAGGATTATCTCGCTGTATGCACGATATGAGGGAAAAATCTACCGATAACGAAAGTAGGCTGTAGACACAAGCTGCGTCCCCTCGTTTTCGATACAGCACTTCAAAAATATACCCACCCCTTCACCCTCAGGCAAAAGGGATGGGTGCGCTTTTACAAGGCGTATCAACAGCCAAAAATGATAAGGAGCGTACGGATTACCTCCAGAACACTGTAATAGCCTGACTCGAACTCAAGCTTATCAATGATCTCATCGCAGGTTTTTATCTCCTCTGTAGCGCGCTCCCGGCAAGATTCACTCGAGCAAATATACAAATGTGAGCGCAATCCAATAATTGCATCCTTTAGACCGTCAACGGCAGTTTTGGCCTTATCAGAAACTCCAGCACCCTGCAGAAAGTAGTCGCCGAAATCAAGTTTTTCAACTTCCGCGAACTTTGCAGCAACAATTCTTTCATACCTTTCGTAGGTCGGGCAAGGTTCCGCATCTGCGTAGGCGACCTGCAGGGACATCGGTATGAAAACGATGCTCAAAGCAAATGCTCTTGATCTGTTGAACAACGCAGTGTGGTCAAACAAGGCAAGCAACGCCGCAAGGAGAAGCATGCCTGCAATTAGCAATGTTATTGACATAGGAATAAACATGTTCTGATGATAGATACGAATGAAGAGATAATCCACCCGGACTGTCCCCCTTCGGATAACCATAGTCTACAGCATTTTGAATGCAGAGGGCATACAACTCGTTGATACTCAATGGGTTGCGGCAATTTAGGCACAAAAGAGTGGCGATGACATATGAAGAACGCATAGGAAAAGTGTTGAAAAAATGCGGATTTTCCACCTTTTAGTCTTGACCCAGCATTCAAAATGCAGTAGGTAAGTTTTGTAGGGGGTGGCGTAGTTTGGGCTTTACAGGGCGGGGGTGATGGGGGTAGAATGGGATAGGATGAAGCAGGGACAGGAGCTGACGCCGGGGGAGATTCGGGCGGCGATACCGGAGAGTGGTTTATTCCGCGAGGGGGGGATTCCCTGGCGGATGTCGCCGGAGCCGTTGCGGCTACCGAGGGCGTTGGTGCGGCAGATGGAGGGTCTGGGGCATGTGTTGGCGCGTTTTCAGGATGCGGCGCAGGGGCTGTACCTAGACTCCCTGTCGGGGAAGGAGGCGGCTTGGTTGGCGCCGATGTTGGAGGCGGGTAAGCCGGCGGGGTTGGTGGAGGCGCAGCGGGCGGCGGTGCGGCGCGGGGAGTTTCCGCGCGTGATTCGGCCGGATCTGTTGTGGTGCGCGGATGGATTGGCTTTGGCGGAGCTCGACAGCGTGCCGGGCGGCATGGGCACTACCCTGTGGCTCTCCCGCTTATATGCTGCGGCCGGTTATGACGTGTTAGGCGGCGGAGAAGGTATGGCAGAAGGATTCCGAGCGACCTACCCCGAGGGCATCACCATCGCCGTCTCCGATGAATCCGCAGACTACCGTCCCGAGATGGAATACTTGGCGCAAAGCCTGGGAGAGGGCTACACCTGCGCCCGCGCCGAGGAACTCCCCCCCGATCATCCCGACCCCCTGTACCGATTCTTCGAACTCTTCGATCTGGACAACATCCCCGCCGCCCGCGCTTGGTTAGCAGCAAGTGCGGCGGGGAAGCTCCGCATGAGCCCGCCCCCCATCGAGCACACGGAGGAGAAAGCTTGGCTGGCCCTCTTCCACATGCCCGGCCTGCAGCGCAGTTGGCAACGCCGCCTGCGCGCGGCGCACCTCACCCGCCTGCGGCAACTCATCCCCTACGGCTGGATCCCCGACCCCGCCCCCCTGCCCCCGCAAGCCGCCCTGCCCCGACTGAACCTGCACAGTTGGCAAGACGTCGCCGAGCTGGGACGGCAGGAACGCCGACTGGTCCTCAAGATCTCCGGCTTCGATGCACGCGCCTGGGGCGGACGCGGCGTGTCCATCGGCCACGACATGCCCACCGACGCCTGGCGCGACGCCGTGCAGCAGGCCCTGCGCGACTACCCGAACAAGCTGTGGGTGATGCAAGAATTCCGCGAGGCGCAAATCATCGAACACCCCTACTACACCGAGGACGGCAGGCTCGCCCGCATGCAAGGTCGCGTCCGCCTGTGCCCCTACTACTTCCGCCGCGCGGACGGCAGCACCCGCCTCGCCGGCTGTCTGGCCACCATCGCCCCCGCCGACAAAAAAAAGATACACGGCATGCGGGATGCCGTATTAGTGCCTTGCACTGCCGGCTGAACTATGCTAGACTAGCCCCGAATGCAAGCGGAAACACCGGGTCCCGAGGACATCCCCGAGCAAGAACAAGTGCAGGAAGCCGAGCTGGAAAAGCTGGCGGCCCGCACCCGCCGCAGTCTCATCAACCGCCTGAAGGACTGGGAAGACCGCCGCAGCTGGGACGAATTCTACCGCACCTACTGGCGCCTCATCTACTCCATCGCCCTGAAAGCAGGCCTGCGGCATGACGAAGCTTGGGACGTGGTGCAGGAAACCGTCCTCACCATCGCCAAGCAGAGCAAGAAAGAAGCCTATGACCCCGCGCGCGGCTCCTTCAAAATGTGGCTCTGGAACATCACCCGCTGGCGCATCAACGACCAATTCCGCCGCCGCAAAAAAGACACAGCCCCCGCAGGCGACCCGAACGGCGAGGACCCGCGCCATGCCTTGGAAAACTACCCCGGCAACGCAGGCGAGGAATTTGAGGCCGTCTGGGAACGCGAGTGGCAGAAAAATGTCATCAAAGCCGCCGTGGAGCGGGTGAAGCAGAAGGTAACACCCAAGCAATTCCAGATTTTCGAGTGCAACGTCCTGCGCGGCATGGACGCCGGCGAGGTGCGCCGCAAGCTCGGCGTCTCCATGGCGCAGGTGTATCTGGCCAAGTTCCGGGTAGGCGCGATTTTCCGCAAGGAGGTAGAATACATCCGCAGCCGCGAGGGGCAGATGTGACTACCCCCGCAGCATGGGCGCCGCCAAACGCCAGCAGGCCGCGAACGACGATGCGAAATCCTGCGGCCGGCGGCTCAACCACGCATCGATCAGCGCGGGCGGGAAAGGCAGCACCCCCGCAATCTCCGCCGCCGGGTAATGCACCCGCCCATCGAAACGCGCCGCGTAGAGCGCCACATGCTCCCACCCCGTCTCCGCAGAGGGCGGCAGAGAGCCCAGGCGAATGAGCGGCGCGCCGGAGATGCCCAACTCCTCCTGCAACTCACGCGCAGCCGCCGCCTCGTAGTCCTCCCCCGCGTCCAAATGCCCCGCTGCCGAGGAATCCCACACCCCCGGATGACGATCCTTGAGGTGCGACCGCAACTGCAACAGGCAATCGCGATTTTTATTAAATACCAGGATGTGCACGGCCCGATGTATCAGCCCCTGCTCATGCACCTCCCGGCGAGTCGCCTGCCGCAGCACGCGGTCCTGCTCATCCACCACATCAAAGAGCTCCTCCTGCCGCTGCGCCACCGCCGCCAGGGGATGCGGATCGCAGGCATTCGTCAGCTCCACCCACTGCCGCAGCCCCAGCTCCTCCGGCCGCGCCGTGGGCGAGATACCCAAGCGCGTCGACACCGCAGGCCAGTCCACCCCCTCGGGCAACTGCTTGTGCATCTGCTTGCGCCGCTGGGCAAAGCAACGCCGCATCAGCTCATCCATCAGCCTATGGTCAAAAGCAGGCAGACTCGCGGGATCCCGCCGCGTCAGCAGCATCACGGTAGAATCGATCTTGGGACGCGGCGAGAAGCACTCCGGCGGCACCACCTTCAGCGCCGTGGGCACCCAGTCCATCTGCATCCGCAGAGAAAGCAGCCCGTAGGCATCATCCCCCGGCTGCGCCAGAATGCGATCGATGAACTCCTTTTGCAGCATCACCACCGCGCGCGAGCAGGCGCAGGGAGACGTCAAAAAGTTAGCCAAAATCGCCCCACCGGCGGAGTACGGCAGGTTACCGATAAACTTCACCGGCTGCTCCGCAAACAAGCAGCGCGGGTCCCAGGCCGCGCCGTCAGCCCGGTGCACCTCCACCTGCGGGCAATCCGCCCAGCGGCGGCGGTGGTACTCCGCCAAGCGCGCATCAAACTCCACCAAAATGAGCTTGCGGCACAGCGGCACCAAATGCTCCGTGAGCGCCCCCGTACCCGGCCCCACCTCCACCACGCAGTCCCCCGGCTCAATCTCCAACCGGCTCACAATCCACCGGGCCACATTCTCATCCACCAAGAAATTCTGCCCCATGGACTTGGAGGGAGTCAGCCCCAGCTCCTCCAGCACTGCCTTGATCTGCGTTGCGTTCATCTGCCGCCCATTGTACCGCCCCGCCCCGAGCTTGGCAAGCCTATTCGGGCGCTCCGTCAGAGTTTTTCAGACAGGATCTTATCCCCCCCTGCTTTGAGCCGGTTGGTGCTTACGCACTCTCTTTTTAAGCATCTCAAATTCTGCCACGCTGTACAATCAGTCAAAACATGACAACTCTCCCGACAAAACAAGAGAGTCTCTTTCTCTTAAGATATCCTAGTAGAAAGCCCCGGCTCTTATGGCTACAATTGTTTTGTTGTCATCCAGCACCACGAGATACGAAAGGATACCGTCTTGCGAAAATTCAGTATAGTACCCACGTAAACCTTCCACATAATGGCCGGGCTTCATCTCGAAGGCCCTATCCGGTGTCAGAGGCAACCATTTGAGATTGGAGCATATCGCCTGAAAATCCTCCTCCCCGACTTCAAAAAAAATGGCATACTGGTCTCCGGACGACACGACCTTCTTGATTACCATGCGTTCAACAAGACCGTCTGCCCCTTTTACTTCGAATACCCGGAGCTTGCGAAGTATTCTGGTTTCAGGGCTTGGCTGACAGCCCAATCCTGTCAAGAAGAACAAAAGCACCACTCCAAGAAAGGAACAAACGAGCTTTGTTTTTTGCCGAGAGCTTTTCATGGCGAAAATTCTACTGAGGGTCACGATCCTGATCGATTTCTAAATGTATGTTATCAGAAAAAGAGCCGATAATCGTAAAGGGTCTTGGATTAATAGCGTCCATGTTCGCAATCATTTCAGGTATCCTCTCTCTTAGCGCATTTTCGAATATATTGTATCCATTATTCGTTTCAAAATCCCATCTCTCATTCAATACGAACTGAGCTTTAATATCACATGGTATTGTCCTATAACATCCTCCTGTTACAAAGTAAAAAACGATTTCTTCCACGGACCAGCGTGCCATGTTGCCGTATAAGTGACACTGAGTTCGTAACTTCCCAGCGTTTCGCATTCCAGCTGTCCTACGCTCGTTCCGGGCGCGTTATAAAAAGTTCCACTTGTATGTTCTTTCGAAACATTTTCCAGGCGTCTTTTGATTCTGCCGGGTAAACTTCCATCTTCCTTAACATGCTTTTCATACGTAGAATCCTCTTTCATTTCTCGAAATAGAGATTTAAGGTGTGTACCTTTCTCTGACTCACCTACCCGGGGTAATTCCGAATTCGTGTGCGGGGAGGGTGATTGGTACTGCGGGAATGCGGAAATCATGGTGATGGATGGCTTTTATCTGAGTTTACTTGGTTCCGGACTCGGAGCAAGCAGAAAGTGGGTCATGCGGCACCTTTTCTGTTTTGCTCATGGGGCATGGTACTGCCTACGGCACTCTATGGCTCCATTCCAGTTTGAACAGCGGACCCGGCCCTCTGAGACCGCAGTTCCCATAGATCTCGTATGCGCAATCACTGACTTCAACCCGGAAGCTCGAGAAGTCGATATCCTTTTCATCCCATGCTTCATATTCATAGTCAACAGTTCGAATACCATCTGTCGCACTGAGTGCATTATATTTGTGCAGGTAGGTGAACACGATACCGACCAGAGGAACGTATGAAATATAGTGCACCACTTTCCTATTGTACACACTCACGCCGTGCTGAGATACTATGAGTTCGTTGCCGGAATAGACAAGAGTTCCGATAATCTGACATGCATAGGCAGCCGTAAGAAAATATAACCATGTTACTATCCTTTTCATGAAATACTAAGCGTGATCCTCGTTTCAAGGCCTTAAGGTGTGTACCTTTCTCTGACACACCCACCCGGGCTAATCCCGGATTCGTGTGCGGGGGTGATTATCTCATGTTCGGGTAGTACTTGTCAACTCTTTGTTCGCGAATTCGGAGCGGGAGTAGGCGTCCCGAGCCTCGCGAGGGCTCGGAGCGCTGCACGGTATGCTCGCTTCTTTTGTCATCCGAGGCCGATCAGAGCCTTCTCGGATCTGAAAGAGAGAAACGAGACCAACGACGTAAAGGAGCAGCAGGATCAGGGTGTACAAGAGTATCAGCAGAATTCTGAGCAGGAGAAGAGAGCGAAAATGCCTTTTTTCAGCAAAGGAGAAGAGTTTCCTTTTACCGGCGTATAAAACGTCAATAATAAAATATAACACAACCCACTGAACCATCAGCACCGATGCAGCGGTCAGCGGCTCTTTCGAAAACAGAAGGAATAACAGGATAGATTGCGGAAGGGCGATGAGAAAAAGTATCGCCCTGCAACAAAACATGGTATCCGGGTCCTTTTCTGAAATGAACACTGAAAATGCTATGGCCGCAAGCCATGGCAGGAGAAAAGGGACGTGTATCAACAAACCGATTATTATCATGAGACGTGCTTATTAATTTGGTTTGTGTTGCGATTATGCACCCAAACCCATTGGAAATCAAGCCCGGAAGGATTTTCGTCCTGAGGTGTTTCCGAAAAAGCGAGCACATCATAGTCAGTGTGCGTGGTCGTGGTGTTGCCGCGCCCGTCCGTGGCCGCCTGCGTGATACCCGTGGCGGTGTAGGCCCGGGTGAAGAAGCTTGTGATGCCCTGATGATTAGTCTGCGATGTGACGAAGCCATCCACGACCCGAGCGGTAGCCGCGAGGGTGGAGGTAGGGATGGTTCCGGTATGCAGGCGAGTCATACTGTCATTGTTCGTCTTTGTCCGAGGAGGGTATTATACGGGAAGTGTCATCTATTGAGCCTATGATAATAAACGAGGCTCGGCTCCGCAAGTCAAAACAACATGATGACACAATTCCAGGGTATGCCTTTCTTCGGCATATCGGACGAGCTCGGAAAGAGGCCCATGCTACAGGTGCCTCACCGGGGAGGCAAGGGACGAGGCTCCGAAAATCCCCTTAGCATAATGTGTAGAAAATGAAGCGGCGAAAACGTACATACAGGTGAGGACATTCCCCACCATCATGAAGCCCATACACTTACTCACCGCCATCTCCCTCCTTGCCGCCCTGTCGCCCCTCCCCGCGCAGGAATGCACGGACGGGACATGCAGCCTCCCCGCGACTGCCACGGCAGGACGCTATGCCGTGCTCTCCCCCGTGGGCAAGAGCAACATCCCGCAGATCAAGCAAGCCGCCCGCTTGGACACCCTGAGCGGGAAAACCATCGCATTGGTCGGCGGCAGCTTCATGGCCTACGTCACCCACCCCGAGCTCAAGAGACTCATCCAAGAGGCCTACCCGAACACCAAGGTACTCGTACTCAACGAGATAGGCTCCGCCGGCCCTTGGCCCGGCCCCGGAGTAGTGCGCAGGCAGAAAGACGAATTCGTGGCACGCCTGCGGGAGCTGAAGGTGGATGCCGTGATTTCGGGGAACGGCGGCTGCGGCCTCTGCACCCCCAAGGAAATGGGCTCCTGCATTGCAGCAGAGTACGAAGGCATCCCCTCCGTCATGATTGCCGCCCCGGGCTTCACAACCCAAGCGCAGAGCGCCGCCCGAGCGGCAGGCGTGCCCATCCCCCGCGTGGCAGAATACCCGGGAGCCTTCTCCGCCCACACCCATGACGAGCTGCGGACCAACACCCGCAAAGTGCTGTGGCCGCAGATTCGGAAAGCCCTCACCGAGCCCCTCCGCAAGGACGAGCTTGTGAGCAGCGAGCAAGGCACGGACGGTATCGTCTTTACCGGCAGCCTGCAGCAGGTGCAGGACTACTTTGCCGAGCAAGGTCAAACGGACGGGCTCCCCATCACCCCGCCCACCCGAGAGGCGGTGGCAGAGTTCCTCAAGTTCTGCGATGCCGCCCCGGATACCGTTGTGGCCAAGGTACCGCCCTCCTACCGCGAGGTCACGGTGCAACAAGTAGCCGTCAACGGCGTCATGGCAGGCTGCCCGGCGGAGTACATGCCCATCCTGATTGCCTTCACCAAGGCCATGACCAACGGAGATTTCCGACGCACCCTGGCAAGCACCCACGCCTGGACCCCCTATTGCTGGATCAACGGCCCCATTGCGCGGCAGTTGGGCCTGGACAGCGGGCAGGGAGAGATCTCCGACCAACGCAACGCCGTCATCGGACGCTTCATCAACTTGGCCATGCTCAACTTCGGCGGCTACTACATCAAACAAAACCGCATGGGCACCTTCGGCTACCTGATGCCCTGGTGTCTGGCGGAGGACGAAGCGACGGCCCTGAAACTGGGCTGGCGGCCCTACCACATGCAGCAGGGCTTCAAGGTGAACGAAAACACCCTCACGGCAGCCTCCGCCCTCTGCTGGGGCAACAACCTGGCCCCGGCCTGCACCGATGCGCAGCAGATCATGGAAATGATGGCCTGGGATGCTACGGAGAAACAGCAATTCGCCGTCGGCAGCGGCACGCCCTTTGTCTACAGAACCTTCCTGGTAACAGGTTATGTAGCACGCGACTTGGCACAAAAGTACAAGAGCAAAGAAGCCTTGGAAGCCGCACTCGTCAAGACGGCTCGGGTTCCCCTGGAGCAGCGCACCATGGCCAACTACCTGGGGAATCCCGGCAGTGCCTTCAACCCGACCACCTACCCCATGAGCCGCCATGCCCGGAAAATAGCGGAAAAAGAGGGAGCGGAAGAGACACGCACCCCCGCTTGGCTGAGCTGGTCCGGCAAGGAGAGCATGCAAACGGTGCCCGTCATGCAGCTCGGCAAGTCCGCCTTCCTCATCACGGGAGATGAGAACAGAAACAAGACCATGTGCCTGCCCGGCGGAGGCTTTGCAACGATCAAAATCGAGCTTCCCACGCACTGGGACGCTCTCATGTCCGAGAAGGGCTACGCACCGCTCAAGAGTTTCTATCTGAAGACCGAGATAGAGCCCGCTGCTCGCAGGAGCGAGCCCCCGGCGATGCGCCGACCGCGCTGAACCCGCTACACAGAAAAGGCGGGCACCGTCCCCGGAGCTCGGGGCCGGCACCCGCCTGCAAGGGTGAGAGACCCGATCAGGACTGCTTATCGGACCAGACCGTGTAGCGCTTACCGTCCCACTGCACAGCCTTCACCTCCGTGGTACCCGCGGGGGCGAACACCATGGTGGAGGCTTGATCCTCCTGCCCGAGACCGCGCAGCGAGATGCGCACGAGCTTCTTGCCCTCGTAGGCCTCGAAAGCCACGGCATTCTTCCACTGGTCCGCCGGCACGGTGCAGTACGGCACCTTGTAACGCTTATCCGCCTGGGCATTGAACGTGAAGGACGGTGAAGGCACGACGGCGGCCTTGTCCTTAAAGATCTTCACATTGTTACCGTTAATGTAATAGATGACAGACGAATCCGGCTTGGGGAACTTCGCCATCTCCTTGATTGCGGCATCGCACATTGCGGGAGTGATGGTCACCTGGTGGCTGGAGTAGTCATTCACCATGCGGTTCATGGGGGCCAGAATGCCCAGCTTCACGAAGAACTCGCCGAAGTTCAGCTTAGCGGACTTAGAAGCCTCCACCGTAAAGCGCGCGCGCAGCTGCCCGTGCGGCGTCTTGGAGTAATCCTTAAGACGAGAAGACTGGTGAATGCGGGCGTAGAACTTCTTATCCCCGCGCGCCACGGAATTGTAGAGCTGGAGCTGCCAGAGCGGGCACACCGTCACGAAAGCGTCACCCGTGCCCTTGCTGCCATCGTTATCCGGCCCCTTCATGTACTGCCAGAGCTGGCGGTCCACCAGCGCATCATTGATGTACTGGTCCATACGGCCGCCCATGATGGCCCCGATGCCGCCGTAGCCGCCGATCACCTCGTGCTCCAGACGCAACTTCTTGGGCGAGAGAATGTACTGGCTCCAAGCGGAATAGATGTTGTTTGTCACCTCCGTGGTACCGGCCCACATGAGAGCGGGACGCACTTGGTTCACATGGCCGAACTCATGCGCCACGCCCCAACCGTGGTCGCGCAGCAGGTCAATCTGCGTAATACCCTTGAGCGCGTTCACCGTAAAGGCCGCGCCCAGCCCGTCCGCGTGCATGAAACCGCCCTGCATCGATCGACCCAACACGTGGTTGCCGGGGTGGCAATCGAAGATATCCCAGCCCATGATCTCGTGCTCCGCCTCGATCACGCGGTCGTAAATGCGCAGCAGCTCCACGCCGTCATCCGGGCAGTACTCACGCAGGCGGGCCACATCGAAGGCCAGCTGCACGCGCTCACCCATCAGGTCCAGAATGGGCGAAGGCGTCTCCGCCAGCATCTTCTTCCAGGTCGCATTGCTGTCCGCGCGGGTGAAGACACCGCTGATGGCACCGCCCTCAATGTCCACCGTGATGGTGGGAGCCTCGGCAGGCTTCTCGGAGCGGTAGTCAATGTAACCCAAGCCCTCATTGGCGATGGTAATTTCATTCACCCCGGGCTTCAGGGCGTACTCCTTCTCCTGACCGTTGTCAACGTTAAAGTTACGCGTACGCAGGCACACGGGCGACTCCGGCGTACCGGTGAGGGTAATCTTCACCTTATCCCCCGGGCGGAAATAGATACCGGTGGGGTTCTCGAACTTGGAGTAATTGCTGATCTTGTAGATCTCCCGCACCTTCTCCAGCGGCATGTAGGCGTGGAAAACACGGTGACGGTAGTTCTTCTCCGTATTCTTGCCCACATTCAGACCGGAGACATCCGTACCCTTGGGCACGGCGGCAGAGACGTTGCCGGCGCAGGCCACAGCGAGCGCACCGACTAACAGAAAACGAGTGATGGCATTCATATTATTTCAACAGTTTGAGGATTTGCGGTTTATCTGCGGCGTAATCGGCAGCCGTCTTGCCTGTCTTGTCCTTGGCGGAGACATTGGCCCCCTTCTCCAACAGGAACTTCACGGCCTCCGGCTTACCGGCCTTAACCGCCACGATGAGGAGCGGCTCATCCTTGTAGAGATCGGCGTTGATATTGGCCCCGGCCTCCACGAAGATACCCATGGCCGTCGTGTTGCCGCGCATCACGGCCATGATGAGAGGAGGGCCGAAGCCCTTCTTCTTGGTAGACGGCGCGAATTCGGGCTGCGTTGCACCGGGCAGCAGAGCAGGAAGCACATTGTTGCGGCCGTACCAAAGCGCCTCGTGGATTGCCGTAGCACCGTTGCGCTGCTGCACATCCGTCTTACCGCCCTTGGCCACCAGCTTGGCGATCAGCTCGGGACCGGCCTTCACGGCGGCCACGTGCATCACCGTCAGACCGTTCGGGTTCACCCAGTTGGGGTCCGCGCCCGCATCTGCCAAGGCCTCGGCGGCCTTCATGCGGCCCTTGCCGATGGCATAGGACAGAAGGGTATCGGTGCCGTTGTTCACCAAGGCATTCGGGTTCACGCCCATGGAGAGGGCCTGCGCCACAAAGTCCTCGTTGCCGGCGTCCAGCTCCTTGGCCACCTGCAGCTCCTTGGCTCGCTTGTCCTCACCGGCCTGCAGCAGCTTGCGCAGCTCCGCGCCCTTGGCCAGCTGGGAGGGAATCTTCCCGTCAGCGTCCTTCGCCAGGCAATCTGCACCGGCCTTCAGCAGCATCTCGGCCGCCTTCTCCTGCCCGGCGGATGCCGCCAAGTGCAGGGCCGTGCGCCCCAGCTCATCCACCGCAGCGGGGGATTCGCCCGCCTTCAGCAACTCGGACAGCTTCTCCGTATCACCGGCTTCCGCCGCCTCAAAGACGCTGAAGACCGCATTGCTGCGCTTCATCCACTTTTTCAAATCTGCTTGCGCGGCAGCAGCAGGCTTTGCATTCTTGGCCTGCGGCTTCCCCTTAGCTTTGGGAGCGGCAAGTGACAAACCGCCCAAAGCGCAGCACATCGCTAAAACGTATGGTAATGTCTTCACGGTACTGCGGGCATGATACTGAATTTCACCCCCTCTGTCGATAAAAAAATGCGCCAGGAGCCGAAAAAATGTGTCCGAAATGCCGCAAAAGTCTCTTTCTGCGGCGTTTTCCTCCCCTTTCGGCAGGAAAAATGGCAAAGATGAAAAATCAGCTTGACAGCTTGGAAGGAAAGAGTAGAATGGAGGACGTGAATTTTCTCCATACCACACTGCTGATGGCGGCGGCATGCCTCATGTCACCGGGAATGGCGCAAGCGCAGGCCCCGCAGGCGGCACAAGCAGCCGGGGCCGTGGCGTCCGGGCTGACTAAGGTAGCGTTTCAGAATGCCCAACCGAAGCTCGGGGCGCAGTACTACATTGTCTTGGTCTCCGCCCCTTGGTGCGGGCCGTGCCACCGCACGATGCCGAGTGTGGTGAAAGCCTATGAGGAGATGAAGAAAGACGGCCGCGTGGAGCTCATCTGCGTATGCGATGCCACGCCGGAGAAATCCATGGAATACATCCGGCAGTACGGCGGCAGCTTCCCCCTGACGACCACGAAAGACCCCGCAATTTGGCAGGTAGCCGGGGTAGAGAAGCCGCAGTATGTGCCGCACTGCACGGTGCTGACGCCGGAGGGCAAGCCCCTGTTCCGGGGTAACGGCGCCAAGGTAGCGGAGTGGCGCAGCCTGACGATTGAGTCGGGGGCTACCCCGCAGACTGCGAAGTAACCCCCGCGCGGCCTCAGCGGCCGTGGTAGTCCGTATCCACCGACAGAGAGAGGAGGCGGAAATCGAGAGACCCGTCGCAGCGCAGGCAGATGCTCTGCCCCGTGGCGGGAGCGGGCACGAGGGAAAAGCGAACGGCTCCCGTGAAGGGGTAGGCCAGGTGCTGTCGCTCCGGGTCGAAGGTCTCCCATTCGGCGGAGGGATCCACACGGAAGGAGAAAGCGGGGTCGCTGCCCAGCAGGCGCAATTTGGCACGCCCGAACTGACGCACGGCGTTGAAGTCCGCCTCCTGCTCCAGCGGCATGGTCTGCAGCAAGGCCTCCGCGACGGCCCCCACGGTATAGCACGCCCCCGGTTCCGCGTCGGGCAGGCGCAACGCTCCCCCTGCCCCCACCTGCACCCGCGCAGCCTGCTGCGGCTTCCCCTCCGGGCACACCAGCACCTGCAAGCCCGCCAGATGCGGCACGGCGGCGCAGCCCTCGGCATCCGGCGTCACGGTGCAGGTACCGTCCGTGTAGGTGGCATCCTGCTGCATGCGCTCCAGGCTCACGGCCCCTGTCTCGGCATGCTGCACGGCCAGCCACAGCTCATCCCCGCTGCCGTTTTCCGCCGGCAGAGCCGCCAAATCCAGCACGCGGCGGCCCTGCAGGGTCCAGTGTTGCCAGGCCATGACCTGTTGGGCGATGTCGATGGTGAGCACCGCGAGCGAGCCGTCCCCCAGCGCGGCACAGATGTAGGTATTATCCGTGCGCAGCGGGGTCCAGCGGACGATTCCGGACTCGAAGAGATGCTCCGCCAGCAGCGAGGTATCGGTCGAGGTATAGCCGTCCGCCTCCAGTTTGTAGGAGATCTCGCGCAGGCGCTTGCCGCCGCTGCGGGCGAAGAAGACAGTATTCTCCACCGCGACGGCGGGGAGCATGGCACTGCCTACCGAGGAATGGCGGGTGAAGACTGCGTTCGAAGCCGTCACCGCCGAGCCGTCTGCCGCTGCCAGGGTCCACTCGCTCTCCGTGCTGCCCACCAGCAGGGAACGCGCGGGGCATAGCCAGCAGATGCGGCTCTGGTCCGGCGTGGAGAGGGTGAGGTGCAGGGCCGCGTCGTCCTGCGAGCTGACGCCGAAGTTACCGAAGTCATCCACGGCACTGGCCAGCAGCGTCGTGGGGCTTCCGTCCATTCCACCCAGCCACAGGCGGCCTTGGTGAAAGCAGGTAAAGCGCGGGTAACCGTTCAGCGGACCGAAGGCCCCGAAGCTCCAATCGCGGGAGAAAGCACTGCGCAGGGTGTCCCCGTAATAGCTGAGCACCTCGGCCTGAGCGCGGTGGGCATCCTGCACAGAGGAGATGCGCAGGGTATAGCAGCGGGAGGCCGAGAGCGTGCGCAGGGTAACGCAGGCCGGCACAGTGAGCGCCGAGGCAGAGCGGCAGACGAGCAGCAGGCGGCAGGGGCGCTCCTCGCAGCCGGTCAGGGCCCAGTTTTGGCGGGCGGAGAAGGCATCCTGCGAGAAATCCTTGATGCGCACCCAGCTCCAAAGGCGGTAGTTGTTACCCATCGTCACGAGAGAATCGTAGGAGCGCATCAGCTCCCAGTGCGCATTCCACTCCCCCGTGGTTTGAATCTCCCAATCGCCGCAGACCTCGACGGGGGCACCGTTGACGGCCCGCAAGGCACCGGGGAAGAAGAAGGTCGGGTAGTCTGCGGGGTCCTTACTGCCGCAGTAGTCATCTGCGGTATACAGGCGTATACAGGTGAAAAAGCGGTAGTACTGCGTGGTGCTGTCCTGTACGTAATAGCAGCGTCCCGGCAGGGCAACGGAGCTGCTGAGGTCCGGCAGGGGGACGGCGCCGGTATCAAATGGCTCCCCGCTGAAGAAGCTGCGAGCGGGCACCGGCACATTCACCAGCACGAGCTCGCGCCCGGACATCGCCGGCGCAAAGGGGGTCGCGCTGTCCTCGGTCTTCAGTTGAGCGGTCAGTCCATCCGCTGACGGTTGCAGGCGCAGGCCGCCGGTCTGCGGCAGATAGGAGGCCCGGGGGAAGGGATCGGGCAGCATCTCGCGCACGGTCCAGTTATCATCCGCATAGCGGCAGAGGAGTACGGGCGGGTGCTGCGGGGTGGTGGCATACACCACGTCGTTGATCTGGGTCATGCGCAAATCGGCAAGCATCTGCGGGGTGTCCCAGGGCACCGCTACCCGGTCGCTGCCGTCTGCCATGCGCACGAGCCTGCCGCCGCGGTACACCCGCATGGCGCCGGGGCTAAGCTCTAATAACAGGGCGTCCGCCGAGGAGAAGCGGAAGGGGAAGAGGCGCACCGCCGTCCCCTCCGCAGCCGCTGCCCAATGCGTACCGCGTCGCCTGCGCAGACCGCCGTAGGGCTGTACGATGAGGTTCTCCAACCGAGCCGCTCCGCGCCGATAGGCCTGTAGGTCAAAACGTGCGGCAAGCCAAGGGCTCAGCTCGCCTGCCGTAAAGCCGAGAGTGAAGGATGTGTACTGCATAGGCTCCTATTGCAGCACCTCCTCCCGCAACAAACAAGCCCCCGCAGTCCCCCCTGCCCTCGCCCGAGTGCTGTAATGACACAGAAAGACACGCTGCAAGCTCGCATCCCGCCCCGTTTGGGTGTACAATGAGCCCTGTGAAGAAGTGTCAAATTTGCGGCAAACGTGCTACGATGTTCCTTACCCAAATCGTGGAGGGTAAGGTAACAGAGCTTGCCCTGTGCGCCGACTGTGCCCGAAAAAAGGGGCTTTTTGATCCCCAAAATCTAACTTTTGCCGAGCGGATGTTCCCGGAAAAGTTCCGCACGCTCGTGGACGATCTGGTGCGGGAGCTGGACGGTGCCGAGCATCGGGAGTCCACCGGAGCGGAAACCTCCCTGCCGGATCTGTTAACCCGGTGTCCGGTCTGCAACTTTACGCTGGAGGACTACCGCCGCAGCGGCCGCTTGGGCTGCCCGGAGTGCTACCGCATCTTTGCCGGAGAATTGAGCCCGGAGAGCGAGGCGACCGAGCCTCCGAAGGGCGAGGTACCCCCGAACGTGCAGCGCGCACACCTGGAGCAGGAGCTGCAGCAGGCCATCGCCCGCGAGGATTTTGAACACGCGGCTGCCCTCCGCGACCAACTCAAGAAGCTTGAGCCATGATCAGCAAAGCCAACCTCAAGCTCCTGAGCACCCCCCCCAAGTGGATCAACAGAGCCACGCAGAAAAACGATGTTATTCTGGGCATGATGGGGCGCTTGGTACGCAACCTAGACGGCTGTGTCTTCCCCGGCTGGAGTACCGAGGAGCAGCGCTGCGCCGTAGCCGACCGTGTGATCCCCGAACTCCGCAAGCTCCCCGGCTGCAAGGCCGCCACCGAGCTCGCCATGGAGGACATTCCGTACGAGAAGCGCCGCCTGATGCGCATGCACCGCAGGCTCAGCGCCGTGATGTCGGCGCGCGGCACCGGCTGCAAGGTACTGCTCTGCCCCTCCCGGGACTGCGTGTTCATGGTGAACGAGGAGGAGCACATCGCCCTCCATGCTTTCCGCCCCGGCAATGATCCGGCGCCCATTCTCCGCACCCTGCGGGAGACCTCGGCCAAGCTCGACAAGCTGCTGCCGATTGCCAAGGACGAGACGCACGGTTACCTGACCTCCTGCCCGGATGACAGCGGGGACGGCACGGCGTTCTCTTACATTCTGCACCTGCCCGCGCTGGATATGGCGGGCTGCATCCCGCAGATCATGCGCGCCACGGAGAAGCTGGACATGGGTATCTGCCCCTACTACGCCGTGCATCGGGGCCGGAGCGAGGGCTGCGGGCTCTACACGCTCTACTCGGATATGAGTCCCAAGGGCTGCACGGAGGTCGTGGCTGCACGGTTGGCACATGTTGCGGCCCGCTTGGAGGAGCGCGAGCTCCGCATGCGCGAGCATCTGATCAAAAACCTGCCGTTGGAGCTGGAGGACCGTGTCTACCGTGCCTACGGCACCGCACTCTGCACCCGCCTGCTTTCGTTTTCGGAAGCGGTTTCCGTCCTTTCCGTTATCCGTCTGGGGCTGGATGTCGACCTGCTCTCCCTGGACGAGGCCCCTGCCGTCGACCCCCTGCCCCTTCTGTTAATCGGCACAGAAATCTCCACGCCGGCCCTGAATGATAAGCCCTACGGCCTCCAAGGGCAGTTCGATTACTTCCTGCGCAGCGGCGTGCTGCATCTTTTCGCTCAAAACCTAGAAGTCAAAGAATTCGATTCGTCTTCAAATCATGAATAATTTTACACCTCGAGCACAACAGGTGCTCAACTTAGCCAAAAGGGAGGCAGAACGCCTTCACCATGAGTATATCAACGTAGAACACCTCTTGCTCGGCATGCTGCGCTTGGGCCAAGGGGTCGCCATCAGCGTGATGGAGAATGCCGGCATTGACCTCCGACGCCTCGCTCGGCATCTGAACGAGATTATCCAACCCGGCAATGCCGTCGGCAAGGAGGGCAACCTGCCGCATACCCCGCGCATCAAGCGCCTCATTGTTACCGCAGGCACGGAGTCCCGCGCCCTGAAGCACACCTATGTGGGCACGGAACATCTGCTGCTTGCCATGCTGAAGGATGATGACGGGGTGGCCCGCCGCGCTCTGGATGAGGCGGGGCTTACCTACGAGGCCGCGCGCAAGCGTGTGCTGGAGGAAATCGACCCCAAATTCGAGGTCGATAACACTGATTCGGAGGACATGATCAACGGGAACGATGATGATGACAAGCCGGAGCGGAGCCGTCGGGATGACGATGATGACGACGAAGATGAGGATATCAATGCCTTCCTGCACCGCACCACCGGGGAGAGCAAAGATGAAAAGGAGGATAAAGAGGGAAACAGCCGCATCTCCCGCCGCACCCGCATGCCCGCGCTCTCGGCTTTCGGTCGGGATCTGACGGCCCGTGCAGCCAAGGGGGAAATGGATCCCGTCATCGGCCGCGAAAAGGAGCTGGAGCGTGTCATCCAAATCCTCTGCCGACGCACGAAGAATAACCCCGTGCTGCTCGGGGAGGCCGGTGTGGGCAAAACCGCCATCGTGGAGGGGCTCGCGCAGCGCATCGTTACAGGGGATGTACCGGATTTTCTGCTGGATAAGCGCATCATTTCCCTGGATCTGGCGCTCATGATTGCCGGCACCAAATACCGCGGCCAGTTCGAGGAGCGCATCAAGGCGGTGATGGATGAGATAAGCAAGGCGCATAACATCATCCTGTTCATTGATGAGATGCACACGCTCATCGGCGCAGGCTCCGCAGAGGGTACGATGGATGCCTCGAACATCATCAAGCCGGCTCTCTCGCGGGGTGAGTTGCAGACCATCGGTGCAACCACGCTGAATGAGTACCGCCGCCACATCGAGAAGGACGCTGCCTTCGAGCGCCGCTTCCAGCAGGTGCAGGTGGGCGAGCCGAGTGTGGAGGATACGGTGCAGATTCTGCGCGGTATCGCGCCCCGTTATGAGGAGCACCACCATGTGCACTACACGGAGGAGGCCCTCCGCGCGGCTGCTAATCTCTCTAAACGCTATTTAGCAGACCGTTTCCTGCCGGACAAGGCCATCGATGTGATGGATGAGGCGGGTTCCGTGTTGCGCGTGGCGCGGATGATGCGCCCGGAGCACCTCAAGGAGCTGGATCAACAGCGCCGGGATCTGGAAGAGCAGAAGAAGGCCGCCGTGGCCGAGCAGCTCTTCGAAAAGGCTGCCGACCTGCGCGATGCCATGGCTGCGCTCAAGGAGCGCCGGGAGGAGGAGCTCAAGAAGTGGCGCGACGGGCTCGAGCAGGTGCGACAGGAGGTGACCGAGGACAGCATCATGAATGTGCTCTCCCGCTGGACGGGCATCCCCCTGGCCCGTATGGAGGAGAAGGAGGCGGAGAAGTTGCTGCGTATGGAGGATGAGCTGAAGAGCAAGGTCATCGGCCAGGGGCTCGCCTGCTCTGCCATCTCGCGTGCTCTGCGCCGCAGCCGTGCGGATATCAAGGACCCGAACCGTCCCATCGGTTCCTTCCTCTTCATGGGGCCCACGGGCGTCGGTAAAACTTACTTGGCCCGCAATCTTGCGGAAATTATGTTCGGCACGGCAGAGGCGCTCATTCAGGTGGATATGAGTGAGTACATGGAGAAGTACAGCACCAGCCGCATTCTGGGTGCCTCGCCCGGCTATGTGGGTTATGAGGAGGGCGGCCAGCTCACGGAGAAGGTGCGCCGCCGCCCCTACGCGGTTGTGCTTTTCGACGAGGTGGAGAAGGCTCACCCGGATGTGATGAACCTGCTGCTCCAGGTGCTCGAGGAGGGCTTCCTGACGGATTCCATGGGCCGCAAGGTCAATTTCCGAAACACCATCATCATCCTTACGTCCAACATCGGTGCCAGCTTGGCCAACTCGCGCGGCCGCATGGGCTTCTCCGCTGCAGGGGACGAGGCTGCGGACTATGAGTCTCTCAAGGAGCGCATTACGGAGGCCGCGAAGCGCCACTTCCGCCCGGAGTTCATCAACCGTTTCGATGAGCTCGTTGTCTTCCGCATGCTCGAGCGCCCGGACCTGGCGCAGATCGTACAGCTGGAGGCCGGGAAGCTCATCGACCGCCTTCGGAAGAATAAGCAGATTGAGCTCACCCTCGCGCCGGAGCTTATCAGTATGCTGGTGGATCGGGGCTATGATCAGCAATACGGGGCCCGCCCCATGCGCCGTGTCATCGAGCGTATGCTGGAGGACCCCATCGCAGAGGCCATCCTGCGTGGTACCCTCTGCCCGAATACGGCCGCCGTCGCTTACCCGGAGGAGGGTTCGGGCAAGATTGCCTTCCGCACCCTGCCCCCGGAGCCGCCCGCACCCCCGACCCCCGCAGACGATGCCGAGCCGACGCCCCCGGCCCCGGAGCCGGAGCCGCCCGCTAAACCGGCCCCGCGCAAGCCGCGCACCCGCAAAAAGCCCGCGGCTCCCGCCGAACAAGATGCCCCCAAACCGGCCCCGCGCCGCCGCAAAAAGGGCTCCGAATAAGCCTCACTTCCCCCGCCCCCACCCCGGAGCGGGGGATTTTCTTACCCGGCAATCACCGGGATGGGGATTCAATCAGGAAGCCTTCGGAAACGAATCGGTGTGCCACCCCCATACAGACTTTTACCGCCATGGTGGGATGTTCCTTAGCTGTTTTATCAAATTCCAAAGCTGCCTACTGCGAACTTACCCTGAGGCCTCCCCGAAGTTCCGCAGGCCAATCAGTTTCCGGAAATTGCTTTTATTCCGCAGCCGGAACGGCGCGCTCTCTGTGTTATATCGGCGGTGTGAAGTCTCCCTCTGCGGGCCGTGTTGGGTCGGGCGGTAGCTCGGGCGGAGGTGCGGGTTTGGGCTTTTTCTGCTTGCGGGTGTTGAATTTGTTAGCAGCGGCCTCGAAACCCTCTTTGAGGAGGGTCTCGACGGCGTCGGCCGCCCTGTCCAGGCAGGTGTCCATGGCGGGACGTTCGTCCGGGGCGAATTTGCCGAGGACGTGGCCGATCATCTGCTTTTGCCCAGCAGCGCCGACACCGACGCGCACGCGGGGGAATTTCTCCGAACCGAGGTGAGCGATGAGCGACTTGATCCCGTTGTGCCCACCGGAGGAACCGGCTTGGCGAAGGCGCAGCGAGCCCATGGGCAGGTCCGTGTCATCATAGACGCAAATCACCTGCTCCGGCGTATACTTGTAATAGCGCATGATAGGGCCGACGCACTCGCCGGAATTATTCATGAAGGTCTGCGGCTTGATGAGCAGCACCCCCGGCCCGGCGGCGAGCAGCCCCTTGTGCGCTTTATCCTGCTTCCACTCCGCGCCCCAGCGCCGGGCCAGGCGATCCAGCACCATGAAACCCGCGTTGTGGCGTGTTTCTGCGTAATCTCGGCCGGGGTTACCCAGCCCGACGATGAGGCGAACGGAGCTCATGAGCGGGAAGCCTCTGCCTCCGTGAAGTTGATGTGACGGTTCAGCGCATTCAGGTAAGCGCGGGCGGAAGCCTCGATAACATCCGTGGCCGCACCCTTGCCCGAGACCGGTTTGCAGCAGCAATCCTCCCCGAAGCGCACCTTGACGGACGCCTCACCGAGGGCATCCTGACCGGCGGAGGTGGCGCGCACATTGAACTCCACGAGCGTACCGCCCGCCCCCGTGATGCGGTCGATGGCCGCCAAGCAGGCGTTCACCGGACCGTTGCCGATGGCGCAATCCGTGTAAGTGACGCCGTCCTTCTCCATCACGAGCGTAGCCGTGGGCGTGGCCCCGGAGCCCGCGATGAACTGCACCTGCACCAGCTTCCACTTGCCGTCCCGCGTGTCCAGCGAGTCATTGACCAGCGAGGTGAGGTCGTCATCGTAAACAAATTTCTTGGTATCGCCGACGCGCTTGAAACGCTCGAAAACGTGCGCCAGCTCCTCCTCCGTGAGACTGAGCCCGAGCTTCTCCAAGCGCGCCTTGACCGCCGCGCGGCCGGAATGCTTGGTGAGCGGCAGCTCCGTCTCCCCCCAGCCGACGATAGCGGGGTCGATGACCTCGTAGGTCTCGCGCTTGGCAAGGATGCCGTGCTGGTGAATGCCGGAGGAATGCGCAAACGCGTTCTCGCCCACAATGGCCTTGCTGCGCTGCACGGAAAGCCCGCTCATGCCCGCCACGACACGGCTGGTCTTAACAATCTCCCGAGTATCCATGGCAAAGGGCTTCTCCCCGGCGGGGAAGCCGAAAGCCTCCGGGCGGGTGAAGAGCGCCATGGCCATCTCCTCGATAGCCGCATTACCCGCGCGCTCGCCGATACCGTTGATGGCACCCTCCACCTGGCGGGCACCGGCCTGCACGGCTGCGAGCGAGTTGGCCACCGCCATACCGATATCGTTGTGGCAGTGCACGGAAAGGATTGCGCGGTCGATATTCGGTACATGTTCCTTCATGTAGCGGATCATGTTATAATACTCCGTGGGCGTGGTGAAGCCCACGGTATCCGGCAGGTTCACCGTGGTAGCCCCGGCATCGATGACCGCCTCGACCACCTGCGCCAGGTAGTCGAGCTCCGTGCGGCTGGCGTCCTCGGCGGAGAACTCCACGTCATCCACCAAACTCTTAGCGAGACGCACGCCTGCAACGGCCATGGCGATGATCTCCTCCTTGCTCTTCTTGAGCTTGAACTCGCGGTGCAGCGGGCTGGTGGCCAGGAAGGTGTGGATGCGCCCGCGATCGCCCGCCGGCGCCACGGCCTCCGCCGCCCGCCGAATGTCATTCTCCACGCAGCGAGCCAAGCCCGCAATGCGGCACTTCTTCACCATGCCCGCAATGGTGTGCACGGCCTCAAAGTCGCCCTCCGAGATGCAGGGGAAACCCGCCTCGATGACATCGACACCTAGCCTCTCGAGCTGACGTGCAACCTCCAGCTTCTGCCGGAGGTTCATGGAAGCTCCGGGGCATTGCTCACCATCGCGCAGCGTGGTGTCGAAGAATATGACTTTGTCGCTCATGTCTTTGTGTGATGTTGTAAAGTAGGACGATTCTAAGGACGGAGCGCGGGGGAGTCAAGCCTTTTCCGAGTCATGCTGCCCGGAAAGAAAGCGCAGGATGAGCTTGCGGTCCGGCGAGGCCATGGGAATACCCGGCAACTGCTCCGCCGGTATGCGCTCCTCGTCCGCCTGCGCAGGCTCCGCCGGGTTGGCGTACAGGTAACGGGTGACTTTGTAGCGCGTGACAGAATAGCGCTGAGCGCAGAGGAAGGGGAGCCCCTGCGCGTACTCCCGACTGCGCCTCGGTAGGCGATACATACCCGCGTGGCGACCGCCGCCCGGTTGTTTTTGCAGCAGAAGCCCCTCGGGGGTCAGGCTGAACACATCCCAGTGCTCCAGCGCGGTGACCTCCTTTTTCGGCAGCTTCACCGGCAGCTCCTCGGGCTTCTCCGCACGGCAGAAGGGGCGGATGGGGCAGAGCAGGCACTGCGGCTGCCCGGAGGTGCAGAGGGTCTGCCCCAGCTCCATGAGTGCGGAATTGTAGGCACGCGGGTTCTGCCGGTGCACCATGGAGGCCGCCAGCTCCCGCTGTGCCTTACGTCCCGCGGGCGAGTCCACGGGGGTGCGGTCATTCGTCAAGCGAGCAAAGACCCGCGCCACGTTGGCATCCACGAGAGCAGCGGGCCGGTTGAAGGCGAAACTGAGCACCGCCGCTGCCGTGTAGTCCCCGATGCCCGGCAGCGCGCGAAGGGCCTGCTCCTCCTCCGGGAAGACGCCGCCTTGTTCCGCCACGGCCCGCGCGGCAGCCTGCAGGGCGCGCACGCGGCGGTAGTAGCCCAGCCCCTCCCAGGAGCGCAGGGCCTGCTCCTCCGTGGCAGCCGCGAGAGCCTCCGGGGTGGGGAACTGCTGCATCCAAGCCCCGTAGCGGCCGAGCACAGTGGGGATGGTTGTTTGTTGCAGCATGACCTCGCTCACCAGAATGGCCCAGGGATCCGTCGTGCGCCGCCACGGGTAGTCCTTCCCCTGCGCCGTGAACCAATCGACCAGAGCCTGCGCGATGCGGGCCTGCTCCTGCGGGGTGGGGGTGCAGCTCATGAATCCTCGGTGGCTTTGGTGGCGTAGATGGAGATATCCGCCCGCTTGGTGCCGAGCAACTGCTGCGCGCGCTTGAGGGCGTTGCGCGTGGCCCAGTTCGGGTTGTTCATGTTGAGCAGGAAAATGTTACTCTCTCCCTTGGCGCAGCCCTCCTGCAACACCGCCAGCACACCGCTCTTCTTCAGGATACGGAACACCTCGCGGCTGGCACCGGAGACGATGAGGTGGCGGCCTTTCTCGCGGGTGAAGTTGATGAGCTCCTCGAGCGCGTAGACCGAGGTGGCATCCAAGTTGCGGGCGTTGCGCATCCGCAGGATGATGACCGCGAGCGAGGGGTCCTCCGCAATGCGTGCCACCTGCTTGCGGAAGAGGTCCGCCGCACCGAAGAAGAGGTCGCCCTCCACGTGCACGATGGAGATCTGCGGCAGTCGGGCGGCTGGCGTGGCCAGCTTGGTGAGGTGTCCCTCGTCGTTGAAGGTATATTCCACCAGCTCCGGCTTGGCTGCCTTGCGCAGGAAGAGTGACACGGAGAGCACCACGCCGATGAAGATGGCGATGTGCAGCGGCAACAGCAGGGCCGCGATGAAGGTGGTGACCAGTACCCCCGCGTCCGCCGGGGTGCTGCGGAAGCAGATGCGCAGCAGTTTTCTGTCGTACAGAGAAACCGCATTGGCCAGCACCAAGGCCGCCAGCACACTGTGCGGAATGCAGGAGATGAGCGGGAAATTGGCCAGCACGAACACGATACCCAGACACAGCAGGCCGCAGAATACGCCGGAAAAACGGGTAGCGGCCCCGGAGTTGTAATTGAGCACCGAGCGCGTGAGCGAGGCGGAGCACGGCAGCGACGCCGTGAGCGAGGAGCCCATGTTAGCCATGCCCACGGCGAAGGTGTCTTGGTTGAGGTTCAGCGGCTCACCGGTCTTGGCGGAGATGGTCTTGCTCATCACCGTTTGCTCCAGGGTGGAGAGGAAGGCGATACCCACCACGATGGGCAGCAGCTCCGTGATGTGGTCCGGGAAGGCCCCGAAACTCGGCAGGCTGCAGCTGAGGTCGCTCATGGTGAAGTCGCGCAGCATCCGCACCTCACAGAAGGCCCCGCCTGCCCACGGTTGACAGAGTAGAGCATTCAGCAGGCTCATGACCAGCAGGATGATGGCGAAGGTGGGCAGGAACTTGAAATGCCGCTTGAGCGGGATGAAAAGGAGGAAGGAGAGGACACCCAGCACGATGGGTTGCCACTGCACTCGATCCAGGTTCTGAGCAATGGCGGATGTCATGGAGAAGAAGGAGCTTCCGGCATCGATATCGTTGAGTCCCAACACATAACGCGCCTGCGAGGCTATGATGAGTGTAGCCGCGCCGGTAATGTAGCCCACCAGCACGCTGCGGCTCACGAATTGCAGCATCTCCGTGGCCTTCACAAAGGCGCAGATGACACACAGAAGCCCGGCCAGAAAGACGATGAGCGGAACAAAAATCTCCGGGTGCTGACGAATGGCCGGAGACGATGCGAGGAAGAAACTGGCGAGCATGAAAGCCGTGGCATTGCTCGGCCCGCTGACGGTGAGGCTGCAACGCGTGAAGAACGGCGCGATGAAGGTGCCGACCGTGGCGGCCATGATGCCGTAGATGCTGTCCAACCCGGCCATCGCCGCGAAGGCCATTCCCTGCGGCAAGCCCACCAGTGCCACATCCGCCGCCGCTTTCAGGTCGCGCCCCGCCTTGCGCAGGGTGTACCCCCGCAGGGCCCCGCGCGCCGGGAGCAGTTCAATGGCCCCCGGACCGCCCCAATAGGCCTTCAGCTCGCGCCACACACGCCTGCATTTGTAGCTTACGCCATTCATTTCCCCGCCATTTTACCACAATCCCCCGACGATGCAAGCACAAAGAAGCAAAAAAGCGGGAAAGGAAAGCCGACGTTTTTTTCGCTGTATGCCAAAGGCAGGGCTTGCGCCGAGGCATGAACTCTGGCAAAATAGCGCCGGTGCGGAAAGGCACAACCTTCTTGTAACATGGATGCAGTTTTATCAGTACTGAAAACCGTCGGTCTCATCGTGCTCGTGGTCATGTTCTTCAATGTCATGATTTTCGTGCACGAGTTGGGGCATTTTCTGGCGGGCAAATGGCGCGGGGCATATATCGACCGATTCCAGATTTGGTTCGGCAAACCGATATGGAAAAAGAAGATCGGCGATGTCACGTACGGCATCGGCTGGATTCCCGCGGGCGGCTTCGTTTCCCTGCCCCAGATGGAGGACATGGAGATGGTGGAGGGCGAGGCGATCCATCCCGACGAGGAGCAACGCAAGAAACTGAAACCCCTTCAGGCGCTCGATAAGGTTATCATTGCAGCAGCCGGGCCGATTTTCTCGCTGCTGCTAGCCTACTTCTTTGCCGTTTTCGTGTGGATTCTGGGCAAGCCGGATGCCGAGATACTCGGCACGACGATCGGGCACGTTGCCCCGAACACCCCGGCGGCCGAGGCAGGTCTACTGCCCGGTGACAGGATTACAGCCATTGACGGCAAGCCCGTCACAAAATGGATGGGCAACATGGAGGGTGTTCGCGAGCTGATAGCGTTGAGCGAGAACGAGAAGATTCGCTTCAGCATCGAACGCCGCGCGCAGGACGGAACAGTGGAGAACAAGGAGATCAACTGCGGCTACAGACTTCCGAAAACAGCTTGGTGGGAACGCACCGGCCTGCGGCAGGTGGGCATCGTGCCGAGCAGCCCCACGCAGGTTAAAACCGTCATCCCCGGCTCCCCCGCGGCGCTGGCCGGGCTCACCCCCGGCGATACGATCACGGCGGCGGACGGCAAGAAAATCTACACACCCGCTGCCTTGGAATGCAAGGAGGGCGTGACCCTGCACCTGAGCGTGCGGGGGAAGGATGGCACGATGCGCGAAACGGACCTCACCCCCGCCATTCCCGAGAACTGGAAAGGGCTGGAGGGCATCTATGCTATCTTCGGTGTTACCTGGGAAAGCCGATTCAAGGCCACGATGGAGCACCCCTCCCCCCAGGCTCAGGTGAATGAGAGCTTGGCACTGATGTGGAAAACGCTGCAGAAGATCGCTGCGCCCAAGAGCAACATCGGCATGGAGCATCTCTCCGGACCGGTGGGTATCGGCACCTATTTGTATGATATGCTGGCGGCACCGAGCGGCATATTACTGGCACTCTGGTTCGCCGTGGTATTGAATGTGAACCTTGCCGTCCTCAACATTCTGCCCCTCCCCATCGTCGACGGCGGGCATGTGGTGTTGGGCACGCTGGAGATGATCCTGAAGCGCCCGGTACAGGGACGCTTCCTGACGGTGCTGCAATACGCCTTCTTCTTCGTGCTGATCGGGTTCTTCCTTTTTGTGACCTTCAAGGATGTGGGCAGCGCGGTGAGCGGCAAGAAGTCTCGGGAGAGCCTGCCCTACCCCGTTTTTTCCACCCCGGCTCCCTAACGCCATGCGCATCGTCACCCTCGCCAGCGGCAGCAGCGGTAACGTCTCCGTCGTACAAGGCGGTAACACCTACATTTTGGTAGATGCCGGCATCAGTGCGCGACGTATCACCAAGCACCTGACGGAGCTCGGCATAGCCCCGGCTTCCTTGGCCGGTGTGGTCATCACTCACGAGCACCTCGACCACATCAGCGGGCTGGGCGTGTTGTCCAAGAAACACCCTCTGCGCGTCTATTGCAGCCGCTACACGGCGCAGGACCTGAAACCCGCCGCTCCCCATGCGCGTTATACCTACATCGAACCCGGTGCGTCCGTCAGCATCGGGGACATCACGGTGACCCCCTTCGGGGTGAGCCACGATGCACTGGATCCGCTGGGCTACCTGTTCGAGCACGAGGGGCGTCGCCTGGGCTACATCACGGATACGGGCTGCATCACGCGCGAAATTCTCTCGCACGCCCGCAACCTGCACGCCCTGTATCTGGAGTCTAACTACGACCCGACCATGCTGCGCGAGAGCGGGCGCCCCCTTTCCCTCATCGAGCGCATTGATAACGCCTTCGGCCACCTCTCTAACGAACAGGCCTGCGACTTCGTGCGCACCATCGCCCACCCTGGGCTCCGCCACCTCCTCCTCGGCCACCTGAGCCGCGAATGCAACACCCCGGAAAAAGCCCGCTCCGACATGGCCTCGGTCCTCGCCGAGTTCCCCGAGCCCCCGCAGCTCGTCATCTGCTCCCCCGCCGACCGCACCGACTGGGTCGAGGTGTGAGGGGGCACCTCTGATTGAACGGGATTGTTAATTCAACAACGAGGAATTATTTCGTATCCCTCTGATGTAAGACTCGATGTAGTACAAAGCCGTACATAATATCGAAAAAACACCTAGAAGCATAGAGGGAGAATGATAACGAAAATCGGGTGTAGGTGTGACTGGAAGGAAGCTAAGAAAGTAGATTATGGCTGCTCCTCCCGTAGCTAGAGAGATAACTAAGGGAAGAGACCTTCCATTCCTATGCCATGATCTGATGGAAAACAAAAGCGCAATTAACGTCAGGAGGTAGACAACTATTCGCTCATACGTAATTCTTTTTTCTTTTGTGGAAAATCTGCTCTCCCACAGAGGTGAGTTTGGGGGACATGTGCCGTAATGGTGATGGAGCAAGTTTCGAAGCCCCATAGGAACATACCAATCGCTGCAGAATTGAACGATTTGAATCAATTTGGCTATCATCATTGTTTATGGTGGTGCCAATTTTCAAGACATTTCGAGCAAACAGTCTTGATTGAGTCAGTCTGATGGGCTAAAATACACCGAAGTTACCATCATGAGTAAGA
>SFDX01000076.1 GCA_004557455.1 Akkermansia muciniphila | reverse complement strand
ATCCAAACCGGGCGCGTACTCCGTCGAGGTCGTGTGATCGGCGGCGTCGGTTTCGCTGATAACACGCCCGGCCTTGTCCGTCTGCACCGTGCTGACGTTGCCGCGCCCGTCCGTGGTCTCCGTGCATACACCCGTGCTCGTGAAGCTGCGCGCATGCGTCGTCACAATGCCCGCAAAATCCTGCTCCGACACCGTGAAGTCGTCAACGATGACAGACTGCGCCGTGATGCTCGAGGCCGGAGAGACCTCAAAACGGGTCACACGACAGGGGGCCGTGTACTCGCTCCACTCGCTCGAGGTGTTACCCCGTTCGTCGATGCTCACGGTTTTCTCTGCAAGGGTAGCAGACAACTCCGACACCAGACGCTTGACCGTGCTTGTCAGCGGATTGCCCGAGGCATTGTAACGGGTCTGCGTGGTGACCTGATAGACCCCGTCGTCAGCGGACTCGAAGCCATAGGCCAGCTCTGTGATCAGTGAGTTCGTCTCACTCGGTTCATCTGCCAAGGCCAGCACCTGTCGGCTCTCCCGCCCCATGCCGTTATACTCGATAAGCGTCGGGGCCATGGCCGTCGATTCGTCACCGGCATCCGAATAACTCCGGACGAGTTGACCCTTCGCGTTGTATTCACGGTGCGAGCGAACAAATCCGGTGCTGCTTGCCACATCCGACCGGATCTGCCAATCCAAGCCGTTGACAAGGCTGCGGGAGAGCACGGTGCCATCGCTCAAGGCTATCTCAGTTACCAAGGCATCATCCTGCAGGGCATAGCTCGTCAGCGTCTCCCGCTGCCCCGTGCCGTGTTCGCGCAGAACAGAGCCGTCGCTGTGGCGGGTGGTGATAAGCGTGGCGCCCGTGGGTATAGTCGCCGTGGTCGTCAGGCCGTCGGCGGAATAACTCGTCGTGCTCGTGCGCCCGAGCACATCCGTCTGTGACACCGTGCGCCCGAGGCTATCATAAGCCGTTGCGGTGGAGGTCACGAGTTCGCCCGTTGTGGTGAGCGTGCCGATGCGGCGTCCCGCCGTATCCAATTGGTAGACCGTCACGATGCTCGGTGTGGTCGGGGTGGCGCTGCGCTCCGTGCCGATGAGACGCTTGGCGGCATCGTAGTTGAAGAGCGTGGTCACGCCGTCCTCATCGGTCTCGGAAAGCAAGCCGCAGCACATCCAAGTTTTCGTGCGGGTGCGACCGTTGCCGCGCGTACAACTGAGCTCGCGGTGCAGGGCGTCGTAGGTATAACTCTCCGTGCTCAGGGGGAGCCAGGTACTGTCTGCCGACAAGGCGTGGTGCTCCCGGCGTGTGACCGTACCGTCCGCGGCGATGTACTCCGAGTAGCGCTCCGACTGACCGGGCACGAGTACGCCCTCCGCCGAGCGGGTCTCGCGTGTGTGCAACACGCAGGCACCGTACTCCGTCGTTGCCTGATACGCATGATGCGTCTGCACGCCGTTTTCTTCCTGTTGCATCTTGAGGCGTCCGCGCGCATACACGAGCTCGGCCGATGAACCGAAACGTTCCTCGATGCTGACCAAGGACAGGGTGGTACCCGCCGCCGTGCGCGTTGTTGTTACCCGATGCACATCTTCCGTGTCCGTATAAGCGTGGGCCGTGGTGCTCCGCAGGACCTCCGTTCCATCCTCGCGGATGAAGACCTCCTTCACGGATGTCGGGCGATTGTCATTGAAGCGCGCGGAAGAATAGGTCGTGCGTGTTCCCTTCTCCGCGAAGCCGGCCACCGCCGTGGGTTCGGCTGTCAGGGTTACGCGCCCCTGATTGTCGTATTCACGGCGAACGTGCCCGCCGTTCGGCAGTTGGGTGTAACGGAGCCGTCCGTAATCATTTCTCCCCGCAATTTCACCGTAGAGATAGCTTGTCACCTGCGCCTCGTCTCCGGCACCGACCACGGACTTGTCGAGCACCTGACCGAAGGGTGCAAAACGCCACTGCTGCTCCTCCGCCGAGATGATATTCCCCTCGTCATCGGTGAAGCTCCGCGACTCCTTCCACATGGTCGGCGACATCGGGGTATTCACCTGGCCCTGACTCACCGAGAAAGCATCCGTGCCCTCCGCCAGCGACCAAATATCACCGTTTTTCAGCCAGCGGTGGCGCGTCTCCGTGCCCTCGGCGGGCTGCTCGATGACATCCAACTCGCTGCCCGCGACACCGGAGATACCCACCGACTTGAGCGGGGTGCCGCTCGCCGTGTAGAAGCCGGATTCACCCTTCGCCCCGACCTGTGACAACGGATAGAGATAAATCATGAAGGCCGAAGCCCCGAAGGTCTGCACATGTAACAGCCCC
>SFDX01000075.1 GCA_004557455.1 Akkermansia muciniphila | reverse complement strand
ATCCAAACCGGGCGCGTACTCCGTCGAGGTCGTGTGATCGGCGGCGTCGGTTTCGCTGATAACACGCCCGGCCTTGTCCGTCTGCACCGTGCTGACGTTACCGCGCCCGTCCGTGTTCTCCGTGCATACACCCGTGCTCGTGAAGCTGCGCGCATGCGTCGTCACGATGCCCGCAAAATCCTGCTCCGACACCGTGAAGCCGTCAACGATGACAGTCTGCGCCGTGATGCTCGAGGCCGGAGAGACCGCCAGACGGGTCACACGGCAGGGGGCTGAGTATTCGCTCCACCCGCTCGAGGTGTTACCCCGTTCGTCGATGCTCACGGTTTTATCCGCAAGGGTAGCAGACAACTCCGATACCAGACGCTTGACCGTGCTTGTCAGCGGATTGCCCGAGGCATTGTAGCGGGTCTGCGTGGTGACCCGGTAGACCCCATCGTCAGCGGACTCGAGGCCATAGGACAGCTCCGTGACCGGGGAGTTCATTTCGCTCGGTTCATCGGCCAAGGCCAGCACCTGTCGGCTCTCCTGCCCCATGTCGTTGTACTCGATGAGGGTCGGGGCCATGGCCGTTGCGTCATCACCGGCATCCGCATAACTCCGGATGAGTTGCCCCTTGTCGTTGTATGCACGGTGCGACCGAACAAATCCGGTGCTGCTCGCCTCGTCCGAGCGGATCGGCAGCTCCAAGCCGTTGACCAGGCTGCGGGAGAGCACGGTTCCATCGCTCAACGCGATCTCGGTTACCAGGGCATCATCCTGCAGGGCATAGCTCGTCAGCGTCTCCCGCTGCCCCGTGCCGTGTTCGCGCAGAACAGAGCCGTCGCTGTGGCGGGTGGTGATGAGCGTGGCACCCGCGGGGGTGGTCTCCGTGGTCGTCAGGCCGTCGGCGGAATAACTCGTCGTGCTCGTGCGCCCGAGCACATCCGTCTGTGACACCGTGCGCCCGAGGCTGTCGTAGGCCGTTGCGGTGGAGGTCACGAGTTCGCCCGTTGTGGTGAGCGTGCCGATGCGGCGTCCCGCTGTATCCAATTGGTAGGCCGTCACGATGCTCGGCGTGGTCGGGGTGGCGCTGCGCTCCGTGCCGATGAGACGCTTGGCCGCATCATAGTTGTAGAGCGTGGTTACGCCGTCCTCGTCGGTCTCGGAAAGCAGGCCGCAGCACATCCAAGTTTTCGTGCGGGTGCGACCGTTGCCGCGCGTGCAGCTGAGCTCGCGGTGCAGGGCATCGTATGTATAACTCTCCGTGCTCAGAAGGAGCCAGGTACTGTCAGCCGACAAGGCATGGTGCTCCCGGCGTGTGACCGTACCGTCCACGGCGATGTACTCCGAGTAGCGTTCCGACTGACCGGGCACGAGTGCGCCCTCTGCCGAGCGGGTCTCGCGTGTGTGCAACACGCAGGCACCGTACTCCGTCGTTGTCTGATACGCATGATGCGTCTGCACGCCGTTTTCTTCCTGCTGCATCTTGAGGCGTCCGCGCGCATAAACGAGCTCGGCCGATGAACCGAAACGCTCCTCGATGCTGACCGGGGACAGGGTGGTACCCGCTGCCGTGCGCGTTGTTGTTACCCGATGCACATCTTCCGTGTCCGTGTAGGCGTGGGTTACAGTGCTCAGCAGAAGCTCCGTCCCGTCCTCGCGGATGAAGACCTCCTTCACGATTGTCGGGCGGTTGTCATAGAACCGAGCAGAGGAATAGCTTGTCCGGGTTCCCTTCTCCGCGAAACCGGCCACCGCCGTGGGTTCGGCTGACAGGGTGACTCGCCCCTGCGCGTCGTACTCGTAGCGAATGTGGCCGCCGTTCGGCAGCTGAATATAACGCAGCCGTCCGTAATCATTCCGCCCCGCAATCTCACCGTAGAGGTAGCTTGTCTCCTGCGCCTCGTCTCCGGCACCGACCACGGACTTGTCGAGCACCTGACCGAAAGGCGCAAAACGCCACTGCTGCTCCTCCGCCGAGATGACATTCCCTTCGGAGTCGGTGAAGCTCCGCGACTCTTTCCACATGGTCGGCGACATCGGGGTATTCACCTGACCCTGACTCACCGAGAAAGCATCCGTGCCCTCTGCCAGCGACCAAATATCACCGTTTTTCAGCCAGCGGTGGCGCGTCTCCGTGCCCTCGGCGGGCTGCTCGATGACATCCAACTCGCTGCCCGCAACACCGGAGATACCCACCGACTTGAGCGGGGTGCCGCTCGCTGTGTAGAAGCCGGATTCACCCTTCGCCCCGACCTGTGACAACGGATAGAGATAAATCATGAAGGCCGAAGCCCCGAAGGTCTGCACATGTAACAGCCCC
>SFDX01000044.1 GCA_004557455.1 Akkermansia muciniphila | reverse complement strand
CGGAGTGCTTTTTTCTCTGCCTTCTTCATGTGTTTGAGGTCTATCTGCCCTTCCATGGGGATATTATATCACAATAATCTTAATATGCCAATTTAATAAAAGTAAAGCAGGTTTTAAATATTGAGTAGGTTTTACTTGAATAGCCTCTTACCCTGATTCGGAAAGATGAATATCATGCTGATCCGGTGCGACATGCAGTCTCTGAGTACGATTCTTGGGTGATCGGCGCATATCCGAATTATTCACGACGCCATGAAAGATAGGACATTGTTGTTGATGTTATTCCCGCTGCTTCTCACCGGGATGTGCTGTGCCGGTGCCGAGGAGAACAGGAGCGCAGCGGAGAAGCAGGGTTGGGAACCTGTTTGCCGGATCACACAGAGGGCTCGAAGCGAAGACGGTACCTATACACCGACTGCGCCGGAGGCGATGCAGACTTGCCTCGGGCTTCGTCTTTCGGATCCTCGGAAATCTCACCCTGTGGAGGAGGCTGCGCTTTATCTGCTTGAGCAGGAAAAGGTGCTTGTGATTCAGTCGTTTTATATGTCCGACACGTTCATCTACCACCTCGATGAGCATCGCGTATCTCATGTTGAAAATCCCGAAACAAAGGGGATGGATTACACGGAGTGCAATGCCTCATGGGGCGAAGGCGGCTACTGTTACGGTGCACACAAGATGGGGTTGACGGGTAGTTCCGGTCAGTCAATCTGCACGGAGAAGGATGGCTTTTTTATGCAGGGGGATTGGAATGTATTCGATTATGAGGGAAAATATAAGGGCCTGAGTGCGTTTGATTCAGAGAACGAGGGAGTCGAGAGAACCCCGGATAACACCTATTACCCCTATGCCCTCCACCCGTCACGCGCGGATGAAATCGGGCGCACCGGCATTTGGTTAATGTGTAACCCGGCTTTTGATGCGCTGACAGATCCGTTGATCTACAGGATGCAGATACACCACTTGCTCACACCCTGCCGGGGCTCTTCTTGGGCCGACACGGCTACGAATCCCTTGCAATATGCGAGGTACTTCGGTCCGGATACTGCCGTTGCACAATGCTACCGAGATGATGAGCATTACAGGCGCTGCCCCTTTCTTCAGACCGATTGCCGACTGCAACTGAGAGATGCGAAGGGGAAGGTCCTCAGGACAATCTTGGAATGGAAGCCACAGGGTGGGGCTGCCGTTGAGCAGCAGAAGATAGGAAGCACGTACGGTTATTTGGAGGGTGAGCAGAGGGAGCGGGATTTGCTGTTCTTTTACTGGACCCACGGGGGTGAGGCCCAACGGAATGTTTACGCCTATTGCCGGCCGGACGGCACGCTTGTCGACTCGGGGGACTTTCGTACCCTGCTGAGCAAGGAGGCTACCCGGCAGCCTTTTGATATGCTGCTCTCTCCCGAAGAGTTTCCGTTATTCAGGGTAACGCTTCCGCAGAAGGTCGGGAAATACGGTGTAGCTCTTTTGCAGCGCCGCCAGGCGGAAAACGGGCTTTACATGTATATCATTGTGCGCCCCGGCTGCCCCGAGGTCATCGAAATACAATCGCCCAACCTCCTGTTCTTTCTTCCGAAACTGCTGAACGGCGGAACAGAACTCATCGCCGTTTCCGCAGACGGCGTCTTGGAATATGAGCCTCCGGTAACAGAGGGCAAGGACTTCTTGTGGGTATTGGAACACACCGTGAGAACCGGCAGCCACCTGTACCGTTTCACACTACCCAAGGCTTGGGGCGAAGAAGAGTAGCAGGCACGCAACACAACCGAGCACCGGAAAGCCTTGACGTGCGCCCGAGAGACGAAGCAGTAGATATCCCGAATTTTCTCTATATCTAACTTGATAACATCATATTCAAAGGGCTTCCAATAGGAGCTCAACCGTTGATAGCCTACATCCTCCAATCTCCGAGCTATTACAGCAGGATCTCCGGCCATCCCTTTTTTTGAGAAGAATGGATACTAAACCGTCGCAGTCCTCAAACTGATGGTCGTATACTTGCATAAAAAAAGCACATCCTAATGCGCAGTCTCCTTTGGGAGACCTAGGCGGGGTGTGTCAAGGCAAATTTCTTATAGCACTTCTATCCCCATTTGTCATGTATTTTTTCGTCCTGTATTGAAGATTCTGCGTTCATTATTCGACGGAAATGCTCTGAGAACGTGAAATAAGCGGCTTAATAAGCACTATTCGGACACAAGATAATCGGCGTGTACACCATCCGGGATGGAGGTGGCGGAAACTGAGCGACCTGCCCGGCCGGAAATAGACTGCGTATTTTCGGAGTGGGGGGGAGGACGCCCGGTTCCCTCCGCCCGGTTCAAGGGCGTGTTTACAGGGTGCGCATGTAAGGGCCATCGCCCACGGAGAGAACCTCCACTCGGACGCGTTGGAGGCCGTGGTGGCGGAAGCCGAGTTCCTCTGCGGCAGCGGTGCTGAGGTCGATGAGACGGCCGGCGATGTAGGGCCCTCGGTCGGCAATGCGAACCACGCAGCTGCGGCCGTTCTGCAGGTTGGTAATGCGTGCGCGGCAGGGCAGGGGGAGGGTGCGGTGCGCGGCGTAGAGTTGGCCGGCGTACAGTTTTTGACCGATGGCACCGATGGCTCCGTCTGCCTCGTAGTGGGAGGCGATGCCCTCCGCCTTGTAACGCAGGGCCTGCGGTATGCTCATAGGCACAAAGCGGTTACCCCCCAGGGTGTAGGGGCTCATTTTATACCCCTTGTATACCGGGAAAGATTGCCCGCAGGCGGTAAGGAGCAGACCGGTGAACAGCAGGGCCATGGCGGAGCGGAGGGTCAACATGGCCTCATTCTACCGAAAAACGGCGGTGCCCGCAAGCTCTTTTTCGCCATGGGGACAAAACTCTGCCTCTGCGTACATGATTCTTGCTTGCCACGGGGGCAGAATACGTTTATGATGGGTGCGTACGCGTATGCAGATGAGATATTCAGGTGGGGTACGGCCCCTGCTGAGCGCCGTTCTTTTGTGGCTGGCGGTTTCCCCGGTGTGGGGAAACACGCTCGGTCGTACCCTGGTGCCGGAGGGGGTGCCCAACCCGGCGGAGGAGGATAAGAAGCCCAAGAAACAGCTACCGCCCGACCAGCTTTACCTGAATGCCTACCGCTACATCTCGGAGTCCGAGAAAATGGCGGCGAAGGAGGATTACAATGCGGCCATCAAGCGAGCCCGCCAAGCGGAGAAGGTGCTGGCGACCATCGTGCGCGACTACCCGGACTGGCGTTCGTCTCTCGTGGCGGCGCGCCGCAACATCCTTTCCGATAACATCGCTAAGTATCGGGAGAAGGCTAAATCCTCCCCCATCCCGACGGGCCGCCAGCCGGGGCGCCCCGTGGCGACGACGGGCCCGAGCCTCGAGCTGCCGAACACGCCCACCGTGCTGCCGGATGAGGTGACGGATTACCGCCCCGTGCGGCTTCCGGCGAATGCCGATGCGGCGGATCGCCGCTTGGTGAATCAGCTGGCCTTGGCCCAGGAGGAGATCCGCAAGATGGCTAATGCGTACCGTGCGCTGAAAAATCGCTTCGATGAGACGAACCGGGAGCTCATCACGGCGCGGCTGGAGCAGCAGCAATACCGCGAGCGCTATGAGAAGCTGCTGGACCAGGTGAGCACCGAGCGTGCTGCCGGTAACCGCGTGGTGGATTCTCTCACCAAACAGTTGGAGGAGATGGAAGCGAAGTACCGCGCCTCGGAGTCTGCCCGCAAGGAGGCGGAGGAGCGCGCGGAGGACTTGGAGCGAACCTTGGCGGCTACGCGTGCGGAGTTGAAGCGCGTGACGGCGGAGCGCGATGCTCTGAAGGTGGAAAATGAGCAGCTGCGTGCCATCGTGGAGTTGAATAACCCGGACAAGACCAAGATGCTCTTGGACCAGAATCTGACCCTAGCCGAGCAACTGAAGGCGGCGCAGGCCCGCGTGCGGGATCTGGAGGCTCAGATGGTCGGTACGTCGGATGAACGGGAGGTGCTCAGCAGCCAACTGGATGCCGCACGGAAGGAGACGGAGCGCCTGCGCGATGAAATGAGCGGGGTGTATGATGAGAACCGTGCCTATCGCATCCGTGTCTCGGAGCTGACGGATAAGCTGAATAACCTGGAGGCGGAGCTCAACGCCCGCGAGAACGGGCCGAAAGTTGACCCTGCCTTGCAGGAGGAGGTGGCCCTGCTGCGTGAGGTGATTGCCAAGCAGCGCCGCTCTCTGGAGATGCAGGAGGAGGGGCGGAAGCTGATGATCGAGACCTACAAGCAGATCAAGAACAATGACCCCGCCATGCTCCGCGCTCTGCAGAAGCTGGATGACGAGAGTACGCTGGAGTTGACGGCGGCGGAGCGTAATGTGTTGCAGGCCGTGGTGGCCGGGGATGGTTCGAATAAGGAGGATGAAGGAGCTAAGGCGGTGCGCGACAGCCTGCAGATGGAGGCTCTGGCGAATTTGGCGGACAGTGCGTTCTCTCGCGCTCGCTATACGGCGGCTGAGCAGCTTTACCGCACGCTGTATGAGGTTAAACCGGACCATGTGCCGGGCTTGGTGAACCTCGGGACGATTCTGTTGTATCGCAATAAGTGCGAGGAGGCTCTGGAGTATTTTAACCGTTCGATGCGTCTGGCGCGTGACCTGGCCCTGCCGTACTATCTGGCAGGCATTGCGCAGTATCGCCTCAACCGCATGCAGGAGGCTCTGGTGCTGTTCTCTCGCACAGTGGAGCTCGACCCCGCCAATGCGGAGGCGTTCTTCTACTTGGCTAACATCGAAGGGTTGGGGGATGACCTGCAGCGAGCGCTGAAGCACTACGCGGCGGCGGTGAAGCTCAATCCTGCCTTGGGGGATGCCCATTATAATATGTCGCGTCTCTATGCGGAGCTGAAGAAGATTCCCGAGGCCGCGCGTTCCTACGACTTGGCAATCAAGAACGGCGCAGAGCCGGATCCGGAGTATGAGCGCTACCTGCGCAATCATCCGGATAACAAGAATGCACCCGGGGAGGATTTGGTTGCATCCATCCTTCCGGAGGCCGAGGCCGCTGCCCTGCGCAGCGAGGATAGCGAGTGGGCCGCTGCCGTGCAGCAGGAGGGCCTGCCTTCCGAGCCGGATCCCGACCCTGACCCGGCTGACCCCGCCTCGGATGAGGACGCCTTCGCCGCTCACATGGCCACCGTTGTTCGCCGTATCGAGGCCGCTCCCACGCCCTCACCCGCCGGCACCGCCGCCGCAGATTCCTCCCGCTTCTCCACCGTCCGCGTCAAGGCCCGCCGCAACGGTCGCACCCGCACCATCAAGCTTCGCCTCAAGGCCCCCGCCCCCCAACGCCTCCGCCAACGCGGCGGCGACATCATCGACCTCCCGAAGGAGGAGAAGAAATAGCGGCAGAGGGGTGAGAAATGAGTAAATTAGGCTTGACTTCTTCCTGTATTTGATGCTGAATAGTGTGTGGATGTATGAATATCAGATGGTTTGAACGCATTGAGCATGTCTTGTTTTCACATGCAGTGTCTATTTCCGTTTTGCTGTATCTTCTGACGGTTTTTGTGTTTGAGTTGACGCTCGTATGTGCAGATAACATGTTCTTTTCTTCTGTGCTGCACCGGTGGCAGGGTGGCGGCGATGAACACATGATCCATGTATCGTATTTATTAAGCTATCCTCTGGCTTTCTTTTCTGAACTGGTGCCCGCAATTGACTTTTTTACGATCTACATACATCTGTGCAATTTGGCGGCTGTGGTGTGTCTGGCGTATGGCGTCGTAAGGACAAACGATAGGCCAGGAATCAGTCATTATGTCGGCTGGTTATTGATCATTGTTTTCATGTTCAGGTACTCCTTAATCGGAGCCTACCCTATCGCCTCGTTCGCGGCTATGTCCGGAGGACTTGTCTTGATTGCGAAAAGTATAAAAGTAACTGTAGGGGGGGGTAATATAAGATTGATATTTTGGGGAGTTGTCGCCTTTTTTATGGGGTGCATTTTAAGGTATGACTCCTGTGTGGGAATTGTCCCCTTTATAGCACTTGGCGGATGGTTTGCGTATAGAAGAAGGACAGTTTTGAGCCTTGCTGCCTGTTTCGCATGCCTTGTCCTTGTTGCGATCTGCTATTTTATTCAATCCCCTTTGTCGTCCGTCGATTATGGATTCAGACATGTGGTGAGATTGACCGACATGAACGTGCATCGGATGAAATTCTGTGATTATGAGGATGATTCCGGAGTGGATAAGGCTGCTCTGTATCAGAAGGCGGGGTGTTCGGATAATGATTTATCACTGTATGGTGGTTTCATCTTCCAGCAGGATAAGTGCTTTGATGAGGAATACTGGGCTAAGTTGGGTGAAATCCGTGATAGCGGAAGAAAAACTTTTTCTATCGGCCGGGCCTACAGGCTGCTTCGGTATAGTCCAGGGACTCGAAGACTTCTTCTCCCTTCGTTTGTCGTTCTTCTTCTATTGCTGTGGCGTAGTTCATGGAAGCCGCAAAAAGGAGATTATGTTATCTTATGCGCTTTTTGCTGTTATGCGCTTCTCCTGATGAGAGGCCGCCTGAATCTGGTGTCCTCCCTTGCCATTATGCAGCCATGTCTTGCCCTGTGGAGCGTGCATATGCCGAAAAAATGCTGCTTCCGATTCGGCCGCCGGGTCATGATCCTGCTGATGATTTACGGCGCTTTCTGGGCATTGTGCGGGCTTCCGTATTCTCGGGCAACTTTCCCCTCGTTCGGCGGACGATGGGCTGATCCTGAGTTGACAAGGCGTGTAGAGGACGAGTGTCGTATGCACAAGGATTATACCTATTTTGCGGAGGCACATTTTTGGAGACATATTGCCTTGCCTTATTCATCCATCCGAAGTGCGGATTTGAAGCGATGCCCGAATTTTTATCCCTATGATAGCTGGCAAGTCTTCTTTCCCTCCTACCAGGCATCCCTGCGCCAACGAGGATTGAAATCCCCCTCTGAGTTGCTTTTGAGTGATAAAGTTCGCTTCATCTTAAGAGTCGATAATGTCGACGAATTGGATAAGATGAAGGGAAAGGATTGGCTCGTGCATAGGTTGGGAAAGAATTTCGATTGTGTGAGAGAAACCGATAATATCAGGCTGAAACTGGTTGCGGATAAAAAACTGTCCGACGGCCTTTATGTCGTCCGAGTGGTGAGGGACGTTCCTTAATGGCGGAATTGCAGTTCTCTTTGCCGTCGCTGCCCCCACATCTTTCCTGTCTTCGTCAAGATTTACCCAAAAAGCCTTTCTATTGGACGGAGTGTTGCCATGTGCATTCGTAATGCTGTAGTCAAGCCTTATGTCCGGATACCCTTGAATTATAAGGGCTTCCCGCCCCCTCCTGCAATCGGTCTGAATAGGCGGTGCTTTTGTAAGTCCTTGATACTGAACGACTTACGACTGGGGAGCACCCACAGCATTACGAATGCTGTAGGATATTCTCCATGGAGAGCATGGGATCCTGTAGCGGAGAGAGAAGATGGCAAGCCGGGCGCGCAACGTGTGGCTGTGTATGCCTGCTATGATGCTCATGGCGGGTATGATGAGTCTGATCTGCTTTATCTTAGGGAACTCCGCACAATTGCGTAGGTGGTTGTTCTGGTGGCCGATAATGTTTTTACGGATGAAGCGTACTCTACCCTGCGGGCAACGGAATTATGCGACCACATTATTACGGGGAGACATGGTGAGTATGATTTCGGCTCTTATAAGAGAGGTTTTTTGTGGGCGTTGGAGAACGGATTGCTGGATGCCACTGATGAATTGATTTTCTGCAATGATAGCTGTTATGCTCCGGTCCATCCTTTTCTCCCTATCTTTCGGAATATGCACTTTGCGGATTGTGACTACTGGGGACTCTACAAAAGTAATGAGATTCGGGAGCATTTGCAGAGTTTCTTTGTGGTGTTCCGTCCTAATGTGTTTCTCTCTGCTGTATTTAAGGATTTCATGGCCGGGATTCATCGGCAGCCCACTGTGAATGAGGTTGTTTTGGAATATGAAATCGGACTTTCCCGTTTACTGGAGCAGAATGGGTATGCCTCCTTGAGCTATGTAAAAGGGCCATCTTTTTTCGAACGAAGAACCAAGTTCGGAAACGTGCTTAACATGTCACTCTATTATCCTAAATGGATGATGAAGCACGGGTTCCCGTTAGTAAAAAAGAAGGCCTTGAATACCCCAAATTATAATCGGGAGGGTGGGCTTGAGACATTGGACATGATGATGCGTTTTAATCCGGATTTGAATGTAGCAAACCTCGGATTAAATGAGGTCGATTTGGCGTGTTTGAAACCGCTCTCTCTGCTGCAGGTGATGCTGATGGTGCTCGGCAAACTCCGGAGCAGAGCGAGGCGAAAGGGGGTGATAGGTGTTCTTCGCAATGCAAAAGCGCGGTTTACGGATAGAATGTTTGTTTTTTTGGCAAGGTTAAGACGTTTTTTCGACAGGAGGTGAAACATGCTCCTCCTCCATTCGCCATGGGGACAGGAAGGCGCGAAGATGTGGCTTGACAATCGGGGGGAGGGGGATTATACTGGGGGAAGGAACGGCAGGAAGCGCATATGACAACGGCAGGCATCATTACCATGGTTATCTCCATATCGGCGGTATGGGGGCTCTTTATTGCATGCGCGGTGCGGTGCATGCGCACGGAACATCGGGGCGACAACAAACGCTGAGCGGCGATGGACGGGAAGCATGACCGCTGGGCCGGCAGGTTGGGGGTGATTCTGGCTGTGGCCGGCAGCGCGATCGGGTTCGGGAATTTTCTGCGATTCCCCGGGCTGGCGGCGCAGTACGGCGGCGGCGCCTTCATGATCGCCTACTTCTGCGCCTTTTTGCTGCTGGGGGTACCCCTCAGCTGGTTGGAGTGGAGCATCGGCCGCCGCGGAGGGGCGCTGGGCGGGCATTCCTGCTCCGGGATATTCTATCTGCTGACGCGCTCGCGGGTGTGGAAATACCTCGGCGTGTTGGGCATCCTGGCCCCGCTGGGGGTGGCCTTCTATTATGTGTACCTCGAGAGCTGGACGCTCGGTTATGCCTACCACACTCTCGTCGGCGATCTGAACCTGGGCAGCTCCGATGCTTTCGGACAATTCTTCAACACCTTCACCGGGGCAGCGGAGGACGGCGCGGCCTTCCGCCTGCGCGAGAGCGGGGTGCTCCTTTGCTTCATCATCTCCCTGGGCCTGAACCTCTACCTCCTCTACCGGGGCGTCTCGCGCGGCATCGAGTGGTTCTGCAAGGTCAGCATGCCCGTGTTGCTCGTGACCGCCTTGGTGATTCTGCTGCGCGTCCTCACCCTCGGCACACCGGATGCCACCCACCCCGAGCGCAGCGTGGAACACGGCCTGGGCTACATGTGGAACCCCGACAAAACCGAGCTGCAGGTGCGCAGCGAGACAGGGAGCTGGCAGACCGTCGAAATGCTGCCGCCCGATGCCGGCGAGGCCGAGCAAACCGCCCTGCGGCAACGCATCGCGGCAGAGTACCCCGGCCGCGAGATGCGCGTGCGGCACGTCTCCCTCCTGCAGGGGCTCATGAACCCGGACCTGTGGTTCTACGCTGCGGGGCAGATCTTCTTCTCCCTCTCCGTGGGCTTCGGCACCGTGCTGTGCTATGCCAGTTATGTGCGCCGCCGGGAGAACATCGCCCTCTCCTCCCTGACCGCGAATGCGGCGAACGAATGTGTGGAGGTCGGTGTCGCAGGCATGATGATCGTCCCCGCCGCCGTTTCCTTCTTGGGTGTAGCCGCCGCTGCAGGCGCGGGAACCTTCGGTCTGGGTTTCAACGTTCTGCCGCAGGTGTTTGCCGCCATGCCCGGCGGACAATTCATCGGCGCCCTCTTCTTCATCCTGCTCTTCCTGGCAGCGGTCACCAGCTCCCTCTCCCAGGTGCAGCCCTCCATCGCGTTTATGGAAGAAATGTGGGGCATCTCCCGCCGGCAGAGCGTGGTCATCATCACCCTGATCGTGCTGGTGGGATGCAGTCTGGTGATCTGGTTTACCGAGGGCCTGCTTGCGCTGGACGTCCTGGACTTCTGGATGGGCCAGGTGAGCCTCTACACCCTCAGCATCCTGTATATCATCCTCTGCCGCTTCGTGCTGGGCACGGACCGATGCATGGCTGAGCTGAACCGCGGCGAGGGTTTCCGACTGCCGCCCGGCACGCGCTTTGTGCTGCAATGGGTCACGCCCGGCATCATGCTGCTCATCACCGTTGCCTGGCTGTACAAGAACATCTTTGAGGAAACCTGCCCGCAGATCCGCGCTCTGCTCGAGGGGCGCCCCGGTGCCGTGATACCGGTGTGCTGGGTGCTGTGCACGGCCTTGGTCTTCCTGATGATGGCCCACACCTCCAAACGCTTTCATGCGACCGGCAAACGCCGCCTGAGCGAACGATAAACGCAATACTTCAACATGGCAGAACAAGCAACAACGGAACAATGGAGCAGCCGCTTGGGCGCGGTGTTAGCCGTAGCGGGCAGCGCCATCGGATTGGGTAACTTCCTTCGCTTCCCCGGACTGGCGGCGCAATACGGCGGCGGCGCGTTCATGATCGCCTACTTCTGCGCCTTCCTGCTGCTGGGCATCCCCCTCAGCTGGGTAGAGTGGTCCATCGGCCGGCGCGGCGGCGTGCTGGGGGCCCACTCCTGCGCGGGCATCTTCGAGCGCCTCACCCGCTCCCGCCGCTGGCGCTATGTGGGCGTGTTTGCCCTGCTCACCCCGCTCTCCATCTGCATGTATTACATGTACCTGCAGAGCTGGACCCTCGGCTACGCCTACCACACCGCCATGGGCCACCTGGAGCTGGCGCACGCTGCGGACTACGAGCAATTCTTTGCCGACTATGTAGGCGCGGCGGCGGACGGCTCGGCCTGGGATGTCGCCTCTACGGGTATCCTCATCTTCTTTGCCCTCGCCTTTGCCTTCAACCTCTTCCTGATCTACCGCGGCGTGTCGCGCGGTATCGAGCGCTTCTGCAAAATCAGCATGCCCGTGCTGCTGGTCACCTCCCTGGTGATTCTGGTGCGCGTGCTCACCCTCGGCACCCCCGACCCCGCCCATCCGGAGCGCAGTATCAACAGCGGCCTGGGCTACATGTGGAACCCCGACAAAGTCGTCCTGCAGGTCAACACGGAGGGCGACACTTGGAAAACGCAGCGCATGCTGCCCCCGAACGCCGACTCGCAGCAGGAGGAAGCCACCCGCGCCGCCCTGCAGGCGGAGTTCCCCGGGCGGCCCATCCGCCGGCAACACATCACCCTGGCGCAGGGGCTCATGAATCCGGACCTCTGGTTCGCCGCCATCAGCCAGATCTTCTACTCCCTTTCCGTCGGCTTCGGCATCGTGTGCACCTACGCCAGCTATGCCCGCCGACGGCAGGACATCGCTCTCTCCTCGCTCAGCGCGAATGCGGCCAACGAATGCGTGGAGGTAGGCATTGCCGGCATGATGATCGTGCCCGCCGCCGTCTCCTTCCTGGGCGTTGCGGCCGCAGCGGGCGCGAGCACCTTCGGACTGGGCTTCAACGTGCTGCCGCAGGTGTTTGCCGTCATGCCCGGCGGCCGTATCATCGGCACTCTCTTCTTCCTGCTGCTGTCCCTGGCGGCGGTGAACGGTTGCATCTCGCTCATCCAGAACAGCCTCGCTTTCGTGGAGGAATCGTGGGGCCTGCGCCGGCGTCACAGCGTCGCGCTCATCGGCTTCCTGCTCGGCGGCGGCTCGCTCATCGTCGCTACCTTCTCCGGGGGCGGCCTGCTGGGCCTCAGCACCTTGGATTTCTGGTGCGGGCAGCTCTGCGTGTTCCTGGTCGCCACCTGCTACCTGATTATCTTCCGCTTCTACTGGGGCGTGCCCAAGGGCCTGCGCGAGCTGCGCCTGGGGGCGGACTTCCCCATCCCGCGCTTCCTGGGCTTCATCATCTCATGGATTTCCCCGAGCATCCTGCTGGCCGTGTTCGTGGCTTGGCTGTGCAAGAACACCCTCTTCTCCATGAGCCCGGAGGTCCGCGCCCTGGTGCAGCTGGAACCCGGGGCCGTGAGCTCGCTGGCTTGGGTGGCCTTCACGGCGCTGGTGTTCCTCATCATGGCCCGCACCTCCCGCCACGCCTGATCTGCCGCGCGGAATAAGCTTGCCATGCCGCCCCGCCCGGTGTACAATGGGGAAACTCGTACAACACACACGGCATGAAGGCATTGGCAACGACAGTGATGGGCCTCTTGGCAGGCGGCGTAGGCTTGGCGGCGGAATCCGCTCCCGTGCAGGAGCAGGTGAGCATCATCCCCCGCCCGGTGGAACTGCACCAGCGCGTGGGCGAGCCCGGTTTTGCCGCCGCGCAGGGGCTGCTGATGACGCAGGAGCAGATGCAGGACCCCTTCTGCGCCGCCGCGCATGCCGCCCTGGTGGCCGCCGGGGTGCCGGTGCGCGTGGTGCCGCAGGGTACGCCGGACCTGACCGTGCGCCGCGATACCGCAGCAAGCAATGCCGAGGCCTATGCGCTGGACGTGAGCCCCGCCGGGGTGCGGGTCTCCGCTGCCTCCGAGCAGGCGCTCTTCTGGGCCGCGCAGACCCTGGCGCAGAGCCTGCTGAAGGACGCCGCCGGCGCTCCGGCCCTGCCGAGCATGCAGGTGCGCGATGAGCCCTTGCTGCCCTACCGCGGTTTTATGGTGGACACCGGGCGCAGCCCCCTCAGCCTCGATGAGCTGCAGAAAATCCTCCGCCTGATGGCGCGTTACAAACTCAACCGCCTGCACTGGCACCTGACCGAGGACCAGGGCTGGCGCGTGGAAATCAAGCAATTCCCCCGCCTGACCGAGGTGGGCGCCCTGCGCCGCGAGACCCCCTCCATGGCCTTCAACGGCAAGGGGGACGGCAAGCCCGTGACCCGCTTCTACACGCAGGATGAGGTGCGCCGCGTGGTCGACTATGCGCATAGCCTGGGAATAACCGTTATCCCGGAAATCGAGGTCCCCGGCCACTCCTCCGCCGCACTGGCCGCCTACCCGGAGCTGGGGAACGATGACATGCCCGGCTACGCTCCGGAGGTGATGAGCACCTGGGGCGTGAAGCCCTATGTGTATGCCCCCAAGCCGCAGACCTTCGCCTTCCTGGAGGGCGTGTTCACGGAGATCTGCGAGCTCTTCCCCCGCGCGGATATCATCCACATCGGCGGCGATGAGGTGCCGCGCGACCACTGGCGGCGCAGTCTCGCCGCGCAGCAATTCATGCGTGACAAGGGCCTCACCCACGAGGGGCAGATCCAGCAGCATTTCACCAACCGCATGGCCGATTTCCTCGCCGGTAAGAAGCGTCGCATCATGGGCTGGGATGAGATCCTGGAGGACGGCGCCATCCGTCAGGACGCCGTGGCGATGGTCTGGCGCGCCGACAACGGTAAGCTCACCCGCGCCGTGCAGGCCGCCAAGATGGGGCACGATGTGGTGCTCTGCCCCACCTTCTACTGCTACTTCGACTACTCCCAGGGCAAGGAGCCGGAGGGTACCGATTTCTACAATGCCATCGGCGCCCACCGCAGTACCAAGGACTGGCGCCACGTCTACTCCCTTAACATTCAACTGCCGGAGCTTACCGAGCAGGAGCAGCGGCACAT
>SFDX01000074.1 GCA_004557455.1 Akkermansia muciniphila | reverse complement strand
CTTCTCCTGAATGATCAGGGGAATGTCGGCCATCTTGGTCTTGAACGACAGCTCCGGATCGGGATAGAGCACGTCGCCCTCGATGTCATCGTAATACTGCACATCCGGATCAGCGTTGTCCGGCGTGATGCTCGCCTCGATAGCACCGGCGAGCTTTTGCAGATCGCCATAGGTCAGCGTCGCCTCGGTGTCCTCCGTCAGCTCCGCGATGACCACGTCCTTAAGGCCCACGGTAGAGGCTACCTTGGGCGAAGCAGCAACAGTTCCAGCCATTTGTGTATCCTCCTCTTACAATTGGTCGATAGCGTCCCTCAGCCCATCCCGGATGATCTCATAGGCTTCATCCTGACGGGTATCGTAGGCGGGACGGATAAAAGGGTGTGCAGGAGCGGGTGCGGGGCCGCCATGGCCGTACTCGACCGGTGTGGCGTAGTAAGCGCCCTCCTCCTTGCGGTGAACGCCGATGGTGATGCTTTTCCCGCTGGCACGGCGTTTGCGCACCTTGCCGATCTGGATGGAGCGGTTCAGCACACCAGTGATGATTTTGGGGTCTTTGGAGGCATTGGCCTTCATCTGCTCATGGATGGGCACAGCGGCAGCCTCCAGTATCCTTTTGGCAACCGGAGCGCCTGCGCCGTCCGTGTCCATTTTGCTGGCCATCCCGGCAATGTCGGTCATGAGATCGTCAAGGCCATTCACGTCAAGAGGCATCCGACTTCGCCTCCTCGTACAGGCACCATGTCCACTGAATGGTGTACTGGTGTGTTGCCGTGTCATAGGCGGGCTGGTTGTAGCCCTTGTCGGATTCCTCCACCATGACAAAACCCGCAGCGTACATGGCACTGCGGATTCGGGCTGCAGCATCAGTCGGGTCAATGTCGCTCCAGAGATTCAGATAGACATAGGTGCGGAATGACTGCACATGATCGTCCTGATGCGAATCTTCTGTTTTCGTGGTCGAGTACACGACATACTGAGCAGGCGGATTCTGATTGGGCGATGTTGCCCGCCATACGCCTGCCATGACGGGAATGCCGATATTCCGCAGCGCATTCTGTACCTGCTTCATCCGCTCACCCCTTCGGACAGGGATGCCTTCAGCCCCAGATAGTCGCGCCGGAAGCCGTATTCGCCCAGCGTGGAGATGATCCACTTCTTTCCGCGAAACTTCACCCACATGCCCGGCACCACATCGGCCCGGTAGCGAATGGTGAAGTTGATCACGGCTTCCGTGTTCATGACGTCTGCGCTGCGGTAGTGCTGGTTACCGGCATCCGTTGCGTCTGCCCACACACGGCACAGCACGATGTCCTCGGCATCTGGATAGCCGTTTTCATTGACCGTGCTCTGGGTATAGCCGATTTCAATTCGATGCCGGAGGTTCCCGGGGTGCGGTGAGCCGTCGAAGTTCTTGTAGCCACGCAAGACTCACCACCTCCTCAGAACATTTTTTCGACTGCGCGGTAGGGGTACAGCAGATTGTGGAAGGCCGTCATCATGGCGTTGTATACGCTGCGCTCGGAGATGTCGCGGTTCTCGTAGTAGTGGCTGACAAAAAGCAGCACAGCCAGTCGAACCGGCTGTGCAACGGTGTCCGTCTCAAACGATACGCGGCAATAATCCTCGGCAACGGCCTGTCCCTGCCGGATGAGGGATTCCAGGTAGGCATCCTCGTCATCATCCTCGATACGCAGATGGGCCTTGACCTCATCAACCGTAAGAATCAAGGCGCATCACCAGCCTCCGGCGCAGCCAGCACACCGCTCTCCCGAAGCGCTGCCAGAAGGTGATTGAAATCATCTCGCAGACCGGCGGCGGTTGTGGCCTTGCTGTCAAGGACGCTGGGCAGCGGGGCCTTGTCCGGCATATCCAGCAGGCCCTCGGCTCCCTCAACGGTTGAGCCCGGGAGGAAGGTGAGCTTGCCGCCGATAACAAGCTCGTTCCCGCCGTGGGCAAAGTAGTTTCTCGTGGTAAAGTCACTCATACGGCGTCACCTCACACCTTCATCTGCAGGCACTTGACGGCCTCGGGCAGGATCAGCTTGCCGTCCACGCGCTCGGAGGACAGGAAGCCCACCTGACCATTGGGCGCGTACAGCTCATTCAGGCGCTGGAAGCGGCGGCCCTCACGATCCGCCACCCAGTAGTAGTTCATGTCGCCAAAGAGAATGGGCTTCGTGCCGGAGCCCAGCAGCGGCACAAACGGCGAGGTGTACACCGGGCGGTTCAGGATAGTATCGGGCGTACCGGCGGTCACAGAGGGCTGCCAGATGTAGTCGCCGCTCCCGTTCTTCAGCTTGCGCAGCGCCTTCACGGTGCTGTCGTTCATGATGAACACGGCACTGCGGCGGTAGGGCGCACGCAGGGAGTAGAACAGGTCCATCACATCATCGAAGGTGAGCAGCGCCTTCACGGTGCTGTCGTTCATGATGAACACGGCACTGCGGCGGTAGGGCGCACGCAGGGAGTAGAACAGGTCCATCACATCATCGAAGGTGACGGCAGTCGCGCTGCCGGTGGTGATGCCGACCTGCGCACCATCCTTGTCATTCAGGATGCCGGTGGGCTTGCCCGCGCCATCGCCGACGAAGAACGCTTCCTCCTCGGCAGAACCGATACGGCGGGCGAACTCCTTAGCGATATAGGACGGCACATCGAACACGGAGTCGTGGAGCAGCTCGTCCGACACCTTGATGGTCGTGGCCAGTTTGAAGGCGCTGATGGAAATCTGGCCGAAGGTGTCGTCGCTCTCGGGATAGGCAGCGTTCTCGTCAATCCAGGCCGCGGTGCCGTGAGAGCGGACCACGGGAATC
>SFDX01000043.1 GCA_004557455.1 Akkermansia muciniphila | reverse complement strand
TGCCCTTGCGGTGGTGACGTGCCGGAGGTGGTGGCAGGGTATACTTGCGCCGGCGTGGTTCCCCTTGCATGTCTCCGGGGGCTTGCGGTGCTCATGGTGGCCCCGTGGTGGTGCGGTGGGTATGTCGGGGGCGTGGCAGGTGGTGCGGGCGTGGTGTCCACCCCCGGGGCGGTGGTGAACTTGCGCGGGGGGCTTGCGTTGTCTCCGGGGCTTGCTTGCGGTGCTCATGGCGTGGCCCGTGGTGGTGGACCGTGGGTATGTTTGCGGCGGGGTCCCCTTGCCCTTGCGGTGATGACGCGCCGGGGGTGGTGGCGGGGTATACTTGCGCGGGGATAGGTTCACCGGCGGGCGGTGGTGGTGGTGCCTGCGTGGGGGCGGTGGCCGTGCTCACCTCCGGGGCTTGCGCTGCGGTGTGCTTGCGGGGTATGTCTGCGGCGTGCCCCTTGCCCTTGCGGTGATGACGTGCCGGAGGTGGTGCGGGCGTGGTGTCCACCCCCGGGGCCGTGGTGGTGAGCTTGCGCGGGCGGGGGGCTTGCTCACCTCCGGGGGCTTGCTTGCGGGTGCTTATGGCGTGGCCCGTGGTGGCGGGCGGTGGATATGCTTGCGGCGGGGGCCCCTTGCCCTTGCGGTGGTGACGTGCGCGGGGCGGTGGCAGGGTATACTTGCGCCGGCGTGGTTCCCCTTGCATGTCTCCGGGGGCTTGCGGGGTGCTCATGGTGCGCCGGAGGTGGTGGCGGGGTGTACTTGCGCCGGGATAGGTTCACCGGCGGGCGGGTGGTGGCCGTGCTCACCTCCGGGGGCTTGCTTGCGGTGCTCATGGTGTGTGTTTTTTTGTGCAAGCTTAGCTTAGATTGCGAGGGAATTATATTAAGCTAGGCTTAGTGAGTCAAGCAGAAGCAGTAAGATAATCTTAAAAATCTTCATTTTAATGTAAGCTTATCTTAGTTTTTTGTTTTTTTGTGCAAGCTTAGCTTAGATTGCGAGGGAATTATACTAAGCTAGGCTTAGTGAGTCAAGCAGAAGCAGCAAGATAATCTTACTATAGGAATAAGGGCGGATGGTACGTCTTGAGGTGGTGATTATTGTTTTTTCTGCTAACCTGTAGCACGCAGATAGTATGATGTGAGCGGCAATAAAGAAAGCTCGATTATACAAAGTGCGTTAGGGTGTACCTCCGGGGCGGTGGTGAGCTTGCGCGGGGGGCTTGCGTTGTCTCCGGGGCTTGCTTGCGGGGCTCATGGTGCGCCCGTGGTGGCGGGCGGTGGGTATGCTTGCGGCGGGGGCCCCTTGCCCTTGCGGATGACGTCCGGAGGCGGTGGCAGGGCTGACTTGCGGCGGGATAGGTGCCTCGGCGGGCGTGGTGGTGGTGCTTGCTCGGGGCGGTGGCCCTTGCGTGTCTCATACCGCGCCCCGTGGTGGTGGTGCGGTAGTAGGTGGACGGAGGTATGCGGGGGGCTTTCGGGGCTGTAGGTGGTGCGGGTATGGTGTCCACCTCCGGCGGCTTGCTCTGTGGTATGGTTGCCGGGAATGTCTGCGGCGGGTTCCCTTGCCCTTGCGGTGATGACGTGCCGGAGGTAGTGGCGGGGCATACTTGCGCCGGGATGGCGAGAGAATGCCGGAGGCGGTGCCGGTGGGTCATGGTGTCCACCTCCGGGGCCGTGGTGGTGAGCTTGCGCGGGCGTGGTGGCCTTGCTCACCTCCGGGGGCTTGTGTGCTTCTATGCTGTTTTTCAGAAAAAGTGGAAACTAGCCATGTTTTCTTGGCGGTGTTGTAGTGGAAAATTTCCACTTTGTCAAGAAAGTTACATGGAAAAAATCCACTTTTCATTATTTCGTGGTGTTAGAATTTCCACTTTCATGTGTTTGTCTCTCCTTTCATAGTGGAAAATTTCCACTATCCACTTGACCAAAGTGGAAAAAATCCACTTCTAGCAAGGCATGAAGTGGAAAATTTCCACTATCAATTTTCTATAATTTCACCGCAAAACGGAATTGCTTTCCCCTGTCAGTGAATGTTTGCGATATAAACACGGGATGCGCCGCGGCGTGGTTCGCTGTCTTTCTTCTTTTGCTAAACTTTGATATTTTCAAGTCCGATATACGCGAAAATAGATTGTGCTCGATTATACAAAGAACTACACTCCGGGAAATGGCGCTTTTCGGGTGGGCTTTCGTGTCTCCGGGGTGCTTTCTTGCGGGTCTTGTCTTGCGGTATGTCTGCGGGGCTGATGATGGCCCCTTGCTGTGGTGCGGTGATGGTGAGCGCGTCCGGCGGGGCGTGGCAGGTGCGTCCGGCGGGGTTATGGTGTCCACCGCCGGGGCTTGAGCTGCGGTATGCTTGCGGCGGGTCCCCTTGCCCTTGCGGATGACGTCCGGAGGCGGTGGCAGGGCTGACTTGCGGCGTGATAGGTTCACCGGCGGGCGGGTGGTGGTGCTTGCGTGGGGTCGGTGGCCTTGCGGGGCTGTAGGTGGTGCGGGTATGGTGTCCACCTCCGGCGGCTTGCTTGCGGTATGGTTGCCGGGCATGTCTGCGGCGGGTTCCCTTGCCCTTGCGGTGATGACGTCCGGGGGCGGTGGCAGGGCTGACTTGCGCCGGCATGGTGTCCACTGGGTGCGGCTGTCTCTGTTTGCGGTGGGCTGCGGGTCTTTCATGTTTCGGGGGAAGTGTACCGCAAATGGGGGGCGGGGCTGTATACCTATGGAGGCGGCCCCGGTGGTGTGAGTCGGAGGGCGGCGGGGCGTGCCCCCCCCCCCGTGGTTGCATTTTCGGACTTTTCTTTTGTTTTTGCTAGACGCGGTCGCCCCTTGCCCCTCTTTTTTTGCGGCGCATGGCAGGGGCGGAAAGGTTGCCGGAGGAGGTCAAGCGCACTCTTCCTCTTTTCTGGTTTGTGGCATTTATGGCATTTGGAGTCCTAGCTCGGCATAGAAAAAATTTTTGAATATAGTAGTGCAAAACCTCTTATAAAACGCCACAAATGCCACAAACGCCTCCCGGCGTGGCAAAATAGCACCCCGCCCGGGGGGGTATAAGGATTCTTTTTGAAGGTGGGGGCGCATAAGGTGGTCGGCGGCAAGCCGGGTAGGCGGCGAGCTTTCGGGAAAGCAGAGAATAAGAAAGTTAAAGGAAACTAATTTAGAGAAAGCGGGGCTCCGGCGGCATTCCACAATGGGGGAGCTTTCCCTTATGGCCGGGGCCGGTGCGGCTTGTCTGCGTGGCCGGGATGAACTCCGGACCGCTGCGGGGCAATGCGGGGCGGCGGCTGTGGTGTGTGCGTGGCTTGCTTGCTGATGGCTTGCGGCGGCGGGTGCGGGTAGGATGGCCGGGGCCGGAGGTGAAAAGGCGGCGGTGGTGCGCGTGGTGAGCTTCTGCGGGTGTTCCCGGTGGCGAGTGTCTGCGGCGGGCGCGGTATTCGGGGCAGAATGGGCCCTTGCGGGGCGTGGCAGGTGCGCGTGGGTAGGTGTCCGGGCCGGAGGTGAAAAGGCGGCTGTGTGGCGCGTGGTGAGCTTCTGCGGGTGTTTCCGGGGGTGAATGTCTGCGGCGGGCGCGGTATTCGGGGCAGAAAGGCCCCTTGCGCGGGCTTGCGGCGGTGCGCGTGGGTAGGTGCCCGGGCCGGGGGTGAAAAGGCGGCTGTGGGGCGCGTGGTGAGCTTGCGCGGGTGTTTCCGGTGGCGAGTGTCTGCGGCGGGCGCGGTATTCGGGGCAGAATGGGCCCTTGCGGGGCTTTTCGGGGGCGTGGTGAGTAGTTGCCCCGCGCGGGGGCTGAAAAGGCCGTTGTGCGGCGCGTGGTGAGCTTGCGCGGGTGCCCCGGTGGGTGATTGCCGGCGGCGGAGTGTTTGTCTAAAAAAGAAAGGAAAAAGCGGGGGGCGGTTTTGCATGCCGTCCCCCGCGCTTGCGGGCTGATGACGCGGGGTGCGTCAGTGCGTGTCTTTGGGCGTTAGCGCGGCGATTACGTCGGGAATATTGTAGCGTTTTTGCATATTGCGTCCGATAAGCTCTCCACCGATGGTGCGCACGCGCCCCGCGCTTGCTAGGTCGTCAAGGATGGCGAAAAGGTGGCTGCGGTTCAGTCCGAGGTGGTCTGCTATCTGCTTCACGTTCCCCCACGCTTGCCCGGCGGTGGGTACGTCATTATACGCTTGCTCGCGGATGAGGCGGGCAGTAAGGCGGGCAGTGCATACGCACAAGGCTGCGGCTTGGTCTGCGGTGAGAAAGGCTTGCGGGGGGCCGGCGGTGCTGAGTGCGTTTCGGGCCTCTCTGAGTAACTCTTGGTCGGTGCTGAGTATTGTGTTCTTTGGCATACAGTTTATGGGATTGAAGCGGCAAGTCTGCGTAAAAAATAACGCGGTCATGTCGCTTGGTTCCTGTAAGGATATGAGAGTGCTTGGGTGGCCGCAAGGAAAAAAAGCGGATGGCGTGTGGTGTTTTGTGTCATACACGGGGCGGCGGATTTTCGCGGGGCGTTTCTTCGGGGTGGTGTCGCGTGTTTTTCTTTTCGGGTTGCCGCTCTGTTATGAGTGCGCGGGCGCGGTGGCGATTGTTGGTAGATGTCGGAGGCGTGGCGGGCGGTGCGGCGTGGTGTCCACCTCCGGGGCCCGTGGTGAGCTTGCGCGGGCGGGCCCTTGCTTGCCTCCGGGGGCGTGCTTGCGGTGCTCATGGTGGCCCCGTGGTGACGTGCCGGAGGTGGTAGCAGGGTGTACTTGCGCGGGGCGGTGGTGGTTCGGCGTGCGCGGGCGTGGCAGGTGCGCCCGGTGGGTCATGGTGTCCACCTCCGGCGGCTTGCCTGCGGTATGCTTGCGGCGGGTGCTTCCCTGCGGTGATGATGTCCGGAGGCGTGGCAGGGCTGACTTGCGCGGGGATAGGTTCATCTGCGGGCGGTGGTGGTGCTTGCGCGGGCGTGGTGGCCTTGCGTGTCTCCGGGGCTCACTGCTTGCGGCTGATGGTGGCCCCCTTGCCGTGGTGCCGGTGGAGGATGACGCCCCGGGGCGGTGGTGGTGAGCGCGTCCGGCGGGGCGTGGCAGGTGCGCCCGGTGGGTCATGGTGTCCACCTCCGGGGCTTGCGCTGCGGTATATCTGCGGCGGGTCCCCTTGCCCTTGCGGTGGTGACGTGCCGGAGGCGTGGCAGGTGGTGCGGGCGTGGGGTCCACCTCCGGGGCGTTTGTGTGGTGGAATTTTCCCACTGTGGGAAAAATATTTGAATTTTTATTTCCCACTGTGGGAAATTTAGCCATTTTTTCCCACTGTGGGAACGCGTCCCCTTCCCATATTGGGAAGAAAAAAGGCTCATTTCCCTTCCCATATTGGGAAGAAATTTCCCGCGGCATAAATATCGGCGATGAAAACACGATATGCCGAAAAGTGGGGTGCATGCAGTACTTTTTTTGCTAACCTGTAGCACGCAGATAGTATGATATGAGCGGCAATAAAGAAAGCTCGATTATACAAAGCTCGTTGGAGTGTACCTCCGGGGCGGTGGTGAGCTTGCGCGGGGGGCTTGCATACCTCCGTGGGCATGTCTTGCGGGTGCTCATGGCGTGGCCCGTGATGGCGGGCGGTGGGTATGTCTGCGGCGGGGCCCCTTGCGGTGATGGCGCGCCGGAGGTGGTAGCAGGGTGAACTTGCGCCGGGATGGTGAGAGAATGCGGGCGGCTTGCTTGCCCAGTGCTCATGGCGGGCCCGTGGTGGTGAGCTTGCGGGGCCTTGCATATCTCCGGCGGCTTGCCTTGCGGTGATGACGTGCCGGAGGTGGTGGCAGGGCTTACTTGCGCGGGGATAGGTTCACCGGCGGGCGGTGGTGGTGCTTGCGTGGGTGCGGTGGCCTTGCTTGCCTCCGGGGCCCTTGCATGTCTCCGGGGGCTTGCTTGCGGGGCTGATGATGGCCCCTTGCCGTGGTGGCGGTGGTGGATGACGTGCGCGGGGTGGTGGTGGTGAGCGCGTCCGGCGGCTTGCCTGCGGTATGCTTGCGGCGGGTGCTTCCCTGCGGTGATGACGTGCCGGAGGTGGTGCGGGGCTTACTTGCGGCGGGATAGGTTCACCGGCGGGCGGGTGGTGGTGCTTGCGCGGGCGTGGTGGCCTTGCTCACCTCCGGGGGCCTTGCGCGGTGGTATGCTTGCGGGGCATGGCTGCGGCGGGGCCCCTTGCGGTGATGACGTTCCGGAGGTGGTGCCGGGGCATACTTGCGCCGGGATAGGTTCACCGGCGGGCGGGTGGTGGTGCTTGCGCGGGCGTGGTGGCCTTGCTCACCTCCGGGGGCCTTGCATGTCTCCGGGGGCTTGCTTGCGGGGTCTCATGGTGCGCGTGCGGCGGCGTGGGTATTGAAAAGGCCGCCATGCGGCGGCCTGTGGGGTGCTTGCGCCGGAATTATGCGCCGGCGGGCGGGTATGTTTCGGGCAAGCCTGTAGGGGGGAGGGCCGCGCGGGTGATGGCTTGCAGGGCCTGTGAAAGGTGGTGGGCCTTGCCCTCCATTGTCGCGCGGTAATAGGCGCGCTCCACCTCTTCGGAGGAGTGCCCCACGATGGCGCGGCTCATGTCTGCGCTTGCGCCGCCGTCTCTTAACATAGAGACAAGGCCGCGCCGGAGGCTGTGGAAGCTCTTATTGTGTACTTGACGGCGGCGGCCCTGTGTGCCGCCGGTCTTAACGGTGGCCACGCCGCAAGCCTCCAGCAGGGATATGAATTCTACAGAAAGCTCACAGGCAAGCGTCATATACCGGGAGGCCATATAGGGCAAGACATATTCTTCCCCCGGCTCGCGCTCTTCCCACAATGCGGCAAGGCGGCTCCGCAAGGGCTCTAAAAGCGGGCTTTTCACCTCTGCGCCGGTCTTTCGGGTGCAAATGGTGATGGTATCGGCGGCAAGGTCTACGGAGCTCCACTTTAGGCAAGCGCAGTCCCCTAGGCGTTGGCCGCCGGTGGAAAGGCATATGTACACCATATCTTTCCACCGCTGCGGGGCAAGGGATAGAAAGCGGGCAATTTCCGGAGGGGTGAGCGCGTCCCGGCGGATGGGCTCTACCATGTCGCGCGGTATCTTGGTGCTGCGCATGGGGTTACGGACAAGAAGTTCGGCCTCGATGGCGGTGTTTAAGGCTGCGGAGATGGCGGCCCGGTATTGGTGGGCGGTGGTGCTGCGGACGTGTTTGAGTAGGTCAGTCACAAAATCTTGGCACTGGTCGCGGGTGAGGCGGTCAAGGCGGGCGTCTGCGTCCTTGCCAAGGAATGAGACAAAGCGGGCAAGAATGGACTTGACAGTGGTTATACGACTGTGCGCGCCTGCGGGGTGGAATGTGTTGAAAAACTCACGAATGGTGGGCATTTTGCGGGCGGTGCCGCCTGCGCTGCCAAGCTCGCGGAGGATTTCCAGCCGCTTGTTAAGTGCGCGCTGTTCATCGAAAGTGGGCCCGGCAAGGGTGCGGAAAAGCTCGGCTTGCTTGGTGTAGAGAATGCGGCCCTTATAGACGGCCTCATAGGCTTCTGCGATGGCTTGCGCCTCTTTGCGGGTCTGTGCTTCCCTTTTGCCGGGTTGAGAGATGGGAACGAATGTGGACTTGCGGATGTTTCGCCCGGCGTCATCCTTCCAAAGTGCAAGGTAGGACTTGCAGTCTTTCTGTTTGTAAATGCCTGCCATGTGTTAGTATGGGTGTATAGGTTCGGAGGGGTTCGGAGGGTCTGCGGATAGCTTGTACCGCGTGCCGCATTTCTTGCACCGTTCCCTTGCGGCATTATAATACCACGCGTGCAGACGGCATGCAAGCAAAAAGCCTTGAAAAATAAGGGAAACACAGTTTCCTTTTAGGGGGGTATTTTTGCGAAAAAAATCTTTTGGAGATTATGACAATTTTATGAGAAAAGGAAGAATCAAGGCGACCCACCGATTCAGCACACGCCCCGCCCGCCCGCAAGCAAAAAATGCGCAGGATTTCAGCACCCCGCCCCATCAGCCCCGCATCCTACCCCGGCGCGGTTGTTCAATTCAGACAACGCCCATCGGTCGGACGACACAGACGGCATGCGAAGTTGCTCAGATTTTACAGGCAAGCTCCTACCCCCCCCCAATTTTATGAGGAAAAGCGTGATTTTAAGGCACTCTATGCGCGCAGGCCCAGGACCCGCAGGAGGCGCTGCACGGGCAGGCCGATGACGTTATCCACGTCCCCCTCCACCTTTTCCACAATAAGCTCGCTGTGCTCCTGCATGGCGTAGGCACCCGCCTTGTCCAGCACGGGCACGCGGCGGATGTAGTCCGCAATGGCGGCGTCATCCATGCGGCGGAAGGTCACATAGCTTTTCTCCGCAAAATCGCGCCGTTCCCCGCCGGGCATGCAGACCGCCACGGCGGTGCAAACGCAGTGGGTGCGGCCCTGCAGCTCACGCAGCATCCGCTTGGCATCCGCCTCGTCCGCAGGCTTCCCGAGCGGGTGCCCATCGATGAACACGAGCGTATCTGCCCCGATGACGACAGCCTCCGGGTGCTCCGCAGCCACGGCCTCCGCCTTCGCGCCGGCATTCAGCGCGCAGAGCTCCTCCGGCGGCAGAGACGGGTCGCTCACCTCCTCCGTCTCCTTGGTCAGCACGCAGAAAGGGACACCCTCCCGCTCCATCAGATCCCGCCGGCGGGGGGATTGGGATGCCAGAATAATCCTCATGCCTGCGGGCGGGGGGACATAGCATCCAACACGCGGCGGCGCACGGTGTCGGACAGCTCGTGAATACCCTGAATCGTTGTTCCCGTGAGGGACTGCGCCAGCGCGCGGCAGGCCTCGCGATCCTCACGCGACTCGAACTCCAGCCCCACCAAGGCGCGGCCCACACGCTCACCGGAGTACTGGTAGTTAAAGTAGCAAAGGTTGGCGTAGGTTCCCATGGCGCTCATAAACTCGCGGAAAGCACCGGGGCGCTCCGGGAACTCGATGACGAAGAAGACGGGGTGGCTGAGGTGCTCGCGGTCGTAAGAAATCATGCGGAAGCGCACATCGTCGGCATCGGACACATCCTCCGCCGCCAGCCCCTTGGCCGCCAGGCGTTTATCAATCTCCGCGAACTCCTCCTCCGTGCCCAACACGCCGAAAACAGGGTGCTGCATCTCCCCCTGCAGGCGACCGTACTGCACATCCACCAGCTGTACCCCCTCGGGTATCTGGTCCATATATTTGATGATGAGCCCGCGGCGGGTCTGCATCGGGATGCGCAGGTAGCGCAGCTTGCGCTCCGGCTGAGTGAAACCGGCCCGTGCGGCCACCACACCCAGTTGGGAGAAATCCATGTTAGCACCGGAGAGGATGACGAGGCAGCGCTCCCCGGGGCGGATGGCACCGGCCTCCCAATCCTTGATGAGAGCCGCCAGCCCCATGGCCCCGGAAGGCTCCGGCACCACGCGCAGGGAGTTCCACAGGCTGCGGATGGCGCGGCAGACTTCGTTATTCGTTACCGTCACAAAACCGTCGATCAGCTCGCGGCAGAGCAGGAAGGTGTTCTCGCCGGCCTGCTTCACCGCCGTACCGTCGCAGAAGACATCCACATAGGGCAGCACGCCGCGCTCGCCGGTCTCCACCGCCAGTTTCATGGAAGCCTGGGCCACACCCTCGACGCCGATGCACTTGCAGCCCGGCCAAAAGCGCTTGAACCAGCAGGCGCAGGCGGAAGCCAAGCCACCGCCGCCGATCTGCAGGTACACGCGGTCGAAGGGCCCCTTGCCGCTCATCACCACCTCATCCGCCAGGGTCCCCTGCCCGCCCATCGTGGCCAAGTCATCGTAGGGGTGCACAAAGGTCAGCCCCTTCTCATCCGCAAAACGGTGGGCCGCCGCAGAGGCCGCATCATAGGAGTCCCCGGAGAGCACGATCTCCACGTGGTCGCCGCCGTGCATGCGCACCGCGCGCTGCTTGACGTGCGGCGTGGAGCGGGGCATGAACACGTAAGCCTTGCAGCCCAACCGAGCCGCCGCCAGGGCCACGCCCTGCCCATGGTTGCCGGCACTGGCCGCCACCACCCCGCGGGCACGCTCCTCCGGCGCCAACTTGCTCATGCAGTTGAAGGCGCCGCGCCACTTGTAGGCCTTAATCGGCCCCATATCCTCTCGCTTGGCAAAGATGGTCGCCTCCACCCCGGGCAGGGTCACCTCCTGCAGCGGCGTGGGCTCCCCCACGGCATACACCCGCTGACGGGCCTGCAGAATCTCCTCGAAAAGTTGTTCCCTGATGTTCATCATATCGGTACTGCTCGCGGCTATTATACCGCTCTGCCGACAGATTGCAAGCGCAGATTGCGCCCGCCCCCCCTCGCGCTGCCCCTTTTTCGCCGCGCGCAGCCTATGGGTGCCCCGTTTTCCATGCGGGCCCGGGGTGTGCGCCCGCAGGTGGCATCCCGAGACCGGGGAAGGAAGCGCGAACGTCCGAGGGACCCGGAGGAGTTGGGAGTCTACTTTTTAGTGAAGCGGCGGCATTATTTTCTTGACATTGCGGGGAATTCGGTGCATGCTCGGGGTCGCGCGCATGTGTATGAACGCCTACAGCACCATCTTCGCGGCCTGTACCGTCCTGCTCCTCAGCTCTTGCGGGGAGATACGGGGCTATGCATTTTCCCGCGAGACGGGGGAGTACACGCCCCAACAATTCGTGAACCAGGGTTACTGGGATGCGGCGGCGGCAGCGAGCTGCACCGGGCCTCGCTGCATTGTGGTGGACACGCACCGTCAGCAGGTTGACTACTTCATCGGGGAGACGCAGGTAGGCTTTTCCACCTGCTCCACGGGCACCGCGGGACGCTCCACGCCCAAGGGGACATACAAGGTGCTGGAGAAGGACGCCGACCACGTCTCCTCCACCTACGGCAGCATTGTGGACCGGGACGGCAATGTGCTGGTGGCCTCGTACTCACAGAAGAACGGGGGCAGCATCCCCCCGGGCGGCATCTACCGGGGCGCGCCCATGAACCACGCCATGCAGCTCACCACTTGGGGCATCTGGATGCACGAGGGGGATGTAACCGGCGCGCCGGAGAGCCACGGCTGCATACGGCTGCCGGCGGAGATGGCGAAGGTATTTTTCGAGAACACCCCCATCGGCACCACGGTCATTGTACGCTGAGGCGCGCGCAATCCGGTGAAAGACCGGCCCGCAGCGGCGCGTATATTATGGGCAAATGAAATACGCCGTCCTCAGTCTCCTCCTCCCGGCCGCCATGGTGCCTGCGCTGCTGCATGCCCAAGACGCCGCACCGCCCGCCCCGCAGCAGCAGAGTGCACTCGCGCCCCTGCGCCAAGACCCCCTGCTGCACACCGGCACCCTGCCGAACGGCCTGCGCTACATCATCCGCCGCACGGAGGAACCCAAGGACCGAGGCAGCCTGCGCATGTTCATCAACGTCGGCTCGCTCGATGAACCCCGCGAGCTCGCGGGGGTGACGCACCTGCTGGAACACCTGGTCTTTAACGGCAGCCGGCACTACAAGCGCGGCGAGCTCATCCCCGCCATGCAGCGGCTCGGCCTCGGCTTCGGGGGAGATGCCAATGCGTTCACCTCGCTCCGCCACACCAGCTTCCAGCTCGCCCTGCCCTCCATGAACCCGCAGACCGTCGGCAGCGCCATGACCATCCTGCGCGACTTCGCGGACGGAGCCACCCTGACCCCCGAGGCCCTGGAGCACGAGCGCGGCATCATCATCAGCGAGATGAAACAGCGGGACTCCGCGACCTACCGCGCTACCTTGGCGCACCTGGGCCAGATGACGGAGGGCACCTGCCTGGCGCAGAGCATGCCCATCGGCACGGAAGAGGTCATCCGCAACATTTCCATCGAATCCGTGCAGGAGTACTACCGAACCCACTACGTACCGCGTAACATCACCGTGGTCCTCACGGGTGACATGGACCCCGCGCAGGGTCGGCAGTGGATCGAGGAGCACTTCGGCGACATGGAAGACCGCCCCGCGCCGCAGGCCCCGTCCATCGGCACGGTCAACAACTACGGCCCCAGCGAGCTCATCATCCCGAACCCGGAGATGGCAAACACGAGCCTGGTGCTCACCTGCACGGCCCCCTACCCCACGCAGCCGGACAATGCGGAGGAGCGGGTGCAGGGGCTCATCCGCGATATGGCCCTCACCATCCTGAACGGCCGACTGGGCAAGATTGCCAAACAACCGATGAGCTGCTTTGCGCTGGGCGAGGCCGCCTACAAGCCGATGTTCAACACCGTGTACGGCTTCAGCGTCTCGCTCTCCACCATGCCGACCCGCTGGCCGGAGGCGATGCGCACCATCGAGCAGGAGCTGCGCAAGGCGGTACAGTTCGGCTTCCTTCCCTCCGAGATCACCACCACGCTGAACACCTTTGACAAAATGCACCGCACGGCGGAAGAGACCTGGCCGGGCATCTCCGCGGATAACATGGCCGAGCGCATCATGCGCAGCCTGGACCGGCAGGTGGTGTTCAATGACCCGCACGAGTCGCGCCGGCTCTTCGAGGAAGCGCGCCGCCGGGTGCAGGCGAACCCGGATGCGGTGCGGCAGGCCCTCGCGGCCATCTACGACCCGCAGCGGCTCAAAATAACGGTGATGGGCAAGCTGCCGGAGGTGCTGACGGGGGAGGAACTGCGCGGCGTCTTTACCCAATCCGCCCAAACGGAGGTGAAACCGAACGCCGAGGAAGCGGTGCGGCCCTTTGCCTACACGGAACCGGAGGGCCCCGTCGCGACCGTCACGCAGCGCTCCTACCTGCAGAGCTACGATGTCACCTGCCTGGTGCTCTCCAACGGAGTGCGCGTGAACCTCAAGCCCGTTTCGCGCGCACACGGTAACATTTGCGTAAACGCGGCGGTAGACGGCGGCAACCTGCGCCTGATGAGCAAGCCCGGGCTCGCCATGGTCACCCAATCCGTCATGCAGAACGGCGGCCTGCAGGCACACAGCCGGGAGGAGCTGGGGACCATTCTGGCCGGGCATGATGTGGGCATGGACTTTAAGCCGGACACCCGCCACTTCAACTTCACCGCCTTCACGGGCAAGCAGGATCTGGAGCTGCAGTGCCGCCTGCTCACCGCCGCCATCCTCCACCCCGGGTACGCCAAGGACGGGGCCATGCTGGTGGGCCGCAAGATGCCCGCCATCATCAACAAGATGCGCACCACGCCGGAGGCCTGCTTCAGCGATGCGCGCAAGTCCTTCCTCTTCGGCAACGACCCGCGCTTTGTCATGCCCGGTATGCACGATGTCGCCGTGCTGCGGGTGGCGGATGTGCAGCAGGCCATGGAGCCCTACCTCAGGGACGGCGCGGTGGAGGTGTCGCTGGTGGGCGATTTCGAGCTTAAAACCGCCATCGACATCGTGCTGCGCACCTTCGGCACCATGCCGCAGCGCAAGCCCGCCTTCACCCCCACCACGCCGGAGGAACGCACCGTGCAGTTCGGCCCCTGGGGCCGCTCCGCCGTGGTGAATTACCACTCCGCGCTGGACAGAACCATCGTGGCGCATATCTTCTACGCGGGCAACGGCACCGACCGCCACCGCAACCGCCGCCTGCAGGTGCTGACCTCCATCGCGCAGAGCCGCCTCTTCAACACCATCCGCGCCACCCTGGGGGAAGGCTACGCCCCCATGGCGGAGTACGAGCCGCGCTCCGAGTTCACGGATGCCGCCACCCTCGTGCTCTACAGCCCCGGCGTGGTCGCGAACACTGATGTCGTCTCCCGGGCCTTCACCACCGTGGTCGATGAGCTGGGCACGGGCAACATCTCTCAGGAGGAGCTGGAGCTGGCCCTCAAGCCCTACATCGCGCAGGCAAACAAGGCCTCGCAGGATGCCGGCTACTGGGCTTCCTCCCTCCGCTACCTCCAGAACGAACCCGGCTCCCTAGACGCCGCCTTTGACTGGGTGCCCGATGCCCACACCATCACCCTGGCGGAGGTTCAACAACTCGCCCGCGAGCTCTTCAGCCCCGAGACCCGCCGGGTCAACCGCCTCCTGGTCGCACCCGCCGGCACAAAATAACCCGGAGAAAATTTGAACAAAGAGCGGCCCACGGTGTCTTACCTATGTAAGGACCGTGGGCTTACTCGATAAGCCGGGTCCTTCTGAGAAGGTAGTTTTTCATGTAATTAGAGTTGATTGGTGAGTGCCGGGACGTTGGGAAACGTCCCGGTTTTTCTGTACCCGCGAGGCGCGGACTGTGGTGAAAGTCCACAAGGTACCGTGATGATGCGGAAACCCAAACCTAGAGAACAAAGCAGTCGACGGCTGTAAGGCTGATTAGCCAAACCCATCAGGGTTTGCCCTGCAAGGGTGAGTGCCCGTGGGGCGGGCACGAAGCAACTGCGGGAAGGTAACAACTCGTGGGAGAGGAAGTTCGAGGGGAAGCCCCGACTGCACGAACAAAAACTGCATATAAGGCCGGATGGATGGATGAGATTGCCGTAAGTGCCGAAATCCGATACATCATCAAGAATCCATAAGGTAGATGCAGACGGCGCGGGGTGAAAGTAGCATATACATATTCGGTGAGACCCTACTTAAGCGTGAAAGCGCTGCGGAGTAATCTGTCAGTAGGGAGTCAGCAGTGGCCATAGTACCGCCAAGCAAACAACACCGGCGGGAAGGACCGAATCCGGCGTGGGCAACCACTTGCATCTCAGAACATATAGCAACAGAGCAAAAAAATACTGAAATGTATGAAGGTCGACTGAAAGAAGGAACGCGGAGCAACATTCCCGAAAAAACACACTATATTACATTGTCATCTGCTATGGATTGACAATGTATTAACTTCATCCCCGAGATTATTCAGACGTAGAATAT
>SFDX01000073.1 GCA_004557455.1 Akkermansia muciniphila | reverse complement strand
CGATGCGACAGGGAAAGAACAGGTCTACATCCACGCGCAGAAGAACATGAACACCGAGGTGCTGAATAACCGCACCACTGATGTGATAAACAACCATGCCGAAAAAATAGGTAACAACCAGGCGATCACCGTTACCAATAACCAGATCCAGAACATTGGCGTTAATCAGATACAGACGGTTGGTGTCAACCAGGTGGAAACGGTGGGCAGTAACCAGATTATCAAAGTGGGATCAAACCAGGTTGAAAAGGTGGGGATCATTCGTGCGCTGACGGTGGGTGTGGCTTACCAGACGACGGTAGGCGGCATTATGAATACCTCGGTGGCGTTGTTGCAGTCCTCACAGGTAGGGCTGCATAAATCACTGATGGTGGGAATGGGCTACAGCGTCAATGTGGGGAATAACGTCACCTTCTCGGTGGGCAAGACAATGAAGGAAAACACCGGACAAACAGCAGTTTATTCTGCCGGTGAGCATCTTGAACTCTGCTGTGGTAAGGCAAGGCTGGTGCTGACGAAGGACGGAAGCATATTTCTCAATGGTACGCACATTCATCTGGAAGGGGAGTCGGATGTGAACGGTGATGCGCCAGTGATTAACTGGAACTGTGGTGTCACACAACCTGTACCGGATGCGCCTGTGCCGAAAGATTTACCCCCCGGAATGCCGGATATGCGGCAATTTTGAGTCAGGTGCAAAAAATTAAAACGGAACTGGTGCAGTGACCAGATAAACCATATTAAAAGCAGAAGGAATTGATTCATGGGCGGAAAACCGGCGGCGCGGCAGGGTGATATGACCCGCAAGGGACTGGATATTGTGCAGGGTTCAGCGGGGGTGCTGATAGGTGCGCCGACGGGAGTGGCCTGTTCGGTATGTCCGGGAGGGATTACCTATGCTAACCCGGTGAACCCGCTGCTGGGTGCGAAGGTGCTGCCGGGCGAGACGGACCTTGCGCTGCCCGGCCCGCTGCCGTTTATTCTTTGGGGTGTTTGGTCCCGGCTGGAAAGCGCCCTTCGATATCCGCTTACAGATACGCGATGAAGGCCTGATACTCAACGACAGCGGCGGCAGGAGCATTCACTTTGAGCCGCTGTTTCCCGGCGAGATAAGCTACAGCCGCAGCGAGTCACTCTGGCTGGCGCGGGGCGGAGTAGCGGCGCAGCACAGTTCGCAGCCGCTAAGCGCGCTCTGGCAGGTGCTGCCGGAAGATGTTCGCCTGAGTCCGCATGTGTACCTGGCGACAAACAGCCTTCAGGGGCCGTGGTGGATACTCAGCTGGCCGGAGCGGGTGCCGGGGGCGGACGAGGTGCTGCCGCCTCCGCCGCCCGCATACCGGGTGCTGACGAGGGTGGTGGACGGCTTCGGGCGGACGCTGGCCTTTCACCGGGCAGCTAAGGGTGACGTGGCGGGCGCGGTGACGGGGGTGACGGACGGCGCGGGCCGCCGTTTTCACCTGGCGCTGACCACGCAGGCGCAGCGGGCGGAAGCCTTCCGTAAACAGCGCGCCTCTTCCTTATCTTCCCCGGCCAGTCCCCGTTCTGTTTCCTCTTCTCAGGTTTTCCCCGACACGCTGCCCGCCGGTACAGAGTACGGTGCCGATAACGGTATCCGGCTGGAGGCGGTATGGCTGACACACGACCCGGCATACCCGGATGAACAGCCGACTGCGCCGCTGGCGCGCTACACGTACACGGCCGGTGGTGAACTGCGGGCGGTGTATGACCGCAGCGGAACGCAGGTGCGCGGGTTTGCTTATGATGCGGAGCACGCCGGGCGGATGGTGGCGCACCATTATGCGGGGAGGCCGGAGAGCCGCTACCGGTATGATGATACCGGCCGGGTGACGGAGCAGGTCAACCCGGAGGGGCTGGACTACCGCTTTGAGTACGGAGAGAGCCGGGTAATCATCACGGACAGCCTGAACCGGCGGGAGGTGCTGTACACGGAAGGCGAGGGTGGCCTGAAGCGGGTGGTGAAGAAGGAACATGCGGACGGGAGCATTACCCGCAGCGAGTATGATGAGGCGGGGAGGCTGAAGGCACAGACGGATGCGGCGGGGCGGCGGACGGAGTACCGGCTGCATATGGCGTCGGGCGCGGTGACAGCGGTGACGGGGCCGGACGGCAGGACGGTGCGGTATGGCTATAACAGCCAGCGGCAGGTGACGTCAGTGACGTACCCGGACGGGCTTCGCAGCAGCCGGGAGTATGATGAGAGGGGAAGGCTGACGGCGGAGACCTCGCGCAGCGGTGAGACAACGCGGTACAGCTATGATGACCCGGCGAGTGAGCTGCCGACAGGGATACAGGACGCGACGGGCAGTACAAAACAGATGGCATGGAGCCGTTACGGTCAACTGCTGGCCTTCACGGACTGCTCGGGGTACACGACGCGGTATGAGTACGACCGGTACGGTCAACAAATCGCCGTTCACCGGGAGGAAGGCATCAGCACTTACAGCAGTTATAACCCGCGTGGGCAACTGGTCAGTCAGAAGGATGCGCAGGGGCGTGAAATCCGTTATGAGTACAGCGCCGCAGGCGACCTGACAGCAACGGTATCACCGGACGGTAAACGCAGCACCATCGAATATGATAAACGCGGGCGTCCGGTGAGTGTGACGGAAGGCGGTCTGACGCGCAGCATGGGGTATGACGCTGCCGGGCGCATCACTGTGCTGACCAACGAGAACGGCAGCCAGTCCACGTTCCGGTATGACCCGGTCGACAGGCTGACGGAGCAGCGCGGCTTTGACGGCCGGACGCAACGTTACCAGTATGACCTGACCGGAAAACTCACGCAGAGTGAAGATGAGGGGCTTATCACCCTCTGGCATTACGATGCGTCGGACCGCATCACGCACCGGACGGTGAACGGCGACCCGGCAGAGCAGTGGCAGTATGATGAGCACGGGTGGTTAACCACCCTCAGCCATACCTGTGAAGGCCACCGCGTGTCGGTCCACTACGGCTATGACGATAAAGGCCGCCTGACGGGTGAACGGCAGACGGTGGAGAACCCGGAGACAGGGGAGATGCTGTGGGAGCATGAGACGGGGCATGCGTACAGCGAACAGGGGCTGGCGACCCGTCAGGAGCCGGACGGTCTGCCGCCGGTGGAGTGGCTGACGTATGGCAGCGGTTATCTTGCGGGGATGAAGCTGGGCGGAACGCCGCTGGTCGAGTACACGCGGGACCGGCTGCACCGCGAGACGGCCCGTAGCTTCGGCGGGGCGGGCAGTACAGCGGGGTACGAACAGGCCACGGCGTACACCCTCACAGGGCAGCTACAGAGCAGGCACCTGAACCTTCCGCAGCTTGACTGTGACTATACGTGGAACGATAACGGACAACTGGTGCGCATCAGCGGCCCGCAGGAGTGCCGGGAGTACCGTTACAGCGGCACGGGAAGGCTGACGGGCGTCCACACTACGGCAGCGAACCTGGATATCGATATCCCGTATGCGACGGACCCGGCAGGAAACCGGCTGCCGGACCCGGAACTGCACCCGGACAGCACCCTCACGGCGTGGCCGGATAACCGCATCGCGGAAGATGCGCACTATGTCTA
>SFDX01000072.1 GCA_004557455.1 Akkermansia muciniphila | reverse complement strand
CTTCAAGCTGGCGGACATGGCCACGAAGCTGCGCTGCGCCCGCTTCCTCGTCTACTCCGCGGCGGAGCTGAAGGAGCAGCACGCCCCCTACGGCATGGAATCCGCCATGGCGAAGATGTACGCCTCGGACATCGCGCTGGAGGTCACCAACGACGCCTTGCAGATCCACGGCGGCACCGGCTTCCTCAAGGGCATGGAGGTGGAGCGGGCCTACCGCGACGCCAAGATCACCACCATCTATGAGGGCACCAACGAGATCCAGCGGGTGGTTATCGCCTCCCATCTCATCGGCAGGCTGGGCAAGAGCTCCGGCGGCGAGAGCCGCTCAGCGGCTAAGAAGCCCGCGCCCATCACCGGTATCCGCAAGCGCACCATCTTCCGGGAAGGCGATGCCGCCCAGCAGGTCAACGATCTGGTGGCGGCGCTGAAAAAGGACGGCCACGACTTCTCCGTGGGCATCCCCATGGATACGCCCATTCCCAAGGCGGAGCGTGTGGTCTCCGCTGGTAAGGGCATCGGCGAGAAGAAGAACATGAAGCTGGTGGAGGGTCTGGCCAAGGCCGCCGGCGCGGCCATCGGCTCGTCCCGTCCCGTGGCGGAGACGCTGAAATACCTGCCCCTTGACCGCTATGTGGGTATGTCCGGGCAGAAGTTCACCGGCAACCTCTATATCGCCTGCGGCATCTCCGGCGCCACCCAGCATCTCAAGGGCATTAAGGACGCCTCCACCATTGTGGCTATCAACAAAAACGGCAACGCGCCCATCTTCAAGAACTGCGACTACGGCATCGTGGGCGACGTGATGGAGATTTTGCCCCTGCTCACCGCCGCGCTGGACAGCGGCGAGAAGCAGCCCGCGCCGCCGATGGTGAAGATGAAGCGTCCCACGCCGCCCAAGCCCACGCCCATCGGCGACACCTATGTGTGCGGCGGCTGTGGCTACGAGTATGTGCCGGAGCTGGGCGACGAGGACGGCGAGATCGCGCCGGGTACGTTGTTTGAGCAGCTCCCCGCCGACTGGGTATGCCCGGAGTGCGCGGAGGGCAAGGATCAATTTGTGAAGGCTTGAGCCGGGAGGGTATGAGATATGTATTGTGTGCGTAATGTGACCAGCGACCTCTACTGGGTGGGCGCCAACGACCACCGCCTTGCTCTGTTTGAAAACTGCTTCCCCATTCCCCGCGGCGTCAGCTACAACGCCTACTGTCTGCTGGACGAGAAAACGGTGCTGTTCGACACCGTGGACTGGTCCGCCTGCCGCCAGCTGCTGGAGAACCTGAACCACGTCCTGGCAGGGCGTGAGCTGGACTATCTGCTCATCAACCACCTGGAGCCGGATCACGCCGCCTGCATCGAGGAGATCCTGCTGCGGCACCCCAAGGTGAAGGTCATCTCCAACGAAAAGGCCTTCATGCTCATGCGGCAGTTCGGCTTCCATGTGGACGACCACGAGTGCATCGAGGTGAAGGAGGGGGACACCTTCTCCTTCGGCCGGCACACCGTCACCTTTGTGGGCGCGCCTATGGTGCATTGGCCGGAGGCCATGGTGACCTTCGATGTTACCGACGGCGTGCTGTTCTCCGCCGATGCCTTCGGCACCTTCGGCGCGCTGGACGGCAAGCTGTTTGCCGACGAGGTGGACTTTGAGCGGGACTGGCTGGACGATGCCCGCCGCTATCTCACCAACATCGTGGGCAAGTACGGCCCCCACATTCAGCTTCTGCTGAAAAAGGCCGGTGGGATCTTAGATCAGATCAAGTATATCTGCCCCCTCCACGGCCCGGTGTGGCGGGAGAATCTGGGCTGGTTCATCGGGAAGTACGACACATGGAGCCGGTACGCGCCGGAGGAAAAGGGCGTGCTGATCGTCTACGCCTCCATGTACGGCAACACGGAGAACGCGGCGCAGGCACTTGCGGCAAGGCTCTGCGACAAGGGCATGAGCCGTGTGGCACTGTACGACGTGTCCTCCACCCACGTGTCCCAGCTGATCTCCGAGGCGTTCAAGTACAGCCACATCGTGCTGGCCTCGGTGACCTACAATCTGGGCATCTACCCCGCCATGCACGACTTCCTTATGGACATGAAGGCGCTGAACCTGCAAAACCGCACCTTCGCCCTCATTGAAAACGGCTCATGGGCGGTGAAGTCCGGCGACCTCATGCAAAAATTCGTCAACAACGAGCTGAAAAACATGACGGTGCTCAACGAGCGGCTCAGTCTTGCCTCCTCGCTGGGGGAGGACAAGGCCGTTGAGCTGGAAACGCTGGCGGACGCGATTTTGGAGTCCGTGCAGTGACCGGCGCGGGGAGCGGAAGAAAGAAATAGGCTGCCGGAAGGCTCTGTCGCCTCCCTGTTGGGGAGACCGTATTCCGCGAGATGGGGCGGACAAGCACGATCCCGCGCTTGTCCGCCCTTTTTCCAAAGGAGGCGCAGCAAAGCAAGTCAGAACGCAACAAAACGAGTTTCGGAAAACAGGCTAATGCCGGTTCAAAACAGAAAATCAGGAGGTGTTTTTCCGATGGCCATCCGAACGGTAACGGATGCGATCCGCTATGTAGGGGCGGACGACAACACATTGACACTCTTTGAAAACCAGTACCCTGTCCAGCCTATGGGGGTGAGCTACAACTCCTAT
>SFDX01000042.1 GCA_004557455.1 Akkermansia muciniphila | reverse complement strand
GGAGTGCTTTTTTCTCTGCCTTCTTCATGTGTTTGAGGTCTATCTGCCCTTCCATGGGGATATTATACCACAATAATCTTAATACGCCAAGGTAATAAGGGTGTGGGGTGCATTAGAAATGCTGTAGTATGTGCTGGGTCGCCACATAGCAGGTTGACGAAGTCCATATGAATCATTTCATTCGCTGTTCATTCTTTTTTCTGGCTCTGCCTACGGTCATCTTTTGCATATTCTGGTGCAACTGGTGGATTGCACTTCCTCTGGTTTTGCTGATTATCAAGACTTGTCTATCTGTGTCGTCAGGAGCTAATTTAGGTGGGAACGTGGGGTTTGTGCTTCGGAGAAGAGATGTTTTTCTGCTTGGAATTGCGTTCTCACTCATCGTTCTTTCCCAGTATCTGGTTGGATATACCGGCGTTGTTTCACAGCACAGCGATTTCGCCTCTCGAAATGCTATGTACGGAACTCTTTGTTCTGAGGTATGGCCTGTTAAGGCTGAAAACGGTGTGCCGATGGTATATTACATCGGGGGATGGCTACCTTCTGCTCTGATTTCCAAGTTAGCCGGATTCGGATGTCGCAACCATCTATTTATGTATCAAAATGTTTTTATCCTCTTCGCGGCGTACCTGCTTCTTTGCTTTCGCCTGAGGAAGGTTACGCTTACTCCCATATTGGCAGCGGCTATTTTGGGTTCTGTCTCGGAAATCTTCGGAACCAGTTTTGTTCGATTCTTCGGAGCGTGCGGGGTACAGGATTGGTATTTTTCGCCGGCTCCTTTGTGGCAATCTCCTTGGAAGCAATTGTCATGCACAGTGAATCATGGCGCATATTCATTCCTTGCCGGTGCATTATGCTGCATGAGGTATAAAAATGGGGTGACATATGCCTTTATCGGGGCCTTGCTGTTGGTTGTATCCCCTATTTCGACTATTGCTCTTTCCCCACTGATTCTGTATAAACTCATGCCTGTATGTCGTGATATAAAAGAATTGGTATCAGGGAATATCTGCTTTATGACGACAGCCTTGGTCGTTATGGTGATGTTTGTGTTTTTTACACAAGTAAGCACTCAGGGAGCGAGAGTCAATTTTCTCTGTGCGAAGATGCTGCACTATGGTGTTGCTGATAACGTGCGTATACTTGTTTCGTATATAGGAACTTGTGGAATCATTTTGCTCCTTTTTGTGAGAGGAAAGATGAGGTCCGCGGAATTTTGGATTGTATTTATTTCGTTTGCTCTTTTGCCGCTTTGCTTCTATGGCTATAATTACAACGAGATTATGCTAAAAGGACCGGCTCCGCTTTGGATATTTTTCTGTCTCTATTTTGCCCAGGTGATGGGTAAGAAAACTCAGATGATACCCCGCATGACTGCTGCGGTTCTCATTGCGCTGTTTTGCCTGCGCGGCATCAAGGCTGTTCCACGCTGTGTGGAACAGTTCGGAGATTACGAACACAACATTTGTGACCCTTATGGGAGTGATTATTTCTCAGCCAAGGCCACCGAAGCCAAGAGGGTTACGAAGGGGTATCGCGTGTTTCCCATGCCTGATGAATTGTCCATGAAACCGGAGGAGTGTCGCCCGATTCTGTCGTATATTCTCAAATGATATAGGCGGGATTATTCAGATCGGAGGCGGGGGAGGCCTTTTTTGAGGTGGACGAGGAGGAGGGCGATGTCTGCGGGAGTGATGCCGGGGATGCGGGAGGCCTGGCCGAGGGTGGCGGGGCGAACACGGTTGAGGCGTTGGCGGGCCTCGGTTTTCAGGGCTGGGATGGCCATGTAGTCGGTGTCGGAGGGGAGGCGGCGCTCCTCCTGACGGCGGATGCGGTCAGCGGTGTCACGCATGCGCTTGATGTGGCCGGCATAGACAATCTCCGTAACGATTTGCTCGATGACCTCGGAGGGGAAGCGAGCGAGAATGTCGGAAGGGAGGTCCTGCCACCTGTTCTCCGGGCGGCGGAGCCAGTGGTCCAGTGAGACGCCGTCGAGGTGGAGGGAGCGGGCCAGACTGATACCCTCCTCGATGTCCCGCAGGCGGCGGCAGGCATCCTCGCCGCGTTCGGCAGATATGAGCCCGATGCGCGCAGCGAGCGGGGAGAGGCGCAGGTCTGCATTGTCCTGCCGCAGAAGGAGACGCATTTCCGCGCGGCTGGTGAACATGCGGTAGGGCTCATCCGTACCGCGCGTCACCAGGTCATCCACCATCACTCCGAGGTAAGCCTCATCGCGGCGCAGAATGATCGGTTCGTCCCCGCGCAGCGAGAGCATGGCGTTGGCGCCCGCCAGCAGGCCCTGACCGGCGGCCTCCTCATAGCCACTGGTACCGTTGATCTGGCCGGCAAAGTAGAGCCCGTGCACCCGCTTGGTCTCCAGTGTCGGCATCAGCTCCGTAGGGGGCACATAATCGTACTCCACCGCGTAGCCGGGGCGGATGATTTCCGCATGCTCCAAGCCCGGAATGCTGTGCACAATCTGCAACTGTGCAGCGTAGGGAAGGCTGGTGGAAAGCCCATTGAGATAGAACTCATCCGTGCTGCGTCCCTCCGGCTCGATAAAGATCTGGTGCCGCTCCTTATCGGCGAAACGCACCACCTTATCCTCGATGCTGGGGCAATAGCGAGGCCCTGTGCCCTTGATAATGCCGCTGTAGAGCGGGCTGAACTGCAGGTTGTTGCGGATGATGTCGTGCGTCTGCTGCGTGGTGTACGTGATCGCGCAGGGGAGCTGCTCCGGCGGGAAGTCCATCTGCGCCAAGAAATTCAGCGTACAGCGCGGCTCGCAGGATCTGTGCAGAAGAGACCGAGACCGGCTGCTGAACAGCGGGGGCGAGAAGTCCCCCTCCTGAAGCTCCAATGAGCCAAAGTCAATCGTGCTCCCCTTGATACGCGGAGACGTGCCCGTCTTAAAGCGCGCGAGCGGAAAACCGAGGGCCTCCAGCGATGCGGAAATACCGCTGGGAGCGCAGCCGAGGCGCCCCCCCGGCAGGTGCGATTGCCCCACATGCAGCAAGCCGCGCATGAACGTGCCGCTGCACAGCACCACCCGAGCCGCCCGAATCTGCTGCCCCCATGCCGTCACAATGCCTGTTACAGCCCCGTTCTCCACCGAAATCTCCGCGACCTCTGCCTGGAAAAGCTGCAAGCCCGGCGTCGTCTCCAGCACCCACTTCATCCGCGAGCGATAGGCCAGTTTATCGCACTGCGCGCGCGGCGCCTGCACTCCCGGCCCCTTCGAGGCATTCAGCATGCGCCACTGCAAGGCCGTCGCGTCCGTGTTAAGCGCCATGGCACCACCCAAGGCATCGATCTCCCGCACCATATGCCCTTTCCCCAGTCCGCCGATAGCGGGGTTGCAGCTCATCTGCCCGATGGTGTCCAAGTTATGCGTGACGACCGCCACCCGTCCGCCGAGGCGTACGGCCGCCAAAGCCGCCTCGATGCCTGCGTGGCCGGCACCGATAACAAGGACATCATATGTTGTATCGCAAGACATGGGTTATTTGGTGGCAGTAAGGGAGACAATCAGCTTGTGCAAGACATCCCGCGCATCGCAGCCCGTGGATACCAGTGCGCGATCTGCTGCTGCGCAGGCCTGCAAGTCCCGCCGAGCCTTCGCCGGTTTGAGTCCCTTGCAACTGCGGGCCGCATTGATGAGGCCGAAAGTGTTGACATTGCCGTCCTTCTTGAGCGGCAGCAGCTTGCGCGCGTGCAGCGGCAGCTTGTTCAGCGCACTCTCAAAGCCCCGATAATCCGTGGGATCCAAATGATACTCCGCCATAAGCAGGGAGGCACAGAACCTATTGCGCACCATAGGCACCAGGGCCGCCCGCATGATGGAAACCGCCTGCTCCCCGTTGTCCAGCTGCTCGTTCACCAAGCGGATAGCGCGATTGCAATCGGCATTTTCCACGGCGCGGGCAATCTCAAACACAATTCCGTTGCGCGACACCGCCACCATCAGATCCACATCCTCCACCGTAATCTGCCGACGCTCCGGGCCCAGGTAAACATCCAACTTGGCCACCTCATTCGCTATCTGGCGCGTGCTTTCGTTTACCCGGTGTACAAAGAGGTTCAGCGCCTCGCTGCTGAAGGTAAGCCCCAACGGCTTAGCCTGCCGCACCGCGAGCGCAGAGAGCTCGTTCTCCCACCCCGGCTTGGAGATGTCGATTTTCGAGAACTCCTTGACCTCTGCCACCTTGCAGAGTTTCTTATAGCAGCTCCGGCGTTTGTCCGCTTCGGCTGCACTCAGCACAAAATAGGTGTCTGCGGGCAAGTGGCTCAAGGCCGCCACCAGGTCCTCCATCGCCTGCTGGACAGCCTCACTGCGCAGCCCCTGCGGTGTATCTGCCAAGAAGGTGGCCCCCTTCAGCCACACCACCTTGCGTCCCCCGAACATGCTGACCATCTGCAGGCCCGTCAGCGTGCGGCGTATAATCGACAGCGCCTCATCCACCACGGCCGCAGCGCCATCGATAATCTCGTTGCCCCAGCCGTCCGAGCCCTCGCTCAATTTGTTGTAAGCCGCAGCAGCCGCTGCAGCGGCAGCCCCCTCATCGCTGCCGAAAAAGACGAAACTGACGCAGTCCTCTGCCATACAGATTGATCAATTTAACCGAATAAGTTCGATGTGACGCACCATGCACTGGTTAATGTACCCGTGGCTGTTGACACAGCGCGGCGTGTAACGCAGGGAGAAAATGGTGCGCCCGGCGTCCGCATGCAGGGTCACCGGGGCGGAGTAGGTGTAACTCTCCCAGTTGCAGTCCTCCGTGTTGTGCGGCAGGGGGATCATGGCTACCCTCTCCCCGTTGACAAACAGCTCCCGCAGGGCGCAGGTGTTGCCGTCCCGGCAGGAGGCCGTGGCATTGCAGTAGAGAACGCGCAAGCGATAGGTGCCGGAGGCCAGGGTGACCCCCTCGTAATCCAGACGCGCCGTGTAGGGCTCGGTATCCAGCCAAGCTTGGTTGCGCTCCACCCGGTATTCAGCCTCCTCCCCCACGCGCAGAGGTTGTAGGAACCGGCGCGCCCCGGGGGCCGCGACCTCATACGGTGCGCTGAGGCAGGAGCATACGCCCTTGTTCTCCGCCTGCACGCGGTAACAGCGCAGATAGCCGCTGTGTTTGGGTAACTTGAAACGGCAATCCAGAGGTGTTGCGATGGCTCGTCCGTCGGCATATACGATGTAGCTGGCTGCCCCCGGTACGGGATGCCAACGCAGTTCCTGCGGGGTTGGGTTATCCCACACCGGGATGGTCAGATCCACCCCGGCCGTGGGAGGCGGGGCCGATTCCTCCGCCTCTGCGGGGTTCAGCTCCAGCTCAATCTGCACCTTGCCCTCGGTATCCAGGGGGATGACGGGGCAGGAGGGCTCCCCGTTGATGAAGACGCGCATGGAGCACACCTCCGTGCCCCAACCGTGCACATGGATAGAGAGCTCCATGTTGCGGATGCGCAGCCCCGTGAGCCGATGACTGCCTGCGAAGCCGCGCGGCACGCAGGGGGAGATGACCAGGTTGCGCCGGTCAAACTGAATCCCGAAAAGGGTGTGGTAGAACAGCCCCAGCATACTGCTGACGCTCCAGAGCTGGCGGTCCGAGTTCAGCAGGGTATTCGGCTCGCCCGACACGGCGTCGAAGTTCTCCTTGTTCGTGCCGAAGGCCATCGCCGCCCGCAGCAGGGCGCCCATGCTGTGCGCCGCTCGGTCGGCATTCTGCAGGGCCGTATGCGCGGCCAGCACATAACCCTCCACAAAGGGCCAGACGGCTCGGTTGTGGTAGGCGGGATGATTGGCTCGATAAGGACTGAATACCGGGGTGCCGAAGGGCGAGACAGGCACCTTGGCCATGGCTGTGTCCGCATGCTCGCCGGCAATGCCGCACAGCACGGCCAGGGACGTCGCCAAGGCATCCGTTCTGTCGTCCAGCATGCCGTCTGCACTGCGGTACATGCCGTAGTGTTGTGTACTGCGCAGCCAGAAAGCCTCGTTGATGGCCTCCGCTAGGGTTGTCGCCTCCGCGCTGTAGCGGTCGGCGAGCTCGTTGCGCTGCCTGGCCTCTGCCGTGCGGCGGGCCGCCGTCGCTGCTGCGGCTTGTTCGCGGAGCATTTCCGCAAGAATGCGGCGGCAGATGCAGTGTACCACGTTGGTGCCGAAGGCGTAGGAGGCACCGATTTCCGCCATGCTCATCCACTCCGGGTAACTCTGCTCACGCCAGTCGATAAAGCTCGTTTCCCCGCGCCGCAGGGGTTGCTCCGCCGGCATGACGCGTTCGTCGTCCTCCAGCGTAGCCATGAGCACATCCACACAGTAATCCAGCCACTCCCGCTCTCCCGTGCGGCGGTAGACGGCATGCGCCCCGATAGCCCAGGAAACGCGGTCCGTGGAGATGGGCCAGCCACCGCCCGTGCCGGTGTCCTGGATGATGATATCCCCCTGCACGCGGCTCTCCAAACTCTTGCGGCAGGTCTCCGGGTTGGCCAGCGCGGCCCCAAGGCCGGCGGCGTAGGCAATATCCCGCGTCCAGACGGAGTCCCAGTTAGCGCCGGCCAACAAGGTTCCTTCCGGCGTCATGTTCTCATCCAGCTCCCGGAGGGCCATGTGATACATGGCCGTAAGCAGAGGCAGATCGCTCTGCAAATCCGGGTAACAGGCCGGAGCTTGGGTGGGGAAGCACACGCTGCGCGTCTGCCCATCTCGGGTGATTCGCAGTTCTCCGGGGGAGACCAGCTCCGCCACGGTGCCGGCTTGCTCCAGTCGGGTCGCCGTCAGGCGATATGCCTCGTTGCCGTATACCACTCCGTCCTTGTTGTCCATGCTGTGCAGGGGTGGGGGGGTTATAGGATAGCGCCGGGGGCGTACTCCACGCCGTCCGGGAAGCGCGTGGCTAACTCGTCGACCATGGCGCAGAAGCCGTCCACTTGGGCGGTGGCCATGCCGGTGTCACCTGCGTTGGCGTCGTAAATCTGCTGAATTTCCTCACGGCTCAGACGCAGGCGCGCATCATTGCCCAAGCGATCCAGCAGGTCGTTGCAGGAGATACGCCCGTGGCGCAGGTCATCCGATACCGCAACGGCGTGCTCCTTGATGACCTCGTGCGCTTCCTCTCGGCCCACGCCGCGTTTCACCGCCGCCATCATGATGGTGGTGGTCATCAGGAAGGGCAGGTAGCGGTTCAGCTCCGTGCGGATGACGGGTTCATAAATATCCATCTGGTCCAGCACGGTGATGAAGGTCTCGAACAAACCATCCGCAGCCATGAAGGCATCCGGCAACACGCAGCGGCGCACCACGGAGCAGGAGACATCGCCCTCGTTCCACTGGTCGCCGATGATGCCGCCGATCATGCTGAGGTGGCCCTTGAGGATGGCGTGGAAGCCGTTGACGCGCTCGCAGGAGCGCGGGTTCATCTTGTGCGGCATGGCGCTGGAGCCCGTCTGGCCCTTGGCAAAGCCCTCCGTGCAGAGTTCATGCCCGACCATGAGACGCCAGGTCTTGCAGAAGCTGGAAGGCCCGGCGGAGAGGCCGACCAAGCCGGAAATGATCTCGAAGTCCAGCGAGCGGGGGTACACCTGCCCCACGTTGATCCACTTGGCCTCGATGCCGAGGTGGCGGCAGATGCGCTGCTCCAGCTCCTGAACCGTAGCAGCGTTTTTGCCGAAGAGGGAGAGCTGGTCCAGCTGCGTACCCACGGCACCCTTGAGCCCGCGCACGCGGTAGCGCTCCATGGCAGAGGCCCAGGCGTGTGCCCAGTGCACCAGCTCCTCGCCGAACATAGCCACGCGCTTGCCCATGGTGGTGGCCTGCGCTGCCACATTGTGCGTGCGGGCTGCAAAGACCACGTCGCGCCACTGTCGGGCGTGCTTGGCCATGCGCACGCAGGCGGCCACCACCTTGTTCATGATGATGTCCATGGAGCGGCGGATCTGCAGCTGCTCGACGTTTTCCGTCAGGTCGCGGCTGGTCATGCCCTTGTGGATGTGCTGGTAGCCGGCCAAGTCGCAGAATTCCTCGATGCGGGCCTTCACGTCGTGGCGGGTGATGCGCTCACGGTCGTTGATCGACTCGATGTTCACCTGCCCTTTCACGCGCTCGTAAGCGTCTATGGCCTCCTGCGGAATGTCCAGCCCCAGGTCCTTTTGGGCCTTCATGACAGCAATCCAGAACTCGCGCTCCAGAACGATACGCCCCTCGGCGGACCAGATGGCTTTCATTGCATCGGACGCGTAACGCCCGGCCAGAACATTCGGTATGGTACTCATGGTGAAAAATAATGGTTAAGGAACAGGCGCAGGGTGCTGCCCCTGCATCGGCGGCATTATAGCACCTTTCACCCGCGTTGGCAAGCCCTAATCCTGCCTGTCAGGGGCGCAGCAGACCCGGCATGACGCGGCCGGAGGGAAGGATGACTCGGTCCAGCAGCACATCCTCTCCCGCAAAGCGGAAGCGTTCGCAGAAGCGCAGGCTGCCGTCCTGCACGGAAAAACAAACAGCGTAGTCGCCGATGCGGAATACTCCGGGCTGCCGAGTGGTGTAGCGAACGGCAGAACAGGAGGTCTGCACCAAGCGCGGGCCGAGCGGGGCAAAGCGGCGCGTGGTGGCCAGCAGGTTCAGGCCGTCCGGGCTCAGGCGGTATTGCTCCAGAACCGGGGAAACGATGCCGCCCGTTTCGCTGCGGTCCGGGGTGTAAGCGACCACTAGGCACATGCCGGGGCCGTCCACATAGGGCAGGTGTTTCTTGTCGGCATCGGGGTGCAACTGTGGCATCAGGTAGGGGAGGGGCAGAGCCTCTTCCTTGGGTAGCGGGGTCACCTCCGCCTGCTGTAGGTTGCGCCAGTCAACGCTCTCCTGTCCGCAGACGGTTGCAACGGCGGCGGGAAGAGCGATAAGACCGAGGACGGAGGTGTATTTCATAAGACGGGAGTATAGACGGGGGCGGGACATTCTGCAAGCCTGCACTGCGTCATGCCTCGCCGCCTTCCTGTGGACGGGGTTTGTAGGTGGTTTGGCGTACGCGCTTGCGCTTGGGGGAGAAGTACTCCGGGTGGGCAGCCACCCATTTCTCGTACAGATCCGGTCGATTGGCCTTGGTGCGTTCCAACGCATGTTCCAGTTTCCACTCCGCGATGGCTCGGTGGTTGCCGGAGAGGAATACGGCGGGCACCTCCATCCCCCGGAAGTTGTTGGGTTTGGTGTAGGCGGGAGCTTCCAGTAAGCCATCGGAGAAGGACTCCTCCGCGCTGCTGCGCTCGTCTCCCAGTGCCCCGGGCAGCAGGCGTGCGACGGCGTCTATCACCACCACGGCAGCAATTGCACCGTTCGTGAGGATATAGTCGCCGACGGAGATTTCCTCGTCCACCAGAGTATCAATCACCCGATGGTCAACGCCTTCGTAGTGCCCGCAAAGGATGATGTAGTGGGCATCCCCGCCCTCCCGACAGGGGGCGGCCAAGGCCTCCGCCATGGGTTGGCAGAAGGGGCGGCCCTGCGGGGTCATCAGGATAACGCGGGTGTTCTCACGCCGCAGTTCCTCGATGGCTTCGAAGATGGGCTCGCATTTCATCAGCATGCCCTGCCCGCCGCCGCACAGGTAGTCATCCGTGCGGCGGTATTTGTCATGCGTCCAATCCCGCAGCTGATGCGCCCGCACGGTGATGAGCCCGTTCTCGGCGGCTCGGCCCATGATGCTCTGCGAGAGCGGCACGGTAATCAACTCCGGAAAGAGTGTCAGGACGTCGACTTCCAACATGTCGGGGCGGGGGAGACGGGGGTGCTCACTTGCGGAGCATCCCCTCGATGTAGGCGTCGATGTTGCCGTCCATTACGTCCTGGATGTTGCCTGATTCCACGCCCGTGCGCAGGTCCTTCACCATTTGGTAGGGCTGGAAGACGTAGGAGCGTATCTGGTTGCCCCAGGCAATTTCGCCCTTTTCGGAGTACTGGCGATCGGCTTCTGCGCGTTTGCGGTCTTCCTCCAACTGGATGAGGCGGGCCTTCAGCATGCGCATGGCTTCCTCGCGGTTGCGGAGCTGGGAGCGCTGGGTCTGGCAGGCAACGATGATACCCGTGGGCAGGTGGGTGAGGCGCACGGCGGTCTCCACCTTGTTCACGTTCTGGCCGCCCTTGCCGCCGGAGCGGTAGGTGTCCATTTTCACGTCCGATTCCTTCACTTCGATCTCGACGTCATCGGAGATGTCGGGGGTGGCGTCTAGGGAGCAGAAGGAGGTATGGCGCTTGCCGGCGGCATCGAAGGGGCTCATGCGTACCAGACGGTGCACGCCGCGCTCGTTTTTCAGATAACCGTAGGCGTATTCGCCGGTGATCTTGACGGTGACGGAGCGAATGCCAGCCTCGTCGCCGTCGGTGCTTTCCATGATCTCCGTGGTAAAGTTGTGGCGCTCGCAGTAGCGCAGGTACATGCGCAGCAGCATGCCGGCCCAGTCACAGGCTTCCGTGCCGCCGGCTCCGGCGTGGATGGTCACGTAGCAACCGGCGTTGTCATGAGGCCCGTTCAGCAGGGTAATGAGCTCGAACTCTTCCAGGCGCTTGCACCAAGCATCGTATTCTGCCTTGGCTTCGGCGGCCATTTCGGGTTCCTCGCCGGCCATCTCAATGGCTACTTCCACATCTTCCAAGGAGCTTTCCAAGGCGCGGAATTGCTCCATGCGGCGCTTCTGCGGGTTCACTTCGTCCATCAGCGCGCGGGCGGCTTCCGGGTTGTCCCAGAAGTCCGGGGCGCTCATGCGGGCGTCCAGATCGGCTACTTTCTTTTCGATGTCCTCTAAGTTAAAGATAGCTCCCGAGCTCGGAAAGACGGCTGCGCATAGCCTCCGTGTCGAGCGTCGAGAGATCGATATTGGTCGTCGGGGTCTCCATACGCGGGTCAGTATACACGCCTGTGGCCGTCTTGTCAATCCCGAAATCCGCCCGTAGCCGTTGAGGCCGCCATCACTGCGCGCATGGCGTGCATCTTGGCCTCGGTCTCCTGCCATTCGGTTTCTTCATCGGAGCTCGCGAGAAGTCCGCCGCCGGCATACAGGCGGCAGCGGTCGGGCAGAAACTGCATGCAGCGCAGGGTCACATACAGGGTCGGTGCGCCGTTCCGCCAGGGGCCCAGGTAGCCTGCGTACAGGCGGCGGTCGATGTCGGGGTGGGCGGCCAAGGCAGCGGCGGCCTGTTCGCGGGGGTAGCCGCAGACGGCGGGGGTGGGGGGGAGCTGCTTCAGCAGGGCGGGGATGTGCTCGGCCGCCAGCTCAAAGGAAATAGGGGTGCAGAGGTGCTCGATGCGGCCTGCGTTGCGGGTGTGCGGCGTCAGGGCTTGCACTCGGGGGGTGAAGCGCAGCAGGGTCTCGGTGATGCAGCGGGTCACCAGCTCCTGTTCCTCCCGGTTTTTGGCATCCCACGGGCCGCTCTGCACGGGGCGGGTGCCGGCCAGGGCCATGGTGTGCCACTGTTGCCCGCTGCCGCTCAGGAGCAGCTCGGGCGTGCTGCACAGCCAAGTGCCGTGCTCGGGGGTCTGCACCAAGGCTGTGAATGCAGCGGGATGCGCTGCACAGGCTGCCGTATAGGCGCGGAAGGGGCTTACGCTGCCGCAGAATACATCCGCCGTGCGTGCCAGGACCAGCTTGCGCAGACCGCCCGGGGTTCTCAGTAGTTTCATGGCGCGCTCAAAGGCGGCGTGGTAGGTTTCGCGTGTGGTGGCTTCCTCGATATCGGTAGGCGCTGCAGGGGGAAACTTCTCTGCCTTCGGGGGGGCGTTCAGTTCATCGGCTATCAGGCGGCCGGCTTCACCGTAGGCGGCGATGGTAAATCCATCCCCTATCCCTGCAGGGCTCATCCCGCCGTCCGCCTGCATGCAGAACACATCTCCGCCCGCTGACGTGCGGTACAGCGCAAAAGCGCACCGCCGCCGCGTCAACGCATCGATTTTCTCGCCTCTCTCCCGCATGTCGCCCCCACTATACCACGCCCGGGCGCGCTTTTCAATGCCTTTCTGCTTCTGACCGCATCACGGCGCGGTGTCTGTCGGCTCTGCGTTTTCCTTGCGGGGAACCCATTTCCATGTTCGCTCGTTGTTCGGGGCCTCGTGGTTCGGAACAAACTGCAAAGGCTCTGACAAACGTGTCATACGAGGAGCTCGCGCTGCCAGCACATCAGGCGGGACATGCCGGCCTCGCGGTCGGAAGCGATGGCCTCTATCTGCACACGGGAGGCAATGAGGCTGGGCTCGAGGTCCAGTTTCTCGGCCACACTGTTGCGGTGGGCAATGAGGGCATCGACGCGCTCCTCGAAGTGGGCATCGACTTCGCGGTGTTCACGCTGCGGGCGCATGGGGTACTCGTCCTCGTCCAAAAGCTGGAACTGCTCCACGGCGCGGTTGAATCGGGCGGCTCGGTGGTTGTGGAAGCAGTGAAGGGGGGTCACGGGCCGGAACTCCTGCAGGGCCTGGCTCCAGCGGAGGAGGTGTTCATTACCGCAGACCATGAAGGAGGGTCGATCCCACTCGGCGGCCTCGGCGTCGCGCCAGGTCCAGAGTGCACGCAGGGCGGCCAGCCCGCGGCGGTTCAGCTTGCCGCAGCCCTTGATGCGCCAGGGCTCGTCGTGCGTCTCGCCGTAGCGCTCGCGTCCGCGCTGCAGGTGGTGCTCGCAGCTCTCCGTAAACCACTCATAGCGGCCTTTCTCGCGCAGGGCCGCCACCATGGTATCCGCCATGTTGAGCATATACTTGACGTCCCCCTGAGCATACTCCAGCATGTCGGGCGGCATCGGGCGGCGGCCCCAGTCTGCTTTCTGATTCTTCTTGCTCATCACCACGCCGTAGTAGTGCTCCACCAGCGCGGCCAGCCCGAACTGGCGGAATCCGAGGAGGCGCGCCGCGATTTGCGTGTCCCATATCATGGCCGGCAGAATGCCGTAGGCGCGTTGCAGCAGGGTCATGTCGTAATCCGCCCCGTGCATCCACACCTCCGCTCCCTCCAGCCACTGGGTGAAGAGGCGCATGTCCTCAATCACCAGCGGGTCGATAATCGTTTCTCCCTCGCTGTCGCCGTACTGGATCAGACACAGCTTCTCCCGGTGCCGGTGCAGGCTGTCTGCCTCCAAATCAAGCACCGTGCGGCCCTTCGGTTGCCGCTGGGCTCTCGCTCGCCATTCCGCCAAGCTCGTTGTGTCTGTGATCATACGTGTCGCAAAGCGATTCTATCACACACCCCGCGCCGTGTCAAGCTCCACTCCTCGCCTCAGCCCATGCTGATGAGGGCTTTGGCGAGGACGGCCATGAGGATGAGGGCGGCGGGGTAGGCGGTGGCGTAGGCGATGACGGGGGATTGCTTGTCGGTTTTGGCGGTGATGGCGCCGAGGGCGGGGGTGGAGGTCATGCTGCCGCAGATGCTGCCGAGGGCTTCCGGAAGGGACATGCGGAAGACGCGGCGTGCGATGATGTAGCCGAGGAAGAGGGGGACGAGGGTGATGAATACCCCGGTGGCAAACATGGTGAGGCCGTGGGTGCGGAGTGTCTCGACCAAGGTGGCACCGCCCTGTACCCCCGCACCGGCCAGAAAGAGCATGAGGGCGAACTCCATGAGCAGCAGGCGAGAGTTGCGGGGCATGTAGCCCGCGATGGGCCCGATGTGGCCGAAGTGCCCCAGGATGAGCGCAACCACCAGGGGGCCGCCGGCCATGCCGAGGGAGAAGCCCTTGCCGCCGTCTCCGCTGCTGACGGTGATGGTGCCCACCAGGATGCCGAGGGCTACGCCGGTGACCAGGGACAGGATGTCCGCTGCGCCGATGGCGTTGCTGCGGTGGTGGCAGGCTTGCTTGAATTGCTTGATATCCTCCGGCGAGCCGACAACGTTGAGTACATCGTTGCGGATGATTTCCGTGTCTGCCGTGGGTACGAAGGTAACACCCAGTCGCGTGATGCGGGAGATGCCGACGCCGTAGTGGTTGAGGGTGTCGAGCTCGCGCAGGGTCTTGTTGCTGAGCTCCTTGCTGAGCATGATGACCTCTGAGCTTTCATCTGCTAAACGGTGTGAAATCGGTGCGTCCTTATCGATGCTGCCGACGATGACGGCATCGCGCTCCATCTGTTCCCGAGTGCCGACCATCAGCACCTCCATCCCTTCGGTGAAGGTGTCCTGCGGGCCGAGCGGTACCAGCATTTTGTTGCGCAGGACTCGGGTGATGCGGCAGGTGATAACATTCTCCGCCGCAAAGGCGGCGATGCTGCGCCCGATGAGGTTCGGGTGGTTGACGCGCACCACGCGGGTGATGATCTGGTCCGGTGTGCGGGCGGAGGAGCGGGTCTCCTCGTTCAGGTCCTTATGCAGCAGGCGGGGGAGGAGTTGCACGAAAAGTACGACCCCGACCACGCCGAAGGGGTAGGCCACGCCGTAGCCGATGTTGATGGCGGACGTGTCGCCCCCTGCGCTCTGCAGGGCCTCGGTGGCGGCGGCCAGGCCCGGGGTGCTGGTGCAGGCCCCCGCAAAGAGTCCCGCAGCCATGGAAGAATCCAGCCCCGTGAGCGAGGCGGCCAAGGCGGTGATGCCCCAAGCGGCTCCCACCACTACCAGGGAGAGCAGCACCATGTTGCTGCCTTTGCTGCGCAGGGCCGCAAAGAAGCGGTTGCCCACGCCTAAGCCCACGCAGTACACAAACAGGGCCGTGCCGATGGAGGTGACGCCGTCCGGTACGCTCAGCTTGAAGTGCCCCGCCAGCAGGGCCACGAAGAGAACCCCGGAACTCCCCAGGGAGATGCCTTTGATGCTGATTTTACCCAATGCCAAGCCTAGGGCCAGGATGGCGAAAAGAACGAATGCGGGATTGTGTAACAGAGTGGACATCGCGTGATGGTCTGATGTTTTTCTGCCCGTCAGGCGCACCGTCGGCGGCGTTTGCGCCCGGGTCGCGCGGCATTATACACCCATCTTCTCCCTTTGGAAATACTAAAGTGAGCGAGGGGGATAAAAAAGTGCCCCTCTCCGGAAAGAGGGACACTTGAACAAGAGTCGCTAGCAAGAGGCGCTTCGGTTCAGGCCGCAGGGGCCGGAGCGGGGGCCGGAGCCGGAGCCGGAGCCGGAGCCGGAGCGGGGGCCGCCTCAGGGGCGGGAGCCGGCGCAGGGGCAGGTGCTACCTCCGGTGCGGGAGCGGGCTTCGGGCAGGGAGCAGCACCCTTGTGCTTCGGGCAGGGGCAGGGAACCGGCTTGGCGCATCCACACGGGGCGGCTTTCGGGCAGCAACCGGGAGCAGGTTTGGCTGCGCCGCAGGGGCCGGGCTTGGGACAGCAACCCGGGGCCGGCTTGGGGCAGCAGCCGGGTGCAGGCTTCGGGCAGCAGCCCGGTGCGGGAGCGGTGTGGTGCGGGTTCTTGGTCTTGATGATCTCGCCGACCACCTCCATGATCTCCTTAGCCTTCTCGGGGTCGCAGTTGCCCTCCTGCAGCTTGATGGCGATCTTCTCCACGTGCTGCTTCATCGGGCACTGCGTGGCCCTGGGGCGCGCGCTGTCGCGGATCACAACGCAAGTTCCCTTGACGACGACGGGAGTCGGCGGGGTCGGGGGTGTTGCGGGGGCATCCTGAGCCATGGCGAAGGACGCCAAGGCTGCCAACATGGTAATGAATGTCTTCTTCATAATCGTGTTTAAGGAAGTATCCCCATGCTAGCATGCTCCGTAGGCTAAGTCAATCCGAAAATTGAAGGAAAATGCGTTTCCTCTTCTTTTGTTCCCTCGGGGAGCCTTCCTTTTTGCAAGATGCCTGCGCTCGTCTGCGTGTGCTCGCGCGCGCGTGAGGGGCGTTTTCGGGGCTTTTTGCTGCGTTTCGGGCAGTTTCTGACCTGTTTTGCCGCGGTTCGGGCGTCTTGAAGGGTGTTTTTGTGCCGATTTTGCCGAAAATGGTCGGTTTTTGGCACTTTTTTGCAGCTTTTTGCACTTTTTTGCCGAATTTTGCAAAAATAAGCTTGACGTTCGAGGGAAAAAGGAGTAAACTCTGCGCACCCC
>SFDX01000016.1 GCA_004557455.1 Akkermansia muciniphila | reverse complement strand
GCGGAGTGCTTTTTTCTCTGCCTTCTTCATGTGTTTGAGGTCTATCTGCCCTTCCATGGGGATATTATACCACAATAATCTTAATACGCCAAGGTAATAGTTCCGAGTTCCCATCCACCCCACCTACCACCCCCGCGGCAAGAAGTCTCACACCCCCACCCGCACAGCTCCGCCTCCCTTCATTCCCTTCATTCCGCGGTCATCCTCCCCTCGCTTCCTTCTGCCACAGCGATCCGCAGTCTGTACCAAGCTCAGCACAGCTCCGCTCCCCTTCCACCACCTTCATTCCGCGGTCAGCCCCACCTCCGGCGGCAGTATCCCCCAAAACTCCTCCGCCTCCCTCGGCGTCGCCGCCGCCCGATAATGCGCAAACAACACCCCACTCCCCACAGAATGCCCCATATTCACCTTCAACGCATTCTCATCCTTATACTTCGCCAAGTAATACGTCGCATAAGAATGCCGCGCCGCATCCGCACGCCCCGACACCCCCGCCACACGCCGCACCTCCTGGCACTTCCGCTTCCAATTCTTAGGGCACACCGGCTCCCCCGGCAACCCCCGCACCCCCTCCAACCACACCGCCAAATTCCCCTCAATCTCCACATTCCTCACCTGCTGCGTCTTCGCCGCATCCGGCGTAATATGCACAAACTCACCACGCACATCTCCCCACCGCAACCGCGCCACCTCCGCAGGCCTTATCCCCGCAAACAGCATCAACGCAAACGCTCCCCGGCAATCCCGCGGCGCCGCCTCCATCAACCGCCGCGCCTCCTCTGGCCCATCCTCCACTCCCTCCTCCTCTCCCGCGAGCGCGAGAACAAGCTCCCGCTCCTCACCCCGGAGGAGGCCGTCCGCCTCTTCGAGGAGTACCGCCGCGGCGACTTCGCGCGCATCCAGCTTTTCTGGGATGCCATGGAGGAGCGCGATGAAGACATGCTCGCCGTCATCTCCGCCCGCATCGGCGGCATCGAGGACCTCCCCCCGCGCATCGAGGCAGATGCAGACGCCATCGCCGCAGACCCCGCCCTCAAACCCCTCGCAGACGCACAGGCCGCCCACCTCCGCGCCCGCCTCGCCGCCGTCGCGAACCTGCAAGAGGCCCTCGCCCACCTCGCCATGAGCGACTTCCGCGGCGTCGCTGCCCTCGAGGTCTGCGGCTCGCCCACCCTCCAACGCTGGGAGGTCATCGAGCCTTGGTGCCTCATCCGCCCCGCGCGCCGCGGGCCTTGGCTCTACAACCCCACCGCCACCCCCGGCGCCGTCAACGGGGAGGCTCTGGACCCCGCCCGCGTCATCATCGCAGAGGCCCGCGCCATCGACCTGCCGTGCATGTTCCTCCTCTGCGCCAAATACCACTCCACCTCCGGCTGGGATGCCTTCCTGGATGTCTTCGGCAACCCCTCCCTCTTCCTGGAGCTGCCCCCGCAGACCACCCCGCAAATGGCGCAGGAATACGATGCCATCGTCCGCCAAATCATCGGGGAGGGCCGCGGCACCATCCCCAGCGGCTCCAAATTCCAGACCGTGGAGACCGGCCAAAACTCCGCAGATTCCTTCGCCGCCCGCGCCGAATGGTGCAAGAAGGCCATCATCACCCTCGCCCTCGGCGGTACCCTCACCATGATGTCCGAATCCGGCACCGGCACGCTCGCCGGCTCCGCCCACTCAGATTCCCTCTCGCGCCTCATCACCGCCACCGCCCGCCGCATCTCCCGCGCGGTGGATACCCAGTGGGCCGCCCCCATCCTCCGCACCGCTTTCCCCGGTAAACCCATCCTCGCCCACTTCACCCTCCGCGCAGAGGAAGAGCGCGACACCGCCGCCGCGGCCCAACTCCTCGCCACCCTCGCCGGCGCAGGCTACACCGTCACAGAGGCTCAGGCAGAGGAGCTCCTCGGCTTCCCCGTCACCTACCACGCCCCGGCCGCTCCCCAACCCTTCACCAACTCCGACCCGGAGCCGCCCACCGATCCCACCGACCCCGCTCCCCTCACCAACACCACCGACCCCACCCCCGCACCCGCAGAGGCAGAGGAAGAGGAAGACGCCCCGCTCACCGAGGCAGAGCTCACCGCCCTCCGCTCTCTCACCTCCGCTCCCCTCTCCCCCGCCTCCCTCACTCCCGCCCTCTCTTCCGCCCTCACATCCGCCCTCACCAACCGAGGCAGCGGCAAACACAGCCGCAAAAACAAACAGAAACAATCCGCAGCCGGTGCGAGCCCCGAATGCCGCAGTAAAAACCCCTCAACCTGCGTCAACCATGGCACCGAAGCCAAGAAGAAACAGCAACTCGGCAAATTCCCCAAACTCGCCCGCATCATCGGAGACAAAGAAGTGACCATGGGCAAGTGGATCAGCATGAAAGGGAAGGGAAAACACCGCATCAAAAACCCGGAAAAGCTCGCCCGCAGCATCTTGGACAACCCGGACTTCATCGCCCCATACGATGAAAACATCGTAAACGTTTACCACTCCTACACCAACACAGAAGGAAAAGTCAAATACGCCAAACTGGGCATCGACAAAAACAAGGCAGAAGTCACCACCGTATTCATCATCTCCCAAGCCGCATACGAAACCGCCAAAGAAAAAGCCCTCTAAAATACTCGGGCGCCCCATCAGAGATGGGACGCCGTACACAGCCCACAGAGTGAGCTCAGCCGCGTTAATGTCATTTTCATGATTAAGGCAAGATCTCGTAAAAGACCACCTGAACGCGGTAAGCGCATTCTACCCCACACCGCCCACACCGTCAAGTCCAAAAACACATTCCCCCAAAAAAATCCCCCTCTCTCAACCCATGACACCCGGCATCCACCTCGGCGACTGTTACGCCCTCCTCCCCGGCATCCCCACCGGCAGCGTAGACCTCCTCCTCACAGACCCACCCTACGGCACCACCAACGCCGCCTGGGACTGCAAGATAGACATCCCCGCCTTCTTCACCCAAGCCTGGCGAGTCTGCAAACACAACGCCGCCATCCTCCTCTTCGCCCAACTCCCCTTCGCCTGCGACCTCATCAACGCCGCCCGCAACCGCTACCGCTACGACATAGTCTGGGCCAAAAACGACCCCACCGGCTTCCTCAACGCCAAGAAAATGCCCCTCCGCGCCCACGAGCTCATCTTGGTGTTCTACCGCGCACTGCCGACATTCAACCCCCAGAAAACCCACAGCACACCCTACCACAGCAAAGGCAGCCGCAGCAAAAGCGAGATCTACGGCCCGCGCGGAGACAGCCTCAACCCCGAGACCAAAAGCCTCGACGGATCACGCTACCCCACAGACGTCCTCCGCTACCGCCGCGAACGCCACGCCCCGCACCCAACCCAAAAGCCCCTCGCCCTGGTGGAGAACCTCATCCGCCAATACAGCAACCCCGGCGACCTCGTGCTGGACCCCTTCGCCGGCAGCGGCACCACCGCCCTCGCCGCCTGCAACACCGCCCGCCGCTGCATCGCCATCGAACGCGACCCAACCATCCACGCCACCGCCCTCCGCCGCCTCGCCGGCACCCCCAACCTCATCTGATCCCACACCGTGACAGACGACACCATCCTACGCCTCACCGGCATGATCGGCATGTTCATCCTCACCGCCATCGCCATGATCATCGGCTCCCGCTAACCACCCATCACCACACCCCACCACCACCATTCCCCATCCCCCTTCCAACCACCCCCGCGCCCTGCACCCGCCAACCAACCTCCCTCCCACCACTTCCTTTCCATTCCTTCCTAAAATTCCGCGTCCCAAAACAAACCACCTCACCACCACAGCGGCATGGTGAATAGTTAGAAAGGAAAAGCCTGTAACTCGTTGAAGCTACAGGCTTTTCGCATGCTATACGGTGTAGAAGATTCGAACTTCTGACCCCATCCGTGTGAAGGATGTGCTCTACCGCTGAGCTAACACCGCGCTTTATTTTGCAACCCCGCAAGTGGGTGCGGGAGGATTCTACACGAAAACGAGCGGGATTGCAAGACTTTTTTTCAAGAAATTGCGGATTTCTGCAATTTTTCAACGGCATCGGCCATTTTTTCGAGTCCCCGGCGGAGGAGCTCGGGCGATGTAGCGAAGTTGAGGCGCACGAACTGCGGGTCGCCGAAGTTGGCACCGTCATCCAGGAAAACGCCGGCCTCCTTCAGGAAGAAGTCATGCGGGTTGGGAAGCCCGAGGGCGGAGCAATCGATCCACGCGAGGTAGGTGGCCTCCCCGTGAACGAGGCGGAGCTGCGGGAGGCGTTCGGTAAGGAAGCGAGCGACGATCTCCCTGTTAGCGCGCAAGGCGTCCAGCAGCTCGGCATGCCAAGCCCAGCCCTGCGTATAAGCGGCCTCGGCGGCGGCGTAGGCAAACACGTTCAGCGTGGGCAGGCTGTGCCCCTGCGCCTTGATGATGCGGGCGCGCAGCTCGGCATCCGGCACCACCATGTAGGTGAAGCAGATGCCCGCCATGTTGAAGGTCTTGCTGGGGGCGCTGAGCATGATGCAGCGCGGCAGCACCTCCGCCGGCATAGTGAGGATGGACGTATGCCGGGCATCCTCATCCAGCACCAAGTCACAGTGAATCTCATCCGAGCACAGAATGAGATCATGGCGCGTACAGAAATCGCAGAGGCGCAGGAGCTCCTCGCGGGTCCAACTGCGGCCGAGGGGATTGTGCGGATTGCAGAGCAGGAAGAGCTTAGTTTGCGGCGTGACAGCGGCCTCCATGGCCTGCCAGTCGAAGGTCGGGCGACCGTCCTCCTGCGTATAAGGCACGGTGATGAGGTGGCAGTCCGTGTCCTCATGGCAATGCAGCATGGGCGGGTAAGCCGGGGTGCAGACCATGACGGAAGCGTGCGTGGGCGTGCAGACCGCGCGAGCCACCAGGGTGAAGGCCGGCACGCAGCCGGGCAGATCATGCAGCCAATCCGCTTGCACCTCCGCCCCGTGGCGAGCCTTCAGATAATGCACAATGGCCTGCCGAACCTCGTCCGTGAGGATGGCGTAGCCGTAGAAATGATGATCGAGACGATGCTGCAGGGCCTGAATAACGCAGTCCGGCGATTGTATGTCCATATCGGCAATACCGAAAGGAATCGGCCCCTGGAGATCCCACTTAATGTTCCCGGTGTGGCGACGCTCCTCATCTTTTGCAAAAATGATGCTCATATTTCTTACAGTGATGAGAGAAATACGCCGCGACGGGACCGAATCTATCAGGATTTTGCTGCCCCGGCACCGCTGTGTAAAAAAAAGATTGATTATAGTTGCAAAAACGGGCGTGTGGTACTAGAATGGGGGCATGGAGGACACGACACTATACCGCGCCTGGGCAGAGATTGATACCGCAGCCATGAAGCACAACCTTGCCGTGGTGCGGCGTGTACTACCGGAGCACCGCCAAATGGCCATTGTGAAGGCAGAGGCCTACGGGCACGGCATTGAGGGCGTCGTGAAGGCATTGGACGACGAACCGATCGAGTTCTTCGGCGTGGCCACCATTGCGGAAGCCGCCAAGGTGCGCGATGCGGGCTGCCGCACCTGCCCCTTCATCCTAGGCCCCTGCTACCCCGCAGAGCGCGAGGTAGCGGTACAGAACGGCTGGCGCATGGCCCTGAGCAGCATGGAGGAAGCGCAGCACCTCGACTCCTTGGGCGAGCTGACCGGCCGCAAGGTGAATGTTCACATCAGCGTGGATACCGGCATGGGACGCGCCGGCCTGCTGCCCCAGGACGTGTATGCCTTCGGTGAGCAGGTGCGCCGCCTCAAGAACCTGAACATCGAGGGCGTCTACTCCCACCTCTCCGCCGCGGCGGATGACATCTCCTTCACCCACCGGCAGATCGAGAGCTTCGAGCAAGCGGTTAAAGAGCTATCCGTGCACCTCGTGCTGCCCTACCGCCACCTGTGCAGCAGCGCGGCGGCCTTCAACTACACCGCCCCCAGCACCAACATGGTGCGCCTGGGCCGCATCCTCTACGGTTACAGCCCCATGCACTCGCCCTACAACAGCGAGCTGCGCAACACCCTCACCCTCTACAGCCGCGTGACCCTCGTGCGCACCCTGCCGGGCAATCACGGCGTTTCCTATAACCACACCTACATCACCACCTCCCCCACCCGCGTGGCCACCATCGGCATAGGCTTCGGGGACGGCTACCTGCACTACCTCTCCAACACAGGTGCCCGCGTCTATCTGAACGGCACATACTGCCCCGTCCTGGGCCGCATCACCATGGACCAGATCATGGTAGACGTCTCCCACCTGCGCAACGTGGCACCGGGCGATGTAGCAGAAATCATGGGGCCCAACGTGCCTTGGGAAGACCTGACCGCGCGCGCCAAGACCATCCCCAGCAACGTCATCACCAGCATCAGCTCCCGCGTCCCCCGCGTCTTCAAATAACCCCCTACCCCGCACACCGTGCTTTGTTACCGGGGCTGCGGCTTGAGGTGGCGGAAGAAATACTGCAGAAGGGCGCGCGGAGTGGTTGGAAGCTCCCGGGGAGAGCTTACGAGCGCGGCTGCCTGTACGGAGGCCGCTTGCTTTCCTACACCCCACACCGCACGAGCAGCTGCCTTGCGGGCGTGCACGGCAACGGCCGAAGCAGCCTTGCGGGCGCAAGCAACATGCGAGACAGAGGGGGCAGCCTCCGGGACGAGATAGCAGGCGCGGGCAACGGCGACCTCAGGCGCAGGCTGCGGCAGGCAGTCCTCCTCCGCTGACTCCTCAGCCTCCTCCTCGACCTCGGGCAAATTGTTGCACAGCATAGGGGCAGGCTCATCCGCGGGCGGAACGGAGGACTCGGCAACAGCAACTCGAGCCGACTCCCGAGCTACCGGCGACTGAGCATAGGCCACAGGGGTCTCTTCCCTGTCGGCGAGCCACAAATCAGCCAGCAAAACACCGCCCACGCAGGCGACCAGCAATGCTGCGCCCCGCCAAAACAGACGGCGGCGGTAGGCGGCGGCAGCACCGGCGGCGAACCCGGCAGCCACCCCCTTTTCCAGAGCCTCGGTACCGGCGGGGCTCAAACGCACCTCCGCGCGGTCGCGGGCCGCCAAAGCTCGCAACTCGGCCTCCAGTTGCAGCAATTCTGCATCGGGTGCTTCTTCCTGTTTTTTCATAAATCTGTCTTCGTGGTCAAAGGTTTCATCAAACGCTTCACGGCGAGCAAAGCGGCCTTGTAGCGGCTGCGCACCGTGGACTCCGACAAAGAAAGCCCGCGTGCAATGGCGGCAAAGGACTGCTCCTCCCACACATGCAGCAGCAGCACCTCCGCCTGCTTCGGCGGCAGGGACTTCACGGCACGCCGCAGATGGTAGTGGAGGTCATCCTCCGCCGACACCGAGCCATCCGGCTGAGCATCAAGGCCCCTTTCCTTGTAATACACCTGCTCCGCCTCGGCACGGCTGCGGCTGCGCTGCAGGGCGTGCACAGCCTCTCGACACAGAGCTCGCATGGTGTAGGGCAGCAAGTCCTCCTCCTGAGCGGGAACCCGCCCCTCCGACACGGCCTGCGACACCCGGGAGGCCACACCGCTCAACAGCAGCTCGGCATCCACCTCGTCGCCCACTCGACTGCGAACACAGGCCAGCAGCCGGTGCCGCGTCGCGTGGAACCAGTCCTTGCACCACTGCACGGCTTCCCCGCCGGGTGCCCCCGATAAAAGAAAACTCACTGTACTATAGATAAGGCGCTTACGCCGGCAATCCGCGAAACTTTTTTCATCCACCGGCGCATTTTGATGAAAAAACTACTCTGCGTCCCCCGGGCGACCGCGGGAAATGCGCAGTGACCGAGCGGAGAGCGTTCGACCGTGTTGCTGTGCCCGCGCCGCCTCTGCCTGACGGGCACTCGGACCACCGCTGCGCAGATGCTCCAGCTCATCACACAGCGCACGACGGGCCAAGAAACGGTTTGTCTCTCGCTCCCGCTCCCGATGGCAACGCACCACAAGCCCGGTGGGCAAATGCGTCAGGCAGACACAGTTATTCGTCTTGTTTACCTTTTGGCCACCCTTGCCGCCGCCGCGGGTGAACTTCTCCTCCAAATCCGCAGGGGCTATGCCGAGTGCGCTCATGCGCTCGGCAAGCTCTGCGAGTTTTTTAGGAGTAACGGGCATGGGGACTCAACCTATCTCCACCTCCCCGCTCAGGGGTTCAACATCGGCAAAATGGTGCGGACCGCGCACCACCAAGCGGCGGCAATGCTTCAAGCTCGGCACCCCCAAAGCCGCCAGGGAATCCACCTGCTTGTAGCACTTGGAATCCAACAACACCACGGGAGCCACCCCACCGCACTCCGGCGCCAGCTGCATGCAGCCGCTTGCGTCGATTTCCACCGCATCGGAACGCAGCAACAGCAGATCCGAACAGGTCTTAACCGGGAAGAAACGCGAGCGAGGCACGCACACCGCCCGCGCACCGGGGAAGCATTGGATAGCTGCACCCATAGCCGTCTCCAGCTGATAAACATGCGGCGTAGAGGCATCGCGCGGATTGAGGGTCTTCTCGTTACGAATGACAGGCAACGGCATCACCCCGGCGTGCTCGGCCAGATAATCCCGCAAAGAATCCAGGCGCAGCCACAAATTATTGGTATTGAAATAACGGTGCTTCTCGATATTGCTGAAGGACTCGGCATCCTCCGGCAGACACTGAGCCGTCTCCCGCAGCAACAGCTGACCGTCCGACCGCCGCGTCGCCAAGTGGCCGCCCTTGCGGTCTGCTTCCGTACGGCGCGTCACCTCCATCACAAAGGGGGCGCCGCTCTCCGCAAAGCAACGCAAGAAGCGCGTATCCGGCTGTGCACCCAGATTATCCGAGTTAGAAATGAATGCGTACCTGACACCCGCCGCCAACAGCTCCTCCAGACGCCCGGAGCCCACCAGCGCGGCATAGAGATCCCCGTGGCCGGGCGGGCACCATTCCAACTCCGGCGCCTCGGGGTACTCCGCCGGGGCCAGGGTATCCACCAGCAACTTCGGCACGCGGTTCTGCATCATCTCCACCTGAGCCGCATCGCCGAAGCCCTCCTCCGCATAGCGCTGCAAGTGTGCCAAGGTATCTGCGGAGGTAGAAAAGCTGTTCATGAGCAGCAAACGGACGGGGCACCCCGCCGCCTTCCCCGGGCTTAATCTCCAACAAACTCTTAGCCTTCTGCAGGCCCATGCTCGTGCCGAGCCCACCGTTCAGTTTAATGACCACCATCTGCCGCAGCAGCTCCGCATCCGCCGGGGCCGTACTGCTCACCACCGCCTCCCAATCCATCACGCCCTCCGCCGGGCGTATCTCGGACTCCGGTATCATCATCTGCGCACCGGACTGCAGCACCTGCACGCTGTGCCGAAAAGCCTCTATGGCCGCCTCCGCAATGCCGGCGCGGCGCATCTTCTGCTCAATCAAAACAAAGTCGCTCATACCTACCCGCAAGTATACCCCACCCTCTCCCGCTTGGCAATCCAAAAACGACACCCCCGCCCCCGTTTTCCCCGAAAAAAAGCGCACCCCCCGACCGCAAGCGGGCCGAGGGGCGGGCTGAACGGGTATCCGGCGGAACTCAGTAAGAAGAGACCATATCGGACACAATGTTAAGGCTCTCGCGCAGGAGCGGGTCAAGGCCGGAGGGGTAATCCGGGGTATCGGCCAGCTCATCATCGGGGTCCTTCACCTCATCCATGAAGCTCTTCTTATCCTCCTCCGGGTTAAAGAGAGGCAGCTTGCTCTTGGCAACATCCTCCAGGTAAAGGCGGTAAATCACCATATCGCGGGCATCCTGCTCCGCCAGGCGGGTATAGCGGGTAGCACGCTCGGCATCGATGCCCTTCTTGCGCTCCAGTAGCTTGGCATTCTCTGCCTCGCGCTCATTCTTGTTGAGGGAAAGGCGGTTCTCCTCCTGCTGCTTGATGGCACGGTCGGCGTCCTCTCGCAGGTAGCACATGTCGCGGTCCTGCGCGACGCGCTTCTCACTGGCCTGACGCAGGGCCGGCAGCACGGCGTCCAGGCGCGAATCGCGCACATAGTTGGGAGCCTGCGGCAGCTCCGCAAAGGGCAGAGCATTGTCCATATCGCTCTCACCGTACTTGATACCCGTAGTAACGGAAGGCAACACGATATCGCTGGCCACGCCCTTAATCTGGGTGCTGGCGCCGCAAACGCGGAAGAACTGCTGGATGGTGAACTTGATCATGCCGGCCCCCTCGCGGTTGGAGACCAAGGGCAGGAAGTCCGCCAAGGAGCGCGGCACCTGCACCGTGCCCTTGCCGAAGGTGCGCTCATCGCCCACAATCAGTGCGCGACCGTAGTCCGCCATGGCACCGGCGAAAATCTCGGAGGCGGAGGCGGAGAACTTATTGCAGAGCACCACCAGCTTACCGTCGAAGATCGGGCTGCCGCTCACCTGCAGTCGGTCGACCTGGTGGCGGTGATTCATCACCTGAACCACGGGACCGGAGCCGATGAAGTAGCCCACCATCTTGCGGACTTCATCCAGCGAACCGCCGCCGTTGAAGCGAAGGTCGATAACAATACCCTGCACACCCTCCTTTACCATGCGGCGCAGAATGCGCTTGACGTCCGCCGCGCAGTGCGCGCCGTTGCCGTCCAGATCCACATAGAAGGCCGGCAGCGTCAGAATGCCGAGACGGTAGGTCGCATCCCCGCGCTTCATGTCGATGATCCGTGCGCTGGCAAGCTCCTCGGACATGGGCACCTCGTCGCGGCGAATCATCACCTCTTTCTCCTCGCTGCTGTTCTCGCTGATGATGCGCAGCTTCACGGTGCTGCCCATCTTACCGCGGATCAGGTCCACCACCTTGTCGATGCTCATGTACATGATGTCCGTCCACTGACCGTCGCCGTCACGATCCACAGCGATGATGTGGTCACCCAAGGCGATCTGGCCGCACTTGGCCGCGGGGCCGCCCTTCACGATGCCTTCCACGGTGGTGGAGCCATCGTCATCCGCCTTCAGCCGGGCTCCGATGCCGACGATGGAAGCGCCCATCATGTCTCGGAAACGCTGCTCCGCGCGCGCGCCCATGTAGTCACTGTGCGGGTCATAGGAGGCGGCCACGGCGTTGAGCACGTCCGTCACCATGTCCTCCAAGTCGGCCTCCTGCACCTCGGAGCGGCGGCGCTTGATGCGCGAGCGCACCTTCTCGATGACGGAAACATCCTTGGCGGAGGGGTCGCTCTTGCCCTTCTCCGCAGCCAGCTTAGCCAGATTATCGCGGCGAATCTGCTCGGAGAGGAGCATATTCTCCACCTGGTCATGCCACACCTGCTCGAGGGCGGTCTCATCGGCGGCGCGCTCCACCTTGCGGCGGCTGCGCTCCACACTGCGGTTGCTGTCAAAGGAGGGCAGCTTGCCGTTGTAGGAGTCCAGCAGCTTCTCCGCGTAGTCCAGGTAATGCAGTGCGCGCTCGGAGTAGACTGCGTTCAGCTCACGGGCAAGCGTCTCCGTCTGGTTGGCAATCAGGAAGTCACCGAACTCCACGCCGTACCTGCGCATCAACCGGTCAACATCCTGCTGCGTGAAGAAGAGTCGCTGCGGATCCTGCATCTGCAGGTATTGCTCCAGGAACTTTTTGTACAACGCCGATGAGAATCGGCTCTGGGAGAAATGCGCGTTCTGCATGATGAGCGAGAACTGGCGGCCGATGCTGTTGTAATCCGGCTCCGCCTTGGCCGGGGTGACACAGGACACGAGGGCTGCGGCAGACATCGCACACATGCCCACATGTTTCAATCCGTTGATCAATGACTGGTACATAAAGAAAACGCGTTGGCCCCCACCCCGCGTGCGGCGTAGGGAAACTTTACCCACATATACGCATGCAAGAGCCCGCTTTTATCACACTTTTGCACTGCATACACATTTTTCAAGTCCGACCCCTACCTCAACGGTCGAGGCCGTAGCGCGCGAAGAGCTCGATGGCTTGGGGGTGACCCATGCGGGCCGACTTGAGGAAGCAGTAGAGAGCCTTCTCGGGATCACACTTGCACCCGCGGCCTTCGAGGCACATATGGCCGAGAAAGAGAAAAGCCGATGCATCCTCCTGATCGGCAGCTTTCAGGAAGAGCTTCAGGGCCTCGGTATCATTTTGGGGAACGCCCAATCCATCCCGGTACATTATGCCGAGATTGCTCCGGGCCAAAGCCAAGTCCTGAGCAACAGCCGCACCGTAATCCTGATTCACGATTTTTCCTATCCTATACAGATCCCCGAGATAGGTCTGCATCTCCGGCCCGGCTTCTTCCACCCGGGCCTTGAGGTCAATCTCCCCCTTCCCGACAGCCGTGATCAGCTGCGGCGGCGTTTCTTGGAGGAAGATGTGCGGCGCGAGGAAGCAACGGTGCGGCGAGCCTTGGAACTGCGGGAGCGTGCGAGGCTACGGCGGGAGTAGCTGCGGGTCGAGCGGCGTACGGAATCCGTGGGAAGGGAGGCGATGAGGGAGTCCGGCAGCTTGATGCGACGGGTACCGGCGGTTTCCTCCGCCTTCATGTAGGTCTCCTGGGTGCAGAGCTCAATGGCGATGGGCATACCGCGGTAAACGTTACGGAAGAGATCGATGACATCCGCGCTGCGCATACGGATACAACCGTAGGAGGCAGGGCGCCCGATCTTACGCTCCTCCGGAGTACCGTGTATGTAAATACGGCGGCTGTGGGAGTTACGGTTGCGGCCCTCCAGCCCCGCCAGTTGAATGATGCGCGTCACAATCGGGTCGCGGCCGCGCGCATTCACGGGCACCACCTCCCCGGTGGGGCGGCAACTCTTGAACACCATCCCGCTGGGCTGCCCGTCACCGATTTTGGAGGAAACGGCGTGAATGCCGACCGGGGTGCAATTACTGCCGCTGCGGCTGCCGATACCGAACTTGGAGGTACTCACATCATAATCCTTCACCTTCTTGCCGTTGCGAATGAGGGTGAGCTTCTGGTCCTTGAGGGTGATGGCCACACCATCCTTCACCACGGCACGGGGCTTCACCTCCGGCCCGCGATAGTAGGCATTTTGTTGACACGAAGCGGCAAGCACCGCTGCCAACAAAGCGGCAGCACCGGTGAGCAGAGAGCGAACGTTGAGCATGGTGAGAGTGGGTATAGTGTGAGTGAAATCAAGCATTCTGCTGCGCGGCTTTCCTGCTGCGGTATCCGTCTATGATGCGCGCCAGCGAGTTAAAGCTCGTGTAGAAGAAACCCAAGAAGGGAGACATAAGGAGGAATGTGATGACATTACCCGTGGCGATGTTGATAACCTCTACATAACCGAAGAAGAGCGCAAAAGCCAGCTCCAGCACGGGCACGAGAATGGACTTGATGGCCTTGTAGCCCTGGGCTCGCTTCTCGATAGCCAAATCACCCTGGTTCGATTCGCCGAACTTGGGCGTGCGCACGAACTCACTCTTGCGGCCGAACACAGCCTCCAGCACCGCCTTGGCATTGTTCACCGCCATGCCCACACCCAGTGCCATCAGCGGGAGGATAAGGAAGAAGACAGCCCACCAGCGGCGCGGCCGCACGATGTACTCCGCCGTAATGTAGAAGAGGCACACACTGCAGGTGGCGAAGAAGAACAGCAGCGTCGTCAGCGCGATCATCTGCGGCGTTCCCCAAGCCCAATCACCCTGCGGCGAGATGGCCCCCAGGCAAATCGGCATCACGAGAATGCACATCAGGATGAGCGCCAAGTAAGAATAGTTGCAGGTAAGGTGCGTGGTGGCCTCCAGCTTGGCCTTGAGCGGTGCGGTGCGGCAGCGCCAAATATCCAGCAGCATCTTCTGGCAGACCTGAATGCAGCCCTTCGTCCAGCGGTGCTGCTGGGCCTTGAAGCCGTCCATATCCTCCGGTAGCTCGGCGGGGGTGACATAGTCGTTCAGGTAGACAAAACGCCACCCCTTCATCTGCGCACGATACGAAAGGTCCATATCCTCGGTAATGGTATCGTGCTCCCAACCACCGGCATCCGAAATGGCACACTTACGCCACACACCGGCCGTACCGTTGAACGTGAAGAAACGCCCCGAGCGATTGCGCACGGCCTGCTCCAGTGCGAAGTGGGCATCCAGGAAGATACTCTGCAAACGCGTCAGCAGGTTCTTGTGCCGATTGATGTGTCCCCAGCGGGTCTGTACCAAGGCAATACCCTCGTCGGTAAAGTAGGGAAGCGTCACCTTGAGGATATCCGGCTCCGGGCGAAAGTCTGCGTCCAGAATCAGCAGGAACTCACCCTTGGCCACGGCATCGGCGGCCTCCAGCGCACCGGCCTTGTAACCGGTGCGATCCGTACGGTGCAGGCATACAATGTCAAACCCCTGCGCACGGTAATGCTCCACCTGTTGCTTGCAGAGCTCCCACGTATCATCTGTGGAGTCATCGAGAATCTGAATCTCGAGCTTGTCCTTGGGGTAGTCAATAGCCGTCACCTTGCGAAGCAATCCCTCCACCACGAACTTCTCGTTGAACATGGGAAGCTGAATGGTCACGTGCGGCCACTCCTTCCACTGTCCCTTGGGTTCGGGGAGATTCTTGCGGTAGACCAAGTACAGGAAAAGCATCATGAGGCGGTGGAAACCATAGCCTGCAAAACTGATGAGAACCAAGAAGTAGGAAATCAGCCAAATGAAGCTGAACCAAGAAAGTTGTCCGCCTTCGGCCGCGGCGAGAGTGTGTAACGTCATTGTTGTATCTGTTGGCTCGGGGTTCGAATGAAGGGACGCGCACCGGGCAGAAGTTGGTGCCGCTATCCCGCCGCAGGGATAATAGAACATCCGCTCCGTGTTGTCAAGCAAATTTATGGTGCACTTGTGTAAAAAAACGCTTCCGGACGTTAGATGAAGCTCGCTTTTCTGCGTCAGTCGACGGGGAAGAGCTTGACGAAGCGAAAGCCGAATGATACAATGACCGAGAACGAAAATACACCGAGCAGGCACATGATCAAGCAAGCGAAAAAATGCACACGGGCGGCACTGTTGCTGCTGTTGCTGGGGGCGGCCGCGGTTGCCCCGGCGCAGGAACAGCCGGACATTGAGGAGGCACAGGACATGAACCCGGAGCCCCCCCGCCGCGAAGAGCGCCGCCACGGCGAGGTGCCGGCCATGTTCCGCGATGATGCGTGTCTGGATGATTCGCATGCTAACCAGGAGCTCGGTATTAACGTGTACACCGCGCCTTCCATCAAGAAGATTTTCGACCAACTGGACGCCATGCCCCCCATCCCGGAGGAGTACGTCCTGCGCGCCCGCCCGGAGAAACTCTCCACGCACGCCGGGGCCTTGGCTCTGGATATGGGCTTTCTGCTTGCCGACGGCTTCATTGCCGTACGCAGCGGGCATATGAACGACGTGAAACCCATAGCGTTGGACCTGACGCGCTACGGCAAGGTGCTGGGCGTGGGTGAGAAAATGAATGTACACTCCGCCAGTTTGTTGGAGAATGCCGAGAAAGGAAAGTTGGAGGAATTCAAGCGTACCCTCTCCGCTACTCAGGTGGACGTGAATGAGGAGTTGGCGGCTCTGCGGGACCCCGACCTCTCGCATCTCATTGCGCTGGGTGGCTGGATCCGCGCGCTGAATGCCGCCTGTGCTGCGCTGGAGAAGCGCTTCTCCGAGGAGGCCGCCGCCGTCATTTTCTACCCGGATGCGCCCGAGTATTTCTCGGAAATTCTCGCATGCCTCAACCCCAAGACTGCTAAAAAACTGCACGTGGAAGAGATGAACAAGCTGCTGCGTCAACTGGCGGACGAAATGACCCTGCCGGAGGGCGCCAAGCCCACCCCGGAGGCGGTCAAGCGCATGCACGAGACGGTGGCCCGCCTCTCCACTCTGGCTGTCGGAGAGGGATATGAGCACTGAGGGTGCATGGCGCCTGCCGGTGCGGGATGTGCTTGATATGACCGTGCCGGCTCTTGTGCGGCTCCCCATGCCCGGTACGCGATGCGGGGAGCGGTTGCGTTTCCGCGTGAACCTGTGCAATATAGGTCCCGTGTCACTCTGCCTGCGCGGCCGCAAGTGGACGCTGCATGCGGCGGACGGCAGCGTGCGCGTGGTGGAGGCGGCGCAAGTGTTCAACTGCCGCCCCGTGTTAGAGCGCAGTGCGGTGTTCAGCTTCGGTGGCGAACTGACCTTCCCCGCGCCGGCGGAGCGGGTGGAGCTGCGTCTGTTCGGTGAGGATCAGGTGCATTCGCCTTTCATCACCCCGCCGCTGGTATTTCCGCTGAAGGTGCGCCGCCGTTAGTCGCTGCACGCACGCAGCAGGCAGAAGATAACAACCATCACAATGAAGATGGTTTTGCCGGAGATCTCGTTGATTTTACCGGGATTCGGGCTCTTGTGCGGCGTAACCGGCTTGGGTTGACGGGGCTCGGGGGTCGGCTTGGGCGCTTCGGCGGGCTTGGGCGCGGGGCTGCTGTTCCGGCGCGGCTTATGGCGGGGAGGCTCCGGAAGCACGGGGGCGGCCTGCGACTCAGCACGGGGGGTAGGCTCCGGCTCAGCAGGGGTAGGCACCTGTGGCAGGTGAGAGGTGGAGTGCTGCAACACGCTGAAGGCCTGCGCGCGCTGCTCCTGCTCGGCCACCATGATCTCTAACTTGCGGAGCAGGTCTGCGGACATGGCATCCAAGGCCTTCCGCTGGGCATCGTTGCTCACTTCATCGGGGGAGTGCGGTTCTGTGTCCATGGGTATTAAAGGAGTTCGCCGTTACCGGGAAGATCGGACACGTTCAGTTCCTCTCGCTCGGCAGGTTGTTCATTGGCTCGTGTGGCAGCCAACAGGGCCGAAATGAGCTTTTGCTGGTCACCGTGGCACCTCCATGCCATCATCAGGAAATCGGCGGGGTGAATGTTACCGTGGTCGCGCAGGAAGGTGGTGTCCTTATCGTCGCCGTAAAGCAACGCCGGATCCAGGGTGCCGTAGAGCTTCAGCAGCGCTTTCTTGATGAGACGCGGCAGGTAGGGCATACCTTGCATCTCTTCCTCTTCATGCGGCATATTGCGAGCGGGTACGGGCTGGGTGTTGCCGGTAATACCGCGCCGGGCAATGAGGAAATAGGAGCGGCAAACGGAGGTGATGAGCAATACGTTACTCGGCGTGGGGCAGCCGTAGTTAGCATAGGTGCGTATATAGTTGTGCATCTCGCGGTGGTTGCAGCCAATCTCTGCCAACAGGTCCAGCTCCTCTCGGTTGAAGAAGTTGTCCGGCACCACCTGCGGGTTGGCATAATAGCGCGCCACGCCGCTGTTAAAGATATTCATAAATCGGTCGTCCCATTGCATACGCAGGTATTATAGCTTGCAGACTCGCAGGAATCAAGCACAAAGGGGGGCATAACCGAATTGCCCTGCGCCTTTTGGGGCGCCGCCGGGTTGACACAGGGCGTTTTTTCGGGTACAATGGGCGCCGGCAATGGATACGGAGCAAGATGCACCGCGGATTCACCGCATGGATGATGTGCTGGCCAGCCAGGTGGCGGCCGGGGAGGTCGTGGAGCGTCCCGCATCTGTCGTCAAGGAGTTGGTGGAGAACAGCATCGATGCCGGCGCCGGCTGCGTGCGCATCGAGATTCGGCGCGGCGGCATCTCGCTGATCAAGGTGAGCGATGACGGCTGCGGCATGGGGAGGAAGGATGCTGTTCTGTGCCTGGAGCGGCATGCTACCAGCAAACTCCGTTGTTATGATGATTTGTGCGCCGTGTCGCAACTCGGTTTCCGCGGGGAGGCCCTACCGAGTATCGCGTCCGTCTCACACATGCGCATCACCACCCGGCGTGCACAGGATGTGGAGGGCACCACGGTTAGCTGCGAGGGCGGAAATCTCGCATCGCCCGTGAGCGCGGGGTGTGCACCGGGCACGGTTATCAATGTCAGCAATCTCTTCTTCAATACACCCGTCCGCCGTCGTTTCCTCAAGGGCGATGATACGGAGGCGGCCCATGCAGAGCACCAGACCCTGCTGCATGCCTTGGCCTTTCCCGCCGTGCGCTTCGTGTTGCAGCGGGACGGTCGCACTGTGTTTGATACATCTGCTACCGGCGACCTCCGGAGCCGCATTGCGGATCTGTTGGGTCGAGACTTGGCGACCACGCTCATGCGCATCCGCCCCACGAACGGCCCCGGGGTGCATGTGTCGGGGTTCCTAGCGCCCCTCGCGGGGGCCAAGCGCACGCGTCGGCTGCAGTTTATTTTCCTGAACGGGCGACCCATCGAAGACAAGCTCATCTCCCGCGCCGTGCGCGATGGCTACGGCGGCATCCCCGCCGGGGTGCACCCTGCTCTTTTCCTGTATCTCGATGTGGACCCGGGATTGGTAGATGTGAACGTGCATCCTGCCAAAAGGGAGGTACGCTTCCGCCGTGCAGGGGATGTCGTGTCGACGGTGTTAGACGCCGTATCGGCTACCCTGGCGGCCCACGCACGGGGGACGGAAGAGGAAGCCCCGGTCCCGCCCGCCGCGGCGCCGACGCCGGAGCCTGTGCCGAATCTCGTCCTGCGCCCGGTGTTGCAGCCCGTACAGCGTTCACTCCCTCTGGCCCCTGCTCCGCAAGCGCCGGAGCCGCCTCCCGAACCCGCCGCCTCCCCCCTTCCCCGCGACCCTGCGCCGTCCCCGGCGCGCAGCAAAACGCCCGAGTCCGCAGCGCTGACGCCGCGACCTGCTCCGCCGGCACCGACCGTGGAGGAGGAGACACCGCCGGGGTTCACCTTCCTGGGCCCGGTGGCGGATGAGTTCGCCCTCTTCGAGGGGCGGGACGGACTGGTGTTTATGAGCCCCCGCGCTGCTCGGGAGCGCATTCTCTTTGAGCAACTCATGCGCTGCCGCAAGCAGAGTGTCCCCGTACAGCAGCTTCTCCTCCCCGTCCTTCTGGAGCTCGACCCCCGCGAACTGCCCACCGCACGGGAAATGCTGCCTACCCTCGAGCAAGCGGGCTTCCGTCTCTCGTTCTTCGGCCGCTCCACCCTCCGTGTGGAATCACTCCCCGCCCTCCTCTCCTCCGCCGATTCCGCGGAGCTCCTCACCGACCTCATCCGAGCCGCCGCCCGCGGGGAGCTCCGTCTCAACCGATCCGTACACCCCTTCGAGCCCTTCGCCCGCCGATTGGCCCAACGCACTGCCGCCCGAGAAACCACGGACCTCTCGCGCTCCGCCTCTCTCTCTCTCCTTTCCGCCCTCCTTCGCTGCGAAATCCCCTACTGTACCCCTTCCGGTAACCCCACCCTCGTTCCCTTCCCCACAAACGAGCTTCGCCGCAAGTTCCACCCGCGATGAAAAAAGCCACTTTCCGGGGCTGACCAAGGTAAAACGGGGAAATTTATAATTGACAAACAGAGGGTGTCTGTGATAGGGTGGTAGTCATGAAGAGTTTACTGATGTTGAGTTTGGCTGCCTGTTGTGTTTGGGGAGCAGAGGAGGTAACGACTCCGGAGGAAGGGGAGGAGCAGGTGGAGCGCTGGTCGGATGAAGGGGCGAAATTGCGTGTGGCTGCGGCAGAAGGTCGGGTGGAGGAGTTGCGACATTTGTTGGAGGACGGGGCAAAGGTAGAAGCCCGGGATGACGATGGGTGGACAGCACTATGCGAGGCATCATTCAACGGAGAGACGGAGGCAATCAAGGTGCTGCTGGAGGCAGGGGCCGATGTTCGGGTGCGGGATAACGAAGGGTGGACGCCGCTGCACATTGCCGCGCATGAAGGCAAGGCGGAAGCGGTAGCGCTTCTCCTGAAGGCCGGGGCAGAAGTGAACACGGCGAATGCCGGGGGGCAGACACCGCTGACGGAGGCCGCCGGGGCCGGCAGTGCCGAGACAGTAAAACTTTTGCTGGAAGCCGGGGCGCGGGTGGAGGCCGGGGACAGGGAAGCCAAAACGCCCCTGATGCGAGCCGCGGCTGTGGGCAAACCGGAGGTAATGAAGCTGCTGCTGAAGGTAGGCGCAAACACGGAGGCACAGGAGAAGAAGTGGGGCGAAACTCCCCTGATGATCGCGACAGGATGGGGCCACACCGCAGCGGCCCGACTACTGTTGGAGGACGGGGCAAACACAGAAACGAGGGATAACAGCGGCGCAACGGCTCTTTCCGTGGCGGTCTTCCGCGACAAACCGGATCTCGTCAAACTCCTACTGGACTACGGCGCAGATCCGGAGGCCGCTGACAAAAACGGTGTGACTCCCCTGATGATCGCCGCTGAGCACAATCATGCGGAAATTGTCTCCCTGCTGCTGGATGCCGGCGCGAACCCGGAGACAGAGGACTCCGCCGAGGAGTCGGCCCGCGATCGAGCCCGAGGCGAGGAGGTCATCCGACTCATGGATAAGGTGCTCCCGAGCAAGGGGGAATAAGGCTGATCACAAATCGGCACTGAAAAACTGCGCCCCCCGGGAGCGGAGGCGCAGTGTAAAATAGGCTGTAAGCGGGATCAGAGGTTGCCGCGCTCCTTGTCGAGGTAGTACTTGTAAGTACCCACGAGCAGCTCGTCGCATGCAGCCTCGTCGCAGACGATGATGGCGGCGGGGTGCATCTGAAGGGCAGAGGCAGTCCACTTGTGGGAGACGCTGCCATCGATGATGTGCTTGAGGGCGCGGGACTTGTGGTGGCCGTTGCAGACCAAGAGAACCTCCTTGGCAGCCATCACGGTGCCGATGCCCACGGTGAGAGCCTGCTTGGGCACCTGGTTCACATCGCCGTCGAAGAAGCGGCTGTTAGCGATGATGGTGTCCGTGGTGAGAGACTCGATGTGGGTCGGGGCGGTGAGGGAAGCACCGGGCTCGTTGAAGGCCAGGTGGCCGTCCGGGCCGACGCCGCCCATGAACAGATCGATGCCGCCGGCGGCAGCAATGGCCTTCTCGTAGTCCTCGCACTCCTTCTGCAGGTCGGGAGCGTTGCCGTTGAGGATGTGCACGTTCTCCTTCTTGATGTTGATGTGGGAGAAGAAGTTCTTCCACATGAAGGAGTGGTAAGACTCGGGGTGCTCCTCGGGCAGGTTGACGTACTCATCCATGTTGAAGGTGATGACGTTCTCGAAGGAAAGCTCGCCGGCCTCGTACTTCTTGATGAGGGCCTTGTAGAGGCCGAGGGGGGAGGAGCCGGTGGGGCAGCCCAACTTAAAGGGCTTCTCCGGCGTGGGATTCGCCTCGATGATGCGCTTTGCCACATAATCTGCGGCCCAAGCAGACAACTTGTCGTAGTCCGGTTCGATGATTACTCGCATGATTCTTGCAGTGTCGTTGATGTTTGATGAATGAATCCTCAAGTCAGCAGGGCCCGGGGATCGAAAGTGAGTATAGCAGTTTTTGAGCCCGTTGTGAAGCCTTTTCTGCGGCAAACTTGCACAAGTTCTCCCCTACCCTCGCCCTGATGGCTCATAAAATCGGCAGCCTTCCCAACGCGAGAGCTCATAAAATCGGCAACCTTCCCCATACGAGGGCTCATGAAATCGGCAACTTTCCCAGCGCGAGGGCTCATGAAATCGGCAACTTTCCCAGCGCGAGGGCTCATAAAATCGGCAACCTTCCCCACGTGATGGCTCATGAAATCGGCAACTGTCCCCACGCGATGGCTCATAAAATCGGCAACCTTCCCAACGCGATGGCTCATAAAATCGGCAATTTCAACCGCCAGAAGGCTCATAAAATCGGCAAAAAGGCTTGACTGACGGCTCATCAAAGTGTATAAGAAAGGTATTCAAGAGCTTACCGAAACACAAAAGATCCATGGAACGCCTTATTCACGAACGGCTGAAAGTCTGGAAGGATTCACCGAATCGGAAACCGCTGATGCTCTTCGGAGCGCGGCAGGTTGGAAAGACCTATGCACTCAAGGGATTCGGGCGTCATGAGTTCGACAATTTAGTATATATCTCCTGCGATCGTCGAGATGGACTACCCGAATTATTCGAGAAGGGGCAGGATGTGCAGCGACTGGTACTCCGACTCTCCTCTTGGGCGGGGCAAGCGATTACCCCCGGGAAAACGCTGCTGTTTCTGGACGAGGTTCAGGAGACCCCGGCAGCCATTACCTGCCTGAAGTACTTCTGCGAGGACATGCCGGATCTGCATGTGGCGGTAGCCGGCTCACTGCTCGGCGTCAAAAACATGCAGAAAGCATCCTTCCCCGTCGGCAAGGTGGATATGCTGCACATGTATCCCCTGACCTTCGACGAGTTCCTCTTGGCGATGGAGCGAGCCCCGTTGTACGAACTGCTGAAGGAAGGGGATCGCGACTCCCTGAACGCCCTGCGGGCAGAGTACGAGGAACTGCTGCGGCAGTACTACTTTGTGGGCGGCATGCCTGAAGCGGTCGTCTCCTTTGTGCGAGACCGCAATCCCATAGCGGTGCGACGCATCCAAAAATCCATTCTGAATGCCTACGAAGCCGACATTGCCAAGCACGCAGGGCGCGATACACTGCGAGTGCACATGGTGTGGCAGTCCCTGCCCTCGCAACTGGGCAAGGAAAACAAGAAATTCATCTACGGTGTTATCAAACAAGGAGCGCGGGCGAGAGAGTTTGAATCGGCCCTGCAATGGCTTGTGGATGCCGGGCTCCTCCTTCGTGTACCGAGGGTAAAATGCCCCGAGCAACCCATGCGAGCGTATGAGGATCCGGCAGCATTCAAGCTGTACCTGCTGGATGTCGGCTTATTGGGGGCCATGTCCGGAACCCCTGCCAAAAATATGCTCATCGGCGATGGTGTATTCAGTTCTTTTTACGGCTCATTCACGGAGAACTACGTGTTACAGCAGCTTCTCTCCTTGGACGATGTACCGATATATTATTACAGCAAGGAAAATTCTCGACTTGAGATAGATTTTTTGACACAAATCGGCGAGGACATTCTGCCACTGGAAGTGAAAGCCGGAGTGAACGTTCGATCCCAATCCCTCAAGACTTTCGTTGAGGCGTATCGCGGCAAAGGCGTAGGCCGAGGAATACGCTTCTCCCTGCTCGGGTTCCAAGAGCAGGATTGGGTGGAAAACATCCCCCTGTTTGCCGTGCGCGATGAGATGAAGCGCAAGGTCGATGCATCGTGGCCGGCCATTCCCCCGGCCTGATGGGCACACCATACGCGGATGGCTGATTTTCGGCTTGACAAAGTGGCAGGCGGGGTGTATAGTGGCGCGCGCATGGCTACGGATAGAAGGTTTAAGCGCAATTTTTCGATTATCGCCCACATCGACCACGGCAAGACGACGCTCTCGGACCGTCTGCTGGAGTTCACGCACACCATCGGCGAGCGCGAGAAGCAGGACCAGCTGCTGGATGCCATGGACCTGGAGCGAGAGAAAGGCATCACGATCAAATCGCACCCCGTCACCATGCGCTACAAGGCTAATGACGGGCAAGTGTACGAGCTGAACCTGCTGGACACCCCCGGGCACGTTGACTTCTCCTACGAGGTCTCCCGCTCCCTGGCGGCCTGCGACGGTGCGGTGCTCATCGTGGACGCGGCCCAAGGCGTGGAAGCGCAGACGCTGGCGAACATGCACCTGGCACTGGACCAGCAGCTCGAAATCATCCCCGTGGTCAACAAAATCGACCTGCCGAGCGCCAACCTGCCGAAGGTCTACAAGCAGCTCGAGGACGTGGTGTGCATTCCACACGAGGAAGCCATCCTCTGCTCCGCGAAGGCAGGCATCGGCATCGAGGAAGTTCTGGAAGCCATCGTACAGCGTGTGCCCGCCCCCGCCGAGCCGGAGGACGACAAACTGCGCGCCTTGGTCTTCGACTCCGTCTACGACGCCTACCGCGGCGTGGTCTCGTATGTACGCCTGATGAGCGGCAGTGTGCAACGCGGCGACAGGGTAAAGCTGTTTGCTACCAACGAGACCTATGAGGTAAAAGAAGTGGGCATTTTCACCCCCAAGATGCAGGCGGTGGACGCCCTGGAGAACGGGGATGTAGGCTACATCATCGCCAACATGAAATCCGCCGCAGATGTCAAGATAGGCGATACCTACACCAACTTGGCTGCCCCCTGCCCGGAGCCCCTGCCCGGCTTCAAGGAAATCCGCCCCATGGTCTTTTCCGGCATTTACCCCGTGGATTCCGCTGACTACGAGGCCCTGAAAGCCGCCATGGCCAAGCTGCAGATTAACGATGCGGCCTTCACCTACATGGGGGAGAGCTCCGTGGCCCTCGGATTCGGCTTCCGCTGCGGTTTCCTGGGCCTGCTGCACATGGAAATCATCCAAGAGCGACTGCGCCGTGAGTTCAACATGGATGTTATCTCCACCTACCCCTCCGTGATTTATGAGGTAACCAAAACCGATGGAACGGAGCTGACCGTGGACAACCCGAGCATCCTGCCCGACCCGCAGGAAATTCAGGAGATACGCGAGCCCATCGTCAAGGTCTTTATCATGATCCCCGCCGAATACATCGGCGACATCATGCGCATCGTCATGGAGAAACGCGGCGAAGTGACGCACACGGAAACAATTGACGATACACGCGTGATGCTGACCTGCCGCCTGCCCATGGCAGAAATCCTCGTTGACTTCAACGACAAACTCAAGAGCACCACCCGCGGCTACGGCTCCATGGACTACGAGTACGACGGCTACCAAGCCGCACGACTGGTAAAAATGGACATGATGATTGCCGGTGAACCCGTGGATGCCTTCTCGATGATTGTTCACCGCGACCGCGCGGAGGCGCAGGGTCGCGAGTTGGCCCTGAAGCTCAAGGAAGTGATTCCACGTCAGCTTTTCACCGTGGCCATTCAGGCCTGCATCGGCGGCAAAATCATCGCACGCGAAAGCATCTCGCCCATGCGCAAGAACGTGACGGCCAAATGTTACGGCGGCGACGTGACACGTAAGCGCAAGCTGCTGGAGAAGCAGAAGGAAGGCAAGAAGCGCATGAAGGCCATCGGCAAGGTAAATATCCCGCAGGAGGCCTTCATCAACGTGCTCAAGAGCGGGGATTAAGTCCCCTACCCGCCCCCGCGCGCGCACATACCGCTTGACCGCGCGGGGGCTCTGTGCTACAATGCGTTGCATGAGGAAACTTCTTCCCGTTTTATTCCTGCTTGCGGCGGCAGCCCTGTTCTTGGTAGGCTGCGGCGGACAGCGTCAACAGGTACCCGGTGCATCCGGCTCCCGCGGCAAGGGACTCGTGATGCTGGACATCGGCCACTTTGTCGGCGGAGAAGGCGCCTGCTCCCCCTTCTCCATGAACGGAAAGGTCCTGCGGGAATGCGCGTTCTGGTATCAGTACAGCTATTTTGTTAAAAAAGAACTGGAAGCCGCAGGCTACCGCTGCGTGGTGACCAACCGAGGCAATGCCCCCACCTCCTCGCCCTTGGCAGATTATGCCAAGCGCGCCCGCGTGGTGCACCTGAAGCACCCGGACAAAAATGCCGCGCGCTACCCCTCCCGCTACTTTGCCGACCGCGTGGGCAGCGGCGTCATCAGCGCCGATGCCGCCATCCGCATGAAAGCTGACTGTGCCGTGTTCCTGCACCTGAACAGCAGCGGCGGGGCTACCTCCGGCGGCTCGAACGGGCTTGTGATCTGCAACCGCTACAACGGACGCCCGCTGGGCGAGGCCCTCTGCCGCGCCTTCAACCGACACCTCCTCAACAGTGCCATGCCGAACGGCGGCCGCACCTGCTCCGTACAGGTGCGCTATGTGGATGCCGACCGCTCTGCGGCCTGGATGAATGCCTGCGATGATGCCGGCATTCCCGCCGCCGTCACGGAGGTCGCCTTCGTAAACAACCGCGACCATGCACGCTACCTCACCACGGAGGCCGGAGCACGCCACTTGGCCCACACCGTTGCCCTCGGCATCATCGACTTCATGAAGCACCGCAGCAGCTACCCGCGACACAAGCGCAGCAACCCGAACGCCCCCGATGAAGGCTCCTTCGGGTATGCGGCCGAATCCCGCCGCCTGAATGTACCGGGTGCCAAACACCTTCTCTGAACAGCCATGACCACCACCTTCCCCGCCCTTCTCGCAGCCGCTGCCCTCTCCGCCTGCCCGGCAATCGCCGCACCCGCCGATGATGCCGACCAACTGGAGGCCTCCCTGCGCCACATGCTGGAGACCCTGCAAAGCGTGCAGGACACCGACTCCGCCTCCCGCGCCATCGAGCCCCTGAAAAACACGATACAGCAAATGCAGAGCAGCCGCTCCACCGTGGATGAGGCTGCCCTGCTCATTTACTTGGAAAATACAGCCGGTGCTAAACGCCCCTTCATCGTCCTGCTCCAACAAATCGCCATCGAGTTTACCCGATTGAACAAGGCCGACTTTTACGCCACACCGAGCCTGCGCGATCTGCTGGCACCGCAGATGCAACCGCCCGTCGTCAACCCCTGACGCGCACGCGCAGGGCCGCATGAGCCCGCCCGCGCAGCAGATCCTGCAACTTCTCCAGCTCCCGGTCCATGTATTCCGCCAGGTTGCTCCGGTTCTGCCGCATCTCCGCAAAAACGCGGTCGCGGTATTCTAACGCCAGGCGCAGCGACTCCTTCGCCGACCCGTACTGCAGGTCCGAAAAATAGCGCGTGATGATGCGGCCGCAGCGCTGAATGCTCACACGCCAGCCCTGAAAATCCGTACTCTCGTAGGTGTATCTCGTGATGTTCTTGTTGTTCATAGCCGAATGATGGTTGAATCCACAGGGTGAGAAACCGCCAAAGCCCCATCAGTTCAATAACTTTCCAAGAAAAAAGCGTCACATTTGTTAGAGCGTTGGCAGTCATACCGTCAGAATCCACGATAAGAAGATAGCTTCTGAGCGTATTTTATGCTTGCCTTCAACATGAAAATGCGCTAGAGTGGTGGAGAAGTTTTTACCATGAGCGATACGTCCCTTTCCCACTATGTGTTCGATGACTGCCTGTGGGTGCGCTGTGCCACGCGCGGCAGCTTTGTGAACAGCCCTGCCCTCAAATCGCTGGCGGATAAATACCTGGCCGGCGGCGGCAATACGATTATCGTCGATCTGGAGGTATGCCCCGGGGTGGATTCCACCTTTATGGGCACCTTAGCCGGCTTGGCACAGCGAGCCATGTCCAAGGGCGGCTGCCTGCAGGTGGCATCCCCCACCTCGCGCACGCGCTCCGCCATGGAGAGCTTGGGGCTGGATATGCTCATTGACATCGACCCCGAGGACTCCTTCTGGCGCGCGGACGCTGAAGCTCGCCGCGCAAAACTCGCCGATGCGGGAAGCGCAGACAGCCCCGAGCACGACATGAGCGAGCTGGCTCGTACGCGCCATGTGCTGGAGGCCCACAACACCCTCCGCGCCATGAACACGCGCAACGATGCAACCTTCGGCTACGTCTGCGAAACCTTGGAGGAAGACCTGATGCGCCACGAGGGAGAGGAAGACGAGAAATGAACGAGGGGCGCCGGCAAGCAGCCGACCGCTACCGCGAGCTCCGACGCAGCGTGCGCGGTGAGGACACCACGGCGGCGGAACCAGTGGATTTCCCGCTGCCGCCGGAGCAGGAGGTGCAGGGGCTCTGGGCCGCCGGCTTGTTGGGCAACGGCGGCGTCACGGAGCGGCACGGCCATGTGCACATCATCGACTTCGGCACTTGGAACCGCAGCGTGGGGCCGGATTTTCTGCGCGCCGAAATCGAACTGAACGGACGCCGCCTGCGCGGGGACATCGAGCTGGACCCCACGGCGCAGGACTGGGAGCACCACGGACACGGAGCCAATCCGAACTTCGACAACGTCATCCTGCACATCGTGCTGACCAAGCCCCCCGCCGGCTGGTATACCCGCAACTCCTCACACCGCGAAATACCCATCCTCACCATCCCGGCGGAGACCGTGCGGAGCGCTCTGGGTAAACCGGCACCCATCACCACGGCATGCACCGAACTGTGCCGCGAGCCCCTGGCCGCCATGCCCATCGAGAAGGTGGCCGGCATGTTGCAGTCGGCGGCTGCCTACCGCATGCAGCTCAAGCGCAAACTCTTCCGGCGCAAGGCGGAAAACCTCGGCCTGCACCAAGCGTGGTTCGAGGCTTGGGCGGAGACCCTCGGCTACCGCCTGAACAAGCAGGCCATGCAGATTCTCGCCCGCCGCGCCCCTCTCAAGGAACTGGGACGGGAAGCCGAGGCCATCCTGTTCGGCACGGCGGGATTTCTGGTACCCGTGCTTCCCGAGCGCGCTACCGACCAAGCACGAGCCTACCACCGCAGACTGTGGGATGCTTGGTGGCCCCTGCGCGAGCAGCACGAGCTGAGCGGCATGCACACGCTGCCCTGGGTGCTCGCCCCTATACGTCCCCTGAACCACCCGCACCGACGCGTGGCGGCCTTGGCCGTCTCGGCCCTCCGCTGGCAGGAGCTGGAGCCGAACTTTAACGCATCAGCCGCCAAATCCCTCACTAAACAACTTACCGCACTGGAACACCCCTACTGGAGCTACCACTGTACCCTGCCCTCTGAGCCGTTGGCCCGCAAATCAGCCCTGGTGGGCAGCTCCCGCATCCGGGATTTCCTGATCAACCACGTCTACGCGGTCGACGAATCCGAGCCAGCGTGGCAAACCTACCTCTCCCTGCCCGCCCCGGAGCTGCCGAGTGCCGTGCAGCAGACAGCGCAGCACCTGTTCGGGGACAGAGAGGATGTACTCCCCCTACTCCGCCGCTGCTATGCTCAGCAGGCACTGTTACAAATAGACAACGATTTCTGCTCCCGCCACATCTGTGCGGACTGCCTCTTCCCCTCCCAGCTCGGCAGTTGGACCCCATGAAAGAGCGGCTCAAAGCGCTCCCGGAACGCGGCAGAGCTTACCCGTAGCCGTGCGCGGCAGGGCCTCCACACGGCGCACCACAGCGGGCCGCTGATATTTAGGCAGCCGCTCCAAGGCCTCCGACAGCTTATCCGCTGACTCCGCCGGGCCCTCCCACAGCAGCTCGATGCACTGCCCCAGAACGGGGTGCGGATGCGGCAGAGCCAACACCGTCAGCCCGGTGAGACGCCGCACCTCCGCCTCCACCTGCTCCGCCTGAATTTTAATACCGCCGCTGTTAATCACAGCATCTCGCCGCCCCAGGATACGGAAAGAAGAATCGGGCAGCAACTCCGCCACATCGTTGGTCTCCATTCCCTGCACCCCGATATGCGGCGCATTGATGACCAAGGTTCCCTGCGGGCTTAGGGCAAGGCTCACCCCCGGCAGCGGATGATACGCCCCCTGCGCCTGCGGCCCGTTGAGCCGCCGAAGGGCGATGTGCGAGTAGGTCTCCGTCATGCCGTAAGAGACATAAACCGCAGAGTCCACCCCCTGCAAGGCTGCCTCCGTCTCGGCATCCACAAAGCCCCCGCCCAGCAGCAGCGTACGCACGGCAGACAACGCCGCCGCCCCATTCGGCTGCGACAGGGTAACCACCGCCTGCATGGGCACCATCGCGGCAAAATCGAAAGACTCCCCCGGTGGAATAGGCGCAGAGGAAGGCTCCACCACCCGCAGCCTACACCCCGCCGCCAGAGCACGCACCACCATCATCTTGCCCGCGATGTAACGCAGCGGCAGACACAGCAGAAACTCCGCCTCCGCCGAGCAGGGCCACAGACCGAAAGCGCGCAGCGTGGCCACCGCGCTTGACCGCATGTACTCTTTGCGCCCCGCAAACTCCTTCGGCTTGCCCGTGGACCCGGAGCTGTGCAGCCGCACCGTTTCCCCGGGGCTCCACCACTCCGCCAAAAAGTCCGCCAAATCAGCCTCGATACCCCGCCGCCCGCTGCGCCACGCCGCCAGATTCTCAGGCGTCACGCGCTCACCGTTCACAACAAGGACACGGCACATGGGCATCAGCGGTTGCGGGAGCCGCAATGCGGGCAAATAGCCGCCGCATCCCGACGCCGAAAATGATACCCGCAGATACGGCAGGCCAGTTTAACACGCGCAGAGCGCATCCGCCGCAGCTTGGACGCCAACTGCACGGGCAGGAAAACCGCCAGCACCAGCAGCATCCCCCCGCAAACCACCCACAGCAAAAACTCACCGGGAAGCAGGGCACCCATCATGGCTGCGCCTCCTTTCCATCCGCCTCCTGCGGGGGCAGGGCCAGAAGCTCCTCCTCGGTCCACACGGCGGACTGCAAGACCTCCCGGAAGGGCTCAGCAGGCGGCGGCAGTGCCACCGTGGGATCCGGCGCGGTGTCCACAGTCTTCAACGGGTCCTGCACACAGTCAATCTCCGTAGCACGACGATGCAGGAACAGGAAAGGAGTGCGCCCCGCCACGGCTAGGTCATGCTCATGCCCGCTCACGCTGTACACCCGCCCCACTCCGGCCGGGGTAACACGCGCCGCAGGCTCCACCGGCACCAGATAAACCATACCCAGGCAAAACAACAGTGCCGGGATAAAAAACAGCAGCAAGTGACCGCGACTGTCGCGCAGGCGCAGAAAAACAAGCGTCGGAAGGCTCTCTCTGTCCGGCTTCTTCATCAGTGCACACTCGGACGCCCGGCAAAGTTGCAGACAAAGCCGCGCATTTTTACACAATCCATCACCTGCATCAGCACCCCGCCGGGGACGGCCTCATCCGCCACCACCACGATAACAACCTCCCCCGGCTTATCTCCCTTGAGCGCATCCAGCCTGCTGCCCAACTCCGCCAGTCCGCCCTTGAGCTCACTCGTCTCCAGGAACAAGCGCGGCGTGTCCCCCGGGAAGATGCTCAGGTAATGCGTGCGATCCCGGTACTGCCCCCCCATCACAAAATGCGTAGCTGCGGACGACACCGTAAAGCCGAAGCGCTGCTGCCGATGATGATTACCGAGCAGAGCAAAAATGCAGAGCAAAAGCAGCAGGTTAAGGGCAGAAGCGATGACGAGCGGCAAGCCCTTGATGACGAATTTGTAACGCGGGTGCTGCATGGGCTCAGGAATGAGGGGTGGGTGCAGAAGGGGCGGAAGCCGCAGCCTCCCGCGCATCGCTGATGATGTAGACGCACTCGATGCCGGCGCGCTCTACACTGTTGATGATCTTCTCCGCCCGGCCGGCCAGGTAGGTGTAGAACAGGAAGGTGGGGATGGCAAAAGCCACGCCGGTGGCAGAGAGGAGCAGGCAGCTCTGCAGGGCCTCCGCCACTTTGGGCGGAGCCGCCGCGCCGTCCAGCACGCCCGGCTGGTCATAGAAAGTCACCAGCGCCAAAATCGTGCCGAGGATACCGAGCACAGGCATCACCGTAGCGCAAACCTGCAGCATGCTGATGTGTCGCTCAATGCGGTACACCTCCAGCTCTGCCGCCTGCATGGCAATGTCCCGCAGCTCGCCGCGGCCCAAGGTATGGCGGTTCAGCACCGCCTCCACCACACGCGCCATGGGCCCGGGCAGTCGACGCACCTCGTGCAGAGCCTCGTTGTACTGACCGGAGCGCAGGAGGGCCGAAATGCCCCGAAGGAACTCCCCGGAGCTGATATTGATGCGGTGAAAATAGAACAAACGCTCTGCCACCACAGCTAGGGCCATGGCTACAAAGAAGAGAATGAGCCAGAACATCGGCCCCATCTTATCGATGAAATCAAGCATGATTGAATGTGTGGTGATGGTGGTGAGCAGGCTGCCCGGTACCGGCCCGAGCAGCCCGAAAAGCGGTCTCAACCGCGCGGGGTGATACTCTCCGCACCGAAGTAAGGCACCAGCGCGGCGGGGATGCGCACGCTTCCGTCCGGCTGCTGGCATTGCTCCAACAGGGCCACATAGAGACGGGGCAGAGCCGTACCGGAGCCGTTCAACGTGTACGGCGTGCGGATCTTGCCGTCGGCGTCCTTGTAGCGCAGCTTCATGCGGCGCGCCTGGTAATCCGTGAAGCAGGAGCAGCTGGACACCTCCAAGTACTTACCCTGCCCCGGTGCCCACACCTCGATGTCGTAGGTCTTGGCGGAGGAGAAGCCCACATCGCCGGTGCAAAGTTCAATGACGCGGTAGTGAAGCCCAAGCTTCTTCAGGATGCTCTCCGCGTGGCTCGTCAGCTTCTCCAGCTCATCCCAGCCCGTCTCCGGAGTGCAAATCTCCACCAGCTCTACCTTGTCGAACTGGTGCACACGGATCATGCCCTTGTTCTCGCGACCGGCGGAACCGGCCTCGCGGCGGAAGCAGGGGGTGTAGGCCGTCATCTTCTTGGGCAGGTCGGCTTCGCGCAGAATCTGCTCGCGGCACAGGTTGGTCACGGGCACCTCAGCAGTGGGCACCATGAACATCCGGTTCTGCTCCAGGCCGTACATGTCTTCCTCAAACTTGGGCAACTGGCCCGTGCCGTACATGCACTCGCGCTTGACCATGAAGGGCACGCCGGTCTCCTCGTAGCCGTTCTCCAGGGTCTGCGTGTCCAGCAGGAAATTGATGAGCGCGCGCTCCAAACGGGCACCGAGCCCTCGGTATACGATGAAGCCGGAGCCGCTGATGCGAGCCGCCGCTTCAAAGTCCAACAGTCCCAAGCGCGTGGCAATCTCCACATGGTCCTTGGGGTCGGCCACCTCGGGTTTCTCGCCGACGTAGCGCAGCACGGGGTTGGCCGTATCATCCACCCCCACGGGAGCTCCGTCATGCGGCATGTTCGGGATGCACAGCAGCAGATCCTCCTGCTCTTGGGCGGCGGCACTCGCCACCTCGTCGAGAGCCTTGATGCGGTCACCCACCTCACCCATGCGCTTCTTGAGAGCCTCGGCCTCCTCGCGGCGGCCTTCTTTCATCATCTGCCCGATAAGCTTGGAGGAACTGTTCCGCTCACGGGAGAGCTCCTGCTTCTCCGTCTCTGCACTCCGGCGCTTCTCATCACACTCCAGCACCTTGTCCACCAGAAGCCAATGATCGCCCCCGCGCAGGCGGACGCGTTCTTTCACATACTCAGGTTTCTCCCTGACAATACGTATATCTAGCATAGCGGCCCTATTTTACCGCAAACGCCGTATTGTAGCAAGGGGAAAATGTGCCTTCCCGCCGCCGCAGTCCCCTTTTTTTGCCCCTCTGCGGGCAAAAATGCGGCATTTTGCGCACTGGGGGCTTGCGTTGGCAGGTTGAGAGTGGTAAACTGGGGGCAGTAAGGCCATGCCGGCCTCAAAATTCACCTATTATTACTATTATGTCTCTCGAATCATTCTTTAATCCGAAGAGTGTGGCGGTCGTCGGTGTCTCCGACAATCCCGCCAAGCTGGGTGCCGTCGTATTCAACAATATCATCGGTGCCAAGTTCCCCGGCAAGCTCTACGGCGTCAACCCCAAGCTGGACGGCAAAGAGCTGAACGGCTACCCCTGCTACGCCAGCGTGGATAAGCTGCCGGAGCCCATGGATCTGGTGGTCATTCTGGTGCCGGCCCGCTTTACGGAGGGTACCGTGGACCAGTGCATTGCCAACGGCACGAAGAATATCTCCATCATCACCGCCGGTTTCGCTGAGGTCGGCCAGAAGGATCTCGAGAAGCGCATCGCGCAGAAGTGCTTGGACAACGGCATCAACCTGCTCGGCCCGAACTGCCTCGGCCACATCTCCACTTTCAATAACCTGAATGCCTCTTTCGGTGACGGCAACCCGCCCAAGGGCAATGTGGCCTTCATCTCCCAGTCCGGTGCTTACTGCTCCGCCATCATGGACTGGGCCGCCGGCAAGGGCATCGGTTTCTCTCACTTCATCTCCATCGGCAACAAGGCCGTGATGGGCGAGGACAAGCTGCTGGACGCGCTGAAGGATGACCCGAATACGAATGCCTTTGTGTTCTACCTGGAGTCCCTCAAGAACGGCAAGGAGTTCCTCCGCGTGCTCAAGGAGGTCTCCAACACCAAGCCCTGCGTGATCATGGAGCCCGGCAAGAGCAGCAAGGCCCAAGCCGCTTCTCTCTCCCACACCGGCTCGCTCGCGCCGAACTACCGCGTGCTGGAGATGGCTCTGCAGGGTGCCGGTGCCGTGCAGGCTTACAATGACCGCGAGCTCTTCGGCCTGCTGGAGATTCTGCAGTACGCCAACCACCATGAGTTCGACGGACATCTAGCCGTGCTCACCAACGCCGGCGGTGTCGGCGTGCTCACCTCCGACCTCTGCGAGGAGGCGGGGCTGGACATGGCTCGCCCGTCCGATGCCACCATCGAGAAACTCAAGGCCGTCCTCACCCCGGAGGCAGCCCTCGGCAACCCCATCGACGTGGTGGGCGACGCTCTGGCCGACCGCTATGAGAATGCCTTGCGCGTGCTCTGCGAGAGCGGTGAGTACAAGAACATTCTCGTGCTGCTCACCCCGCAGCGCGTGACGGACCCGACGGGCACGGCTCAGGCCATCGCCAAGATCGCTCCTCAGTTCAAGAACGTCAACATTTTCTGCGGCTTCGTCGGCGGTGCCCGCGTGGCGGAGGGTCGCAAGATCCTGGCCGACAACCACATCCTCGTCTATGAGTACCCGAACGATGTCGTCCGCCTGCTCGGTCTGCTGAAGGGCCAGATGGCTTACAAGGGCAAGAAGCTCGCCTCCGTGGAGCTCGGCACCCTGCCGGCCGACCTCAAGGCTCAGGTGGCGGAGGCCAAGGCTGCCGGTCTCGCTTCCCTGCCCCAGACCACGGTCAACGCGCTCATGGCTCACTACGGCATCGACTTCCCGAAGAGTGGTAACTTTACGGACAAGGCGCAGGCCCTGGAGTTCTGCAAGACCGTGTTCCCGAACGCCGTCGTGCTCAAGCTCTCCGCCCCGGATGCTCTGCACAAGACGGAGATGAAGGGTATCTACCTCAACATCACGGACGAGGCTTCCTTCAACACCGCTTGGGACGGCCTGTGGGCTTCCATCACCAAGTTCAACCTCAAGGGTGCTTCCGTGCTCATTCAGGAGATGATCACCAAGGCTACGGAGACCATCATCGGTGTGAACAGCGACAAGAACTTCGGCCGCGTCATGGTCTTCGGTACCGGCGGTATCTACACGGAGGTGATGCGCGACACCACGATGCGCATCCTGCCCACGGATGACTTCGATGCCATGATCAAGGAGACCAAGGTCGGCAAGATCCTCAACGGCGTGCGCGGCGAGGCTCCCAAGGCCGTCGGCCCCTTGGCGGACACCCTCCGCAAGGTGCAGCAGCTCGTGCTCGAGGTGCCGGAGATCACGGCCATCGACGGCAACCCGGTGCTCGTCACCGCCGACCGCGCCGTGGTGGTGGACTTCAAGATGCTGCTCAAGTAAGCACCCCTGCCCCGCAATTTCTGCAAGCCGCGCCCCCTTCCGAGGGAGCGCGGTTTTTCTGTATTCGCCCATGCGGCACGGGAGGGGGGGGGAATTCAAAACGGCACTGCTCCCGTTGCAGGGAAACAGTGCCGTGAAAGAACAGCGACGCTTTTGCGGACGCGGCCCAAGCGCGCAGCTTAGGACTTGTAACGCAAACGCTTCTTGTGGCGGTTCTGGCGCATGCGCTTGCTGCGCTTGTGCTTGTTGATTTTAGCCTTACGTCTCTTCTTAAGCGATCCCATAATGGTTTATGATGTCGTTTGTTGTTCTCTTTAGAGGAGAATTGTTCGCCGGATAAAATGGCGGTGAAATATGAAACTATATTTTGCTCACAAAGTCAAGCCAAATCTGGGTGTAGGACAGATTTTCTTACCTCAAACCAAGTTCGGAGGGCCTCAGTCACCCCATCTTGGGGAGAAACGTAGCCGCCGTGTGTGCTCAACCAAGAGCAAACCTCGGGATGGGCGGAGGCGGGGGCGGCACAGAAGGCACCGGGGAAGGAGCGGAAGGCGTCCAAGTCGTTGTGTGCATCTCCCATCAGGACAAGGCGCTGAGCGGGGACTTCCCATGCTCGGGTCACATAGGCCAAGGCGGTTCCTTTGTTGAAGCGGGCGTCGCAGAAGCGCAGGTAGCGTCCGGCGCGTTGCACGGCCACCCCGGGGTGCTGCGCAGCCAAGCGCTCCGGCAGGGGCGCGATCACCTCCATGGCGGCTGCGTCCTCGGCTTCAATGGAAAGCGGATCCGTGGCGGAGAACTCCCAGTGCAACTCGGGGTGCTGCGTGCGGAGAATCTCAGCCAGCTCTGCCAGGGGCTGCCGCAGACGGGCGCGCAGGTTCAGGTTGGCCTCCCGGCTCTCCGCATTATGCTGCTCCGCCGGAAGCAGTCGCCCCGTTGCATCCGCCAAGTAGCTGTAACGCTCACAGGTACAGATGAAGTCCGGCAAGAAGGGGGCTCGGGGCAGGTAGTCCGCCAGAAGGTAGGGCAGGCTCCTACCGGTGTTGATTCCCCAGCGTATCCCCAGAGGACGCCAAGCACGCATCATCTCGAAGAAGGCGGGGTCGAGTGAGGGCTCTGCGGGGCCGCGCAGGGTGCCGTCGTAGTCCAGAGAAATCAGCCAACGGCAGGCCCCGACCGTCGGCAGGGCCTTCCCGGGTACGGGGTCTCCCTCCTTAACGCCTTCCATGACCGGTGGTGCCTTTGCCTCGGCCGGAGGAGGCGGGCTTGGTGTCCTTGTTTTTGGACGACCCCGAGGGGGCAGCAGGCTTCTCAGCCGGCTCCACCACGGGGGCGGGGATATCTGCGGTGTTCTCGCGCGGGAGCTCGGGTTTGGCAGGCGCCGCCGGCTTGAGGGCGGGCTTGGGAGCAGCCTTGCCCTTGGGGGCCGCCGCGTCATTACCGACGGTCGGCGGGCGCACTCCGGCAGCAAGCTGTTCGTTGATACTCTTGGTCATATCGACCGCCTTGCTGCTGTCCACGCAACCGGTGGGCATCTTCTCCGAGCTCTTGCGCATGTGCACCTCCACACGGCGGTTCATGCTCTGCTCCTCCTTGCTGCCTTTGGTGCTGACCAGGGGGAACTTGCTGCCGCTGCCGCGCAGGTATACATGCTTAATGGGTACGTGGTTCTTCTTGAGCCATTCACGCACAGCCGCCGCACGCTGCAGGGAGAGCAGCGCATTGTACTCATCCCCGCCGATGCCGTCCGTGTGCCCTTCGATGACGAAGTTGGTGTTCGGGTTCTTTTGGATGAGTGCGGCAAGCTGCAGCAAGGTCACGCGGGCGGAGTTGCGCAGGCGGCATTGGTTGAACTCGAAAAGCACATCCGTGCCCAGTCGGGCAACGCCGGAGGACGCGCCGAGGTTCTCCATCCCGATCAACTCGGAGAGGCTGCGCGTATCCGCCGGCAGCTCGCCCTTGCCTGCCTTGGCTTCGTTGCGCAGGTCGGCATCGCGCTGGTCCTCGGTATCCTGGGTCGCATCCAAGGCGGGGTCGGCGTTCACGACCACGGCATTCGCGTTCACAGGAGTGGGGTCTGCCACGCGAATGGCTTCCACCGGTACGGCTTCAACGGGAATGGCATCGGCTGCCAAGGCGGCAGGGAGAATATCCGGGGCTTGTACGGCTGTGTCCTCTTTCACGATGGGCGTGGGCATGGGCAGGCTCGTCTGGCCGGGGGCCATGGTCAGCTCCTCGAGCTGCATGTCGATGATGTCGATTTCCTCAGGCTCCTCGGGTTTCTCCTCCGGGGCTTGGGTAATTTCTTCTGTCGTCTCGGTCTCATCGGGAGCTTCCTCTACATCCCGGTCTTCCTTGGGGCGCACGAAGACGCGTGTGGTGTCTTCGTCTTCCACGCGATGGCTCTCCGGGTCGCCGAACTCCCAGCGCAGAATGTCCGGGAAGAAAAGATAGACAGCAACATGCAACAGGCAGGCCGCTACGGCAGCACCGGATACCAACGGCACGGCATCGCGTCGCCGAGCCAAGGTAAAACCGGTGCGTCGGCGGTTGCCGGCTTGCAGGGCAATCGAGGCGCCGTTAGGAAGTTCTTCTTTCGTCGTTTCTTGCTTATTCATCACCGATATCGGTTCGTAAATTAGGTCGCTCCGGCTCATTGAGCGGGCGAGAGTTCCAAGCTGGTACCATCACACCGTCCAGCCAATGAATGATGCCGAGAACGGTGCTTTCCTCGTCTCTCTCCAGGTGCACCCCCACCGTGCGGGAGCGCATCTTTTCGCCTTGTCCGCTGGTGTACACCACCTCGCGCTGTTCCGCTCCCGGACGGTCACCGGGGCAGCGCAGGGTCCATACCTCACGCACATCGCTGGGCAGTTGGCGGTAGATGGCAACCGCATCATGCAGGGTGCTCACGGGGGAGTTGCGGACCATGTTGACCACCAGCACGGGCACATCACGGCTCAGACGCGAGGCGCTCTCAATGGGTGCTACATCAAAACACTCAAAACCCACGCTGCTGTTAATCTTCAGGTCCATCAGCGCCAACGTCAGGGACTTGAGAGGAGCCTTGGGCAGAGTACGCTCGACGGAAAGACGCAGCGAGGCCATAGAGTCGATGCTTACCAAACCGCGGATGCGGGGCTCCTGTGCAGCAGCCTGTAACAAAAGTCCGGCCCCGTACCCCTGCCCCACTCCGACTACATACTTGCCGGGCGTCACCTTCAGCGCGTCTAACAGCAGGGGCACATCGGCACTCTCCTTCAAACCATGAGTACAATTCACCCTCCTATCCCCTACCCCTCTCGGATCCCAGAGTACACAGGTCAACCCCGCAGCCGTCAGCGACTCCGCCAGCGGCAGAGCGGAAAGCACCCCGTGGTCCCAGTTGACACAAACTAACACATACTCGATAATACCGAGGTTCTCCGCCGGCTTGCGATTCAAGTCAAACGTAACCGCACTCTGCCGGGGTGACTCCTCCCCTTCCTTCGTCACCACCACAGCCTGAACATCCCCGCCGTCCCAGCCCCGGAACACAAAAGGCTCCAACTTCAACCCCAGCTTCTTCTGCGGCAAATTAGCATACCCCGCATATTCCTGGTTCACAGGCATCAACACCGGCTGCACCAAGTCATTGATGTAGAAATACATGTGCACACCCCCATACACCATACCGACCAGTATGGTAACGAACAGTGCTTTCTTCCATGTAAAACCTCTCATCGCAGCGCGCCTATGATACCATACCCCCCCCCTCTCGGCAACCCTAATTTGAGGCATACTCGCAACCACCCCACCCCGAAAAATCCGATTTGACCCTCATTGTGCTTGATTTTTCCTCCGCTGTTTGCTATCATGCCCGTGCACATACCGCAGCACTCAGGCGGATACAAAGTATAGGAAAGTTTCATCATGAGAAATAAAACTCTGGCAATCATCGGAGCAAGCTACCTGCAACTCCCTTTAGTCCTGAAGGCTGCGGAAATGGGAATACGAACTTTGTGCTTCGCGTGGCGAGATGGCGCTGTCTGCCAATCTCATTGTTCGAATTTTTTTGATGTCTCCATCACGGAAAAAGAGTATATTTTGGACATCTGCAGGAAAGAGTCCATTGACGGAATTTGCACCATTGCCTCAGATGTAGCAGTTCCCACTGTTAATTACATCGCACATGAAATAGGCCTCATCGGCAATAGCCTCCATTCCGGACAGATCTCGACCAATAAATTCGCCATGAGAGAGGCCCTCTCCGATGCAGGGTGCTCCTGCCCGCCTTTCCTGAAGATTCGCACCCCTCAAGATGCTGTCAGAGCTTCACAAATACTCTCATATCCTCTCATCATTAAACCATGCGACCGCTCCGGAAGTATGGGGGTCACTAAGGTCAACGATGAATCCGACCTATTTCCTGCAGCAGAAACGGCACTCAACGCCTCCTTCAGTCACGAAGCCATTATAGAGAAACACATCGATATTGCTCATGAAATCAGCATAGAGGGAATATCATGGCAAGGGGAATATCATCTTCTCGCTGTCACCGATAAGGTGACTACCGGTCCTCCTCATTATGTTGAAATAGGACAGCACCAGCCGTGCCTTCTTCCCAAAGAAATTCTCGATGTAGCAGTGCGACAGGCTACCGAGGGCGTCAAAGCTCTCGGCATACGCTATGGGGCATCTCACTCCGAGTTGATGATAGATACAACAGGCAAGGTCTATATTACAGAAATCGGCTCTCGAATGGGTGGTGATTTTATTGGTTCTGACCTCGTTTGCCTCTCCACCGGCTACGACTTCCTGAGAGGGGTAATTGAAATCGCGCTTGGATCATTTTCAGGTGTACACACCACCCTAAGAAAGCATGCCGGCGTATGGTTCTACACTCCGAATACACGGGGTGTCAGGGACATAATTGAACACTCAGCAGATCATCCCTTTATCCGTCGTAGTGAGATCCATCCTGAGGAACTGAAAACTCTCACACGCAGCGCGGATCGCGCAGGTTACTTTATTTACCAAGCGGATAAAAGAATTGATGTTGACATCACAGACGATGTGTGCTAGCATGTGCCCGGTGCTTCCTATTGAGCTGTGAAGCGATCATGTCAAACACGATTATCAGAATCATCATATCTCTCGCCATCCTTGCGATCATTTTTCTGCGCATGGATGTTGATTTGTATTCTCTGCTCGCTACAGTCAAGAACCCAGGCTGTCTTGCTGCAGCTTTCTTCATTCCATTCACCTTAATGCCCCTCTTCTCCATTAATCGATGGAAACTGTTCTTGGGGATGGTCGGCATCAGAGAGAAATTTTCGACTCTGTTCACAATCAATTACATTGCGCAGTTTCACGGCATGATTCTACCCTCCGCGCAAGGACAAGACGTGTTCAGGATTTACCAAATCGAAAGGCGCCACCCGGAAAAAAGAGGCCGGGCCGGAAGCACGGTTCTCATTGAGCGTATGTTCGGTCTGATTCTTCTTATTCTGTTCAGTCTGTCTTCTCTGCCCTTTGCCGCAGAGCACGGCGATGTATGTACCTGTGCAGTTTTGATTTCTGCCTCAGCCCTCCTCACATTTGCAGCAGTCATCGCTGTTTGCACACCATGGGGATACCGACTTTATGTAGGGCGTCGTACACGCTTCGACTTCATCAACAAGGCTATTGATTACTTGGAGAAGGTTCATCGTTCCATGATTACCTTCCCATACCGAAAGGTCATTCTCTCATCTATCTTTTTCATCGCCGGCTTTCAACTCTCCACCGTTCTGATTGTTTACCTTCTCTTCTGTGCCTGCGGCTGCTTCATGCCCTTTTATGAACATCTGGCCCTTTTTCCCCTCATCGCTATCTTAACCATGATTCCCGTAACCATTGCAGGTTTCGGCATCAGAGAAGGTTTCTTCGTGTACTTTTACTGTAAGATGGGTATTACCCCTCCTGTTGCGCTTACTGTATCTCTGACTTACTACTTTTTAACAGGAATTGCCCCATCATTATTCGGAGGGCTGATTTGGATCATCTCAAATAAAAACACTTACATCGCGCTGAAAAAATGACAGAAACATTTAACAGCTTATCAGTTGTCATACCCGTATATAACGACGAGGAGGTCATTGACGAGCTAATCCGCAGATTGGTCGCAGTATGTGAGCAAATTAAGGACACATACGAAATCATCCTTGTGAACGATGGCAGTAAAGACGCCTCATGGGCTCGTATCAAAAAACAATGCTCACTCAATAGGCATATTATCGGCATTAACCTCGCGAGAAACTTCGGACAACAGGGAGCTATTGCTGCGGGACTTTTCGAGACCTCCGGAGACGTCATAGTCGTTATGGACTCGGATCTTCAAGATCCTCCGGAGTACATCAGTAAACTCATTGATGCAATGTTTGAACACCGATGTGTCATGGCTGTGGCGCAATGGAAAACCAGGAAAGACAGTTTTTTCAAAAAAACAGCCTCAAAGACATACCAGTGCATATGCAATAAGTTAACTTCCATTCGAAGGGTACCACGCATGGGTGGGTTTCGCGCCATGAGGCGATCTCTTATAGAAGAACTCAAAAAATTCACAGAGAATACCTCAACCATTATTGGGCTGATTGACTACATAGGAAGCAATTATGTTTGTGTCCCTCTTGATAGAGATGAACGGTTTGCGGGTGAATCCGGCTATACTATTTCCAAAATGTTCTCCTTGGCAATCTCGTCCATTTTGTCCTTTTCACTCGCACCAATACGTTTTGCGACATATTCCGGATTCGGCCTCTGTGCATTGAGCATTATATTTGCCTGCTACCTGACAATAAGATGGTTTTACGGCGGAGTGACGCCGGGCTGGACTTCCATCATTGTTGCAATGACATTCCTCTTCGGTCTCACCTTTGCCTTTATAGGTATTCTTGGAGAGTATATCGGCCGCATCTTCATGGAAACCAAGCGCAGGCCACGTTTCGTTATCGAGGAAGAGATATCACAGAAGTGAAGCTCTACAGCTTCCGGCCACGAGGTTATCTACGTTTCTCATCCCATTGTGCTATCCTATCTCCTGCTCTGCACGCCGGTGGGCACCAGCCGGTGTGCCACCCATATGTTTCCTACAGAAACCTATTCATCCTTAATAAAATCCCAGAAATGTGAATCCATCTCCTTTTTCATATCGCGAAACATTGCCTCGCAATCAAACTGAGGCTCGTACCCTATTTCTTCTACAGCATTATCAATGCTATATCGATGATTGGACTCGATTACAGATATTTCAGGGCGATAAATAATTGGCGAAGGCGAGTTCGAAGGACAGAATACGCGGACAATAGCTTTTATTTCCTCCTCCAAGGTTGTTCCCTCACCAGTTGACACATTATAAATAGACGAATCCACCTCCTTTTCGATCGACTTTATAACTAACTGCTCAAGATCCTTGATATAAACCATATCTCTCTTAACCTTGCAATTACCCCAAATCTCTATCGGCTCGGAATTTATAGCCTGCCGGATAAGCTTTCTGTACGCGATGTACTTCTTCTCACCATTGTAATAGTAGAATTCTCTTGGTTGCCACGCATATATATTAGGACATCTAAGGACGCAATATGATAGGCCGTATGCAGCGTGATAATGTTTAATCAACTCCTCTGCTGCAATCTTAGATATCACATATACAGAATGGTCATTATTATAATTAACGGATTTCGGTGTGTATGGATCGATCAAGCCATTTCCCCAGTGCCCACTGACATCGCTGTGTGATTGAAAATAAATAATCTGTTTTACATGAGCTCTGCGACAATACTCGAGAACATTAAGAGCTCCCAAAGTATTATTCTCTATGTACTGCTCCGGGTGATATCCCTTCATCGCAGCCGGTAGATAAGCGGCAGCAAGCACTACTACATCAACCCCGGATTCCGGCAATTTATTGAAATCTTTTCGCGCGGTTATATCTATAAGCCTAAACTCCAGCCCTAAACGCTCATAAAGCGAATGATATCGACTACTCCTTACAGTTGGAATAACCTCCATGCCGGCAGAAGAAAGCGAACGACAAAGGTTCATCCCGATTAATCCTCCGGCTCCGAAAATGATTACCTTTCTCATACGGGGAAGAGTATACAGCATTTTGAATGCTGTAGTCAAGACTAAATCTGTTTTTCCTTTGAAAATCAAAGAAAACAGCAAAATCACGGCTCCTCCGTCTTACCCCTTTCTTCCTTTCGTTTCTCACGAAACTCGTTGATTATCAACGCTTAAGGTAAGGGGTGCATTCAAAATGCTGTACACTCCCCCTGCAGTAAAGGAGCATACGAAAGGGAAGGGATGTGAAGACATGAACATGAAAATCTCAATTATATCACCAGTCTACAAGGGAGAATCAATGCTCAACTCATTAATTCAACGGGTCCAACTATCTGTAGGATCTATTACTCCTCATTATGAGCTCATACTTGTCAACGACCATTCACCCGACAAATCATGGCAACACATTGTTGAGTATGGCGAGAAAGATCAACGCATCAAAGGTATTGACTTATCTAGGAATTTCGGCCAACACAATGCGATTACGGCCGGCTTAATGCATGCCTCCGGTGACTGGATTGTTGTAATGGATTGTGACCTTCAAGACAGACCGGAAGAAATCCCCAATCTATATGCAAAAGCACTTGAAGGCTGGGATATCGTCTTTGCTCGTCGTCTCAATCGAAAAGACTCGTACGTCAAACGGTTGCAATCCTATGCATTTCACCGAGTATTTAACTGGTTAAGCGGTCTGCAAACGGACGAAACAATTGCAAACTTTGGAATATTCAAGAGAGAGGTCATAGATAATTTCAACAAAATGCCAGAGAAAGCCCGGTCCTTCGGTAGCCTCATTGATTACCTAGGGTTCAAGCGAACAGCAATTGAAGTCCAACACGATGCTAGGGCGGAGGGAAAATCCAGCTACACGCTTTCAAAGTTGGTAGCACTAAGTCTGGACATCATAATTTCAAACAGCAATAAGCCTCTCAAGCTCTCGATAATTATTGGTTTTATTATGTCTACCATATCCATTCTCCTCGCATTTTACAACATTATTGCGAAGCTTGTGGGCATTATTACCGTAAATGGGTATACAACAACCGTGTTTTCCATTTGGTTTATCGGAGGACTCCTTTTATTCGTATTGGGCATAATAGGAATTTACATAGGTATGATTTTTGATCAGGTAAAAGGTCGTCCTTTGTTTGTTGTGAGACAGAAAGTGAATTTCTAACTGCAAGCAACTTGATACCTAATCACACACATACATAAGTTTACAGTCATACGGCTTGCATACTACATCTTTGACAGCCAATTCCGTAGTATACACCTTACCTCGACAATATATACACGGGCTGAGCGCGAGTATGGCTTCCATCTAATAAAGGGTAACCTTCTACGCTACGCCAAGTAACACGTTCCGACCGAGAGCAGAAAGGCAACGAAAAATAAGCCGATTTCTGCACTTTGAGGCAGATATGTCTTGCCTATTCCAGCACTATATGCTAGAATGGACCCACGATGAACATAATGTCAAGACTCATGGAAAAAATTCCTTTCAACAAACCATACATCATCGGCAAAGAACTCTGGAATATTGCCCAAGCCGTCCAATTCGGTCAGCTTGCGGGAGATGGCTACTTCACCAAGCAGTGTAACAAATGGCTCGAGGAACACTTCGGCGCGAAAAAGGCGTTACTGGTGCATTCCGGCACAGCGGCGCTGGAAATGGCGGCCATTCTCTGCGATTTGAAGCCCGGGGATGAGTTCATTTGCCCCAGTTATACCTTTGTCTCGACAGTCAATGCTTTTGTCATGCAAGGGGCTGTGCCTGTGTTCATCGATGTGAACCCGGAGACGATGAACATGGATGAAACGAAAATTGAGGCTGCCATTACACCCCGTACCAAGGTAATCGTGCCGGTGCATTATGCGGGAGTAGGCTGCGAGATGGACACTATCATGGACATAGCGCAGAGGCACAACCTTCTGGTAGTGGAGGATGCCGCTCAGGGCGTATGTGCGACGTACAAAGGCAGATACCTCGGCACCATCGGGCATTTCGGTTGCTACAGTTTCCACGAGACAAAGAACTTCATCTCCGGTGAAGGAGGTGCCATTCTCATCAACGATGAACGTTTTATGGAGCGCGCAGAAATCATACGTGAGAAGGGTACAAACCGAAGCCAATTCTTCCGCGGCATGGTGGACAAATACACGTGGGTCGACGTTGGCTCCAGCTACCTGCCCGGCGAGCTGATTGCCGCGTTTCTGTATGCCCAATTGGAGGAATCCAACAAGATCAGCGCCAAACGCCTCTCCATATGGCAGCAGTACCACGAGCTACTCGAGCCGCTTGAAGAAAAAGGCCTGTTGCGTCGCCCCATCATCCCGTGCACATGCGGACACAATGCCCACATGTACTACATCCTGCTGAAGGACCTCGACACCCGCACCAAACTGATCGCCCATCTCAGGGCAAACGGAATCTCCGCCGTCTTCCACTACGTCCCCCTGCACAACGCCCCGAAGGGTATCGAACTCTGCAGCGGCAAAGCCCCCTTCCTCCCCGTCACCGAAGAATACGCCGACCGTCTGCTCCGCCTGCCCTGCTACTATGAGCTGACACCGGAGGAAGTTACTTACGTCTGCCGATGCGCAGAAGATTTTTTTATTAGATAACTAATCCTCATGAAAACACTCTCTCAATCCCGCGGCATCAATGAAGGACAGGTCACGTTGATGGCCTTGCTCTATCTTGCCTTACCGAGTATACTGTTCTTCCTTGGCTGGCTGACCCCCATTCCGGCAATCTTGGCCTCCCTGGGTGTAATAGGAAGCCTTATATACTATGCCGTACGCCTTATGCCGAAAGAGCGGGAATGTATCCTCCCTTTCAACCGACGTACCATTTCTGTTGTAGCAGCTGCATTTTTTCTCATTTGCCTGCTGCATATATCGACAGGATTGATCGGATTCTTTCTGACGGATCCTGACTATGAATTGGCTCGCCAGGCGTATTATGTTAATCTGATCGAAGCCCCATGGCCGATCGTTCTGCCGAACGGGTGCGAGATCAATTACTATATTGCAGCGTATCTTCCGCCTGCCATTCTTGCACGAATCTTTGCTGCATATCCTACCGAAGGCAGTACCTTAGCGCAGGTCATTCTGTTGCTTTGGACCGCCTTGGGCTATACTTTAGCTTTTCTTGTTGTCTTTACCTTCCGTAGAAAAGTTTCTCTTATTTTCGTCTTTTTTGTCGTCTTTCTCTGCGATCCGCTGCTAAATATATGGCTCACCTCAAAAGGTAGCTCAGCCATGCGATATGCAATATATCTAGTACATCAATGGAGCGGTGTTGATTGTTCTCTGTTCGCAACATGTCAGGGGCGTCATACGCTGCTATCTCTCATGTCAATGTGCGGACCGTATAATTCTCTACCCGGGACATTATTGGCTACCGCAGTCATCATCAGCATTCGGAAGCACAAGAATTTCACAATTCCACTCACCTACGCTCTATTATTGCCTATATCCCCTATGGGGGCAATGGGAAGTCTCCCATTTGTTCTTGGCTGTTACGCATACAAAGAACTGACGAACCGCAAGGGGTTCGCACTCTCATGCCTCTATAGCGTCATTCCGCTCTTCCTGGCTCTCATATCTTTTCTGTACTTTTCGAGAGGCGCAGAGACGCACGGAGAAGGCGAGATTATTACAACAACATTTATTCTCTCACAATACGGAGTATTCAATAGTTGCATCGTATACGGAGGTGTGTTATTTGCCCTCCTCCTATTGTATGGCTCCCTCTGGCCTCTGCGATCCAATCGGCTCGTACGCTTAACCCTTTGTTGTGTATTGCTCTACCCACTAATTGTATTGGGGGCACCCCCCAATAATTTTAACGAACTGTGGCTGAAAAGCATGCCCATTTACACCTTCGTTTTTTCCCTCTTTCTTGCCTATAAATGGATGGAGCTTCCACGCTGGAAATACATTGCATTGGGGATTACATTGATTCATTTCTCTCGAATGATAATCAGTATCCCTGCTGCTTATACCGGCGATCACAGAGTTGAAGATCGCTACAATGGGAATCTCGCCAACATGGCGAGTCACAAATCAAGAACCAAGGCTCCGCTCATTGAGGGTATCATCTGCCGTGAAAACGGCGCTGCAGAAAAAAACTTCCCCGGTAATATACTGCCCAAGGCACCCGGGTTTGATTACATCCGACCCCCGGCTCCACGCAAGAAGGAAACGCACTGATATCCCATCAACGCATGGGGGAGCAACCCGGCCTCAACACCCCCCTCACTTTTTCCTGAGGCCGGGGAGGCCGAGGAGGTAGTTGCGGGTGAGGGTGTAGAGAGAATTGGTGCGGATTTTGAGAAAGCGGAGGGGAGAGGTGAGGCGTCGGTTGAGAGTGAGGGGCAAGGGGGGGCGGCGGCAAAGCATGTAATCTAGCTCACCTGCTCTGGTGCTGATGCTGGAAACGGCGCCCGATTGAATAATCAGGGAGGGATACACCAAATATGTATTAACCTCTCTGCGGGAAGAAATAAAATCCTTCAACATCGTGTCGTAAGCACGATACCGAGCAATCCATGCCCATGCGTCCCGGCCGACGGGCGACATATCCAACAACACGTCGTAAAGCTCCGATGAGACAATGTACGCGTGGGCAGCAAGCACCCCCTCTGTACGCCAGAGGGAAAAATTCTGCTGCGCGGCGAGTTGAACGCCGTGAGGGTTGGGCTTATGGTAGCCGAGGTAGAAGAGGAAGGGGCCGGTGAGGGAGGCGAGGGATTCTGCCACGAAAGACTGACCTCGTAGCCAAGCGGGGGTAAATTCGGCATCGTCCTCCAGGATGAGGACACGGCGGTAGCCCTGCTGCTTGGCGAATGCAATGGCGCGGCGATGCGACGCCGCGCAGCCTGCCACACCGGCCCACTGGCGCGCCTTGCTTTCCGTGCGCCTGCGGAACCACGGCTTCTCCCCGTAACCGGGCAGCTCCACGCCCGGCACGGCACTGATACGGTGCAGACGATCAGGAGGAATCAGCCCCTCCACCGAGCGTTGGAAAGCCTGCCAGCGGTCCACACTGCGGTCCATGTTAATCACCAACGCGGCATCAATGCAATTCCAAATATCCATTACTCACACCTTTCGTAATCATCTTCCAACCGCTCGATATCATCCTCCGACAAATCATCCCCCAGTTGCACCTCCACCACAGCGACCGGGCGGCGGGTACGATTACCGAGGCGATGCCAAGCGCGGCACGGAATGTAAATAGAATCGCCGGGATTAAGCTCGAACTCCTCCTGCCCGATCTGCACGGTAGCCGTGCCGGTCGTAACAATCCAACGCTCGGCACGCTTGAAATGGCGCTGCAGAGAGAGGCGGCTGCGCGGGTTGATCTCCAAGTACTTAACCACAGCCCCGCGTTGCACTGCCAGCACACGCCAGTACCCCCAAGGCCTTCCGGCACTTTCTCCGTTGGTATAAGCTATCATATACGCCTACTTCCCTAATTCTGCACGAATCGACGTTGTCGAACGCGTCGGCAACCCACCGTGAGGGATGCGCTTACTCGTCACATAACGAATACCCTTCGACTCCACAAAAGCCTTCTTCTCATCACCCGTACCATCCTCATTCACAAAAAAGATATCCGGCTTCACGACATCGAGCAAAGGCGCAAAGTCCAGCACCTTACCGGTATCCGGGCCGATGTACACCTTCTTCACAAAACGGATAGCCTCCAACATATACTTACGCTCCTGCTCATTGTACACAGTGCTCCTGTTCTTAAGGGCACGCACCGTTGCGTCCGACCCGAGGGAGACGTATACATCGCCATACGACGCGGCCTCCTCCAAGAAGGCAATGTGGCCGCTGTGCAGGACATCAAAACAACCGGAAACGAAAACTTTTGCCATATGCTTCAGGCATGATAGCGCGATCACCGCGGCAAGTCAAGCCATAAAATGACGAAACCTGCACAAAGGCCCCTCCCCCGGAGGGGAGAGAGCCCGAACGGGGGGTACAAATCAGTGCGTAACCGTCAGCCCCTCCGCCTGTTCCTGCGTCAGCTCGATGCAGTTCCAGGGCAGACCATAGCGATTGAGGGCCTCCATGAACGGATCCGGGTCATTCTGCTCCATATTATAAACACCAGCCCCACTCCAGAGGCCGGAGAGAATCATGCGCCCGCCGATGGCCGCCGGCACACCCGTAGTGTAGGAAATAGCTTGGGAACCGACCTCCTCAAAGCATTTCTCATGGTCACAGATATTGTAGATGTAAACCGCCTTATACTTGCCGTCCTTCTTACCCTGAATCACGCAACCGATACAGGTGCGCCCATGGGTCGTCTTACCCAAATCACCCGGGTTGGGCAGCACCGCCTTCAGGAATTGCAGAGGCACGATTTCCACCCCATTGTACATCACCGGGTCAATGCGAGTCATCCCCACATTCTTCAGCACCGTGAGGTGATTGATATAATTCGGCGAGAAGCTCATCCAGAACTGCGCCCGTTTGATGGTGGGAATGTGCTTCACCAGCGACTCCATCTCCTCATGATACATGCGGTAAATCTCGTAAGTACCCACACCCTCCGGGCAGCAGAAGGGGCGGTGCAGGCTCATGGGCGGCGTCTCACGGAAATCCCCGTCCTCCCAATGGCGACAGGGCGCAGACACCTCGCGAATGTTGATTTCCGGGTTAAAGTTCGTTGCGAACGCCTGACCGTGATCACCACCGTTCACATCAATGATGTCGAGATACTCAATCTCATCGAAATGATGCTTGAGCGCCCAAGCAGTGTAGACATTCGTAACACCCGGGTCGAACCCGGAACCCATGAGAGCGAAGAGCCCCGCCTTGCGGTAGCGCTCATCGTAGGCCCACTGCCACTTGTACTCGAACTTCGCCACTTCCCGCGGCTCATAGTTAGCCGTGTCCATGTAATGCACCCCGGCCTCCAAGCAGGCATCCATCAGCGGCAGGTCCTGGTAAGGCAGGGCCACGTTCAGCAGCAAATCGGGCCGGATCTGCCGCAGGAGGGCCACTGTCTGCTCCACATCATCGGCATCCACCGCGTGGGTGGTGATATGCACCCCCTCCCGCGCCATCACATCCGCAGCGATGGCATCGCACTTGCTCTTCGTGCGGGAGGCCAAGTGAATCTCGCCGTACACATCCGACATCTGCGCACACTTGTGGGCCACCACATGCCCCACGCCACCGGCTCCGATAATGAGAACTTTCTTCATACCGCGCGCAGTTTGCCCCAAAAGCGGCAGAATGTCAAGAACATAGTCACCCCACAGCCAGAATTTACCCCAAAAGGCAGCAAAAAACTCCACTCCTCCCCCCTCTCGGGGCGACTTTCTGCGGCATGCTACACTTTGCGCTTTATCAACGCGCGGGATTGTGGTATAATGGCCGAGAGATATGAGCACACCGCAGAATTATTACATACCCACCGTCATTGAAAAAACGAGCCAAGGCGAGCGTGCCTACGACATTTACTCCCGCCTGCTCCTGGATCGCGTCATCTTCATCGGCACGGAGATTGACGACACGGTAGCTAACTCCGTGATTGCGCAGCTTTTGTTCCTGCAAATGACAGACCCGAAGAAAGACATCCACCTGTACATCAACTCCCCGGGCGGCTCCGTCACGGCAGGGCTGGCCATTTACGACACGATGCAGTTCATCTCCTGCGATGTTAACACATACTGCATCGGCATAGCGGCCTCCATGGCCTCCGTGCTGTTGGCCGCCGGCACCAAAGGCAAGCGCTTCTGCCTGCCGAACGCCCACGTGATGATCCACCAGGTACGCGGCGGAGCCCAAGGCACGGCGGCGGATGTGGCACGCACCATCAACTTCATGTTCAGCTTGGATGAACGCCTCACCGGTATTCTGGCCAAGCACACGAACAAGTCCCCCGAGGTGGTCAAGAAGGACCAAGACCGTGACAATTATATGACTGCGGAGGAATCCGTGGCCTATGGTCTTGTGGACCGCATCCTCAACCATAAATCCTCAGCCAAGTAAGCCCGCCATGGCCAATCCTCCTCCACAAAAAAAACAATGCGCCCTCTGCGGTGAATACCAGAGCGATGGCCGCCCCATGCTGGAGCTGGGCCCCGTCAACATCTGCTTCCAGTGCATGGAGCACCTCAACTTCCGCATGTTCACCTCCGACTTCGGCACCATTGCCTGCGAACGTGTGGTACGCCTCATCCAAAACACCCACCCGGAGGTAGTGGAGGGATTGGAACCGGACACCGCGCCCGTGCTGGAGGTGCAGACAAAGAAACTGGCCGATCTTCCCACGCCGGAGGAACTGCACAAGAAGTTGGACAACTACGTCATCGGGCAGGAACTCGCCAAGAAAACCCTCTGCGTAGCGGTATATAACCACTACATGCGACTGCGGCAGACCGCCGATGATGACGGCACGGAAATCGAGAAGAGCAACATCATCATGGCCGGCACCACCGGCTCCGGCAAAACGCTGTTGGCCAAGACTCTGGCGAGGATTCTGGATGTACCCTTCTGCATTGCGGACGCCACCACCCTCACGGAAGCCGGCTATGTTGGGGAAGATGTGGAAAACATCATCCTGCGTCTGCTTCAGGCGGCGGATATGAATGTGGCGAAAGCCGAACGCGGTATCATCTATGTGGACGAGATCGACAAGATCGGTCGCAAGACGCAGAATGTCAGCATCACCCGAGATGTATCCGGCGAGGGCGTACAACAAGCTCTGCTGAAAATCATCGAAGGCACGGAGGCCAACATCCCGCCCAAAGGAGGCCGCAAGCACCCGGATGAAAAATACATCAAGGTGAATACGCAGAATATCCTCTTCATCTGCGGCGGTGCTTTCGTGGGCCTGCAGGACATCATCCGCAAGCGCCTCGGTTCCTCCAGCCTCGGGTTCGCCAGCATCGAGGAAGGGCGAGACACCAAGGAATACACGGAGGAAGAGGTGCTGGCCAAGGCCATGCCGGAGGACTTCTTCCAATTCGGGATGATCCCGGAGCTCATCGGTCGCCTGCCAATTTTCGCCCCGCTCACCACCCTGACGGAGAACCAACTGGTGCAACTTCTGACAGAGCCGCGTAACGCCTTGGTGAAGCAATACACCAAGCTGCTCGCCATGAGCGGGGTGCGCCTCAAGGTAGAGAAACCGGCCCTGCGCGCCATGGCTAAGCAGGCCATCGAGCGCGGCACCGGTGCGCGCGCCCTGCGCGGCATCTTCGAGCGCCTGATGCTGGATGTGATGTATGAAGCGCCGGGAGACAAGACCATCGACACCATCACTATTACCGAGGATGTGGTGCTCGGGAAGAGCAAGCCCCGCATCAAGCGCAAATCGAAGGCCTGAGCCATGCTCGTACTCGGCATAGAATCCAGTTGCGACGAGACAGCGGCAGCACTTATCGAGGAGCAGGGCGGTCAGCCCGTGCTCCTCAGTTCCGTTATCTCTACCCAAATTCCTCTGCACCGGTTATACGGCGGCGTTATCCCGGAGCTAGCCTCGCGTAACCACTCCACCAACCTGCCGGGTGTGCTGCAGGAGGCACTGGAGAAAGCCGGGCGCACAGCGCAGCAGGTGGATGTATTTGCCGCCACGGCCGGCCCGGGGTTGGTAGCGGCGCTCCTGGTGGGCAATACTGCGGCAAAGGCACTGGCAGCCGCCGCAGGTAAACCTTACGTTGCCGTCAACCACATGGAGGGGCACCTGCTTTCCCCCTTCGTTCAACACGCCGGTGGTCTGGTGCCTCACCTAGGCTTGGTCGTCTCCGGGGGACACACGCTGCTGGTGCATGTGAGGGGCTGCGGGCAGTATGAACTGCTGGGGCGTTCCCGCGATGATGCGGCCGGCGAGGCCTTCGACAAGGTGGCCAAAATGCTCGACCTGCCCTACCCCGGCGGCCCGGAAATCGACCGCCGAGCCGAGCGCGGCGATGCGCGCCGTTTCGACTTTCCGCGGCCCATGCTGCATGAAGAACACTTGGATTTTTCCTTCTCCGGACTCAAGACAGCCGTGCTTTATACCCTGCAAAAGCTAGCACCCGGCGGGGATCCGCACCGTCTGGAGGAACAAACCCTCTGCGACATCTGCGCGGGGGTGCGTACCGCTGTCCTGGATGTGCTGCTGCACAAAACGCTGCGGGCGGCGGCACTCACCGGTCAACGCGTCGTGGCCGTGTCCGGAGGGGTCTCCTGCAATGCCGATTTACGGCGACGCCTGACATCAGCCTGTGCCGAGCGGGGGCTTACAGCCGTGCTGCCTCCGCCCTCTATCACCACGGATAACGCTGCTATGATCGCATACGCCGGCATGTTACGCGCCAAGGCCGGTGTCTATTCCCCCCTCGAGACACCGGTAGACCCCAACCTAACCCTCTGCGGCGCCCGCACACGATCCTGAACCATGAAACTGCGCGACAAACTGGAGCAGATTCTCCCCCCCCTGTTGCCGACCTCGGCAGCGGAGGCCATCAAAGGTAAAGAGCTGATTGCGCGCGTGCGCAGCGTGCTGGGGGAGACTTACTCGGACCGCTCGCTTCTCTCCCAGTTCTCCTGCATGGCCCTAGATGAAGCCTCTTGTCTGGCCCGAATCGCCGGCGGACAGGGATATTTTCTCCGCGGGGAGGAGACCGAGCATTCCCTGCACGATATGTTTGAGGACGGAGCCGCGCAGGAGGAGGGGGAAAACCCCGTGCACAAGGCGCTGGCCGCGGCCGTTCGGCTATACGATACCGCAGGATTGGGCGTATTTGTCTACCCGGTAGGGGAGGAAAGCTGGTTTCATCCGGATTTAGTCGCCGTACAATGGCCCGCCGGACACTACGGAGAAGACGGTGCCTACATCATCGACGAACAGGAGGCGGAGCCCTCCTACCGTGCGGTGTGCTTGGCCTTTGCCGAGGATGACGAAAGCTGCCGCCGAGCGCTCTACCGCGCACTGAGCTGCGGGCTGTGGGCAGAGGAAGCCGAGCTCCTGCTCTTCGGCTGCGGAGAGAACGAGGATCTGGCCGAGCTGGGAGCCCGCTGGGGGGTGGGGGTGCGCTGCATCGGTACGGAGGAAGACGAGCTACCGGAGTTTCCCAGGGCGGATGACATGTTCCGCGCGGAGCCTTCCTCGGCCCGCAGGCTGCTCCGGGCTCTCCCGCAACACATCCTAGCCGTGCCTCGTCACCGCACTGCTCCTACTCCGCGCCCGTCGGAGGCCGCTGCCGTGCTCCGCTGGGCGGAGCAATGTGCAGCCCGGGGGCGCATCGAGCCCTTCGAAATGCGCGTAGCCGCTCACTAGCCCCGAACCTGTACCATGAGACTCACCTCACTTCTTTATCGTTATCGCAATATCCTCATCCTGTTTCTCGGGCTTTATCTACTCGTTACGGCCGGTTTCGATTCCTACCGCACGGGTAAATATGTTTACCAAGCTATCACCACGGAAGGAACGGTAACCGATTACCGCAAGGTGCAGACGGAATCTTTCATGGAGATACTGCGCGGCGGCTACATTCCCTTTCTGCACGATGAATTCTACCAACCCGTCGTCCTTTTCCGTCTGGAGGGCGGTGCTCTGCACGCACGCCTAATGCAGGAGGACTTATCCCCCACACCTTATGTGAGAGGGGATAAAGTATCCGTGCTGACGATGCCGAACGATCCCAGTCGAGCGAGGCTCTACGACGGGCAACACCTGTGGTTCGGCAATGTGCTGCGCCTGGGTCTGGGGGCGATTTGCGTCTTCTACGGCTACTGCGCCACCCGGCGGGTGAAGAGGAGCACGGCCCCGGTCAGCCCCGCCCCGCGCAGAAGCATAAGAACCCGCCGTCGCAAAAAGTCCGCGGAGGATGTGTTGCAGGACGCCGCCGAACTGCTCAGCGATGTAACAGCCGCACCGAGCAAGCCGAAACGCCGTCGCAGCTCCTCGCGCAGCAAGAAGTAGCCGCGCGGCTACTCACCCAGCGGCAGGGTGAGCAGGAAGGTGGTGCCGCGCTCATCACTCTTCTCCAGCGTCAGCTCACCCCCGATGGAGCGCGCGATGTCGCGCGACAGGGCGAGACCGAGGCCCACACCGGGCTTGCACCCGCGGCGCGCCTCTGCCGAGCGGGAGAAGGGGCGGAAGAGGTTCCTCCTGGCTTCCTCGCTCATGCCGGTTCCGTTATCAATAACACGGATGGCAACGGTTCGGGGCATCTGCATCACACTGAAGCTCAGGGTGGGTGACGGATTCGTGTTATACTTCAGGGAATTATCAGCTAAATTGGTCAGAATCTGCTCCACGGAGAGCAAATCCGTACGCAGGGAGAGAAGCTTGGTGTGCGAATCATGTGTGATGGCCACGGAAACACCCGCCGCACGCGGGCGTGCGGCTACACGCTCGAACACTCCATTGAGCAGCGCTGCGCAGGGTCCACTGTCCTTTCGCCCCCGGATCTTACCGCGACTCAGGCGAGCAAAGGCTAACACATTCTCCACCAAATGCCCCAGCCGCTGGCATTCCTTATGCAAGGTATCATAGTACTCCTGCAGGCGCTCCGCCGGCACCTGGCCGCGACAGAGCATCTCCGTATACAGGTTAAAGCTGGTCAATGGCGTTCGCAGCTCATGGGTCACGGCAGAAACAAAGTCACTGCGGCGCCGCTCCAAGCGTGCATAGAATGCCAGGATAGAGAAAACGATGATGATCGAAATAACAGAAATAAACCATGCACTGATCACGGTGCCGTGTATGGCAGAACGCCGCGCCGCCGTATCCGGCAGGGAGACGATGCCGTCCGACATCAGGCAGAGCGGAAGCTGCCCCACGTTGCCGCGCAGCCGTCCCTCCGCGGCCTCCAGGCGCAGGCCGCGCAATCCGGGTTCCGCCAGCGGGAGGAGTTGTTCGGCGAGTGCCGGCACATCGACCACATACCCCTGCAGGGCATTGCCGTGGCTTGTCGAGATACTGCGCATGTAGTAGACATCCCCGCGATACGCCCAAGTAAAGTAGGGGCCGGGCTTATCATCCTGCCGAATAGGGTGGGAAAAGTCCGTATCCTTGATCAGGAAGACGCCGAACACGGGCCGTGAACCCTCGCGCAGCGGACGTTGCTTTTCGTGCGGATTCCAGAGCGGTGCATCCGGGTTATCCGCTTTGCGGACCAAGGTATTGTGCAACTCGTCACGCATCAACCCCGCGCGCAGGTGTTCACTCTCCTGCGGTAACAATAAAGCCGCCGGAGAAAGGAGGAAGAAGCCTTTGTTAAACGCAGCACAGGGTGCGGCGCCGGGCTGCGGATACACCGTGTTGTTAAAATCCGGCTTGTCACTCTGCTTGGCAGCCTCCGCCGCCAAAAGCGCCTCTGCCTTGGGGGTGATGCGCTGCAGAGAGAGTTCGAGCAGGCGAGACTCCTGCGTTTTCTCGTCAATCTGCAGCAAACGTTCGTCCAGCGTGCTTGCCTCGTAGGCCTGCCACAGGGATGCACAGAGTGCCAGCAGAGAAAACACAATAAAATATACAGCAAATTTCTTATTCATAACGCAGTCCACTTATACCCCCTACCCCGCACATTCTCAAACCCTGCCGCCGCCTGCGGGCTGATCTTATCACGCAGTCGCGCCAGCGTCACGGAGACCGTGCGGGTTTGGCGCGCACTGGCCATGCTACCCCAAACGCGGATGAGCAACTCCTCCTGCGGAATCAGCCGCCCCTCGTGCGCGATGAAGTAGCGCATCAGCTCAAACTCCTTTTCAGAAAGCGGATTACTCTCGCCGGAATCCAGCACCGCTCGGCGAGTTTTGGCATCCAAGCGGCCTCCCGGGAACACCAGAGATTCTGAGGCCGCCTTGGGACGATCCGGGGAACGACGCAACACAGCAGCGATGCGAGCCAAAAGCTCCGCCATACTGAAGGGTTTGACCACATAATCATCCGCTCCCAGTTCTAAACCACGCACGCGGTCTCCCTCCTCTCCGTGGGCGGTCAGGATAATACTCGGTGTTCCGGGACATTCCCGAGCCATGATACGCAGGAGCTTGAAACCGTTGACCTCCGGCATGTTCACATCCAGCAGCGCAAGGTCGATCTCGCGGGTGAGGAGCAGCTCCAAGGCCGCCCGTCCGTCCGCAGCCGTCAGTACGCTGTAGCCGGCCATGCGCAGGGCGTCCTGCAACACGCAGCGAATCGAGGCGTCGTCCTCGGCTACCAGAATGCAACGGTTATTCATTGCTGCTTGGGTGCGGCAGCACCGCAGGCCGGAAAGGCAGGCAGTGCGCTCTTCTTACTCACCAGGTTGGGGTCCAAGGATGTGCCCTCATTATAGCGCCAGTAACATCCACCGGTGGCCGGCATTACGACACGATTGCCGCGCAACTCCGCCGATGCGGGGGCGTAGGGACCGGATGCCTCGGGGGCTGTCTCGAAGCCGCGCGGGGGCTTCCCGTCCGTAGTTTTCAGAGGCTCGGAGAATTGCACCACCAAGTGCGCTCCCTCGCGACGACTGACAGTCACACGCGGGTAACGGGGAACCGCTTTTCCGTATACTCGGCCCAAAACCAAATCCGCCAACCGCAGTCCGACGGGCTCTTTCAGGGGGGGATGCACATTGGCATCCGTACTCCCCAAATCCACCGTGCAAATCAGATCCACGTCAGGGTCCGCATCCGCTACCTGTGCCTGCGCCCGGCGGAATGCACCCCAGTGCGGTCGCTTCGGGTCCGCTATGCGCGGGAGCTGCACCAGGAAGAAGGGGAGCTTCTCGTTGCCGTATAACTTGCGCCACGCACCGATCATCAGGCTCAATTTGATGGCATTCCGCTGCAGGTCGGGGTCGTCGGCATTGCTTTCTCCCTGGTACCACAGCACGCCCTTCACCGGCATGCAGCCCAGCGGCTCCAAAGCAGCGTTATACAACATTGCCGGAGCAAAGGGATGCACGGGATTCTGCACACCGGCAGCCACCACTCGGCGCAAATTCTCCTTCACGCGGCCACGCATCCAAGCATCGAAGTCCGGCGAGCTCTGCCAACCGTCCCCGCGAATCCCCTCATACACAGGGGCTGTATCGATGACACTTTCAGGGGTCCAACTCTCCATGCCCGTACCGCCCAGGGCGTTGCAGATGATGCCGATGGGCACTCCCGTTTCCCGCTGCACGCGGCGGGCAAAATAGGCTGCGACAGCAGAGAAATCGCGCACGGTGGTATCGTTCATCTCCTGCCACTTAAAAGAGAAAAAGCCCTGTTTCTCCGCTGCCGCATACTGCTGCGGGGTAAAAGAGCCGGGCTTAGTATGCAGCAGATACTTCACCTTCATCAGGCGCACCCCCGGCACATTCCAGTCCGCTTTCTCCTTACCCGGTCGCACTTGGGAAACCATGAACTCCATATTCGACTGCCCGGAGGCCAGCCAAACATCACCCACCAATACGTTCTCCAGCACCGCCGTCCCCTCCGAATCCCGCGCACTCAGCGTCGACGGCTTTGCGTCGGCCTTTCCCATCCGCAAATCCGCCTTCCACGCACCGTCAGCCCCGGCCCGAGTCTTAACCACCTGCCCCTTCCAAGTCAGCTCCACCTCACTCCCCGGCTTCGCCGTTCCCCGCACCGGCACCACCGCTCCGCGCTGCAGCACCATATTGCTCTGAAATACCCGATCAAACTCCGGCTGCGCCGCCAGCGGCAGCGCAATCCCCATCGCAAAAACCTGTAATATCGCTCGCATAACTCCCCGACAGCCCTTCCCCGGACCGCCTCTGCCTATTATCCTACCATACCGCCCCCAAAATGCAACACAAAAACTCCCCGCCCCTCCCCTATGACGCGCTTTCCCCACCCCCGACCCTCTGCATTCAGAATGCTGTATACTGCCCGAGTCACTATGGAGGAAAGTCACGACCATACCGGCAGGGGCATCCCATTGAGCTGGAATGCAACGGACGTTGCCTCTATGTGGACGACGACCACCTCAGCCCGACGGGGGCCCGTTTTGTCGTTCAGCACTGGGAGCAGGAGCTTATTCGACTCCTCACCCGGCCCGAGTCAGAACCGAGCGGGACGTGAAAAGGTTGCCGTGTTTTTGTATTGACAGGCGGGGGGCGGGTGTGGTAGGGTGATGGGGTATGAGAACTCTTCTTATATTGAGCATGGCGGCTGCGCTGCAGGCGGCGGGGGCGCATGAACCGAATGTGCCGTACCCCGGGGAAGCGCCGGGGAAGGCGGAGGCGGCGGCAGGGCTGCGGCTGAAGAATGCGGTGGCGGAGTGGGTGCCGATCAGCATCTCTTTTAACAGCGCGCCGAAGGGAGCGGAGATCCGGTTGTCTACGGAGGAAGGAAATTACACGGCGGCGGCGTTGGTACCGAGCAGTGTGGTGTCCGGCGAGGCGGCGGTGGAGGCCAATGCGGCCTGCGCGGGGGCACGGGTGCCCGGCAAGAGCATCAGCGGCACCTATGACCTGCCCGGTGCGGGGGTGCAGGTGAGCTGGCGGGCGGAGCTGCGCGACGGCTCGCACTACATGCGCCGTGTGTATACCCTGACGGCGGAGCGCGATGTGGTGCTGACCAACTTTACCCCCGTGATCCTCTCCGGTGAGGGCTGGACGGTGTGCGGCCGCGTACCGGGCTCACCGCTTGTCAACGAGGCGGCGGGGCTCTTCTGCGGCGTGGAGCTGCCCGTAGCGCAGGCAAAGGTGCAGGACGGCACGGCGACCATCGGCTTCGACTGCAAGCTGCCGCTGGCCAAGGGGCAGAGCGTGAGCTTCAGCACCGTGGCGGGCGTGTTCCCCAAGGGGCAGCTGCGCCGCGCCTTCCTGGCCTACCTTGACCGCGAGCGTGCGGTGCCTTATCATCCCGTGGTGCAATATAACTGTTGGTACGACCACGGCCTGAACCCCACGGAGCAGAAGATGCTCGACACCGTGGAGGCCTATGGCCGCGAGCTGGTGCAGAAGCGCGGGGTGAAGCTCGACTCCTTCGTGCTGGATGACGGCTGGGACGACTTCGGCGCGGACCTGTGGCAGCCGAATCCCAAGAAGTTCCCGCAGGGCTTCGGCAAGCTGGTGCAGGCCATCCGCGGTATCGATTCGCATTTCGGCATCTGGATTTCCCCGCTGGGCGGCTACGGTGGCCAGAAGGAGCGCACAGAGCACGCCAAGCGCATGGGGCTGCTGCCGCAGGATGCCAAGGAGCCGGATTTGGCGGCCCCCGGCTACCGCGCGTGGTTCCTGCAGCGTTGCAGCGACCTGATGCAGAAGGACGGCGTCAACTTCTTCAAGTGGGACCGCGCCGGCAGCGGCGTTTCCCCGCACTTCATGGCCCTGCTGGACATCTCAAAAGAGCTGCGCAAGATCAACCCGGATCTCTTCCTGAGCACCACGGTGGGCACCTGGCCCAGCCCCTTCTGGTTGAACTATGTGGACTGCACCTGGCGAACGGGGTCGGCGGACGTGAACTGGTGCGGCAAGGGTAATAACCGCGAGCGCTATATCAACTACCGCGACCGCAGTTGCTACGACATCATCGTGAAGCAGGCCCCCCTCTACCCCCTCAACTCCATCATGCATCACGGCATTGTGCTCGGCACGGAGTTCCAGGCCGGCCACACCAGCGATGCTCGCGTGGAGGGCGAGGACCCCACCATCGCCTCTGCGGACGAAGGCGGTGCCAGCGCCACGATGAAGTATAAGTTCCCCGTGAACAACAACCTGCGCAGCGATGCCCGCATTCTCTTCGCCTCCGGTGCCAACCAGCAAGAGCTCTACCTGACCCCCGGCATGATGAATGACGCCGCCTGGGACGACGTGGCCGCTGCGTTGAAGTGGAGCCACAAGTGGGCCCCCGTGCTGGCGGATACGCACTGGGCGGGCGGCGACCCCGGCAAGGAGCAGATCTACGGCTATGCCGCTTGGCGTGCCGACCGAGGAGCGACCCTCGCCCTGCGCAACCCGCTGGACAAGCCGCAGGAGATCGAGCTTTCCACCGCCGTGTTCGAGCCGACGGACAAGCGGAACGTGGTCATGCGCGCCGCCTACCCCGACCAGCGCGTGCAGAGTCTGACCGTGCCCGCCGAGGGAACGGTGAAGCTCACCCTGCAGCCCTTCGAGGTGCTCGTCTTCGAGGCGGACTTCACGAAGTAACACCCCCCCTGCTCTCCCGGCCCGAGTGCGTCCACCGCGTGCTCGGGCCTTTTTCGGGGCATCAAGTTAGTCATACATAATCCCGCTGCCGCATTTTATGCGTGACAATCGTTCTCGTTAGGGGTAAAAGAGAGGGGTCATTCAACCGATGACGCACAACGAACATGAAGACGATACACACGATGACGATTGCGGCTTTGTTGGCAGCGTTCGCAGGCGCGCCGGCCTGGGCCGATGACGATGAGCCCGCCCTGAACCGCGCCGCCAAGCGCGGGAATGTGCAGGAGGTGCAACGCCTGCTTGCCGGCGGTGCCAACGTGAACGCCACGGACGAGGACGGCGAAACTGCCCTGATGGAGGCGGCAGACAAGGGCCGCCTTGAGGTGGTGCGTGCCCTGTTGGCCGCCGGTGCCAACGTGAATGCGACCGATGAGGACGGCGAGACCGCCCTGATGATTGCAGCCGGCGAGGGACAGCTCGAGGTGGTGCGTGCTCTGCTGGCCGCCGGGGCCAATGTCAATGCGGCCGATGAGGACGGCGACACCGCCCTGATGGAAGCCGCCGATGAAGGCTATACCGAGGTGGTACGACTGCTGCTGCAAAGCGGCGCAGACCGTACCCTCAAGAACCGCAAGGGTCAGACTGCGGCAGACATCGCCCGCCGAGAGGGCCGCTCCGCCGCCCTGCAGGTTCTGCAAAGCAACTGATCCCCTGCCCTCCCCCATATTAAAAAATGCACCGACCGAACGGCCGGTGCATTGTTGTATTATTGATCTGCTGAGCTGCTTACTTGTTCAGGTTAATGTTCACCTTGTAGCAGCCATCCTTGGTCTGCACGGAGCCTTGGATCTTGCTGAACGGAACCTTATCCCCCATCATGGCCTTGGCAGAGAGCGGAATATTGATGCGGAACTTGATACCGGAAACAGTTGCCTTGGGATCCGGCTTGACAGCTTGGAGAACATCCGGCGTACCCGCCACAACCTGACCGTCCTTGATGCTGACGGTGATCGGGGAATCCTCCCCCCCTGCAATCGTGTAGGAGCCGTCACCGTTATCCTTCACTCTGTCAGCAATGGGGCTACCCTCGCCCGAGATGAGCTTCTTCCAGGCCTCCGTAAAGGCCGCCTGATCATTCAACCCGGCGAAAAGCGCCCCGCTGTCCTCCGTCAGCAACAGAGTAGAAGCCTGCTTGTCACTGCCCATGCTGTCCCACAGCATCAGGAAGGTGGAAGCGCGCGAGCAACACTGCCCCACCATGGCCGTCAACACATCCCCGGAGCTGCTCGCAGCAGTGGCAGCGGACTGCACCATCTTCTGCCAGTCCGGCTGGGGAGCCGTCGTCTTCAGCAGGGATTTCTGGGCAAAGAACACGGGCTTCGTCTTACCGGGAGCCATCGCACCCGTCACCGTGGTAAAGGTAGCCCCGTCGGCATCGAAGGAGACCTGCACATTCCAGCCCTTCTTGCTCTCCTTCACCTGCAAGGCCGTCGGCTTGGTCACCTTGGCGGGGAAGAGCTTGAAGAACTCCGTCATACCGTCATCCATGGCAGACAACTTCTGATCCAGCGCGGAGGCCTTGCTCGGATCCTGCTTCTTCTGCTCCGCGATCACGGCGGCCTCCCCGTCCCGGACACCTTGAACCACGGCCTTGTAAGTATCCAGCAGGGCCTGCGTCATTTGCGGGGTAAAACTCGTGCGAAGATAGAAGCCACCGCCGATCTTCTTGTCCTTCAGCGTGGAAGCCAGAGACGTCGCCTCCGAGGTGGGCAGACTGATGTCCGACGGGTTCTCGCAGAGGGCCAGCAGTACGGCGTTCCCCTGCTTCTTGGCAAGCACATAAACGGTACGCCCCGTAAAGACAGCCAACTCTTGGGTCGGGGGAGTCACCAGCGTCAGCTTCAGGCCCTTGAGGTCACCGGACTTCGCCACCTCCGCCTTGACGGGCGAGCCTTCACCGCCCAACTGCGCAGCCAAGCCCTGCAAGCCCTCATCGGAGAGGTAGTTCCCGAGCATCTCATCAAGCGCCTGCTGACCGGCGGGCTTGACCGTCGCGGCCAGGTAAAGGGTCGGCAGCTTGGCACCCTTGCTCTCCTGCAGGGCCTTCAGCATGGCGGTCTCCAGCTGCTGCTTCGCTTGGCGGGCGGCTTTCTGCACCGGCGTGTCCTTGGGTTCCGGCATCATCTTGTTGCCGGACTTCAGGTCGGGGTCGCCGGCCTCTTCCTCGTCATCGAACGTAAAGGAAACAGCGGGCTTGAGCTTGTCCTCCACCGTCTGCAGGGCGGAAGCCGCACGCACCAAGGGCAGGAAGGAAGAGAAGGCGGCGGCGCTACCCTTGCCGTTAGCCAAGGCCACGCCATCCAGTTGCGCCGCCAATTCGGCGAACTCACCGAGGCTCGCGGCTACCTCCGGGGTAAGGCTCAGGGCCACGAAGTCATCGGCATCGGCAGGCAACAGGGCCATGGCGGCAAGAGCCCCCGGCTTCTGCGCCGTGGCAGTGGCCGCTGCGGGTGCCGTGGTTTTGGCAGGCTTGGCCTGCAGGGAAAGCGGCATGGCAGCCGCTGCCAACAACATTACGGAAGTGCGAATCGTCATCGTTTGTGTTTGGGTTGGAATTGATAGAGGCCGACAGCGTGCGAAGTCTATCGTCATCGCGCGGGCCACGCCTTAATTGTAAAGGCACACGGGCAGACTGTCAAACATTTTCCCGCCTGCTGTCAGAAAAAAACAACCTGAGCAAAAGAACACGCCCCGACCCGGCGGGAGGAAGGGGCGCGCCGTAAAAGACATCAGTGGTGGAGGCGGCTCAGGAGGGTATCCCGATCCAGAATGCTCATGTAGGGCTCGTAGGGAATACCGGAGTCGAGCACAAAGAGGGTGAGCAGACGCTTGACCATACCGAGGAGACCGGCAGCCTGCCAAGGTTTCTCGACATAGTTGTCAATGTGGCCGCTGTTGATGGCCTCGATGGTATCGGCATGGGTGGCCTGCCCCGTCAGGAGAATGCGGCGGGTCTTGGTGAAGCGTTTGTCGGCGGAAACGCGGGCCAACAAATCCGTACCGGACTCCCCGGGCATCACTTGGTCCGAGATGATGATGGCCACGTAGTCGCCCTCATCGTCGATATCCTCGATGAGGCTGAGGCAATCCTGCACACCGCCGGCGGCCTCGAGGCGCACGAGCGGCGTGAGGGGGCGGAGGTCGCGCAGGACGGTATCGAGCACCTCCTGCTGGTCGTCAACACAGATGATATTAATTTTTTCCATGGTCGGGAATATTCTGAAGATTGGTAATGGGAAGGTTAATGGTGAAGGTTGTTAAAGAGTCATTGCTCTCCAAGCCGATGGTGCCGTTGTAGCTGTCCACCACGCGGCGAACGATGGTGAGCCCGACCCCGAGGCCGAAGTCGAGGCCGCGCTTTTTGGTCGTGAAGCTGGGGCTGAAGATTTTATCCCGCAGCTCCTCCGGAATGGCCGGTCCGTTGTTCGATACGGCGATGCGCAGATAATCACGCGGCAACAGGTTCAGTCCGGCGGCGTGGAAGCAGGCGGTGGAGATGGTGATCGTGGGGTTCGGCGTAGCGGCCAGGTTCATGGCATCGCAGGCGTTCTTGATGATATTGGTCCACACCTGCACCAGCTCCGTCTCGTCCGCGGTAATGGTCGGCAGCGGCTGAAAATCCGTCCGCACGTTGACCTTCTGCAAACGGTTGCAGAGCAGCGTCACGGCATCCCGCACCGTAGCGACCACATCCACGCCCGGTTTGCGCACACAGTTATCCGCCGCGCCCATCATCTTGACGGCGCGCACGATGCCCGCCGCATGCCGCGCGGCCAGCTGCATATCGTGCATATCGTGCCCCAGCTCCCAGAAGCGGTACGAGGAGCCCACCCTGCGGACGAGCTCCTTGTCGCAGCGCGCCAGGGCCTCCTCCGTGGGGGCAATGTGTGCCAACACCTGGGCCGCGGGTTGGCTGAGGTTGCGGCGGCGCTCATAGCGGCGAGCCACGCTGCGGAGCTCCGCCGGGGAGATCACCGCGTCATCCGCATAGCCCAGGGAGAACAACTCGGCATTCACGCCGCCCAGCTCCCCCAGACAACTGCGCAACTGCTCCGCCACGAACTCCACCCGCCGTGTGATGACTCCCACGGCGTTGTTAAGCTCGTGCGCAATGCCCGCCGTGAGCTGCGCCAGGGTGGAGGACATCTCCGCACGGTGCAACAGGCGGATGACTTCTTCCTTTTCCGTGGTGCGGTCGAAAATACGCGTGTTGCGCATCGCTAGCTCGTGGATGAGCACGGGCAGGAACTGCTGCGCGCGGTTGCCGTATATTTCCTCCTCCTCCAGCGGCGTGGTGTCGTCCACATAGGCCAAGCGCGTGGGCTCCAGGGCCACAATGTCCGTGGAGCAGCGGCGCGCGCCGGAGAAGTAGCTCTGCACGCACACATAGGAGCCGCAGCCGGCGCGGAATACCTCATAACCGCGCCCCGCTGTGTCCTCCGGCAACTCCGCCCCCTGCACCTGCTCCGCGTGGCGGTAGGCCACCACGGAGCCCTGCAGGATCAGGTACACACAGGGACAGGCCTCCCCCTGGGACACCAAGCGGTGCCCCTCCGGTATCTCCACCGTGCGCGCGGGGTCGCAGAAGTAGACCCGGTTAAGGCGCTCCAGGGCCTCTGTTATGTGCGGGGGAAGCGTGACCATGTGACGAACAGGGTTATCAGATTAACCGAAGAAGTGTACGGCTGCCAAGAAGTTCATGAGCAGGAACGTGAGCACCACGCCGATGAGGCACAGGATGGTGCCGGAAATGGCCATTCCCTTGGACTCCACCAGCCCTGTGGCATACGCCAGGGCATTCGGCGGGGTGGAAATGGGCAGAGCCATACCCAGCGACGAGCAGAACGCCACCGCCACCAGCAGGCCGATGGCCGCCGGGCTGTCCATCGCCCCGGCGGAAATCATGGAGCCGGCCACTGCGCCCATGATGGGCATGAGCAGCGAGGCCGTGGCCGTGTGGCTCATGAAGGTGGCCATGAAGAGGCAGATGAAGCCCACGCCCACCATCAGCAGCATGGGATCCCAGCCCGCAAACGGAATGGCGTTGATCAGGTCCTTCGCCAGGTTCGTCTCCTGCAGCGCAAGGCCCAGCGCAAAGCCGCCGGCCACCAGCCAGAGCACATCCCAGCTCATCTTCTTGAGGTCGTCCTTGGTGATCACCTGGGTGGCAGAGAACACGGCAATGGGGATGATGGCCACCGTGTTGCTGTCCAGTCCCACGCTGCCGCCGAATACCCACAGAAGCACGGAGACAACGAAGGTGACGTAAACCACAATGGCCTTGGGCGTCTTGAGGAACTTACCGCCCATCTCCAGCTTGAGCTCTTTCTGCTGAATGGGGAACATCACGCGCAGCAGGGCCCAGGCAATCAGGAGCATTACGATAACAAACGGAACACCGAAGACCATCCACTTGCCGAAGTCCACGGAGAGGCCCATGTCCGCCATGGCCTTGAGGGCAATGGCATTGGGCGGGGTGCCGATGGGCGTGCCGATGCCGCCGATGTTGGCGGCCACGGGTATGCAGAGCGCAAAGGCGGCGCGGCCCCGGTCCTCCGGCGCAAACAGGGAGAGCACGGGGGCCAGAATCGCCAGCATCATCGCGGCGGTGGCCGTGTTACTCATGAACATGGAGAACAGAGCCGTTACGACCATCAGGCCCAGCAGGACGTTGGCGGGCTTGGTGCCGAAGGGCTTGATGAGCCAGCGCGCCAGGTTGATGTCTAGGCGGTATTTGGTTGCCGCAGCGGCCAGAAAGAAGCCGCCCAGGAAGAGGATGATGATGGGGTCCGCAAAGGTGGCCATGGCGTTCTTGGCCTGGATGACGTTCACGATGGGCATCTTCTTGAGTTGCTCGCGCGTTGCATCCGTCTCGAAGGCGTTGCAGGTGGCCTCCAGCTTGGCGTACTTGTCCGCCTCTTTATCCAGGGCGGCGGTATCCATTGCGTTCACCTTCGATTGCAGGCCCATGGCAGCCGCCTGTAGGGTGGCTTGCTGCTCCGGGGCGGCCTTGGCTACCTCGTCCACCACATAGGCAATGGAGGTATCGACCTCCGTCTTGGAGAGGATGGGCTTGGCGGCCAGGCGCAGACGCAAGGCCTCCGCCACGGGCGCGGGCAAGGCGGCCCCCGCTTCGTTCATCACGGCCTCACCCAGCTCGCGGGAGGCCTTCACGGCGGCTTTCTTGGCCTTGTCACTGTGGTTCAACAGCACGTAGTCAACGGAGGTGTAGATCTCATTGGCGTCCAGATTGCTCTTCTTGCTGAGGCGTTTCTTGACGGCAGCCATCACGTCCTCCATCACTGCGGGCTCGAGTCCCGGCGCAGCGGCGGTCTTGACGATCTTCTCCACCGCTTTCACATCGTACACCGTCGGGCGCGCAAAGGAGAACGAGCCGGAGGACAGGCAGAGCAGCGCTATGGTGATGACGAGCACCGAGGTCGTCCAAATCGGGATCGGCTCCAGAATCCACATCAGCGCAGCCATGACAAACAGGGCCACCACGCGGGCTTGAATCGGGTTAATCGGCACCCCCCAAGCCTCGAAGGGCAGCAGGAAGGTGCTCCCGCTCACCAAGAGGACGATGAGGATCTTGATCAGGTTTTTGGTTGTACTGTTCATAAATCGTATCGTTGAATCACAGAACCGGGGGCCGCACCGCTGCGAACACCCCTGCGCTCATTCTACTCCCATGCGCCCCGTTTTTCAAGCCTCTTTTCCCGAAGTGTGCCTTTTCTATGCTCGGGAGAACGCGGAATTTCAGACTTCCCACCACCGTGGCAGTAGGAAGCGAGATGAGGATGACCGCGGAATAAAGGGAATTTTTGGAGACTGATTGGCCTTCGGAGCTTCGGTAAGATGACGAAGCAAGCTCATGGTAGGTGGCTTCAAGAAAACATCAAGGAAGCTTCTATCCCGGCGGCGTGAAGTCTGAACAGGGACAAGCAGGCCGCAAACTCTCCCAAAATTCCTTTTATTCCGCGGTCAGTCCATTCCCGCTTCCTATCAGCACTGCGGGGTATTCTCTGTAGACGACGCGAGCCGCAAGGATTTCTCCTTGCGGCTCGTGATTTATTCCCGGCAGCTATCTACTCTTGCGGGGCCTAGCGCCCGACTACCATCGACGTGCTGATGTTTCACTTCCGGGTTCG
>SFDX01000041.1 GCA_004557455.1 Akkermansia muciniphila | reverse complement strand
GAGTGCTTTTTTCTCTGCCTTCTTCATGTGTTTGAGGTCTATCTGCCCTTCCATGGGGATATTATACCACAATAATCTTAATACGCCAAGGTAATAATGACGATAAAATGTGTGGCATAAACGAAGCATGCGTATTTACCGAATCTCGCCAGAAATACAAATAAGGGGGCAGCATACTTCTCCGCAACAAAAGCCATTGAGACATAGAACAAGCAGCCGCATATCAACCCCGCAGTGCCCCGCTGATATGACTCACGAAAAGATTCTCTGAAGGTCTCTGCCAAGCCGAAAACAAACAGAATGCAGAAAATCAAGGGTGCATAGCTCCGCACTTTCTCAAACACCCACGGGTTCCTTCCCAACACCATCCCCAACAAATAAAATGCAACTCCGCTCACATGCACGGCAGGGACACAGGCTATGTTCTCCTCACAAAGGAGAAATAGGGACAGAGCAATCGTCTGCAATCCAACCGTTTTAATTCTACTTAAAACCGGACTGACCAAGGCCAATAACATCAACACCTCCAGAAACCACAACGGCCCGTTAAAGGGATGCACATCCCTAATTCCCAGGGCACAGCCCCAGAACCCCGGGGATATAAATAATCCCTCCCCCCAAAAGAAAACAAGAGCAGCGACAACACACCAGATAACATAGGGTATCAGGAGGAAGGAGAAACGACGCCATGCAAGCCACGATTGAGACGGTCGTACAAAATAGCCGCTGAACAGAAAGAAGAGCGGCACAATGGAATGATCCCAAAGGCATAGAACCAGCGTATTCCGCGGTACAACGAAGTTTACACCATGCTGACTACCATGCTGCACCACTAAAATAAAGGCCGCCATAATCCGCAAAAAATCCACCCAAAGAATTCTTGTCTTACTGATTCCCATATCAGCAGGGAGTATACAGCATTTTGAATGCACACCCCGGTGATATCGATGTAATTCCTTGATTCTCAATGAGTTACGGCATAATAGACTGACAGACGCCTATAGAAAAGGGAGCAAGGCAAGTATGAAAGAACCTTCATTGTTCAAGCTCTTTGAGAGATTGCCCTTGACTACAGCATTCAAAATGCTGTATGCAGAGAGTTAGCGGAGGAATGGATACTACTCATGCTTAACGTTCCTATGTGCTTCCTGCGGATTTCAGTCCACAGGATGCACACGAAATGTGCATCTACTGCACCCTCGCCGGCAAAGTCCTCCGCACCACCATCGCCCGTAAGCGGATGCCCCGGCAGCATCCTTGGCGGCGAGACGTCGGCGCCGGAAGGCATAACAGATTCGGTACGAAAGGGTTGTCGGCGTCTTAAGTAGTTTCAACGCCGGCAGCCCGGTGGGCGCGCTCCTGAACTTCCGGGGAGCGCGCCTTGCTTTTTGACAAAAGCGCCCCGCTGCTGAACAGGAAGCCGGCAGTTATGCGGGAACGAGGGGCTGCCCTGCTCAGGGGCGGGCGGCGGAGACGGTGCGCTGGCGGAGGAGGTGGTCGCAGAGGGTGATGCGGGCCATGGCCTCGACGATGGGAACGGCGCGCGGGAGGACGCAGGCATCGTGGCGCCCCTTGCCGCGGAGGGTGGTGGATTGGCCTTGGTCGTTGACGGTCTCCTGCTCCACCATGAGGGTGGCCGTGGGCTTGAAGGCGAGCCGCATGAGGATGTCCTCCCCGTTCGAGATACCGCCCTGAATACCGCCGGAGTGGTTGGTACGCGTGCGCACGCGAGCACCCTCCATACAGAAGGGGTCATTGTGGGAGATACCCGTGAAAGACGGCGCGGAGAAGCCGCTGCCGACCTCGAAGCCCTTGCACGCCGGGATGCTGAGCATCGCGTGGCCCAGGGTGGCCTCCAGCTTATCGAAAACGGGGTCACCGAGCCCGACGGGGCAGTGACGCACCGTGCAGCCGATGATACCCCCGAGCGAATCCCCGCGCCCGCGCGCCTCGCGAACAGCCGCCGCCATGGCCTCCGCCGAGGCAGCATCCGCCGTGCGCACGATATTCGACTCCACCACCTGCGCCGACACCGCCTCCGGGGGGACAGGGCAGCAGATACGGTGCACCTGCTGCACCCAAGCCACCACCTCCAACTGCGGACAAAGCGCCCGGAGCACCGCCTGCGCCACAGCCCCCGCCGCCACACGCCCTATTGTCTCCCGCGCGCTGGCGCGGCCCCCGCCGGCCCAGGCCCGCAGGCCGTATTTGGCATCGTAGCAATAATCCGCATGCGAGGGGCGGTAAATGTGCTGCATCTCATCATAAGCAGAGGAACGGTGGTCCTTGTTACGCACCAGCATCGCGATAGGCGTACCCAGTGTGCGCCCCTCCAGCACACCGCTGAGGATCTCCACGCGGTCCTCCTCCTTGCGCGGGGTCACGATGTCACTCTGCCCCGGCCGGCGGCGGTCAAGCTCACGCTGCACATCCTCCGCCGACAGCGCGATGCAGGACGGGCAACCATCCACCACCACCCCCACCCCGGGGCCGTGAGATTCCCCCCAGGTACTGACTCTGAACACCAAACCGAATGAACTGGACATAGGATTAAAAACTATTTACGCCCCACAGCGTGGAAATTAAGATAGGCCAGATAGCCCATAAACAAGGTATTACACCAGAGCCCGCGCGCGAGGCTCCAGACCGCGGCCGGGACGCAGAGCACAAGCCCCAGCGCCGCCACCGCGCGCGGCTTATTTGTGAGCGCACCGGCCAAGCGCCCCCCATCCAGGGGCAGGACGGGCAGCAGGTTGAACAAACACAGCCACATCCCCACGCAAGCCACCATACGGAAGAAAGGCAGCAGGAAGCCGCACAGCGCCCCCGCCACCCCACCCGGCTGCAAGGCAGCCTGCACCTCCGCGGGCAGCGCCACCCCCGGCAGGGGCTCCAGCAGAAAATAGAGGAACGCCGACTGAGCATCCCCGATGAGCCCCGCCAGCACCAAGGCGCACAGCACCCCGGGCAGCAGCGTACACAGCGGCCCCGCCAGCACCATCAGGAACTCCTGCAGCCGGCTGTCCGGCGAACCCGTGCTGACGGTCTCCCCGCCCGTACCGCTCAAAATAATCACCGCATAGCCACCGTACAAACGGCGCCCCACCAGCGCATGCCCGAACTCATGCGCCAAAAGACACAGCACCCCCGCCGCGATGAACGACAACACCGCGAACACATCCGCGCTGTCGGCACCCAGGCCCCCGCCCAGCAGCGCCAACAGCAACCAGCAGGCCGGCTTGATCTGCACCGGTATGCCGAAAAGGCAGAACTCCACGTCCCAGCCATTCCCTGCGTCTTCATTCCGCATGCCCACTTTATACACGCAAACGGGCCTTTACTCAACAAAAAACAGTCCCGAAGCTGTAAAAAAATGAAAAAAAGCGAAAAAAAGTCTTGCAAAGCGGGAGAAAAGAGAGTAGAATGTCCCCGCACCCCACCCGATGGTGAGGCAAGCGAAAATCCGGCGTAGCTCAGCGGAAGAGCGGGTGACTGTTAATCACTAGGCCGTTGGTTCGATCCCAACCGCCGGAGTCCCGAGAAAGAGAGAGAGAGGGGCAGGAAACCGTGGCAAAAGCCACGGTTTTTTGTTGTTACGGCGGGAGAATACCAACAGCGGCGCGGGGCAGGAAACAGGCAGGCTCAATTCCCCTTCCGGGTACAGCGCATAAAGTTGCGGAAGAGCTCGGCGGGCGGCAGACCGGCCGAAGGAGCCAACAGGCAGCGACGGTACGCCACCGCCGCGGCACGTACCCCCTCCCCCGGCTGCGACAAACGGGCGAACACCTCCCGCGCCAGGTAGCGCCCATGGGGGTAGGAGTAGTAAGACGCCCCGTAGGAGCCCATGATGTGCACCCCGGAGAAGACAGGGCAAGGCTCCGCCTCCGTAAGCGGCAGGGCCGCGGGGGCCATCACCTCCGCCGCAACCGCCGCGAGGTCGCCCCCCGTAAAGCGCTGCGGCTCCGAGTGCATCGCCAGGTCCAGCCGAGCCAGCGAGAGCTGCTGCACAGCATCAATGGCAGACTCCCGCAGCAGGCTCTGCATGGCCTGCACCAAGCGCGGCGGCATGGGTGCCCCGTCCTCCGGCAAACGCGCACAGCGGCGGATGCAATCCGGGTGAGCCAGCCAAAGCTCATGCAACACGGAAGGCAGCTCCACGAAATCCGGGGCCAAGCCGGCCCCCATCTGACTGCGCGCCGCTGCATCTGCCAGCAAGAAATGCATGGCATGCCCGAACTCATGGAAAACAATGAGCGCCGAAGAAGGCGGCAAAGGCTGCGGCCCCTGCGGCTGCGGGAAAGCCAGGCTGACGACCGCCAGATGCGGCCCGTGCGGGCTCAGGCTCGTAGCAGGCTCCCCCACCTTGATCAGGTAGGTCTGCGGCTGCGGGTTCTTATCCGCCCGGCGGTAGGCATCCCAGTAAAAGGACCCCAAGTGCGCCCCCGTGGCGGCATCCGTCACGCGGAAAACCCGCACCCGCGGCGCCCACACCTCCACCGCCCCCGCCGGGCAGGGCTTCCCCGGGCCGGGACAGACCGCAGGCAGCTCTGCAATGCGGATTTTGTACAGCTCCGAAAAGAAATCGAACATCCCCTGCCGCAGGGACTCCAGCTCCAGGTAAGGGCTCAGCGCCGCAGCGGGGATGCCGCCGGCATGAGCCTCCTGCACCAAGCGGCGGTAGAAAGGCACATCCCATGGGCAGAGCCAATGCACCGCCCTGCCCTGCACCCGAGAGGCGCACTGCAGTAGCTCCCGCACCTCCGCCTCGTAAGCAGGGCGCAAACGCCGCAGCTCCGCCTCCACAAAAGCGGCCGCCGCCTGCCCGCTGCCGAGCATGGTGCGCGTGCCCACTAGGTCCGCATAATGGGCAAAGCCCAGCAGCTCCGCCTTGCGCTGCCGCAGCTCCAGAATCCTCGACACCAAGGCCGTCGTATCCTCGGCCCCGCCGTCCCGGCACAAGGCCGCACGCCGCTGCCACACCAGGCGCCGCGTCTCCTGCACCGTGCAGCGGGCCAGCACCTCCGGCACATCGGCCAAGGACAGCACCGGGCGCCCCTCACTGCAGCGGGCTCGCACCCAGGCCTCCGGCATACCGGCCAGAGCCGCCGCATTCGGCAGCTCCGCGCGCCAGGCCGCCTTGGCAGCCGACACCCGGCGGGCGAACTCGCGGGTGAGCTCCCCCAGCTCCTGCTCCACCGCCGCTATCCCCGGCTCCCCCGGGTGAGCCTGCGCCGAGGGCTTGGTGGTGTTCACCTCAAAATCCCGCAGAACGCACTGCACATGGTAGGCCTGCATGGGCGACAAGGCACCGCCTGCCTGCAAACGGCGGGCCGCAGCGGTAACGATACGGCGCAGCGGCTCATGACTGCGCATCTCGCGCTGCAGGGAAAGGCGGGGCACGGCGCGCCCCCAGGCGGCAGCGAACTCTGCATCGCGCCGCACGCCGTTCAGCATGATGATGGGCCAAGCCGTGTTGTATACCTCCGCCAGCGCGCAGTCCAAGGCCCCGAACACCTCATCATAGCGCAGCTCCCCCGGGGAGAGGCGGCACACCCCGTTCACCAGACGACGCCCACGCTCGGTGGCGCGGTCCAGCTGCACCTGCATGCTCTGCGGCGTCAGGGTAGACCAAGCGGGGTAAAAGCCCGGCTCCTCCGCACGCGCCGACAGCACCGCCGGCAGCGCGGCGCAGCAGGCAAGACGGCGGACAAAGGGGTTCACAGCGAGGACTCCCCGCCGTTTTGGACCAGCAGGCGCGCCACCTCCCGGCGGCCTGCACGGCGGGCACAGTCCAGCGGGGTGCAGCCCTCGTTATCCTCCGCATTCACATCTGCCCCGGCATCCAGCAGCAACTCCGCCGCGCGGGCTGCGGTGCACTCGTGCAGCGGCGTGCGGCCGGCGTCATCCCGGGCGTCCACATCCCCGCCCTGCTCCAGCAGGTAGTCCACCAGCCGCGCAGACCTCGCCACATGCAAGGCCGTGCGGCCGTCGTCCAGCGTCGCATCCGCCTCCGCGCCTTCGTTGAGCAGTTCCTCCACCCAGGTGATCATGTGCCCCTCGGGTGCCTTGCAATCCCGCAGGGCCAGCACCAGCGCGGGCACATACGGGTAATCCGTCATCTCCTCATCCCCCCGGCGGTAGGCGCGGCAATGCTCCTCCAGCTCGGCCACCAAGGTCTGCAGCTCATCGGGCACGCCGTACCCATGGGCAAACTCTATTCCTCTGAACAAGTAGCTCGACATAAAAAGAAGTCCGACTTCTGCGGACGCCCCATACTCTAGCGCATCGCCTGCGCGGCGTAAAGAGAAAACTGCACCATTCGCCCGTAAAATGCAAAAAAAGAGGGGTCGCCCCGCCGCGCAAACAAAACAAAATGGGGTAGGTCTCACTTGGCGCTTGATTCCGGGCACGCTTTTTGGTAAACTGGCCCGAGATAGCATGGATGATTTCGACCAGTACCAGATGCGACGCAGGGCGGCGGAAGAAAGGCGGCGCCCCCACAACAACCGCACGGAGCGGCACCCGCGGCGTCCGGGCAGCGCGTGGAAGCGCTTTCTGCTGCGCCTGGGCATCTATTCGTTCATCCTCCTTCTGCTGGCCGGCATCCTGGGCGGCACGGCCTTTTACCTGGTGACGGAGAAGTACCGCAAGTGGGCGGAGGAGTTCAACTTGGAGGACATCAACAACCTGGACCACCCGGGGCTGATTCTGGACCGCAAGGGGCGCGAGATCGGCCGCATCTATGATGAGAACCGCAGCTACGTTCCCTATAATAAAATTTCCCATGCGATGATTGATGCCCTCGTGGCGCAGGAAGACAAGACCTTCTGGCACCACAACGGCTATGACCCGATGGGCATTCTGCGCGCCACCGTCGAGGCCGCGAAGGCGCACGGCAAGGCCAACCAGGGTGCCTCCACCATCACCCAGCAGCTTGCGCGCAATGCCTATGACCTGGAGCGGCGCACGGAGGCGCGGGGCGGCAGCCGCATCGAGCGTAAAATCGTGGAAATCTTCCTTGCGCGCCGCATCGAGGAGAAGTACAGCAAGAAGCAGATTCTGGAGTTCTACCTGAACCGCATCTACTTCGGCTTGGGGTACTACGGCATCCGCTCGGCGTCGCTGGGCTACTTCGGCAAGGAACCGGCGGACCTCACCGTCCGCGAGGCGGCCTCGCTGGCGGCTCTCATCAAGAACCCGGAGAACTACAACCCCATCAAGAACCCGGAGCTGAACCGCAAGTGGCGCAACGATGTGATCGACCGCATGCAGCGCCAGGACCTCATGAGTGCCGAGGAGGCGGAGCGCATCAAAAAACTGCCGCTGGAGCTGAATCCCAAGCCGCTGCGCCGCAACACGTCCTTCCTCAACGCCCTCATTCAGGAGCAGGCAACGGACATCTTCAAGAACCGAGAGCGAGGGGAGGAAATCCTCAAGAGCCGCGGCGTGTGCATCCACACCACCATTGATGCCGACATGCAGGCCGCGGCCGAGCAGCAGTTGGAGGAGACCATCCGCGGCATCGAGGAGCGCAAGGACTACGACCACGTGAAGATGAGCGACACCGCCGACCCCCGCTGTGCCCGCCACCGCTACCTGGATGGTGCGGTCTTTGCCGTAGAGAACGCCACCGGGGCCACGCTGGCTTACGTGGGCGGCCGCAATTTCTCGCGGGACAACTACAACATTCTGGAGAGCGGCGCCCGCCCCGTCGGCACCGCTCTGCTCCCCTTCCTCTACCTGAGCGCGCTGGAGAACGGCCGCGGGCCCTGCATGCGTTTGGTGGATGATGCCATGGATAACCGCTTGGCCGGTATCGGCGGGTCGGAAGGTATTCTGGGCGAATGGGGCATGGAGCAAAGCCGCGGGCGATACATGGATTCCGTCACCCTGCGGGAGGCGCTCGTGTGGTCCAAGATAGCCGCGTCCGCCCGCTTGGGCATCGATCTGTGCAGCTCGCCGAGCAAGGGCAGCAAGCCGTTCATCGATACCCTCAACCGCGTGTGCATTACTCCCCCGCCCCGCAACCCGAATTCCACGGAGGCCACGCCGCAGTACTACCCGCGCGTTTACTTGGGCACAGAGCCTACCAATTTCAAGCAGTTGGTGATGGCCTACACCATCTTCCCGAATGCCGGTAAGCGCGCTGCCTCGCCTTTCATCATCACCAAGATAACCGAACACAACGGCGACACCCTGTGGGAGAACCCGCGGGCAATCACCAGAAACAAGCTACCCGTACGCAGTTGCAGCCCCTGCAATGCTTACCGCATCCACAGCATGCTGGCGGAGTCCCTGAAGAAGGGCAGTGCGCAGCGCGTCGCGCCTTTCCTGCCGGAGTCCTTCAAGGGGGCCGTCAAGACCGGTACCAACTACGACTTTGCGGACAATGTGCTGGTGGGCTACACCTCCGGCATCACCTGCGGTGTTTGGCTCGGCTTCCTGAATGACCACACACCCATCTACCCGGAGGCCTTTTCGGGCGATACCTGCCCGGCTGTTCTCGGCGCGGTGCTGCGCGCGGCGGAGGGCAAGTACAAGGACGAGCCCATTCCCCTGCCCCCGGATACGGAGGAGGTGGAGATCTGCCGCTACTCCGGCCAGCTGGCCACGAACTTCTGCTTCGAGGTGAGCCGGGATAACAAACCCGGCACGCGTCCCACCTACCGGGAGTATTTCCCCAAGGGGGATGTGACCCTGAGCCCCTGCTCCGTGCACGGCGACGGTTCACCGAGCCTGCTGGACTTTCTGGACACCGGGGAGGGCGGCGCGCTGACCTCTGCCCGGGTGCTGCCGGTGGTGCCCATCCTGCCGCAGGCCCCGCCCTTAGTCGGCGAGGACCCCTACGGCTGCGACCTCTCCTTCAAGCCGCGATACAAGACGAGCGAGGATCTGGCCCAGATGGCCGCCTCGACGCCCAACGCTGTTCTGGCGGATGACAATGCCGAGCAAGCCGATGAAAACCCGTCCGTGGACTGCTCCATCGATCTCATTCCCCCCGGGCAGATGCGTAACCTGCCCATTCTCCCTTTGCAACTCTAACCAACCGCTTTTCGACCATGACCTCCGAAAATCAACTTTTCGCCGCAACGCAGGATAAGGCGTTCCGCATCAATATGGACAAAACCGTCTACGGTTCCTTCGCCGAAATCGGCGGCGGGCAGGAGACGGCTAACTGGTTCTTCCGTTCCTCCGGAGCTGCCGGCACCGTTGCCAAAACCATCTCTGCCTATGACATGACGGTGAGTGATACGCTCTACGGGCCCGTCCGCCGCTATGTGTCCGAGGAGCGTCTCATGCAGATGATGGACTATGAGTACCGCCAGCTCATCGACCGCTTGGGCAGTAAGCGCGGGGAGAATACCTGCTTCTTTGCTTTCTGTAACACGGTGAAATGCAAGGGCTACCGAGACAACGGGCCGTGGTCTGCCTGGCTGGGGGTGCGTTTTCAGCTCAAGCCGGGGGCGGAGCCGAGCGATTTCGTGATGCACGTGCGTCTCAAAGTGCCGGACCACGACCTGCAGATGCAGATGCTGGGCGTGATGGGGGTGAACCTGCTCTACGCGCTCTTCTACAAGCGCGAGCACATGGATGAGTTCGTGGAGTGCGTGGGTGAGCGCATCGACCGCAGTTTCTTTGACATCGACTTCATGCGTTTCTCCGGGGCGGGTTTCACGATGTTCGACAACCGCATCCTGGCCCTGCAGCTGGTGCAGAGCAACCTGTCGGAGGCCATGGTCTTCTGCCCGAACGGCTGCGTAGCTCAGCCCTCGGACCTGCTGTACAAGCGGCCCATCGTGCTCATGCGCGGTAGCTTCCTGCCGCTTTGTAACATTCACTTGGAAATGATGGACAGCGTGCGCAACAAGTTCTTCACCTCCCTCACCCCGGAGCAGAAGGCGCGTACCTGTGACATCTGCGAGATTTCGCTCACCAACCTCCTGCGCGGGCATGAGGTGGATCTGCTGGACTTCCTGGACCGCGTGGAGGCGCTCGCGTCCCTGGGCAAGACGGTGATGGTTACGAATATCACGCACTTCCACGGCATCTCGCAGTTGCTCAATCAGTACACGAAGGAGCCCGTTGCCATCGCGCTGTCCATCGGTTTGCTCAATGAGCTGTTCAAGGATAAGTGGGCGGACAACCCGGGCGGCATCCTGGCTACCATGGGTCACACCTTCCTCAATAACACGAAGTTCTACGTCACGCCGTGGATTAACCGTGCCACGGGCGAGTTCGTGACGGCCTCCACCTACCGCGCGCCGGAGAAGTACCACTACCTCTACAAGCACCTCTTCGAGACCGGGGACATCGTGGATGTGCCGTACTTCAACCAGAAGCTGCTCTTCCGCACCCCGCGGGACATCATCCGCATGATCAAGGAGGGTGATGAGCAGTGGAAGGAGTACGTGCCGGAGCAGGCGTTCCGCATGATTGAGCATTTGCAGAAGGAGAACTGATGAATACCTACCGCGCTGATTTTCCCTTGCTCGGGACCGTGCCTCCGAAGCACATGGCGGTTTACCTAGACAACGCTGCCACCACACAGAAGCCGCTCTGTGTTCTGGAGGCGCTGCGCCGCTACTATGAGCAGTTGAATGCTAACATTCACCGCGGCACGCATTACCTGAGCCGCATTGCCACGGATGCGCACGAGGAGGCGCGGCAGGTGCTGGCGGACTTTCTGGGCGCGGCGAGCGAGCGGGAGGTGATCTTTACCCCGGGCTGTACGCAGGGTATCAACTTGGTGGCGCAGGTGCTGCGCACGGCGAATCTGCTGCGGGAGGGGGATGAAATTCTGGTGTCGACGGATGCGCATCACTCGAACATCGTGCCGTGGCAAATGCTGTGCGCCGCTGTGGGGGCGGTGCTGCGGCCCATCCCGCTCACCCCGGAGCACACCTTTGATATGGAGGCCTACGAGGCGATGCTCTCGCCGCGCACGCGCATCGTGGCCCTGCCCTATGTGTCGAATGCGCTGGGGTGCATCAATCCCGTGCGGGAGGTCATTCAGGCGGCCAAGCGCAACAACCCGAGCACGCTCACACTGGTGGACGGCGCGCAGAGTACCGCGCACCTCCCGGTCAATGTGCAGGAGCTCGGCTGTGATTTCTACGCATTCTCCGGCCACAAAACCTACGCGCCCACCGGCACGGGCGTGCTCTGGGGGCGGGAGGAGCTGCTGGAGCAACTGCCCCCTTGGCTGGGCGGCGGGGAGATGATTGCGGAGGTCTCCTTTGCGGGCACCACCTACAACCACCTGCCCTTTAAGTACGAGGCCGGCACCCCGAACATCGGGGGTAACATCGTGCTGGCAGAGGCCATCCGCTATGTGCAGCGCATCGGCATCCCCGCCATTGCCGCACATGAGGCGCGGCTCACGGATGCTCTCTACACCGGACTGGCCGAGCTGGGGCTCACCGTCCTCGGCCCCCGGGAGAACCGCGGCGCGCTCGTTTCCGTCACCTGCCCCGGTGTCCACCACTACGACCTCGGCACCCTCCTCGACCAAATGGGCATCGCGGTCCGCACGGGCCACCACTGCTGCCAGCCGCTCATGCAGGCCCTCGGCATCACCGGCACCGTCCGCTACTCCGTCGCTCTCTACAACAACGACGAGGACGTTCAACTCGCCCTCCGCGCCACGGAACGAGCTCTCCGCATGCTCCGCTGATGCTTGTCACAGCGCGGCGCGGACGGCCAAGGCCACGAGCAGGAGGGCCGCTAGGGTTTCTGCGCCGCGGCGGGGGAGGCGGTGCAGCAGGCGGGCGCAGTGGAAGGCGCCGAGCGAGGCGGCGAAGGTGATAATGCCGATGATGCCGGCGGCGGTGAGCACCTGGGCCGGGCTCGGGTTGCTGCCTACGATGTCCCCCAGGGCCATGCAGACGCCCACGGCGAGGGCATCAATGGCCGTGGCAATGCCGACCCCCATGAGTCCGAGAAAGCCGAGCGGCTCTGCCGGGCAGTCATCATCATCCCCGCCGCGGAACCAGGTGTTGTACAGGATGCTGCCCGCTAGGGCTAGGAACACGGCCGGGACAATCACGCCGGAGTAGGCCCCAACCGTGTCCTTCAGCGCATCCCCTCCGGCGTAGCCCAGCAGGGGCATGCCTGCCTGAAAACAGCCCACCGTCAGCGCCAGCCACAGCGCGGAGACCGCCCGATGCCGGCGCAGCAGCAGGCCGTAGGAAAAGGAGTACACCGTGGCATCCACGGCCAGGGCTATGCCCAGGGTGATGACTTCTGCATAGTTCATGAGCGACCCATCATAGGGGGCAGCGGGCCCGGTGTCAAGCCCGCATGGCTTTTTTCTGTAAAAAAACGGGAAAAAGCGGCCTGAGTGCTTGCCATTCTGCCCCGATGTGCTATACTGAAAGGCACTTACTAAGTTATTATGGATTACTACGTTTTAGCTGCAATCGTCATTTTCCTGATCACCTACGGGTTGATCATTTCGGAAAAGGTGCATAGGACGGTCATTGCCCTGGTGGGTGCAATGATCATGGTATTGGTCGGCATCATCACCCAGGAGGAGGCCGTACATGTGATTGACTTCAACACCCTTGCCCTGCTCACGGGCATGATGGTGCAGGTGCACATCCTCGGCAAGACCGGGCTCTTCAAGTACCTCTCCGTGTGGGCGGTGCAGAAGACGCGCGGTAACCCCGTGTTGCTGCTCATTGCGCTCTCCACCCTAGTGGCGGTCTGCTCCGCCTTCCTGGACAACGTGACGACCGTTCTTCTCACCGTGCCTGTCACCTTCGCCGTGACTCGGGATTTGAAGGTCTCCCCCTATCCCTTTGTGTTCGCGCAGATTCTGGCCTCCAACATCGGCGGCACGGCTACAATGATCGGTGACCCGCCCAACATCATGATCGCCTCCAGCGAGGCTGCCAAGGCGGCCGGTATCGACTTCATGGCCTTCATCCGCGTGCTGGGTCTGCCCTGTGTGTTCATCTTCATCGTGACGATGGCTCTCATTGTGCTGATCTTCCGCAAGCAGCTGGTCACCTCTCCCGAAACGCGGATGCGCGTGATGCAGATTAAGACGGCGGGGCTCATCCGCTGCCGCCGCCTGCTGGTCAAGTGCGGCATTTCCCTAGGCTTCACCATCATCCTCTTCTGCCTGCACGGTCGCGTTCCCGGCTGGGATCTGGAGTCCGGCTCGGCGGCTCTGGCGGGGGCGGCCTTGCTGCTGCTCATCTCCATGCCGGACCGCACGGAGCGTCTCGAGGAGGTGTTCGCCAAGGTGGAGTGGACGACCATCTTCTTCTTCATCGGTCTCTTTATCTTGGTCGGCGGCTTAGAGATGCAGGGTATCATCAAGTGGATGGCTCAGCAGGCCACAGACTTGACGGGCGGCGATGTGACGGCCTCCACCATGGTCATCCTAGCGCTCTCTGCCGTCATGTCCTCCTTTGTGGATAACATTCCCTTCGTGGCGACGATGATCCCGCTTATCAAGGACATGCTGGTCAACGGCAGCAAGGAGCCGCTGTGGTGGGCTCTGTCCATGGGTGCCTGCCTGGGCGGCAACGGCACGGTGATCGGTGCGAGTGCGAACGTGGTGGCCTTGGCCATTGCACGCAAGCACGGGCTGGAGGTCTCCTTCCTGCAGTTCATGAAGTACGCCTTCCCGCTCATGCTGCTGAGCATCGCCATCTCGGCGCTCTACCTCTGGATTGCGTTCCTGTAAAGCTCCCGAGGAGTTGATTTTGCGCCGCCTGCGTCACTTTTGGGTTGACGCAGGCGGCCTTTTGCCGCTACAATAGGCGGCGTATGAGGCAGCTCCTTGCGACATTCGCACTCTTGGCCCTCGGCTGTGCCGCCGGGGATGAAACCTCCGCAGCCGACTCCTCCGGGGATACGGTCGCGCAGTACACCGCCCTGGCCGAGCGGGCGGGCAGCGTGGCGCAACGGCTGCGCGCAGCGCTGGAGGGGGTGCAGGACGCAACGTCTGCGGCCGCAGCCGCCCCCGGGGTGCTTGCCTTGGCGCAGCAGGTGGCTGCCCTGGATGCCGCTTACACTGCGCTGCCCCGGCCCTCCGATGCCGAGCAGGAGCGCTTGGCCGAGCTACCGACGCAGCCGAAGACGGCCGAGGACTGGACGGCCATCAACGCCCGGCTGCTCGCTCTCACGGCCACGGAGCCCCCCTACTACGGTTGCGATGCCCTCCGCTCCGCTGTACAGGACCTCCCCTGTGTGTCGCTTGCCGATCGTAAGAACACCATCTTGGCCATGCACGCCGCTGCCCGAGAGCTCATCGGTGTCCTCAACTTGGTGACGGATGCGGAGAGCGCGGAGGCCGCCGTGCCGCTCGTCTCCCTGCTCATCAACAAGGGCTTGGAGCTGGAGGCAGAGTATGACTCCTACCCCGCCGAGGACGAGGCCACCGCGAGCGCCGTCTCCGCCTACTTGGAGGCCCTCTCCTACACCGCCACCATGGACTCCCTCGGCACCACCGCTGCCACCCTCCTCGCCCTCCCCTCCCCCTGCTACGGCTGCGCCGACCTCGCCGACCTCCTCACCTCCATCAGCGGCTCCTGACCCCACCCCGCTCCGATGCTCCCCAGACTTCATACCGCAGATTTAACAGCAAGCGAGAGTAAAAGGACTGCGGAATGAAAGGAATTTTCGGAAAGTTTATACCCTGCCGGACTTAGGCAAGACTTCGAAGCAAGTTCATAGTAGGTGGCTTTAGGAGTTTATCAAAAATAACCAAGGAACCTCCTATTTCGGCGGCACGAAGTCTGAACCGAGACAAGCAGGCCACCGCCTCTCCGAAAATTCCTTTCATTCCGCGGTCAGGTGGCTCTCGCTTCCGGCTGCCCCGGCGGTGTGAAGTCTGTGTGTGGGGGGCGCATTCCGGGCTTGAAAACAGGCGGGGAATGTGGTACAAAGGGGGCAGATGGAAGCCCCGCGAGAAGAACCGGATGAGACGGTGCTGCGATTTCTGGCGCATCTGGAGACAGAGAGTCAGGCCTCGCCGCACACGGTGGCGGCGTATGAGCGCGCGTTGATGCAGTACCGGCGCTGGATGGGGGGGCGTTTTACAAGCTGGGAGAGCTGCACCGAGGGTAACTTCCGCGCATGGTTGTACGAGGCGCTGGACCAAGAGCTGACGGCAGCGACGGTGCGCCTGCGCTTTGCGGCTCTGCGGGCGCTCTATAGGTACCTGATGCGGGCGGAGGGCTTGCGGACTGACCCGCTGGCGGAGGTGGTTTTGCCGCGTAAGCGACAGGGGCTGCCCGTCTACCTGAGCCGTGCACAGATGGAGCACCTGCTCTCCCTGCCCCTGCAGATGCCGGTGGACAAGAAGAGCCCGGACTGGCTGCCGTATCGCGATGCGGCGATTCTGGAGCTCTTCTACTCCTGCGGCATGCGCCTGAGCGAGCTGGTGAGCCTGAACGAGGATTGCCTGCAGGGCGGCGGGGGGTGTGTGCGGCTGTTGGGCAAGGGGCGCAAGCTGCGCTTGGTACCGGTGGGAGACTATGCGCGCGAGGCCATCGAGCTCTACCGTGAGCGTGCCCTGCCCGAGCCCGGCGGGCCGCTGTTCCTCAGCCGCTTGGGTCGACGGATGACGGGCCGCAGTGTGCAGCTGATGCTGGATAAGTACCTGAGGGCCTCCGATATACCGTTTCACATTTCACCGCACAAGTTGCGGCACACCTTTGCCACGCATCTGTTGGATGCGGGGGCGGATCTGCGCGCGGTGCAGGAGCTGCTGGGGCATTCCTCGCTCTCCACTACTCAGATATACACCCACGTCACCAAAACGCGCATGCAGCAGGTATACAGAGACGCGCACCCGCGCGCGCATGATCTGCATGAGGAAGAGGATGAGGGGGAGCTGTAGGCGGGCCCTTCAGGGCGCCTTCTTCTCATAAAACCAAATGTTCCCGGCACACAGGATGGGACGCCAAGCCGCCACGGCCTCGGCAAACTCCGGCGTCTGCATGTAGGGGAGCTGCTCCGGCGGGGCCTCTGCGAGCAGAAGGCGCACCCCCGGGCGGCGCATGGCAGCGGCGGCATCCAAGGCAATCTGCCGCCGGTGCTCCGGGTTCTGCGTCTGGAGATAGTTGGGCGCTCCGTCAGTTTTTATGACCACCCCCGGGAGCGAGTGATGCGCGATGGTAAAGATATACAGGCTTCCCATCCTCGGCATCTTCTGCTATAATTA
>SFDX01000015.1 GCA_004557455.1 Akkermansia muciniphila | reverse complement strand
GGGGTGCGCAGAGTTTACTCCTTTTTCCCTCGAACGTCAAGCTTATTTTTGCAAAATTCGGCAAAAAAGTGCAAAAAGCTGCAAAAAAGTGCCAAAAACGGACCATTTTCGGCAAAATCGGCACAAAAACACCCTTCAAGACGCCCGAACCGCGGCAAAACGGGTTCAAAACTGCCCGAAACGCAGCAAAAAGCCCCGAAAACGCCCTTCTCGCACGCGCGCGAGCACACGCAGACGAGCGCAGGCTGCGTAGGGGAAGAAGGCGAAGCAGTCTCACCGAGGAAACGAAACCGGACAACGAACAATATGAAGCCTTGCGTTGAGCATAGAGATATGCTACACTGGGTGAGGAATGGAGGCGATCCTGCAAGAAATAGAAGGAACACTGACTGCGGAGGACTGGGTGCTGCCCATCCTATTCGGAGCAGTGGGTGCCTGTGTCGGCTCGTTCCTGAACGTCGTCATCTACCGCCTACCGAGAGGGATGCGAGTGAACGAACCGAAGCGCTCGTTCTGCCCGCGCTGCGGAGCGGCTATCCCTTGGTACCGAAACCTCCCGATCATCAGCTGGCTTCTGCTGCGCGGGAAAGGCGCCTGCTGCGGAGGACGCATCTCCGTACAATACCCGCTGGTAGAGTTAGGCACGGCACTGCTCTTCTTCTGCACCGCCCTGCATTTGGAAGGTGAAACCGCTTGGACCATCGCCGCGGTGTGTGTGTGGATGGCGGCCATGATCACCCTCTTCTGCATCGACTGCCTGCACATGATTGTGCCGGTGCGCGTGGTACTTGTGGCGACAGCAGCGGGCGTGGCCGCGGCGCTGTCGGCCCCCTGGCTTCTCGCCACACCCTGTTGGGAATCCACCGAAGGGCTCTTTCGAAGCGCGGTCGGTGCAGCGACAGGATATGCGCTGCTGCGCGGGGTGGCCCTGCTGGGGCGCGCTCTCTTCGGCCACAACCGCCGACAGTACCCCACCCCGCAGGAGTGGCACCTGCGCGAGAATACCGAAGGAACCGACCTTCTGCTGAGTATAGGGGAAGACACCCTGACCTGGAGCGAACTCTTCCGCGAGGAGAGCGACCGCCTGCACCTGACCACCGCCACCCTACGAGGGCGGGACGGCGCCCCCGGGGAACTGCACTTCTCCCCCGAAGGACTCCGGCTACCGGATGGCAGCCACCTGCGACTGGAAGACTACACAGAGCTGCGCGGAACCTGCACCGGCTACGCCTCCCGCCGTGAAGCTATGGGCAGCGGAGACGCTTGGATTGCCCTGGGTATCGGGTCGCTACTCGGTTGGCAGGGAGTGCTCTTCATGTTACCTGCCAGCACCATACCGGCCCTGTTGTGGGCGCTCGTCACACGCACCGGCCGCGGCGTTCCCCTGCCCTACGGCCCGTGGCTCATTACGGCGGCCCTGGCGTGGTTCTTCTACGGCCCGGAAATCACGTCATTCTATATAGATCATTGCCTCACACCATAACATGAACACCCTACCTACGGAAACGATCTTCGGCATTCCCTACGTGCGAGCCGACCTGGCAACGGCCACAGCAGAGTGGACGCAGCGGGCCACCGACTGCGCTGCACCGGTGCTCATAGCCCACTCTGATGTGCATGTACTCACCCGAATGTTACACGAAACCGACTACGGGGCGGGATTGGCGCAATTCGACTACATTTGCCCGGACGGCATGCCCATCGTGTGGCTGATGCGTCGCAAGGGAGCCGATGCCCACCGACTTTACGGTCCGGACGTGATGGAATGGATGTGGGACAAAGGGCGCGAGCACGGGCTGCGCCACTTTCTTTTCGGCGGCACGGAAGAAGCCTGCGCTGCCTTATCCGAGCGCCTGACGGCGCGCTTTCCCGGGGTACAGATAGCAGGCCATCTCTGCCCCCCCATGGGAGACTGGCCCGCAGATATCGAGGAACGCTTGGCGGTGGCTGTACGCAACAGCGGCGCCCATTGCGTCTGGGTAGGTCTCGGCTGTCCCAAACAAGAACGATGGCTCTACACGCACCGTTCGCAGCTACCGCCCGCCCTCTACTTCGGCGTGGGGGCAGCCTTTAACTTTCACGCCGGCTTGGTGCGACAAGCCCCGGCTTGGGTGCGATCCCACGGGCTGGAATGGGCCTACCGACTCTGCCGCGAGCCGCGTCGCCTCTTCCGCCGTTATCTCGTGCACAATTCCCGCTTTCTCTGGTATTGCCTCACCAAACGCATATGATCTTCTACATTGTTACCCCCACCTTCAACAGCCTCCGCTGGCTCCCCCGCTGCGTCCGTTCCGTGGCCGACCAGGTCGGCGAGGGAGTGGAGGTGCACCACCATGTGCAGGACGGCGCGTCCGGCGACGGCACGCGCGAGTGGTTAGAGAACTGGCAGCAGAGCCATACCGACTGCCCGGGTTACCGCTTCACCTTCGAAAGTGCGCCGGACAAAGGGATGTACGATGCCATCAACACCGCCTGGGCCAAGATGCCGCCGCAGGCTGATGTGACGGCCCACCTGAACAGCGATGAGCAGTACTTCCCCGGGGCCCTCGCCGCCATCGCGCAGGCGTTCCGAAAGCAACAGGCGGACATCGCGCTGGGGGCCTACATCATCGTGGATGCCGAGAGCCGCTACATCTGCCACCGACGCCCCGTGATGCCCCACCGCTGGAGCAGCGTAACCGTGTGCGAGATCATCACCTGCTCCTGCTTCCACCGCGCGGAGCACTTCCGTAGCCACAGCGTGCGGTTCGACACCAAATACCGCGCCTTGGCAGATGTTATCTTTTTCCGGGATATCGTCAACCTACGCCCCCGCTTCGCCGTCCTGCCCCGCACCTTCACCGGCAGCTTCACCATCACCGGGGATAACCTGGCCTGGACGGATACCTCCCGCAACGAGTGGGCCGCCTACCTGCGGGAGCTGCCGTGGTACGCCGCCAAGCGCCACTCCGTCTCCTACCGCATCGTCAACTTCCTGCGCATGATCCGCGACCGCTTCTGCCCTGCGCCGCGCAGCTACTCCATTTACCTGCCCGACGCCGACACCCGCACCACCATGCCCATCAAACACCCCACCTGCCGCTGGGGCTGCCGCTCCCGCGGGGAAGACTGACCCCCTCACCCGAGGGGAAGGAGATTGAAGAGGAAGCCGGAGATAATGATGAGGAGGGTGACGGTGGCAAAGAAGATGAGGAGTAGGCGCCACTGCATGACCTTCTTGAGGAGAGTAGCCTCCGGGAGGGAGAGGCCGACAACGGCCATCATGAAGGCCAGGGCCGTGCCGAGGGGGACACCTTTGGCAACCAGCACCTCCATGATGGGGACGATGCCGGCGGCATTGGTATACATCGGGACGCCGCAGAGCACACCGGCGGGGACGGACCAAAACTCCGCACCGCTCAGGAAGCTCGAGAAGAAATCAGCCGGCACAAAACCATGCACGGCAGCACCGAGGGCAATGCCGATCACCACGTAGGGCAGTACGCTGCGGACAATGGAGAAAGCCTCTGCCGTGACGGCGCGCAGGCGGATACGGCGTGCAGGGCCGGCGACGGTATCCACGGCCGCCGCGGAGGGGTTGCGAGCCCAGTCCGACAGCAGGGACTCCAAGCGCATGCGCCCGAGCAGCCATCCCCCGACCGTGCCCAGCAAGACACCGCTGAGGGCATAGAGAGCCGTGACACGCCAGCCGAAGGAGCCGAGGAACATGGCTACGGCGACCTCGTTTACCAGCGGGGAGGTAATGAGAAAGGCGAAGGTGACCCCCAGGGGAATGCCGCCGCGTACAAAGCCGATGAACAGCGGAATGGACGAGCAGGAGCAGAAGGGAGTGACCGCGCCGAATACGGACGCTAACAGGTACTGCGTGCCGAACAAGCGGCGCGAGGTGAGAAAGCGGCGCACCTGCTCCACGGGGAAATAGGCATTGATGATGCCCATAACCCAGCTGATTGCCAGCAACAACAGCAGGATTTTTGCGGTGTCGTAGATGAAGAAGTCAACACTCTCACCCAGCGAGCTGCCGGGGGTGAAGAGCATGACGTCGTAGGTAAGCCAGTCGGCGAATTGTTGAATCATATGTCAAGCAAGAATGTAGGTATTGATACAGAGCCAAGCCCCCCACAGGAGGAGTCCGGCACCGGTGATGAGCGTAATCCCCCGTTGCAGGGTCGGGAGGAAGCGCAGAAGCGAGCCGCATCTGCCGGCGCCCAAGCTGAGTCCGACAGCCACCGACACTACCGGCAGGGCGGAGCCCAGGCCGAAGAGGGCCAGTCCACCCGCCACGGGCAGGCAGGACCCCGCCGCCAGCGGCACGGCTGCCCCGAAAAGCAGCGCCGCCGTGGGCGGGCAGAGGGCCAGCGCAAACAGAGCCCCTAGGGGGAGGGCGCCCAATACGCCGCCGTTCCTCAGCATGGTATCCACGGCCCCTCGCTTGGGGCCGCTCAGATGCAGCCATCGGGGAAGCGTCAGGACCTCCAGCAGCACCAGCCCTGCGATCAGCAGGAGGGGGCCGAGCAGGTAGGGCATCCCCTCCTGCAGGGCATAGGAGAGAGCGGGCATGCCCACCGCCCCGGCGCTCAGCAGGGCCCCGAGGGCAGCATAGGCCAGCGCGCGACCGATAGCATACAATGCAGCGCAGAGGAAGGTGCGCCGTCCATCCCCTACCCTGCGCGAGATGTACCCCAGCGCAGCTAGGTTCGTGGCCATGGGGCAAGGGGCCAGGGCGGAGGCAACACCCAGGCCCGTGAGGAGCAGGAGGTCATTCATGCTTCAGAAGGCGGCGAATCTCATCCGTAACATAGGCTTTGAAAGCGGCCTCGTCCTTGCTCAGTTCCCAAATGCGGACCAGGTTGACGGGGGCTTCCGTGCCCCGGTGCAGCAACAGGGATTTCGTGGTGAGGCCGTAGGCGGCGACAATGTCGGCGGTGGCCTCCTTGGTGGCAAAGGAGAGGCGGCCGGCCGACAGCTCCTGCGAGAAGTTCTGCTGCACGGCTTCCTTGGCCCATTGCTCCATGCGCACGCAGGTGGGACAGCGGGCGCCGAAGGTGTAGTAGACGACCTGCACCGCAGCCATCGCCGGGGCCTCAGCGGGAGCGGCGGGGCGCTCGGCATGGCGGCTGTTCAGGGCGCGAATGCCGCAGATAATGAGGAGAAGAACGGCGAAAATCAGCACGGCTTTCTTCCACAGGGGCTTGCCGGGGGAGCCGCAGGCGCAGCCGCCTCCGCACGAACAGGCGCAGGGGGTCGAGGGCTCTGCGGAGGCAGGACGGCAGTCCGCGCCTTCCGCCAGCAGGCGTTGCAGCTCCGGCAGGGTCGGCACCTTGCCGGTCAACAGCAGCTTGCCGTCCAGCTCGAGACCGGGGGTGCTCAATACCCCCGCTGCCGCCATGCGCTCGGGGTCTTTCTCCTTGCGGATTTCCCATGCCCCGGGCAGGCTGTTGGTGGCTTGTTCGGTCATGCGGGCCAGTTCATCGCACCGGGGGCACCCTGGGCCGTAGATTGTGATGTGGTGTTGTTTCATCATGAATGGATGTTTGGAAAAACGTCAAGATAAAGGACAAGAAAAAAGGAGAGGGGAATCGCTAAGATTGACGCCGCAGGCAACGCAGAACGGTGACAAGACAGGGGCAGGCCAAGCGGTAGTAGATATTCTTGCCGCGCTTCTCGCAGCACACAACCCCGCTGTTTCGCAGGACGGCAAGGTGATTGGAGATGGTGGAGAGGTCCATCCCCGCCCCGCAATCGGCATGCAGCACACACACGCACTGCTCACCCTCCGCAAGCCTCTCCACCAAACGCAGACGCACGGGGCTGCCGAGTGCCTTGAAAATGGCAGCAAGCTCCTCCGTGCTGCGCAGAGGCGTCGCCTCCCCGGCATCGCAGGCCGTTTCCGATTTTGTGCAGAGACAAGTACTCATGTTTCGGTGATTGACGGAGGTGATTATATTGAACTTTGGCCAAATATCAAGACTTTCTTTTGCAGGTCTGCCTGTTTTTTCACTTTTGCGTCCCGAAACATAAGAAAACATAAGAAAACATAAGAAAAGAGTAAATAAGTGAAGATACCCCTTACGTTATTGCCTCAATAAGTAAAAAAGTGAAGAACCATGCTTGTGGAAGAATTCCTCGCACTAACCTTAATAGAAACGATCCAACGTCGGGGATGCGAGGGACAAACTACGTCCCCCTGATTGAATCCGGGGTAATTCGCATGACCTTTCCGGAGAGTCCCCGCAGCCGCTCACAACGGTACGTTACGGTCGAAACACTTCCGCGCACCTGATTTTTCGCCCGAGAAATTCGTTTTTCCCCCCAAAAAGCCCCCTACCCTCACAGAAAAGCTTGACAGCAGGGCCCGAGCAGGGTAGAGTGAGCTCGTGGGGCATTTTCTCGACAAGATTCGGATTCTGCTCATCGTCATGTTCGGCCTGCTGTGCGGGCTGATGCCGGGGGCCTACACCACGGTATGCGATGCAGCGGATTGCGGGCAGACTGCGGTAGCCGCGGTCTGTTGCGCGGGGGAGCATGCCCGCGAGGCGCAGGATTGGCAGCGTGGGCACCACCACCATACCGTACTGCGCGAGGAGATGCAGCGCGCGCCGTTGAACGCAAACCCGCTGCCACCGGTGCGTGCCGAGCACCACGCCTGCGCGGGGTGCCTGCGTTGCGCCCGCTGTGTGCATATGCTGCGACTCTTCCCGGAAGGAAGCCCCTGCCCTAAGGACGCGCCGCCGGGCTACCGAATGCCCCTCTTGATTTGAAGCGTGTGCCGTAACCGGCCGCAACCGCAGGACAGCCTGCGGCGGCTACCCTATACCCACCTTCAAACTTCACAACAAAGACATATGATACGACGTTTTTTGGGCACCCTTGTGCCTGCACTGATGCTGGGAGCCTGCACGCTCTATACCCCCGCGCCCATTGATCTGGCGCGCGATACCGAGTACTGGCGGCAGTTTTCCTCCGCCCTTTGCCCACCCGGCAGCCACCCGAGCGGGGAGCAGTTACGCGCCATCGGGTTGCTGCTGAACCCGGACCTGAACAAGGCCCGCCTGACCTATGCCCGCAGCACTGAGATCAGCCGCTTGGCCGGCCTGTGGTCGGATCCCTCGCTCTCCTTCGATTGGAGCAAGGTGATGAACGAGGCCGTGCGCAACTACGGGATCACCCCCGGGCTGACCCTGCCCGTGACGGGCTTGCCCGGTCTGGCTCGCAAGGTAGCGGAGCAATACCGCGAGGCCGATTACCGGAAGATGCAGGAGCAGGAGCGCGCCTACCTCGAGGAGCTGGAGTCCCTGCGCTGCCGCTTACTGGTGACGCACCGCAAGCAGCAGATCATCAACAGCCGTATGCCGGAGCTGCGCCGTGAACAAAAGGACATGGAGCGCCTGCAGAAGCTCGGTGAGGTCTCTTTCGCGGACTATCAGGTAGCCTGTCAGCGCCTGCTGGATACAGAGAAAGAGGGCCAGGAGCTGACGGCGCAGCACTTGGAGCTGCACGCCAAGTTGATTGCTCTGCTGGGGCTGCATCCCGATGCCCGCAGGGTGGAGCCGTCGGATGACCTGCCCACCCGGCCGTCTGCGGTTCCCGTGCCCACGGCGGAGGAGCTGATGACAGCCCCTGCCCTTCTCGCGGAGCTGGCTACCTACGGTGCTACGGAGACCGAGCTGCGCCGCGAAATCCGCCGCCAGTGGCCGGAGTTGAACGTGGGCGGCATCTTTGAGCGCGAGGAGAGCGAAAATAAGCGCGGCTTCAGCGTCTCGCTGGACATCCCGCTCTGGAATCGCAATCGGGAGGCCATTGCCCGGGCCCACGGAGACCGCGCTCTCCAGGGAAGCGAGGTTGTGGCACGTTGGCGCAGTCTGATGCAGCGCGCTGCCGAGCTGGGCGACCGCCAGCAGTTGGCCCTGCAGCATTGTCGCACGGTGTCCGCCGCCACGCGTGAGCTGGAGGAGGCCGAGCAACGGCAGGAGCGCCTCTTTGCCTTGGGAGAAGCCACTCTGCCCTCCCTAGCCGAGGCGCGACACGAGGTTTACCAGCGGCGACTCAATTATCTGGACTGCCTGGAGGAGCTGTACGAGGTGCAGGTTCCCCTGCGTTTTCTGCGTTGATTTTCACTCCGTTTCAACTAACACTTTATTTTTATCTGTATGAAAAAAACTTTATTCATGATGGTGTGCTCCCTGATCGGTGCGGGGCTCACCGCGTTTGCCGAAGAGGCCCACGACCACAGCAACTGCAACCATGACCACGCAGCCGAGGAGAGTCATGCGGGGCACGACCACGAAGGTGAGGCTTGCAAGGACGAGCATGACCACGACCACGAAGGTGGGGCCAGTAAGGACGACCACGATCATGCCCACGAGGGCGGCTCCTGCTCGGGCGACCACGACCATGCCCATGAAGGCGACTCCTGCTCGGGCGACCACGACCATGCCCACGAGGGCGACTCCTGCTCGGGCGACCACGACCATGCCCACGAGGGCGGCACCTGCACGGGCGACCACGACCATGAGCACGAGGGCGGCACCTGCACAGGCGACCACGACCATGCCCACGAGGGCGAGGCCTGCACGGGCGGACACAACCATGAGCACGGGGGCGGCACCTGCACAGGCGACCACGACCATGCCCACGAGGGAGGCACCTGCCCCTCCTCCGGTGCCGTGGTAGTGAAAGCGGATGCGCGCTCCCGCAGCATCCTGGCGATGCAGATACAGGAGGTGCCGGCCGTCTCCGGCACGCTGACGGGCTCCCTGTACGGGCGCCTGACCATCCCCGAGCACGCGGTGGAGGCCTATGCGCTGCCGGTGGCAGGGCGCATCTCCCTGCGCGTCAAATCCGCCCAACAGGTGCAGGCCGGCGACATTTTGTACACCGTGCAGTCTCCTGACTACGCAGACCGTGTTGCGGAGGCGCAGGAGCTGGAATACAACTTGGAGCGCTGCGAGGCAGAGCTTCGGGTGATGGAGGACCGCAATGCCCGCCTGCGCGAGGCCGGCAGTCGAAACAGCGAGTTGGAGGCTCAGCTCTCCTTCAAGAAGGCGGAGAAACGCCAGCTGCAGCAGAGTGCCCTCGCAGCGCGCAATCGCGTGCGTATGCTCTCCGCCGGCGCGGAGGAAACGCAGGAGAACGGACTGCCCACCCTGGCGGTGCGCGCCGGCACGGCCGGTACGGTGCGCAATGTGGGCTTTACCCAAGGAAGTTGGGGCGAGCAGGGCGCGGCGGTCATCACCATGAGCCGCCGGGATGCCGTGGAAATAACAGCCCCGTTGTATGCCGGCAACATGCCGCAGGTGGACCGCGTGCAGGCCTATGTGCCCTCCGGGCGCGAGATGAAGGCTGTGGCGGGTACTTGGCGCATTGCTGACCAGGTTGACCCGGACACGCAGACGCGCACCCTCTTCTTTACCCCGGAGTCAGCCCCGGAGGGAGTGCCCGCCGGTACCCTCTGCCGCTTGGATCTCTTTGCGGAGGCCGACGGCGGCAGTGTCAGCATCCCGGATTCCGCTATCGTGAAGGTAGGCACGGATGACGTCGTCTTCCTGGAGGTGGGAGAGGGGAGTTTCTGCATGGTGAAGGTGCAAGCCGGTGCAAGCCGCCGGGGAATGACACCCGTGCGCGGGCTTACGCCGGGGCAACGTGTCGTCATCAAGGGCGCGTACGAGCTCAAGTTCCTCCTGCCTGCTGGCGGGGGCACCAAAAAGGCCGGGCATTTCCACGCGGACGGCAAATTCCATGAGGGCGAGCACTGATCTCAATCCCCCTGAATCGTTATGAATCGATTGGTTTCATTCTGCCTGCGGAATCGCATTACGGTTATCTGCCTGGTGCTTCTGCTGGCCGTCATCAGTACAATCGGGGTAATGCGGCTGCCCGTGGATGTGTTCCCGGAGCTGAAGGTTCCCCGCGTCACGATCCAATCCGAGGCCGCCGGTCTCACGGCAGAGGAGGTGGAGCAGTACGTTTCTATTCCCATCGAGTCGGCGCTGAGCGGTACGGCCGGGGTATCTCGTGTCAGCTCTTCCTCCGGCAGCGGACTCTCTTTCGTGTGGGTCGATTTTGATTGGGATACGGATGTCTACCGTGCCCGACAGATCGTATCGGAGCGCCTCGCTGCCGTGCGGGGCAGCCTGCCGGCCGAGGTGGAGGTAGAGATGGCTCCCATCGTCTCCGTTACGGGTGAAATCATGCTGCTGGCTCTCACCGGCGATGAAGGTACGGACCCGCTGGAGCTGCGTCGCCTGGCGGAATTCGAGTTGCGCAACCGCCTGATGGCCATCCCGGGTGTGGGGCAAATCACGGTGCTGGGCGGGCGTCTGCCGGAGTACCAGGTTCTGTTCGACCCGCGTAAGATGCAGCAGGCCGGTATCACGCTGGAGGACCTCAAGAATGCCGTGGAAAGTGCGCAAAGTACCATCCCGGCCGGTTATCTGGAGGATGTGGCGGGCCAGGAGTTACCCGTTCAACAATATACCCGGGCCGCAACACCGGAGCATATCATGCGCACGCTCGTGCCCGGGCATCGCAGTGGTGTGTTGCGGCTGGAGGATGTGGCGGATGTGCGGATAGACGGAGCGCCGCGCCGCGGTAATGCCGGCTTCAACGGCAAGCCCGCCGTCATTCTGTCCGTACAGAAGGTACCCGGTGCCAACACGCTGGAGTTGACGAAGAAGGTGGATGCAGCCGTGCAGGAGTTTGCGCAGAGTCGCCTTCCCAAGGGTGTACACCTGCGGGCGGATGCCTATCGGCAGGCGGATTTCATCGAGCTTTCGCTCAACAACGGGCGCGAGACCCTCTTGATTGCCGCCGCTGTGGTAACCTTGGTGGTGGTGCTTACGCTGCTGAATCTGCGTACGGCCATTATCTCCCTGCTCTGCATGCCGCTGTCGGTGCTGCTGGGTATGGCATGCTTCCCGATGTTCGGTCTGGCGGTGAATATCATGACCCTCGGCGGTCTGGCTGTGGCGGTGGGTGATGTAGTGGATAACGCGATCATCTTTGTGGAGGTCGCATGGCGTAATCTGGGCCGCAACGCAGCCCTGCCGGAGGGGGAGCGCAAGAGTCGCCTCTCGGTGCTGATGTCTGCTACCGGCGAGATTTCGGGGGAGATTACGTTCTCTTCGATGATTATTCTGCTGCTCTTCGTGCCCGTTCTCTTCCTGAGCGGTCTGGAGGGGCAGTTCTACCGTCCGCTGGGTATCTCGTACATGCTGGCCATGGCCGCTTCTCTGTTGGTGGCCATCACGGTGGTACCGGTTCTTTGCTATATCGGTTATAAGGCTTCCAAGCAGAAGGTGGCCTCCGGGGATTCCGTCACGGCGCGTTTCATCAAGCGCTTGTATGCCCCTGTGCTCAACTTCTGCCTGCGTTTCCCGGCGGTGGTGTTCGGCAGCCTCATGGCCGTTACGGCGGGGGCGCTCTGGCTGGCTTCCGGCTACGGCGCCAGCTTCCTGCCGCCGTTCAATGAGGATTGCTACACGGTGTTCATCAACGCTGTACCCGGTACTTCGTTGCAGGAGACGGAGCGTATCTCCGGCCGCGTCATGCAGGAGCTGCAGAAGATTCCGGGGGTCAAGAGCGTTACCCAGCGCACGGGCCGGGCGGAGAATGATGAGCACGCGGAGCCCGTCAGTGCATCGGAGCTGCTGGTGCGTGTGGATCTCTCCATGGACCAAAAAGAGCTGCGCAAGAAGATGGATGCGGTCATCCGCGGCATCCCCGGCACGGGCAGTATGGTGGGGTTCCCCTTGGCGCACCGTATCAGCTCGGCTCTCTCCGGGTCTAATTCGGAGATTGCCATTAACATCTACGGCAAGGATTTACCCCAACTGCGGGCTGCGGCCAAGAAGGCTGCGGAGATCCTCTCTTCCATGCCGGAGGTAGCGGATGCCCGTGCTAACCGCGAAGTGATGGTGGATACCATCTGCGTCGATTACAACCGGGAGGTGCTGGCGGCTTGTGGCTTAACCATGGCCGAAGCGGCGGAGCAGGTTTCTGCCGCCATGAATGGCCTGCGATGCGGGGAGGTGATCCGCAACTTGGATCACTGGAATATCGTGCTGCGCCTGGACCCGGAGCTCCGCCAAAGCGAGGACGATGTGCGCAACCTGCAACTGGTGGCCCCGGGGGGCAAAATCATGTTGTTGGGCGATGTGGCCCAAGTCTACCGGCAGGAGGTCACCAACCTCGTTCTGCGCGATAACACCCAGCGCAAGGCCATGATCTCCTGCAATGCGGCGGCAGGTTCCAATCTCGGGGACTTGGCAGCGGCTTGCCGTGAGAAGCTGGACCCCGCGATGAATGCCATGGGTTGCACGGTTGACTACGCCGGCACCATCAAGAGCCGGGAGGAGGCAGAGACGCGTCTCTACATTCTGGGGGCGATTGTGTGTGTGCTCGTGGTGTTGCTGCTGGCGAGCTCGCTCGGCAGTGTGCGACGCGCGATGATCACGCTGATTAACATCCCACTGTGCTTGGTGGGCGGTATCGCAGCGGTCTTCCTCGCTTCGCCGGATACCGTGGCCTCGTTCTTCAGCGGCCCCTATGTGCCGCCCATCCTGTCCGTCAGTTCGCTCGTGGGCTTTGTGACGGTGATTGGCTTCGCCATCCGCTCCGGTCTCATCCTGCTCAACCGCTACCGCACCCTCGAGGAGTCGGGTATGTCGCGAGAGGATGCCATCCGCGCCGGCTCGCGGGAGCGCGTCATCCCCATCATGATGACCTCGCTCACCACCATCCTCGGCCTGCTGCCCCTCGTCTGGGCCCGCAACCAACCCGGCGGTGAGCTCCTGGCACCCTTGGCTATCGTCCAGCTCGGCGGCCTCATCAGCGCCACCCTCCTCAACCTCTTGGTCATGCCTGCCACCTGCAAGCTCTTCGGCCGCTTCATCTCCCCGAAGGCTTCCTGACCCCTCTTTCTGCATTGGGTTGAGTTCGCCGTCGCCGGCCCCCCGGCGGCGGCTTTTTACCCCCTACCCCACGAAGCCAAACAGAGCGAGGGATGCGAAACTTCACCCCACCATGATAATAGAGCGCAAGAGGAAGCGGACCGCGGAATGAAAGGAATTTTCGGAAGCTGATTGGCCTGCGGAACTTCGGCAAGACGTCGGGGCAAATTCATGGTGGGCGCTTCAGAATTTTATCAAAAAAGCAAAGGCCCCTACTATCCCGGCGGCATGAAGTTTGTGCCATGCTAAGCATGACTCAAACTCTCCCAAAATTCCTTTCATTCCGCGGTCAGCACCCACTCGGCCACGATGGCCACGGCGGTGTGTAGCCACACCCCAGCTTCGCACGGCTCTGTATCCTTCAAAGCCGTGTAATCCCATAGGCCTACCCCTCCGATGTTACAGGGTGATGCCGAGCTGCTCCGGGAGGGCGATGCGGGGGCGTTCGGTGAGGATGTCCCCGCCGTGGCTGCCGACGGCAACGGTGTGTTCGAAGTGCGCCGCCATGCTGCCGTCCGTCGTCACAGCGGTCCACTTGTCCTTCAGCACCTTCACCTTGTAGCTGCCGAGGGTGATCATGGGTTCGATGGCCAGGATCATGCCGCGCTTGAGGCGGGGCAGCGGGTAATGGGGGCGGTAGTTGGGGATCTGCGGTTCCTCGTGCAGGTGGCGACCCACGCCGTGACCCACGTACTCGCGCACGATTCCGAAGCCGAAGGGCTTCACGAAGTCCTCTACCGCGCCGCAGACATCGGCCAGCGAGTTACCTTGGCGCGCCTGCTCAATCGCGCGGAAGAGGGCCTCCTCCGTCACGGCCAACAGTCGCGCTGCGTCCTCGCTCACCTTGCCCACGGGCACGGTCATGGCATTGTCTCCGTACCAGCCGTCCACGATGGCACCGGCGTCCAGGCTCACGATGTCGCCCTCCCGCAGCACGCGACTGCCGCCGATGCCGTGCACCACCTCCTCGTTCACGGAGATGCAGAGTTGGCCCGGATACCCACAGTAGCCGAAGAAGGCATTGCCGCACTTCTCGCGCGCGAAGAGCTCCGCCGCGTAGCGGTCGATCTCCCCCGTCGTCACGCCGGGCTTCACCAGCGGCATCAGCTCCATCAAAATCCGGGCGGAAACCTCCCCCGCCTTCCTCAGCTTTGCAATCTCACTCGGGTTGCGTACAGGTATTTTATCTGCCATCGTCTTATCTCCTTTCCCCCATTATACCACCCGGCCCCTCCTTTTGCAACCCCGACCGCGTCAAAATCTACCCTTCGCAACCTTCATCCATCCAAGCCGCCGTCTGTTTTCAGGCAGGCGGGGTCGAAGAGAATCCGGCCCGAGAAAAAGAGAGTGCCCGCGGTGGATTTTCAAGCGCAATATTCATTTTCTCTCCCACAAAACGTGGCGGTAATTGCGGGAGATCGGATGCCAGTCGGGGCCGGGTGAGGAAGCAGAGGCGGGGGTGACGAGGTAGGAGGGGGCGGGCAGTGCGTTCGGGGAAAGGATGAGAGAGCGGGCGCGCCCGGCGGTGTAGAATCGGGCGGAGTAGGTCGGTTTGCCTGCGGCGTAATAGACCGTGGCATCGTCGGGGAGGGACCGCAGGAGATCGCGGTCGCATCGGAAGCGGATGTGATCGAAGCCGTGCCCCACGAGGAAGAGGAGGGCAATGAGGACGGCGGGGAGGGAGATGAAAACGAGGTTGCGCACAGCGGGTCGCTCGGCGGCGCGGTGGTGCAGCTCGCGGGCCAGCAACAGGCAGAAGGCAGGGATGCCCGGCAGCACATAGGCGGGCAGCACGTTGCGGGCGCAGGTGAAGAAGAGGAGCGGCGCAAGTCCCCAGAACCAGAGGTAAGAGCGCTCCCCGGGGAGTCGGTCTTGTGGCTCCGGCTGTCGGCGGTGGAGCAGCAGGGGCAGCAGCAGGGTCCAGGGTAAGAACATTTCCACCGCATATAACCATATGGTGCCGAGGGCGCGCGCATGCCCGGAGCCGTACAGGTCCCCCGTCCATCCCTTGACGAGGAAGCGTTGAAAGTGCTCGCCGATGATGAAGTACTCCAAGAAGCCCGGAGTGGCTTGTTCGGCTGCCAGATACCAAGGCACGGTGAGCAGGAGCATCAGCACCGTGCCCGTGAGCCATGGGATTCGCTGCCACACGAGGCAGAACATGCGCTGACGCAGGGTCCAGATCCCCAGGGGCAGGCCGCAGAGTACAAGCGCGAGGGGGCCTTTGCTGAGTAGTCCGATGGCCAGTCCGAGGAAGAAGAGGTAGCCTGCGAGCCGACTGCCGGCGGGGAATGCCACGGCTCGGTAGAAGGCAACCATGCTGAGGGTCACCCCCAGGGCCAGGTAGGCATCTGTCATCACCGCACCGGAGGCCACGAAGCCGATGCCGCAGGTGAGCAGGAACACACAGGCCGCCGCAGCCTGTCGGCATCCCCGCTGCGGGAAGGGCCATAACAGGAAGCAGGCTCCGATGCACAGGGTGCAGAGGAAGGGGGCCAGTCGGGCGGCGAATTCACTGATGCCGAGCAGCCGCATGCTTGCGGCGGAGGCCCAGAAGGAGAGCGGAGGCTTGCCCCAGAACGGGACGCCGTAGTCAAACTGCGGTTGCAGCCAGTTGCCGGTCTCCACCATCATGCGGGCCATGTCGCCGTAGCGCGCCTCCGTGGTGTCCATGAGGGGGTACATTTGCAGCGAGACGAGACGCACTGCCATGATGAGCAGCAGGAAGGTCGCAAGTGCCCGGTCGTACGCCCCGGGGCCGATGGCAAGTAGGCGGAGTTTCTCCACTCTCGGGGCATTCGCGCGCCACAGAACTGCGACCAGAAGCCCCAACAGCCCGGCGGCCAAGCAGGGCGGACCGAAAATAACAGAGAGGTTCGGTACGTTGGTGAAGGCAAAAATCCCGCCGAAGAGGGTGAGGAGTCCGTCCTGATACAGCTCCGCCACCGGGGCACTTGCCTGCATGTCTCCCGTGGCTTGCAGAAGTAGAAACCCGGCACAAGTCACAACACCGGCGGCTACGTACCGCGCCATGGGTCCGGGGGCCGGAGAGGTGCCCACCAATCGCCGGCGCATCAGCACGTAGGTGCCCGCTACCACCGCGAGTACCGATGCGAGGCCGGGCAACACATACGGCAGAGAACAGATGCTTTGCCACGCCTCCTTGGGACGCAGGAAGAGGGTCTCGCTGAGCAGGCTGAAGGTATCGCCGGAGAGCACCTCCGACAACTCTTCCAGCGCGTTCACAATGCAGAACAACAGGAACAGCCCCTGCGTGACACCTCGGTCGGCCCGGCCTCCGTGGAAGTCCCGGGGCAGTGCGGCCAAGTACAGCACATACGGCAGCACGCAAAAACAGAACGAGGCGAGTGTACCCTCCGCCAAACAAACAACACTCCGCAGGCTGCACAGCTCTTCACTCCCATGCAGCAACGCCAACGCAGCCACCTCCACCGCCTCATAAACCAGATAAACCAGCAGGAAGGGGGCAAGCCGCCGGACGCAATAAGCCCATGTGTCCATAGTCTGCCTGTTGGACACCGGGCGGGCGCGGGGCGTTCAATCTTTTTCAGCATCAGGCCGTAGGAGGCGGGGTGGGGTAGCTGCGCTTGCCGAAAATGGCGGAGCCAACTCGGACGATGGTGGCGCCTTCCTCCACGGCGATGGGGAAGTCGTGGCTCATGCCCATGGAGAGCTCCGGGAGGGGCAGCGGGCCGCGGGCGCGGAGTTGCTCGGCCAGCAGGCGCAGGGCGCGGAAGGCGGGGCGTGAGCCCTCCGGCGTGGGGGCGGGGGCCGGGATGCACATCAGCCCGCGTATCTCCAAGAACGGCAGGGCCGTGAGTTGCGGCCAGAGCTCCTCCAACTCCTCCGGGCGGAAGCCGTGTTTGGTGGGCTCGGCGTCGATGTTTACCTCCAACAAAATACGAGCGGTACATCCCAGCTCCCCGGCGATGCGCGAGATGGTCTCCGCCAAGCGCAGACTGTCCACGGCTTCGATGAGCTCGAGCCCCTGCTCCAAAGCCTTGCGCACCTTGTTGCGCTGCAGCGGCCCGATGAGGTGCCAACGGCAATCCGACGGCAGAGCGGGCATCTTCTCCATGGCCTCCTGCAGGCGGTTCTCGCCGAACAGGCGCTGCCCGTCATCGTAGGCCTGTCGCACATCCTCCGCCGGGAAGGTTTTACTGACAGCAAGCAAAGAAACGGAACCGGCAGCCCGCCCGGCCCGAGCCTCGGCCTCGGCTATCGCCGCGCGAATTTCACGGAGTTGATCCTGTATGTACATGCCCCCAGTCTACCACCCTCCGCGCCCCTTGGCGAGGAAAAAAGCCGCCATCTCCGTAAAATACCTGCCGCGCAAAAGGTGGTGCGAAACTTCACGCCGCCGGGATGTGAGAGCGTGAGAGGATGCTGAACCGCGGAATGAAGGGAATTTTCGGAGACTGATTGGCCTTCGAAGCTTCGGCAAGACTTCGAGCAAGTTTATGGTCGGAAGTCGGAGAAAATTGTTAAAACAACTAAAGGGCCTACTACCCCGGCGGTATGTAGTCTGCACCAAGCTCGGCATGGATGTTGCGGCAATTGCGCAATCCGTGGAATGAGGTTTTTGTAAAAAACGACGCGCCCCCCGGAAGCCATCGGGAGCGCGCCGTCCGGGGCGCCTGTGCCGAAACTACAAGATCACAGACGCCCCATTCGTACCATATCTGTTATGCCTTGCGGCGGCGACGTCTCGCTGCCAAGCCCATCAGCGCAAGCAGCGACAGGGTCGCCGTCGTCGGCTCGGGGACGTTTGAGGAGGCCGTCAGAATGACATTGTTGCCGACGAATTTAACGGTGAAGAAGCCGGAATCCACGTTATTGAATACCTTGCTTGCATCAACAGCGTCTGCCGTCAGAGTAATCGGAGCAGGATCACTCAACGTCACAGCGGCAGACTCTGTCCCACCGGTCTCGGCAGAGATTATCTCGTAGTAAAGGACGCTGCCTACCCCCGAAAAGAGTGTGAGAGTGTCACCCGTGGTCATCACGGGAATATAGGACAGATTCAATTCAAGCCCCGTTCCCGTTGCAGAACCCAAGGTAAGAGTACCTGTAGCAGTACTAGTGAAAGCAGCAGCCATATTCAGCCCCCCGGTCTGGCCGTTGGAGCCAACCTGTACTGTCAACCCTCCGGTGATGTCCAGGTTACCTTGGAACTTGGCACCACTCTCCCCGATGTTCACCTTATCGGCGATAACTGTACCCAAGGCAATTTCACTTGTGTAGGCCTGGGCTTGACCATTCGTCCCGATGGTAAGATCTGCCACCGAAACAGATGTATCCGCAGCAGCAATAAGTGCAACGCTACCCCCGTTTTCTGCCTTCACCTCGGCGAGGCTGCTGACACCTTGAGCCGTCAATGAGCCCTTGCTGCCACTGCTGATAAGCTTCGTTGTGCTGTCGGCCGTGCCTCTCAGGGTTACGGAGCCGCTGCCGGTGTTGGAAATCGTCGAATCCGAGACCGCTCCGGTAACCTCGACGGAGCCGCTGCCGGTGTTCTTCAAGGCGGAACGTGTCACGGCGCCCACGCTGAGTGCGCCTTCGCCGGTCACTGAAACCGTGCCGGAAGACTCCTTGCCGTTATCGAAATTATGGAAGTATTGGATATTGTCAATCTGAAGCTTGTCCCCTTTTCCGGTCACCTCGACCTCGACATCATCCATCACACACATAGAGGCGCTGATAACATTGTTTGTGCCGGTAGCCGTGATCTTGCCGCCCGCTGTCTTGAAAGCAGAGTTGCCTCCGATGCTTGAATACCCCTTGAGAAGTACGTCCGTCCCGAGAGTTGTTTGCCAAAGATTGCCGGAGTTAAGCTTCAACTGCGCTAAGGCATCTGCGGTTCCGCCCATGACGATTTGAATGCACTTCTGCCCGTCCTCCCATCCGAATGTATCAACGCCCAAGGCCTCCAGTGTACCACCGGCGTTGATTGTGACCGTATGTGCTCCTACAACACCCTTGTTGCTGTTAGCAGATGTCTTGACCGTGCCGGCATTGATAGTCAGGTTGCCCCCGATGGAGTTGCCGGCCAGGTTTACCGTGCCCGATTCCGATTCTACGTTCAGGTCCGTATCAACAAGCTGCCAAGACAGCGTCTTCTCATCTGTTCCGGTATATGTGATGATCGAGTTGGTGACAGAATGGGTGCTGTTGTTTGAATACAGCATCACATTATTCGCGCCGAATTTGAGTCCGGTCTCTACTCCATCCTTAGCAGTCTTTCCGGTGATCGTAAAACCATTCCATACTAGGTTGGCATCCTTCTCCAAAAGAATCTTCGATGCAAACGTATCATTGGATGTGCCCCAGATATTGGTTCCGACAGTCAAGGAAGCCCCTGATGCGATCTCAACACAGCCCGTAGACGTATCTCCATTAGACAGATCCAACTGCGCATTGGTTGATGCAGACTTTTCCACACGAAACACGCCTGAGGTAACCTTGATATTGCCACCTGCTTGCACCGTGTTGGTAAACGTGGCATCGCGATTGACTGTGAGAGCACCGGCGATATCGATTGTCGCATTGACCTTCTTGGCCGCTTCCGTTGCCGGAGTCCCGCCGATGGTCACATTGAGTGTAGTTGTGTCACTGATGGTGCCGGTGAATCCGGACAAATCACCATTAAAGTTATAGGTATAAGCCTTGGTCGCCCACTCATAGCTCAATGTCCCATCTCCCGTGATAGCACCGGAATACGTAATCCAGTTATTGTCGGAGCTGCCATTGTTGATATGATTCTCCCCTGTGAATTTCAAATCAGCCAAAATGGTATTTGCTCCGTTCTGACCAATCCAGCCGGTCAAACCATTGATGGTCACCTTATCCCCGGCAAGCAGATCGCTCAGGGCGACATTGGAGAATTCAGTAGAACCATCAGCCCCCGTAACTGATCCGATGACAATTCGATTCTTTTGTGTAGAATCGACAGTAGCCGTAGCTGTGATAAACTCACGACGCACACGGTACACGGATGATGCAGATTCTCCTGCATCGGCGTTTCCGGCTTTGTACATGTAGTTTAAGAGCCTGGAGGGATTCAGCGACGTTGCTAAGCTGCCGGCTATCGTAGCATTGTTAGCGTTGATCACCTTGACACTTTTTTCAACGAAATCTCCCGTCCACGTACCTCCAACGGTCAAAGTGCCGGTTACCGAGGAGACATCCAAGACTCCTCCGGCAAACTTTACTCCGGAAATCGAGAAGTCTCCCGTATCAGAAACAGCCAGTGTACCACCATTGAGGAGAATGGAACCCGAACCGGAAACAGTCGATACGGTTGTAGTGCCGCCGGACAGGGTGAAGGCATTCGTGGCTGTAGAGTTGAGAGTCAGCGTGCCGATGGTTGCGGTCTCGTAGTTCAAGGTAACAGATGTATCGCCTGAAATGGTCAAACCGCCCAATTCAATACTCTTTCCATCCGCTCCGCGCATGGTATAGGAGCCGGCTGTATTAAAGTTGCTCAGTGTGAGAGTCTTCCCAGCTCCCGTAATGCCACCGGAAATGACGGCACGAGTTCCACCGGCCACAAACTTTGAATTGTCGGCAACGTTGATATCGCCGGAAACTTTCACTGCATTTGCCCCGTCAGCCCCAAAGCGAATGGCGGCTTGTTCATCCGCACCTTGAGCAACAGAGCCGACAATCAAGCTTGAAGTGATGTTAATATCCGCGCCTGAAGCATATCCATCCAGAAAGAGCTGGTGAGATGTTACACTCGTAGACTCCTCAGGTGCAGTCGAGGTGGTATAGCTACCGTTTGCAAGGATGACTGTATCTATTCCATTGAGGGTGGTCTGACTTGTTGAATTCACTGTCACCCTACCCCCGGATACCCAAAAGGCATCCGGGGTGTTCGTGGGAAGAGCGGAGCCGGTTTCCAGTGAGTTGAATGTCTTTGTAGTACCGGCCACGGTAACAGTGTATGTGGTGGTATCTACCGCGGTACCGGAGTCCTCGCCCCAAGTCGGGAGGGCGGCGCACGCAGCTAATACGGCTGCGAGAAGAGTTTTCGGTAAATGTAATCGCATGATTGAAATGATTGGGTTAAAGGTTCGGGGGGCGCGGCTTCCGGGCTCGGGTACGAATCGAGCCGATGGATGCGCCTCCCTATGGGAGGATGCAGAGGTGTCCGCGTCCGGGCACGTGCTCCCTCCCACTGGTGATAGCCTACAGCATTTTGAATGCAGAGGGCATGCAGAGTGTTGATGCTCAACGACTTACGCTGAATTTGCGACAAAGAGGGCGTAGAGACCGGCGGAGAAGAGGTCGGGCAAAAGTGCGAGAAAATGAAGGAAAACTGCGGATTTTCCAACTTTTATGCTTGACCCAGCATTCAAAATGCAGTAGGCAAAATCGGCCTGCGGAGGGTGGGGCGGCGGAGGTTGGCTCAGGGCTCCGGGGAGGGGAGGGGGTAGGAGTAGGTGTGGCCGGCGTAGTTGCGGAGGGTGATGTGGGTGGGGGTGTGGTCCAGGATATAGTCCGGGTTGAGGGGCACCTTACCGCCGCCGCCGGGGGCATCGACGACGTATTGAGGGATGGCGTAGCCGGAGGTAAAGCCGCGGAGGTGGCGGATGATGTCCAGGCCGCAGCGGATATCCGTGCGGAAGTGGCGGGTACCGGGCACGGGGTCGCATTGGTAGAGGTAGTAGGGGCGCACGCGGCATTGCAGGAGGCGGTGGCAGAGGCGCAGCATGGTCTGCGGGTCATCGTTCACCCCGCGCAGCAGCACGCTTTGGCAGCCGAGGGGCAGCCCGTGGTCGGCCAGCAGCTCCAGGGCCTGCTGCGTCTGCGGGCAAAGCTCCCGGGGGTGGTTGCAGTGCACCGAGATAAACAGCGGGGCGTAGCGGCGCAGCATGGCACCCAGCGCGGGCGTGATGCGCATGGGCAGCATGATGGGCACCCGCGTACCCACCCGCAGCAGCTCGATGTGCGGAATAGCCCGCAGGCGCGCCAGCAGCGCCTCCAGCCGCGCATCCGGCAGCAGCAGCGGGTCCCCGCCGGAGACGAGCACATCCCGCACCTCCGTATGGCGGCGCAGGTAGTCCAGGCAGGCCTCCTCATCGAAGAGCCGCGTGCGGCCGCCGGAAACCAGGCGCGAGCGCGTGCAGTAGCGGCAGTAGCTCGAGCAGCGATCCGTGACCAGCAGTAACACGCGGTCCGGGTAACGGTGCACCAGCCCCGGCGCCTTCATATCCGCGTCCTCCCCGCAGGGGTCCGGCATCTCCTCCGGGTAGGCATGCAACTCCCCGCGGCGCGGGATTACCTGCAGGCGCAGCGGGTCGAGGGGATCCTCCGGCTGCATGAGGCTGAGGAAATGCGGCGTGACGCGCACCGAGAGTCGCCCCCCCGCCGCGGACAGCGCCTCGCGCTCCTCATCCGTCAGCCGCAGCACCTGCTCCAGCTGTTGCGCCGTGCAGAAACAGTGGCGCAGCTGCCAGCGCGGGTCGGCCCACTCCTGCGGGGTAGCGCCGCGGCGCAGGGCGGGCGGCACGTACTCCGGCCATTCAACCGTTTCGGTGGAGGAATCGCTCATAACAGTCAAGGCAGCCGCCACTCCGTGCGGTAACGCGCATAGGCCTCCCGCGGCAGCATGATGTAAACCGGCTTGCGATCCGGATTCAGCCGAGCGATGATGGCCCGCAGATTCTGCTCCCCCATCGCCGTGCAGCCCGCCGTGGGATATTTGCCGCCGTCCCGCCAGATGTGGAAGAAAATAGACGAACCCGCCCCCGGCACCGGCCGCCCCGGGGTATCCGGCGAGTTGTGGCAGATTTGCAGCTTGATGCTGTGCGCGTAGTCATTCTGCTTCATCTGCTCGCGCAGCTCCCAAGCCGAAGCCGCCGGGTGGTCCAGCCGTACATAGCGGTTATACAGATGCGGCGTCTTGGGGTCGGACACCCAGAGGTCCCGCGCATCCACCCGCACCTCCGGAAGGCGGCGGTGGTGCTTCACCGGGGTGCCGGTCGTCGTCCACAGCCCGCCGATGCGGAAGATACCCGCCGGCGTACGTCCGTCGCCCTCCTTTTTAGTAACGGCCCCGGCCGGGTTGGTGTGCAGCCCCAGCCCCCAGACCGCGCCGTTGCGCCCCAGGCGGGCGGAGACAGGCCCGAGCACGCGCTGCCATTTGCCGGAGCGGTCCTTCTCCACCAGGTAAACCTTGGCGTGCGGGCTGTTCCAGCCCTCCGTCATCCCCACCACCGCCTGGGTGCAGCCCTCCGGCAAGCGCGCCCAAGCCGCGGCGGACAGCCACAGCCCCGTGAGCACGCAGAGTAAACGCATCATCATGCCCCCATCATAGGCCCGGCCGCCCCGCTCTGCAAGCCCCTTTTCTGTCAGCTCCCCTACCTTTTACGGCGTCCCGGGCTCCGGCGACGCGCCCCGATTTTGCAAAAAAATGCAAAAATCGCTCGCTCACATCTTGCATCATCGGGGAAAGTGTGCTATAAAAGTACACGTGCTGCACGCCGTTGTACGCCGGGGGCTCCTTTTTCCGGCGGGCGGCGCGCCATTTCCCAAGTCCAGTGCAAACATGTTAAGTGCTTCTCTCAATCCTGACCGAGCTACATTAAACTTTCTGAACGCCTACTCCGAGGACGTGCGCAACCTCGGCGAGAAGTTGCAGAAGGACGGCGCCGTCACGCAGATTTTCGGCAATCACCTCTTCATCCAGGGGCGGGTGGAAACCAAGCAAGGCGTTTTCCGAACGAGCCTGCGCCTGCAGGGCAACCGCTGGTACGGCTCCTGCAGCGCGGAGTCCGAGGAGATTGCCGGGGCCTGCATGGTAGCCACCATGGTGGAGCGCCTGTACCGCGGCGCCAACATGCCGGAGAGTCCCAACGAGCTGGATGAAACACCCCTCACTGACATCCTGGAAGAGAAGCTGGGCCGGGAACTGGATGACAAGGAGGCAGAATTCGTCACCAAGCTGGAGAAACGCTACCGCCGCTTTGCCATCGAGCAGGAGATACACGACCACGACCTGGTGCGCCTGAACGCTCGCTGGGAGATCACGGGGTACGATGCCCTGGACCTCTGGCCCACGCCGCCGCGCAACATTCTGGAGTTCTGGAACTACATCGCCTATGCCTTCCACAAGAAGCGCATTACCTACCCGGATTTCATGGAATGCGTGACGGACCTCTCGAAGGTGCAGAGCCGCATCGCGCAGTGGGAGCGGGAGAAGGAGGTGGATACCTGGTACGCGCGTATTCAGGGCGTGAACGAGCGCCCGCCCCAGCCGCCGCGCCACCCCATGTACATGCGCTTGGTCTCGACCATCAACGAAGCGCACTTTGAGTACCGCTTCAACCTCAAGGAGGACTGGATCGCCATCCGCGAGCGTGCTCAGTTGGATGCCATCCTCAGCGAGTTCCTTTACGGCGCCCTGGTGACGGACCCGCAGACGGACATCTTGGTCAACGTGCTGCGCGACTTCGCCGAGCGGGAGCAGACCGTGGTGCTGGATTTGGACCGGGAGGCGGCCTGCCGTGTGATGAACCGCCTCTTCCAGCAGCCGGCGCTCAAGGGCTACCTGGTGAACTTGGATGAATGCTACTTCAAGGTAGTGACGGCGCCGCTGCGCTGGATCTGCATCGATGATCCCATTGTGCCGGATTGCTACGGCCTGCAGCTCATCACGGCGGACGGCACGCATGTTACCCACTCCGTGCGCCAGCTACCGGGGTTGGTAGAGCTCTACCAGTCCGATGAAACGGTCTTCCCGGGCCCGCCCTGCTGGTTGGAGACCACGGAGGTGGAACCGCGTTACTCCATCCCCAAGTGCGTAATCGACAGCTTGGAGGGCGTGGAGTTCCTGCGCAAGATCGGCGCCACCCTGCCCCCCAGCATGGAGGAGCGCGTGGTGGACATCGAGATGAAGCCCACCTTCAACATGAAGATCGTGCGCGGCCTGACGAGTGCGGATACCGAGCATGTGCTGCTGGATGTTACCGCTCAGGATGACCCCGGCCGCCGCAAGGAGCACTTGGGCAAGGATGACTGGGAGCTGGTGGAGCAGGCGCCGATGAAGGATAACACGCTGCTGCGCTTTATCCGTGATTACCTCTACCCCATTCCGGACTTGCTCAGCGAGATGAACTTTACCTACGATGCGCAGCTCGCTGCATTCAAGAGCCGCATCACCAAGCAGTTCCCGGAGAAGTTCGCGGAGTGGGCCAAGAACATCCCGGAGTCCATCAAAGTGGAGATGGACCACAACCTTAAGTCCCTGCTGGCGGACCCCGTGGCTGCGGCTATCCGCTTCGAGGTTGTCAATCAGGAAATCGACTGGTTCGACCTGCGCGTGGTCATCGACGTGGAGGGCGTCACCCTCACGAAGGAGCAGATCCGCTCCCTTGTTTCTGCGCGCGGCGGTTATGTGCGCATGGATGACGGCCGCTGGATGCGCTTGGAAATCAAGCTGGATGATGCCCAGCGCGATGCCGTCACCAAGCTGGGCTTGGATCCCTTCGACCTTTCCGGTGAGACGCACCGCATGCACGCGCTGCAGCTGGCGGACCCGCGGGCGGCGGAGGTGTTCGACCCGAAGGCTTGGCAGAAGATTAAGGAGCGTACCTCGGAGATCCGTATCGATGTGCACCCGGATGTACCCACGACCCTGCAGGCCACGCTTCGCCCCTATCAGGTGGAGGGCTTCCACTTCTTGGCCTATCTGGCGGTCAACGGCTTCGGCGGTATTCTGGCGGATGATATGGGCTTGGGTAAGACCATTCAGTCCATCACCTACATGCTCTGGCTGCGGGAGGACTATGTGCGCCGCAATCAGATAGACGGCGGGGAGCCGGTTACCATCCCGCCGGTGCTCATCGTTTGCCCCAAGTCCGTGCTCGATGTGTGGGCCGGGGAGACGGAGAAGTTCGCGCCGGGAATCCGCGTAATGGTTATCCGCAACAAGGAGCAGGCGCGGGTGGAAAACATCCTGACCTCCTGTGATATGGTGGTCATCAACTACGCCCAGCTCCGCGTCTGCGGGGAGCAGATCAATGCCATCAAGTGGCTCACGGTCATTCTGGATGAGGGCCAGCAGATCAAGAACCCGGACTCCAAGGCGGCTAAGGCTGCGCGGGAGATTACGGCATACAACCGCCTCGTGCTCTCCGGTACGCCTATCGAAAACGGGCTCATGGATATGTGGTCGCTGATGGCTTTCGCTATGCCGGGCGTGCTCGGCAGCCGGGCGTACTTCAAGAAGCGCTTCGACAAGCGGAAGGATTCGCAGAGCCAGAATCGCCTCGCGGCGCGTCTCAAGCCCTTCCTGCTCCGCCGTACCAAGCAACAGGTGGCGCACGACCTGCCGCCCTGCACGGAGGAGGAGGTGTATGCCAAGATGGAGGGCATTCAGCGCCAGCTCTACAAGGCGGAGTTGCGCCGCATTCAGAAGGCGCTGCTCGGCTGGGATTCCGACGAATCCGTCAAGAAGAACTCCTTTGCCATTCTGCAGGGGCTCATGCGCCTGCGCCAGATCTGCTGCCACCCGGGCTTGGTGGATGCCAAGTACGCCAAGGAGGACAGCGCCAAGCTCAACGCGCTCTTCTACCTGCTGGATCAGCTGCGTGAGGAGGGGCACAAGGTGCTCGTGTTCTCCCAGTTCGTCGCGATGCTGGAGATTATCAAGGCGCGCTTGGAGCTGGAGAATCGGCCCTTCAATTACCTGACCGGCCAGACCAAGGACCGCAAGGCGGAAATCGAGAGCTTCCAGACCACCAAGGAGCCCAGCGTCTTCCTCCTTTCGCTCAAGGCCGGTGGTGCCGGTATTAACCTTACCTCCGCTTCCTACGTCATCCTCTACGATCCGTGGTGGAACCCCGCCGTGGAGGCCCAGGCTATCGACCGTACCCACCGTATCGGCCAGAAGAACAAGGTGATCGCGTACCGACTCCTTACCCGCGATTCAGTCGAGGAGAAGATCCGCGTGCTGCAGGAGCAGAAGAACCAGCTCGTTACCAACGTGCTCGGTGATGAGGGCTTCGCTTCCAGCCTCGACCTCAGCGACCTTCAGTTCATCTTGGCCCACGGCGGCGAGGACAACGAGGACGAGGACCTCCTCCCGGAGTCATAAGCCCACCCCACCTCCCTTACCCGAAGGCGCTGCAGGTTGTCCGACCTTGCAGCGCCTTCTCCGGCTACAGAGAGGGAAGGTGAGATTACTGACCGCTGATTTGGTAGAATGCGAGAATAATTTTGACCGCGGAATAAAGGGAATTTTCGGAAACCTGTATATCATGCTGCTCTTAGGCAAGACGTCGGAGCCTGTTCACAGTAGGCAACTTTATATTTTATCAAACAATCAAGGGAGCTGCTACCCCGCCGGCATGCAGTCTGTGTCCAGCTCGGCATATCACCGGCTCTCCGGAAATTCCTTTCATTCCGCGGTCAGCAACTCCCGGTTTCCACGGCCACAGCGGCATGAAATCTCTCTCCTCTGCGGGGCTCAGATTTCCGAACTCGCTGCATTTTTGCCTTGCAGCGGGGGGGAGGCTGTGGTATAAAGGGGGCACCATGACCACTCCGCTTTCTTTCGCTTCGCTTCGCACGCCGCTTGTTGTCGGTACTGTTTCGGACCTTAAAACCTGGCTGAGCGTTACGGCTCCCGGGTGTAAGCCGGCGTGCGACATCGTGGAGCTGCGGGTGGATTCCATGCCGCCCATCCTCGGCGCGGAGCACCTGAAGGCAGACCGATGCACGCGCCCGCTGCTGCTGACAATTCGGCACGCGAGCGAGGGCGGCAGCCGGGGTATTCCGGAGCCCACGCGCTTGGCCATGGCCCTGCACCTGCTGCCTGTGGCGGCAGCGGTGGATTGGGAGGCTGCGCAGTTGCCCGGGGCGGGGGAGCTGGTGCAGGCAGCGGCAGAGGCAGGAATCCCTCTGATTGCCTCGATGCACGACTTCCGCGCCACGCCGTCGGTGGATGACATGCTGCGCGCGGAGGAAGCCGCCCGCGCTGCCGGGGCGCAGGTGGTCAAGTTCGCTTTCCGCCTGAACCGCCCGGAGGACATCATGGCGGGGGTGGAGCTGCTGCGGCGCGCCGGCGGTCCCGTGGCGGTCATGGGCATGGGCCCGCTGGGTCCCACCAGTCGCCTGATGTACTGCCAGCTCGGCAGCTGCCTGATCTACGGCTACCTGGGCACCACACCCGCCGCGCCCGGCCAGTGGTCTGCCCCGCTGTGCCGCCAAGCCCTGCGCCAACTGCCCGCCGCCGAGCTGTAAGCCGTCCCTCAACGGCGGCGCTTTGACTGCATGGAGCGGATGATCACCCCGGGATCCGGGTCATGCCCCAGGAAGGCACGCACGGACTCCCCGGCAGGCCGCGAGCCGAAGGGGGCCAGAATCTCACGCCGCAGGGCCGCACCGGTCTTGGCGTTCAGCCCCTCGCGGCGGATGCGCTCCAAGGCCTCCAAGGCCAGCATCTCGCTCCACAGGTAGGAGTAGTAGGCCGAGCCATAGACATCGTTCGCCAGGTGCAGGCAAATGCGCATCACGCTCAGCGGTGTGCTCCGCACCGGGAAGTCATACCCCGCCAGAATCTGCCGGCTCACTTCATCCAAATCCTTGCCTCGGAAACGTTCGGCGTAGTGCAGGTTGGCCTCTAAATCCAGCTTACAGATATTCAGGGTACCCTGCAATTCCGTTGCAGCAGTGGAGTCCCCACCGGGCAGGAAGAGTGGCTCTGCCACGCGCTTGGGGATGACCTTACCGGTCTTGCGATGCCGTGCATATAGGCGAATGGCCGCTTTCTCGTTCACCATCTTCTCCATCAGGGTGCTGGGCAATTCCGCGAAATCGGTGGGCACCATCACCGCACTCTGCGCGCGGGTCGGGGTGTCCGCCAAGAGCATCTGCAGCACATGCCCGAATTCATGGAACAGAGAGCGCAGGTCCTGCTGAGACAGAATATCCGGCCCGCCATCGCCATCCGGACGGCGCACCAGGCTCATCACGCAGAGATTCGGCAAGCGCGGCTCCCCGTTCGCCCCGGTGCGGCTGCAGCGCAGGGGGCCGGTCATGGGACCGGCGTGCTTATTCGGGCGCGCCGTGTCATCTAAATAGAAAGAGCCGAGATGCTGCCCCGTCTTGTTGTCCGAAATCTCGAACACACGTACCCCGGGCAGCCACACCTCCACAGCCTCCGGCGCGGCTTCGGTCTGCCCGCCGGGGCAGTACACGGGCAGCTCGCGGATGTTAATATCAAAGAGTTTGCGGCTGATGGCGAAGAGTCCGCGCAGCACGCTGTTGAACTCCAAGTAGTCATCCAACTGCCACGCATGATGGCTCGGCACGTATTGCATGGACTCATAGGCCAAGACACAGTAATGGACATCCCAAGGCTGCATGAGCGGTTCCGGCTCGTCCGGGTACAGGCCGGACATGCGCGCCACCTTCTGCATACCCGCCAGCTCCGCATCAAAGTCGGCTTTCGCGCCCTTCATCAGCCCGTCGACGAAATCCAAGGCACCCTGCCCATTGCGGGTCATGTGCTGCTCCGTCACAAAATCGGCATAACTGTTATATCCGAGCAACTGAGCCTTCCTCAGGCGCAGGGAGAGCAGGCGGTCCAGCAGCTCGGCATTCGCCTGCGGCCCCTTCAAATCCGGGCAGTTGATGCCCATGTACACCGCGCGGCGGGTTGACTCCTTCCGGCAGAAGGCCATGGCGGCGGAGGCGGTCATATCACCGATGCTGAGGAGGTATTGCGGCTTCTCCGGGGTGCCGAGTCCGCGCGCCGCAGCGGCTGCCTCCGCCGTCTGCAGCAGGTTCTCAGGCATACCCTCCAGCTCGGCGGCATCGGTCACCGTCATACTCCAACCGGCCTGCGCCTCGCGATAGCGGCGGTCGTATTCGGTGCTCACGCCGGTCAACTCGGCATCCACCTGCCGCAGCTCCTCGCGTACCTCTGCCGGCAGATGCGCCCCGTGGCGGCGGAACTCGTGTAAGATAGAGGTGATGAAATAACGCTGCCCGGGCGACAGCTTGCCGACCCACTCCTGCTCGGCAGCCGTCTGCACGGCACGCCACAGCTCGGGGTCGCTCAGCATCTTGTTTTCCAGATTCTTCAGCTCCGTGGCGGAGCGGTCCTGCGCCTGCTGTATCTCCGGCGTACGCATCACGCAATCCTTCAGACCGATGCCGATCACCTGCACCTCCGCCGGCGTCATCAGGGCATCATCCAACACCGCAAAAACATTCTCCCAGCTCATCTCCTCCGGCCGCAGGCGCTTGATGCCCTCCACTTGCTCGGAGGCCTCACGCATGGCTTGGTCCAACTCCGCCATGCTCTGCTCCACGCTGATCTTCGACCACGCCGGGTAAAAATCCATCCCCGCTCCCAACCCCGTCGAGGGCAGCAGACAGGTCAACAAAAGGGCTATCAGAATTCGCATTCGGTGTTTCATGGTATAACGCAGGATTCATAATACCCCATCCCCGCCCCGAAATCAAGCCGGAAATGAGCCATACAATACCACCGTGCAGACTTCATGTCGCCGGAGAATTATGCCATACACAATCACGAGCCCGGCCATTTCTTTACAGTGGATACCTTGTCCTTCCTCTACGGCAGGGCCTACATATCTCCGGAGAAGCTCGAAATCTTTGCCGAGGTGCTTAGGGCAGCGGCACCTCAGCCAAGCCCGAACATCGCTGCGTAACCCACAAAAATACAGGTTTAGCAGAAAGAATTTTTCTGATGGCAGAGATTTTCCGGAAAAAAGGCTTGCATCACCGAAGCCGGGCTGTGGTCTTGACAATGCAGATATGAGATGATAGAATGTCTGCGGTATTCATCCATCATGTCTACATCAACTCAGTCCGCAGAATTTCTCTCATACACCGGTCTCCTTGCCGGCGGAGGAAAACTTATTGAAGACACGGTTGATATTCCGAACCCTTCCGATCGTGATTATTTGGCTGTTGTATCCCACTATGTACAGCGCGCATGGGAGGAGCAGCCAATTCCCTTCCTGACTAAGGAAGGAAGACTTTCTCTCCAACGGCATTTATATAAAATCGAGGATGAACATGATGGTGTTTTGTCCGCAAGAGAACCTGTTTCTCTCCCTGAATGTGCGTCCAGAGATCTATTCGATGGTATCCCCTATGCTCCGCCCAAGCAGTGGAACTTTACGTTTATCGACCTCTTTGCCGGCATAGGGGGCTTTCGTATAGCCTTCCAAAGAGCGGGAGGCAAATGTGTCTTTTCCAGTGAGTGGGATAAATACGCTCAGCAAACGTATCTTCGCAACTATGGTGAAATGCCGTTCGGCGATATTCGGAGTATTCCGAAGTCTTCCATTCCCGACCATGATGTCCTTTGTGCGGGGTTCCCCTGCCAACCGTTTTCTCTGGCGGGAGTGTCCAAAAAAAATTCTTTGGGGAGAAAGCATGGATTTGAGGATGAAACCCAAGGTACGCTCTTCTTCGAGATTAAGGAAATTCTCAGATTAAAGCGGCCTAAAGCATTTATGTTGGAGAATGTCAAAAATCTTCTCTCACACGACAAAGGTCGCACATTTGAAGTGATTCGGCGATCTCTTCAGGATGAACTCGGATATGTCATTTCATGGAAGATAGTCGATGGGGCTGCTTGGGTTCCCCAGCATCGCGAACGCATGTATCTTATCGGATTTGATCCGAAGCAAATCAATACAGAAAAATACCCGATTGATATTCCGACAAAACCGGGAAAGGATTACAGTTATCCAACTCTTCCCGGCATTATCATGAAAAATTTACCGGGGTACACATTGGGAGAGGGAACTTGGGCTACATTGGAACGGCACAAGGCGCACCACGAAAAAGCCGGAAACGGATTCGGTTATGGGTTACACACCTGGCCTCTCAGAGACGATGAGGTAACGAGAACTATATCCGCAAGGTATCATAAAGACGGGGCCGAAATTCTTATTGAACAGCCGGGCGATCGTCCTCGACGTTTATCCGTTTCGGAAGCTATGCAGCTGCAAGGGTATGATCCTTCTGTTTTTATCTTCCCCGTATCCTCGACTCAGGCATATCACCAAATAGGAAACAGTGTCGTTGTTCCCGCAATTGAAGCCTCCGCTCGCTTTATAGCATCGGTTTTGGCAAATTATAACTGTTTTAAATCGTGATGTTACGTTCCGCCTGCTTGGCCAATTGCTTCGATGCTCTGGCCTTTAAGATACTTTCTGCTGTTGAGACGTCACCCCGGCACTCGAACCAACATGAAATCAACGCCATTCGTCCCATTGTGCAAATGTTCGGTGACCCCCAAGGGTGCGAAAAGCTCAACATTCCGTGCTTATATATTTATGCAGATGACGATTCTGTCATATCGAATCCCGGGGTACTCACTCTGTATGATGCACGGGCAAAGGGGCGAGAGCTTGGAAGAACTGACAGAAGTGAATATCGAATGTACTACCGGACCAATGATGCGACACTGCGCATGGAGGAAGGAGATCTTCTCTTTATCGCACATCGGAAAAAGTCAGATACTCCCGCCGTCTTTGCTATTGTAGACAAGGACAGCGACGCTCTGCCTTGGTTGAAATGGTTATTCGGATATACTGAACAGCAGAAGACATCTTTTTCCGGTGTCGATTCTGATATCCTCATCAACAGAGAGCTTCCGGCGCGGGCCTATGAACTCTTTTTTGCAATGGGGCTGGAGGTTCCGCAAAATGATGATTTTTTAGATGAGATGATAGTTCGGTTCAAGGGAACTCTCCCATCGACAGCCGAGTTTTCCTCCTACGCTCGCCTAATTTCCGGTTGCCCGAATGCCGGAGAAGTGCAATCCGGTACGGCAGACGACTTGCTTTATTACTGGTACAATACAGAGACAAAACTGTTTCTCTCTTTTGAAAAGTATCTTTTAGATGAGGAAATCAATCGTGGGCTTTCTGCCGAGCGTTTTATTTCTCTTTCTAAAACATTTCTCAATAGGAGAAAAACCAGAGCAGGCCAATCTCTTGAGAACCATATCGAGCAAATTTTCATCGATCGTAATATAGCATACTCGCGAACTCCTGTTACAGAGGGCAAATCTCGTCCGGATTATATTTTTCCAAGTATAGAAGCCTATCGGGATCCCGCTTTTCCTTCGATGCATCTGTATATGCTGGGGGTCAAGACTACATGCAAGGATCGATGGCGACAGATACTGACGGAAGCAGCTCGAATCAAAACTAAACATCTTCTTACAATCGAACCCGGTATCAGCGAAAATCAAACGACGGAGATGAAGCAACAGGACGTTCGACTTGTTCTGCCGCGCTGTCTGCACTCGTCCTTCTCAGACCATCAGAAAGAGTGGATCATGGGTGTGGAGGATTTTCTCAAGGTGGTGAGTGACTGATACTTCATGCATAGAAGTAAGGAAATCACCACTCCCGCATCTGTTCTTCCTCGCTGACGCTTCACCTTTCAGATTGTATCCTCAAGTTGAGTACTAAGGCGGCACCTTTTTTCGGGCGCGCTCCACACACATGCCCGTAGTAGATTCCCCCTCCCATGAGGGGAGTTAGGGCAGCAGCAAGAGAGCCACCGGGTTCTCTGCAAGCAGGTGCAGAGCGGCGGCGGCGGTGTCGGCAGAGGCGCGGGGTAAATCGGGGGCAGAGTAGAGCGAATAGGCCGCGCCCTCCGGTCCGGGGGCGGCACACTCCAGCACCAAGCGGGGACGGAAGTCACGGATAGCGGCAGCCCCCTGCCCCGGCAGGCACAGAACGAGCTGCGGAGCAAAACCCTGCGGGAACGGCGCGGGGACAGCGGCCTCCTGCGCCAAGCGGCAGAGCGGCTTGCGGGCAGCGGAGGGAACGGCGCAGTCCCCATCCTCGTTACGCAGCAAAAGGTTCGTCTCCTCCAGCGAGGTGACTTGTGCCCGCAACGCAGCCTTCACTAAAGCGCGGGCAATATAATCCCGGAAACTCAGGCCCCCTGCCCCCAAGCGAGCCCGCTGCACGGCCACCTGCTCCGGCAAACGCCCCGGCGCGGGAGCCTTCCCTACATACACGGTATACCCCTCCGGCCCGGTGGTGGCGGCAGGCTGCTCCGCAAAAACGGCCCGCACCGATTGACCGGCGAAAGAACGCCCGACACGCGGCCCGACCTTCACATCCGCCGCCATGATACGCCCGCGCGGCCCGGTGCCGTGCAGAGTGGCGGGATCTATGCCCTGCCGGGCACAGAGTTTAGCAGCCAAGGGAGAAATACGCATTCCGAGGGATTACGATAAAACGAAAGAAACGCGGACGAGCCCCCGGGCATGCACAGCACCGCATGCCCGGCAGCCCGACCGTGGAAAAAAATCAGGCCTCGTACTTCACCTCGCCGTCGATAATCGTCTTGACGGTGTTGAAGTCCGCATCCAGCAGCACCATGTCCGCTGTGTAACCGGGGCAGATCTTGCCGAGGTCATGCAGCCCGAGGGCCTGCGCTTGGTTCCAGGAGGTAGCCTTCACCAGCTCGCTGAGCGGCTTACCGGTGATCTTCCACACGTTGCGCAAGCCGTGGGCATAGCGCAGGGTGGAACCGGCCAAGTTACCGCTCTCCAGGCGTGCCACACCGCCCTTCACGATGATGGGCAGACCGCCCAGGCTGCCCGGGCCGTCCGGCATCCAAGAGCAAGCCAACGAGTCCGTAACCATCACCATCTGGTCGATGCCGTTGTTGGTGAAAGCCAAGTTCAGCATGTCGGAGCAAAGGTGGATCGTATCACAGATAATCTCGATCTTGATATCCTTATCCAGCATACCGGAACCCACCAAACCGATCTCGCGATGGTGCTGCGGGCTCATCTGGTTGCAGAAGTGGGTCAGGAACTTGAGTCCCTTGGCCTTCGCCTTCTTGAAGTCCGCATGGGTGGCGGCGGAGTGCCCGGCGGAGCAGGTGATACCCGCAGCCGTAGCCTTGGCGATGAAGTCCGTTGCACCGGGCATTTCAGGGGCCAAGGAGATGTAGCGCACGGGGTAGATGCTGTTGATCTCCATCACCTCCTCAAAGTCCGACGGACGGACGAAAGCGGGGTTCTGAGCCCCGCACTGCTTGGGGTTGATGAAGGGGCCCTCCAAGTGCACGCCGGGGGTCTTGGAACCGTTCGGGGAGGCAGCGTACTCCTTCACCGCCGTGCAGACGTCCATCAGGGTCTTGGTACCCAGCGTCAGCGTGGTGGGCAGCCAAGTGGTCACGCCCTCCTTCATCTTGCAATCGGCGATCGTGCGGATGCTCTCCACCTTGCAATCGCAGGTATCGCAGCCGCCCGCACCGTGCGAGTGGATGTCCACAAAACCCGGCAGCAGCATGTTACCGCCGGCATCCACCACCTTGTCCGCCTCCGCCGTCTCGCCCGGCAGCAGCACGTCGACAATCTTGGTGCCCTCAATCAACACGGAACCGCCGGGGAGATCCACCCCCGGGGAGATGATGTGTGCATTGGTGATAAGTGTTTTCATAAGATGACTCTCTTGCGCCACCCATCATACGCCCCCGCGCGCGGGCTTGCAAGCAAAAAACACCCCGCCGCGGGCTTTTTTACGCCCGCAGACGGGAAAAAGAGCGGGACAGGCGGCCTACTCCACGGGCTCCAGCCCGGTGCGCAGGGACAACGCCGTCAGCAAAGCGGTGAAGCGCGCGTAGTCCTGCTCACGGTCGCCGGAGGTAAGGGTAAACATATATTCCCCACGGCGGGCATTCTCCTGCGCTGCATTGTGCAAACGCAGGCGGATCACCTCCTCGGCATCCGTCTGACGCCCGCGCAGGCGCGCCTCCAACTCCGCGGGCAGCACGCGAATGAAGAGATCCGCATAGGCCCGACGAATGACAGGATGCGTACAGGCACGGATACCCGCCGCGCCCTGCACATCGATGTCCATCACCACGTTCCGACCGCTCTCGAGCAGCGCCACGATATCCGCCTTGAGGGTGCCGTAGGAATTGCCGTGCACGGTAGCATGTTCCAGGAACTCGCCCGCCGCCACACGGGCAGCGAATTCATCCGGCGAAAGGAAATGATAATCCACACCGTCCTGCTCCCCCGGACGCGGCGCGCGGGTGGTGCAGGAGATGGAATACGCCGCCAAGCCCTCCGCAGCCGCGCGGCGGCAGAGAGTTGTCTTCCCGGAACCGGAGGGACCGGAGACCACCAAAAGAGTACCGAGCATATTATTCGATATTTTGCACTTGTTCACGAATCTTCTCCAGCTCCGTCTTGGCCGTCACGACAAGCTGGGCCAAAGCCGCATCATTGGCCTTGGAGCCCGTGGTGTTCAACTCCCGGAAGATCTCCTGACACAGGAAATCGAGCGTACGCCCGACGGGCTCCGCACTGTCACACAGGCGGCAGAACTGATCCAGGTGCGAACCGAGGCGCGTGAGCTCCTCGCTCACATCGCAGCGATCAGCAAAAAGCGCGATCTCCTTGATAATGCGCTCGTCATCCGCCGGGAAAGGCAGGTCCGCCTCCTGCAAACGCTTGAGCAACATCTCGCGGTAATGCGCAGGAACGGTGGCCGCCTGCGCCTTGATCTCGCTGCGGAGCTGCCGCAGGGTATCAATGCGCGCCAGAAGGTCCCGCTTCATGTTCTCGCCCTCCGTTGCACGCAGGGAGCAGAACTTCTGCAAGGCCTCCTCCAGCGCCGGCTGAATGGCCGTCCACGCCTCCTCCGCAGAAATATCCGCCTCGGACTCCTCCGCAATGATTCCCAAACGAATCAGCGCATCGAGCGTGGGCTGCACCGGCTGCTCCAGAGAGGCGGCCAGCGACAGCAGGTGCATGCGCAGATCCGCCAGTTTTTCCGCATGAAGCTGCAAGGGAATAGCCCCGCCGCTGCTGCTTTGGAGGGAGATGGAAACGTTGACCCGCCCGCGGGAAATCGGCCCAGCGACCACCTCGCGGACGCGTGTTTCAAGCTCGGCCCATGCCCGGGGGAGGGAGATGGCAATTTCTGTTTGCTTGCGGTTCACCCCGCCGATTTCCACCCGGAGGGAACACCGCTTGAGGGAGGCAGAAGCCGCCCCGAATCCTGTCATACTGTTCATAATGAGATATTTCCGATGATGTCGATGAGGCGAGCCTCGAGTGCCAGGGCCTCGTTGACGTTAAAATTAAGGTCGCTGCGCAAGGCATCCACGGCACGCATGCGGCGCAGGAGCTCCGGCAGCGGACGTTTCGCCAGTTCTGCCACCTGCGGCACGAGGGGCTTCACGTCCGGGGCATGACTGGCCAGCAGCACCGCCTGGCCGATGCAGAGGGAGAGCAACTCCAGCACTTCCTCCCGCTCGCGCAGGTATTCGGTCTCAATCTGCGCCGCCGTGGCGTCCTTTTGACGGCTCTCCCAATCCTTGATATCCGTCCCCTCTGCCACCGCCTTGGCCTCGGCCTTCACCGCCTCGGTGAGGCGATCGGTTATCTGTTCCCTCCGCTGAGCGAGAACGGCGGTCAAATCCGCACGCAGAGCCAAGGCCGTCACATCCGAGCCGATGTCGGGGAGGGCCTGCTGCACGGCGGGCAGGAAAGCGCGCTGGGCCTCGCTGAGGTGCAGACCCGCGCCGGGGGTATGCAGCGGCACGCGCACGCAGCGGGAGAGGATGGTGGGCAGCAGGTGGTCCGGGTGCTCCGTGATGAGGATGATGAGCGTCTGCGGCGGAGGCTCCTCCAAGGTCTTGAGGAAGGCGTTGGCGGCCTCGTCCTTCATGCGCTCGGCCTCCACCATGATAACCAGTTTGGTTTCGCCCTCCATGGCACGCAGGGACAGGAAAGGCTCCACCGCGCGCACGCTCTCTACGGGAATACTGCGGATTTTCGACCCGGGACGGATAATGCGGCACATCGGATGGCGCAGGGTCTCCAGACTCTCGGCCCGCGCGCCGTTGAGGGCCTCCGCCAGGGACAGAGCCAGCCGCCGCGTACCGGCTTCCTCCGCCCCGGTGATGAGCAGGGCATGCGGCAGGCGGCCGCGTTCCCGGGCTTGCAGCAGCATGCGCTGCGCCTGTTGCAGGGTGAAGGCCATGGCGCGCTATTGCTCCGGGTAGGAGCCCAGTACCTTGAACATGAGGCTCTGCTGCTTCATTTCCTCCAAACAGCTCTTCAGGGGGTCCAGCTCTTCGTGGCCTTCCACGTCAACGTAGAACAGATACTCCCACGCCGTGTCGCGGGTCGGGCGGCTGTCGATGCACAACAGGTTGATGCCGTGGCGGCGGAAGTGCAGAAGCATATCCACCAAGCTGCCGGGGGTGTGCGGCACGGTGAAGCAGAGGGTGGTGCGGTTCTTCTCCGCCGGGGCGGTTCGCTGGTCGCCGATAACGACGAAGCGCGTGCTGTTGTATGCCTTGTCCTGGATATTTTCGGCCAGCACGGGAAGGTGGTGCAGCGTGCCCGTCAGCTTACTGCCCAAGGCGGCGGCACCGGAGGCAGATTCCTGCTTGGCGCGTGCGGCCGCGGCCGCCGTGGAGGAGACGGACACCAACTCCGCCTGCGGGAAGTTCTCGCGAAGCCAATCACGGCACTGCCCCAGCACCTGCGGGTGGCTGTAGATGGTGGTGATGGCCTCCGCCGGGATGTCAGACAGCAAGCAGTTGCGGATGCTCAGCTGCACCTGGGCGCAGATGCGCAGGGGGCTGTGACCGAACTCGTCCATCGCCTGCGAGACGGAGCCATCCGTGCTGTTCTCGATAGGGATGACCCCGTAGTTGACCTCCTGCCGCTCCACGGCGGAAAACACATGGGCGAACGAGGGGAAGGGCACGAACTCCACGCTGTCACCGAAGCGCGCAAGGGCCGCTTGGTGGCTCCAGGTGCCCTCCGGGCCCAGATAACCGACCCGCATGCCGCCCTCCATGTGGAAGGAACAGCTCACAATCTGGCGGTAGATGCTCAGCAGACACTGCTCCGGCAGCTCGCCGGCATTCAGGCGCAGCAGCTTGGCGATGAGAGCGCTCTCCCGCTCTGGCACGAAGGTGGGCCGGCCTGCCTCGCGCTTGCGGCGGCCTACCTCGTGCGCACAGCGGGCACGCTGCTTCAACAGCTCGACGATTTGCGCATCGATGCTGTCGATCTGCCCCCTGAGGTCCTCCAGATTCATAGGCTGCGTCCCTTATTGTTCCCCGCCCTGGTCTTCGCCGCCCTGGGATTCCATGCCGTCACCGCTCTCTTCCAGCCAGTAGTCGGCTTTCTTGGCATCCTTGGCGACACCGGTGCCGTTGCGATAGCACTCACTCAGGCGCAGGGCAGCCATGCAGTGTCCCTGCTTGGCGGATTTCTCCAGCCATTTGACGGCCTCCTTGGCGTTCTTCTTGAAGCCGTTTTTCCCGTTCAACAGACGCTCCCCGAGCTCCCACTGGGCGTTCGGGTCATCGGCCTCGGCGGCGCGGCGCAGTTGCTCGGGGGTCATGTCCTGCGCGGCGGGTTCATCGCCCTCATCGGCCTCCTCCGCACTCTGCTCGGCGGGCGGGGGAATGAGCACGGACAAGAAGGACTCTCGGTTGGCAATGAGCTTCAGCGTCAGCCGGTCCATGTAGGCCATACTGCCCGTGTACATCAGGCAACCGGGAGCCAGCAACACGCGCATGGCCTCGCAGTATTCCTCCCAAGCCTTGACCTCCGCCTTCCACAGGGAGATCAGCTTCGGGGCCTGCGCCTTCAGCTCGGGAACGGCCTCCCACAGCAGCCCCGTGACCGGCTCCGGGCCGGGGAAGGGTTCCTCGGAAGTGGGGTACATCTTCAGCAAGGCGTCATTCTCGGCCTTGATCATGGCCGAGCAGACGGCAGCAGCGGACTCCGCCGCGAGGGCGTATTCCTGTGTGCTGTTGGAGCCGCATTGCAGCAGCTTGATCACCGGCAGGGGTACATCCCCCACCCCGGGGGTAGCCGCTTCCTCACGATCTTCCTCCGCTATCCCCAATTCTTTGCAGCGGGCATCGGGATACCAAGCAGCACCCGCCGCCAAGGCTCGCATGTCGGCCTCCAGGTTGCGCTCGCCTTCCTGCTTCAGCTCGGTCAGGCGCTCGGATTTTCCGCCGACAGCTTGGGCTGCTGCCTCGAGGTACGCCGTGCGGGCACGTTGCCACTTTTCGGCAGCGGTCACGGCATCCACCACACATTTGCGGGCCATGTCAGCCGGCTCACCTTCGGAGCCGTTCTCTTTCAACGCCTCGTCCATGGCGACGGTCAAGCGTTTTTCCCATGTGCGCAACATGGGCAGGCGAGCAGTCGTCTGCTGCTTGGCTGCGGGGCGGCGCGTCGGGGCGGCCTGCACCGGCAGGGGGGCGCCGGCAAGCAGCGCCAGCGCCGGCATCATCAACAAAAGCATTTTCTGCGGCATAGCAAGCGTATTCTAGCGGATGCCGCCGCTCTCTGCAAGCTTTTTGTGCGGCTTGCAGCTGCTTCCTCAGTTGTTTGCGGTGCCGGAGGAGGGCAATTCGCCGTATTTACCGGCCAAAATCTCCCGCATATGGCGGTCGACATGCGCGGCCCAGTTGCCCGCAGCGGCATAAGAGCGGCCCACCTGCGCGGTCGTGGTGCGGCCCTTGGCCTTGTACTTGGCCAAGATGCGGCCCAGATCATGCACGCATTCCTCCTTGCTGCCGTAGCGGCGTTGTCCGTTGCGGCCCATGATGCCCGCCAGGTTATTCTTGTTGCGGGCCGCCTTGGAGGTGGCGTGGGCGGATTCGTGACGGATGATCGCTTCCATCATCACCGGATCTACATCGTTGTCCGCCGCCGCTTGGTGGATGACAGGACGCAGGGCCGTTACCTCGTCCGCAGGAGCGACGATGGTCAACAGCACAAGACTCAGCAAAAATGTCAGGGTACGTCTCATGGGCGGAGACTATACACCTCCCGACCCCCGATGTCAAGCATTTTATGAAAAATTATTAAAATTTCTCAACTATACCACAACATACGGGGTTCCCTCACCCATCAATCACCACCGGAGGAAGGGGTGAGAAAATGCACACGGGGCAAAAAAAGGGCGTGACAAATGGGGGATTTAGGATAGAATAGGCGCATGCAGTACTCTCCGTACACACTTTATCCGCTGGGGGCGTTGAGCGCGCGCGCGGCTGCGCAGCCACGCCAGGGTGTTCTTTTGCGCGGCGACAACGGCGGCTATGCCTGCCTGCAACCCTGGCCGGAGCTGGGGGATGCCCCGCTGGAATATGAGCTGGATGCTCTGCGGGACGGCACGCCTCTGCGCTTGGGGGCTCGCGCACTCAAATGCGTGGAGCTGGACGGCGCCGCGCGCGCCAAGGGAGAGAGCCTTTTTGCGGGTCTGCGGGTGCCGCGCAGCCATGCCACCCTGCCCGTGAGTGCCACGCCCGGCCAAGTGTACAACCTCCACCAACGCGGCTTCCGCGTCGGCAAAATCAAGGTGGTGCCCAAGTTGGCCGCGACGGTGGAGCGTCTGGTGAATTTGGCCTCCATGGTGCCGGATTGGAAGTGGCGGGTTGACTTTAACTGCACGCTGTCGCTGGAGGATGCCCTGCAGTTCTGGGAGATGCTGCCGCCGGCCATGCGTCAGCGCATTGACTTTGTGGAGGACCCCTGCTACTACGATGTTGCCGTGTGGCAGGCCCTGCAGGACGCCGGTATGCCCTTGGGCTACGATATGCCCGTGCAGAATGAGAGCATCATCCCGCAGCGCACTACCAAGCCCATGATGCGACTGGTGAAGCCCGCGCGCCATATGAGCACCACGGGTATGCCGGTCTTCACCTCTTACATGGACCACCCGCTGGGCCAGTGCTGGGCCGCCTACAATGCCGCTGCCTATTACACCGGAAAGCCGGAGGCGGAGGTGCCGTTCTGCGGTCTGCTGACCCACCTGAACTACAAGCCCAATCCGTTCTCGGAACAGCTCGGTTTCAACATCACGCCCGATTTCCCCGTGCCTGCCGGTACCGGGCTGGGCTTCGATGCCCTGCTTGCCGCCCTGCCTTGGAAGAGTCTTTGAGCCGCACTGCGCCATGTTGATTGCTCCTTCCATGCTCGCCTGCGATTTCCGACGCATCGGCGAGGAGGCTGTGCGAGCCCTGAACGCCGGTGCCGATTGGCTGCACCTGGATGTGATGGACGGTTCGTTCGTGGACAACATCTCGTTCGGGCCGGACATCTGCCGGGCCATTCATGACAGTGTCCCGGCGGGTACCTTCTTGGATGCCCACCTCATGATCGATGCGCCGGATCACTACCTGCCGCGTTTCCTCAAGGCGGGGATGAGCATGATTACCATCCACGTGGAGCGAGAGGGGGCGGTGGACCTGCACGCCACGTTGGCGGCCATCCGTGCCGGTGGGGCTCAGGCGGGGCTGGCTCTCAACCCGGCTACCCCGGTGGAGGCGGTGTTGCCCTACTTGGCGGAGCTGGACATGGTACTGGTGATGAGTGTGGTCCCCGGTTTCGGGGGGCAGAGTTTCATGGCTCATGTGCTCGACAAGGTGCGAACGCTGGCGCAGGCTCGCGCGGAGGGGGCCGGCTCTTTCCTCATCCAGATGGACGGCGGCATCGGGCCTGCTCAGGCTCCGCTCTGCAAGGAGGCAGGGGCTGATTGCCTGGTGGCGGGTTCCTCGACCTTCCGTGCGGATGACATGGCAGCGGCCATTGCCGCTATGCGCTGAAGCCCCCTACCCTTCCCCATGGACAGCGGTAAGAAGAGTCTGATCAATGTGCTGCTCAGCGTGCTGGCGCCGGTGCTGATTCTGGAGAAGTGCTCCGGCTCCGGCGGTGCGTGGTACGACTGGGGTACGGTGTGGGCCCTTGTGGTGGCGCTTTCCCTGCCCATCGGTTGCGGAATTTACGCTGTTATCTCGCAGCGGCGGGTGGAGCCGTTGGCGGTGTTCGGTCTGCTGGGCACGCTGCTCACGGGCGTGGTGAGCATGTACGCGAACTCCGGCACAGGGGAGGCTATCCGCCCGGACACGCCTTGGTGGTATGCCGGCAAGGAGCTGATGGTGGCGACTATGCTTGCGGGGGCGGTGCTGGTGACGGCCCGCGGCCGCAGTTCGCTGCTCCGTGCGTTCGTTTATTCCGAGGCACTGTATGACATCCCGCTCATCGAGCAGAAGGTGCAGGAGCAAGGCCGCGAAGACGATTACCGCCGCTTGGAGCTGCAATGCAGCCGCCTGATGGCTGCCTCGCTCTTGGGCTCCGGGCTGGCGAACTTCGGGCTCTCGCTCTATTTCCTCCTCCCCGTGCTGCATCTACCTGCTGCAGACCAAGCACTGGCCTACAATCAAGCGGTCGGGGGCATGCACTGGTGGGGCTTCGTTGTTATCGGGGTGCCGCTCATGACCACGCTCGTGGCAGTCATGCGTTTCTTGGCGCGGCGGCTGCAGGCCCTCACCGGCCTCCCGGCAGACCGCGTTTTCCTCAAGTAAACCATCCCCGCCGCAGTTTTGTATTGACAACCCCCGCCCCTCGGGTGTAGAACAACTTATGCTTCAGCGTTTCATCACGGCTTCCTTTCTCCTCGCCGCTCTGGTTTCCTGTTCCCCCTCCCGCACCTGCATTACCGGCGTGGCCGACCTGCCGTTGAAATCCACCGCCCTGCCCGCCGACTCTTGGGCTGCCGTTCCCCTCCGTGCCAACGCCCGCTACCTCCTCTACGGCACCAACACCGAGGCCGAACGCCGTAACCGCCTCGGCGACTACTACCACGTGCGCTGGAACGACGCCGACCCGCAAGCCCACGTCCGCCTCGTCATGCACTACACCCAGGCCCGCACCGCCGGCAAAGTCCTCACCCGCACCCTCGACTTTCCCGCCCCCCGCAAACCCGCTTTCGACCGCAAGGCTGACTTCTTCTTCTCCGGCCCGGAACGCGCCCGCAACGGCGATATCCTCAGCTGGAAAATCGACCTCTTCGTCAATGACACCCTCAAGGACACCAAAAAGTCCTTCCTGTGGGAGTGAGGATGTCGAGAGAACTTTTTCGGATAGATACTTCGTCAGGCTACGGGTGAATCAGGCTGAAAAGCTAAGAGCCCATTCACCGGCCCCCGAAGAGTCATATCTGTCCCCCGGAGCCAAGTAGCACCCGAATTCCCGGCTACTTCAGGCACATAAAACACGCCCACAGCACGGGCCGTCGCAGCCAAGTCGGGGCCATACGGCAGAGCTTGCCGACTCGCCGAACGATAGGTTGCGGTGCCCGGAGCATGAGGCCCAACAAGTCCGGCTCCAGAAGCGGCACAATACGCCCGGCGGCATACCACACCTGACGCCACCCCGACTTGGATATTCTGAGCTTATAATCCAGCGTCGTTTGGAGCAACATGGTGATGTGGCGCACCACATCCCCGCGCTCGGATAGATGATTCTTCGACGCACAGACAACTTCTCCCTTCGCAACAATGAAGGAGTCAATGACATGCTGAAACGTATAGACGGTATCACGAGACCCCGGAACCTCCGTTCGGTAGTAGTAGGTCGTATTCGGGATGACAACGGTGCGGCCGAAGCGAGCATGGAGTCGGAAACAATACAGCTCGTCCTCATGATAAATACCGGCCTCGAAGCGAAGGGGTGGGTTCTCTAAATACTCCCGCCGAATCAATCGGTTCCACACAGTAGCATACACATCGTGCCGCATCTGTGCGGCGAAGGATTCCTCACCCTCCAAGACGCCGAGGCACCTCGGGTGAAAATAGTCGCCATACTTCCCGGTGCGGCACTCCACATCGCCCATCACCATGTCTGCCTGATGAGCCTCCGCAGCCCGCAACATCGCGCGCAGCGCACCGGGTAACAGCTTATCATCCGCATCCAAAAAGAACACATAACGACCCCGCGACATCTCTACCCCCGTGTTCCTGGCAGTCGATGTCCCGGCATTCCGCGGCTGACGAACCAATACGCACAGCCTGTCAGCCCCGGCACCGGCAAAAATTCGCTCCGCTATGCGATCTCCACCATCCGTACTGCAATCATCAATCAACAACAACACAACCACCGCTTCCACATCCTGCGACAGCACGGAATTGATGCACTCTTCCAAATAGTCGGCGGCGTTATAAAACGGCACAATAACGGATACGGCTACTGACTTATCCGTTAACTCTTCATGTTCATCTATCATGCTTCTCTTACCTCCCTCGGCTCAGTGTACAGCATTTGTAATGCTGTAGTCATCAAATTCGGCATAAATCCTTGATAGTCAAGGGGAGCCATATCTCCCACCTCTGCGTTCGCGTGTAGCCGTCGGATACAGTCCACATGCGCTATCCCCCATTTTTAGACTTGACTACAGCATTACAAATGCTGTAGTATCCTCCCGGCATCATGTCATCCTCACACACACATCACCCCGCCATATCTCTCATCGTGCCTGTTTATCAGGTTCGAGACTACATCGGAGATTGCATCCGTTCTATCACCGCACAGCTCGAGCCGCCACCGTTTGAGCTGATTCTCGTTGATGATTGCGGAGGGGATGACTCGATGGAGCTCGCTCTGCAGCTTTTAGCGACAACCGATAATCCTCTTGCCCATAGAGTCCTTTGCCACGAGAGAAACAGGGGGTTATCTGCTGCACGTAATACAGGAATAGCCGCGGCAACGGGAGAGTACCTCCTCTTCTTGGACAGCGATGATCAACTGTCCCCGAATGCACTATCCCTCCTCTATGAAGCCGCCCTGCAGCACGGAGCAGATGTCGTCATAGGACAAACGAGCCTGATGACGGATGACCCGGCATGGATGGATAACCAAACAGGTATTCTGTGGCAGCGGGAGGAAGCGCTCAAAGCCTATATTGCAGAGCAGTGGATGGTACAAGGCTGGAATAAGCTGCTTCGGGCAGACTTCATCCGCGAGCATCATCTCTTATTCGAAGAGGGACTCCTGCACGAAGACAACCGATGGAGCCTTTACTTGGCTTTCTCCAAACCCTCCATCTATTGCATCCCGGAGCGCACCTATGTGTACCGCAATGTTCGCCCCGGCTCCATCATGAACTCCTACTCCATGCGCAATATCGAGCACCTCCTCGGTACCCTGAGTGAGTTTGCCCGACTCGCAGTCGAAGAGGGTATCGCCGAACGCCCGAAGGTGCAACTCTTCTTTGCCAAGCGCCTGAACGCCTACCTCAAGTGGCAATTCCATAAGGTTCCCCCTAACCGGCGTTCCTACCTCTCCTTAGCCCGCGCCCTCCGGGCCGCCATAACTCCCCCGATGGCCACCATGCTTCGATTAAATGACAACCTTCATTTCCGGAGAATGGAGAAAATAGCTCACTTGCCGCGCTTTGCTGCACTTCCGCTGCTGAGCATTTACCTCCGCAAATTGAATGCCTACGACCATCAGAACCAACAACATAATATCCATGAATGACAATCCTCTCATTTCCATCGTCATTCCAGTTTACAACGGACTTGGATATCTCCCCGAATGTCTGGCTTCCGTCGAAGCTCAGGATTATTGCAACATTGAGCTTATTCTGGTGGATGATGGTTCGACCGATGGAAGTTCCTTATTTCTGGATGAATATGCAAACTCACGGCCATGGGTGCATGTAATCCATCAGAATAATCAGGGAGTCTCGCATGCCCGCAATGTAGGTATAAAAATTGCTGCGGGAGAATTTCTTGCCTTCCATGATAGTGACGACATGATGGAACCATTTATGCTATCATCTCTTCTACATGCATTACAGGGCAAGCCGGAGGCAGATTTAGCCGCAGGGGCGATTCGTTTTTGCAAAGGAGATGAAACGGAAGATGTTCTGGTTCTCTCCGACGGACGCAGGGATCTCTCTCTGCCACGTCACGAGTCTCTACGATATATACAGAATCTTGCCGCATGGGGGAAATTATATCGTATGAATCTCATAAAAGCACACGATCTTCACTTTAATGAGAACATGTCTAACGGAGAAGATCAGGATTTTGTTATCAGATACCTTATATTTTCACAAAATACCGTCTTTGTCCACAATACACTTATGAACTACACTGTTCACCGAGGCAGTTCCAATAATAAATTCGAGATGGGTTTATTACCTAAGGAAATTTATATCTCTCATTTTTCTTTTTGGACGCGTATTGCCAAGGATATGCCCCCCTATTGGTCCGTGAGAGACAGAAAGCTGTTCGGAGAAGTCCTTATTCGAAGGCAAATTGCCATGTGGGTATGGATCAATGCAACCTTGAAGAGGAATGCTCCCCCAGCACGACGTGGACTCCTTGTCTCTTTTCTACACTATCTCCTCACTACGTCCATATACGTACCGGCACCGGCAGCGGTACGTGCAATAGCGGGTACCTTCAGGCGTTACGGATTCAAAGATCTTATTTAGCTATTTTTATAAATGAACCCAATGCAATAAAACGCTGGCGTCGAGAAGGGGTACCACCTTACGGCCTCTTCCTTCATGGCCGCGCTGTAGCGGCACCTCTTCTTGATTATGTTTGCCATAATGCGCTAATTTGGTTTGTGTTGCGATTATGCACCCAACCCCATTGGAAATCAAGCTCGGAAGACTTTTCTTCCTGAGGCGTGTCCGAAAAACAAATTGACAACTCACTCAAAATATGGGATAATCCCCTGGCTGTAACGCATGAAGCTTGTTCAGCATTTCATTCCGAATCATGAATAAAAAAATCGCCATTCTGAATTTCGCCGGCTGTCCTAATTATGGAGCCAATCTAACAGCCTACGCTATCGCTGAATATTGCAAAAATCGAGGTACTACTCCAGCCCTGATAGATAGACGTTTTCTTTATACCCTTGATCTGACTTCTTTCAATTCTCCCTTTTCGCGGTTCTGTCAAAAACACCTTCGATGGACCCCCCATTGTTTCGGGCGACATACCTTCCGGACTATCAGTGCCGATTACGATACCTTCATCGTGGGTAGTGACCAGGTTTGGACATATAAACCCAACTGGGACACTCGCCATATACAGGACAGGGAGATATTTGACTTTTCTGACCTCCCTGATGGCAAAAAACGTATCGCTGTGGCAGCCAGTTTCGGCAGTGCTGATCACAGTAATGTTCCTAAGGAATTTGTGGAGGCCAGGTCAGCAGCCCTGAAGAAGTTCACGGCCATCTCAGTGCGCGAGGCTAGTGGAGTAGATATCTGCCGAGATTATTACGGTGTGCAGGCCGTGCACGTTCTGGACCCGGTGTTCCTGCTCAACAGTAAAGAATGGGGGAGGTTGGCGGATGAAGGTAGAAAAACCCTTCCCAATGAATTTGCCGCCTTCTGTACTCTCCATACTCCCTACGTTCCGATCTGCCATCAACTGGCTGAACGCTGGGACTCGACAGGTCTTCCATCCGTCCATTTACTGAACGGTGAGGAGGTTGCCGATTGGGTAAACATCATCCGACAGTGCAAGGTGTTGGTAACAGATAGCTTCCACGCTACGTGCTTCGGCATCATTTTCAGAAAACCTGTCATCTACCTGAACATAGAAAGCAGAGGCGGCGATCGCATCCCCAGTCTTTCCCGCATGCTTACGATGCCGATCCCCATCTTCTCGGAAGAGGAACTCCTCAACAACACCGAGAATACCCTGTCACGCCTCGCCGCCCTGAAGGATGCTCCCATGGACTACACTGCAGCGGAGCCTGTGCTGGCCGCGCAAATCGATGCAACCCGTCGTTTCCTTCAACAAGCGTTGGATGCCCCTATGCCCCCGGGCAGCACAGTAGTGCAGGTAGATCGCTCTGCTGTACGAGCGGAGCGACGTGCCTACCTTGCCCCCCTTTGGAAAGAAATCCGCAGACTCCTACCACAATATATCAGACACCGCATACAGGGTATCTTTAACCGAGATAAACTGGCACAATCCGGGAGAGAGAAACGGAGGCTTTTGCTTCTATGGAAATTGATCACCTACTGATGCACCTCGGTAATAGGGCACACAGTATCTTCCGTAGCACATGCAAAGCACCTTTTGGGTGAAAGAAACTCTTGTTATTGTTCGGGTTGAGCTTCCCTACCCGAATCAAAATCTTTTCCAGAGCAACTCCCCCTAATAATCGTCGCGCGACCTCCGTCCCGGGAGGTTCCGATGCGGGGCGCAACAAAGACGGGTTATGAAGCGTAGCTTCTTCTTCGCTCCAACGGTGCAGTTCCACGCCCTCGGCTCCCGACAAGGAAGACGCGCCCTTGTCGGTATGTACCACAACCAGAGAGACACCCTGCCGCCAATCCACCTCCGGGCAAGCCTCCCATATTCCCCAAGCATCCCCCAAGGTTATGTCCGATAGTTTACCCCTCACCCCACTGTACCGACAGTTATAACAGGCTTTGCTCAACAGAAGATCCGATAAATAGGCGCGTATATAGGCATCCTTTCCCTGCGGTACAGTCCGCTGTGTGCCATCAGGCCATGTGAGGGTCACACTGTACCCATAATGTCCCCACCCGCTGCACTTGTCTCGAAAGTTCACAGAGGTCGGGGCATCCGCGCGCCCCGCGCGATGCATCTCATCCGCAAGATAAGCCGGCATCAGATGCAGTGTCGGCACTCCGTGGCACACGACATCTATCGTCAGCAACTGCGGCCAAGCTTTGTACCCCAAGTATGCACGCAATCCTCCCACCTGGCATGGGACACCGCAGAAAAGCACAGGGCGCCCGGCCACCAAGGCGGCCTTCACCTCTCGATAGATACCATCCATGCGGCTCTGCATGTATTTAGCCCCACGCAGAGCCCCCAGCGCTTCCTCCGATGTAGCACGAGCATGCCGCACCCGCATATCCACCCCCATCGCAGCCCCGAACACGCATCCTCCACGCTGCAATACACCGCGAGCAAGCGCCGTGAAAATGCCCCCGCTGCTGCTGCTCTCCCTTGCAACTGCATCCCCATACCACCCATAAAGGAACTTCGGCTCCCCTCCCGACTCAGTATGACGCTTCTGCTCTGCCTTCCGTTGGACCTCATTCAACACCGGGCAAGTCCGCATGCACTTGCAGCACCCCACACAGCGCCCCGAATCTATCGACGGTCGGTAGAAGCCCTCCGGAGACTCGACCATCCGGATAGCTTGCACCCCGCAGGCACATAGACACGCCGCGCAGCCCGTACAATCCGGCACGCGCTGCCTCAATTCGTCTTCCGACAATACCTGCTTCCCTGCCATGTCCCGCACATAGGATATGCATTTTGAATGCACACCTCATGTAAATCGTTGATACTCAATAGATTACACGATTTTGCGTTCAGGAGATACACCATCTTAAAGTGTTTATTTGCTCAAAAATCCCTTTTTTTCGTGAAAAATCTGTTTTAGTCTTGACTACAGCATTCAAAATGCTGTACACTACCCAAGTCTCACCCGAATTATTCATAGAGAGCCAGATGGAGCGAGCAATTAAGCATTACACGAACGAGAGAAACGTGCAAATCGTGCTGTTTCTTCTCAAGGCGTATGGGGTAAGAAAGGTGGTTGCCTCCCCCGGAACAACGAATGTAACCCTAGTTGCCAGCATGCAGCAGGATCCATGGTTTGAGATCTATTCATCCCTCGACGAACGTTCAGCCGCATATATGGCATGTGGAATGTCAGCAGAATCCGGCGAGGCTGTCGTTTTAACATGTACCGGCGCTACAGCATCTCGAAATTACATCCCGGGATTAACGGAGGCATTTTATAGAAAATTACCGATCATCGCAATTACCGCCACTCAGGATATTCGACGGATCGGGAATCTTGTTCCCCAAGTCATCGACCGAAGAGTAGTCGGCAATGATGTAGTTCTGGCATCAGAGCACATTCAATTCGTGCAAACTCCGGAGGATGAAGGAGACTGCGAGCTAAAGGTAAATCGACTTCTTTGGGCTGCTATACAACACGGGGGTGGCCCGGTACACTTGAATTTGGAGACGAGGTACAGCAAGGATTTCTCCATTCAGACACTTCCCAGCGCTCGTGTGATTCGGCGTTTTACAGTTTATGATCCCCTACCTGATATTACGTCAAAGAACATAGCCATTTTCATCGGTAGCCATTCCCCGATAGCATGTTCATTATTGACTGCCATAGATTCCTTCTGTGCCAAGTACGGTGCCGTTGTCTTGTGTGATCACACCGGAAATTATAGGGGGGAACATTCCGTAAATACTACTCTTTTATTTGAACAGGATCACCATCGACCGAGACTTCTTGACAATATAGATTTATTAATTCACATCGGTGAAGTATCCGGTGCTTACGGACTGATGTCTTCCCTCTACTCTGCAAGAAGGATATGGAGAGTCAGTGAAGATGGGTACGGAAGAGATACCGCAGGGCGACTTGAAGCGGTCTTTCAGATGCCAGAGGAACGCTTCTTTATTCACTATGCCGCTCTTCCCAAAGAAGGCGCAGGAATCCAAACCAACTCCATTATTCAGGAGCAGAAAGACATAATAAACCGCATACCTGACATTCCTTTCTCAAATCTTTGGGTCGCAAGTCAGATTGCTCCTCTGCTGCCGTCAGGGAGCTCGTTACACTTGGGAATTCTTAATACTCTTCGTTGTTGGAGCATGTTTCCCCTGCCTCAGGAAGTATCTGTATTCTCTAACGTGGGAGGCTTTGGTATTGATGGTAATTTATCCTCCGTCATAGGAGCATCATTGGTTAGTCCGAATAAGCTCTTCTATGCAGTTGTTGGTGACCTTGCTTTCTTCTACGACATAAATTCTCTGGGAAACCGACATATTGGCAACAATCTAAGGATCATTTTGGTGAATAATGGACGTGGAGTGGAGTTCAGAAGTCCATACCACCCCTGCTATCAATTTGGAGAGGATGCTGACCCGTACATGGCTGCCGCCGGGCATTTCCCGTCTCAAAACAAGAAATTGATACGACACTATGCCTCAGATTTAGGATATAGGTATTTGACTGCCTCAACAAAAGAAGAGTTCAAATCAGTCTTGCCGGAGTTTGTTACTCCTCATGTCACAGAGAAGCCTATAATCTTGGAAATTTTTACCTCGACGGAGAATGAAAACGAGGCTCTTGTACGAATGCATGAGATCATCGTGGATCCGCCACAGAGAAAGCAGCGTGGAATCAAGAGGAGGATTCACCATTTCATTCAAAGTCTACGAGGCAGAATTCGCAAACTCTAGGCAATTACGTCAGAACATATTATCTCAGATTTATAGTCTTACCCTCGTTTGTGACAAGGATTTGTCCATTCAGAATTGATGCTGCATCAGAAAGTAGGAAACAAGCAACTTCAGCCACTTCCTCGGGTAAATATGCCCTATGCGTCAAATTATAGGGGCAGTAGAGATTTCCGTCTGAAGCAAACCCAGTCATATCTGATGCGGTAACTCCGGGAGCTATAGCATTAACCCTGATACCACTTTTAATCAGGTATTTTGCTAAACCCTTCGTTAAGCTATGAATACTGGCTTTCGTTAGGCCATAGGGAAGATAGTCAACGGTTTCACCAGTTTCTGAGGATACCAATAGAACGACACCCAAACGACTCCGACTCTCGAGTAAATGAACAAAAGCCTGTGTCATAAAGTAGCTACCACGGAGATTCGTATCGAACTGAATATTGAACTGTCGAGGCTCCACGCGTCGAAAATCTCCTTCATGCAGAGAAATACCGGCATTGTTAATCAACCCGTTTATTCCGGGTAGCACTTCCTCGCATGAAGCCATAAAACTATCGAATGTATCAGGCCTCAGAACATCCATAAGCACATAGGGACAACCAATTTTATCCGACGCCTTCCGAAGAGAATCCTCGTTTCTTCCGGCTATCACAACATGACCCCCTTCCTCAACAATCCTCTTAGCCATTGCATACCCCAAACCGCGGTTTCCACCCGTCACGATGACCTTCTTCCCGCACATGCGGTTATGGGGACTCAGATAAGAAATCTGTGGTCTCACAACCACCTGCTGCTGTACAGGGACACCCTTAAATATATATAAGATTGCTCTCTTGATTATTTGCTTGATTTCCATTGTAATTTCTTAGATGTAATTCTCCTGATAAAACGGCTCCTCAGCGAAACATGAATCAACTCATTTGCCATCTCGTCTCTGCGTAGGTAGAGCAGAAATGAGTAAATTACAAATGAACAACCTACCCCCATCATAAGCTTCAACCCAGAATGCACACACACACTGGAAAAGATGTAGGATGGAATATTTGCAATAATTGAAAAAAAGATATAGGGAAGATAATCTTTTAACTGTTTCAGATAATCCAGAGAACTTACTTTTGTTGTATAGTAAAGGCAAAGAACAAACCAAACTAGGGCGGTAGAAGCGGCGGCCCAACACATCGCCACAACACTGATGAAAGCCGCGCCTATTAGCGCCATAATACCGAAGATACGGAGAAGGACGTTTATCTTCAAAACAATATCCGTCCTTCCCTTTACCATGTAGAGATTCGCATTGATTGACGAAAGCGAATTTGTTGCGGCACCAATGCACAAAATGCAAGCATAGACACTCGCCTCAGACCAAGCATCTCCATAGAGAACGGTTACCAAGGCATGAGCATTAAATACCATAGTAAGCATAACAAACTGACACACAAGATTATTGAGCCTGATATATTTTCTATATACAGCGACAAGTCTCTTCTCATCATTCTGAATGGTAGACAAAATAGGAAATATAACACCCCCGATAACACCATCAGTTAAAATCCTCGGCATTTCAGACAGCTGCATTCCCTTATTAAAATTTCCCAACTGAGCGGGAGAATAAAATTTACCGATAATGAGTTGTCGGGACTGAAGGTAGAGGATATCATTAAGGCCGGAGAGGACGAGCTTAGAGCCAAACCCAAAGAACTCCTTAAAGGAACGAGAGGACCAGATGAACTTGGGTTTCCAGGGGGAAATAATCCAGATGATGATGAGGGAAAGTAGGCCGGTCACAACTCCTTGAATGACCATTGACCAGTAACTGAAGCCGCAGAAAGCCAAGGTTAAGCAGACAGGAATACCGACGAGGGTGGTGATCATACCAACGATGGCCGGGGTTTTGAAGTCTCTGCGAGCGGAATAGAGGGCCCAATGAACGCCAGAGGTACTCCCGAGGAACATCATCACGGCAGAGACGCGGGTGATATTGACCAAAGGAGGTTGATTGAAGAAGTCCGCAAACCAAGGGGCTGCTACAAAAAGGGCGGCAGATAGGACAAAGCTGGCTCCAACGTTATACCAAAAAACGGTCGAGCAATCTTCCTCCGTGCGATCCTGCTTGCGTATCAGGGCTGATCCGAACCCGCAGTTCTGCAACTGTCCGGCGATGGCAAAGAAAATCGATGTAAGCCCCAGAATACCGAATTCCTCCGGGGTAATAAGGCGAGCGAGAACGATGCCGTAGAGGAACTGCACCGGCTGCATGGTGCACTTCTGGATGAGCCCCCACTTGGCGCCTCGAATGGTCTCGTCTGCAATGCGTCCCATGTGAGAAAGAGAGAGTAAGCATCACCCCCGCCGCCGGCGGCGTAGCAGGAGTAATAAACCGGAGAGTACGAGGAAAGATGATGACGGTTCAGGGACGTCGTAGGAGTATAGGATGGCACCGATGGAATAAACCTCGTTGTTCACGCTTGTACCAATAGAAAGAGGAATGCGAAGCTCCGTTCCCCCATCCTTGATATTACCCGAAAGTTTCAAAATAGCGTGCTTGGCCGAAGTACTCCCGATATTAGACGTTAGCCCACAAGATACAAAACCGTTATTAACACTATAGACAGCCCTTTCCAATGTCGCACTACCCAGCAGAGAAAGAAAACCCGTTAACTCATCAAGATTCCACATGGTCTTATTTGAATCGCTAGCTCTGGCTGTTACAAACATGTAGAGAGTAATAGAGTCACCCACTTGATGCGTAGAACCAAGATTCAAGCATAACCCATCGCCTTTACCATGTGCAGCGCTCAGCATAGGCGTCGATCCGGTCCCTACTATATCCGCAACAGTAATATGGGTACCCAAATCATTATTAAGCGCCTCTACTGCGGATTCATTAACCCACGGCTCATTAGCCGTAATAGTGGAAACTCTCTCTTCAGATGACGTCGTTATGCATTGCAGAGAATCCTTACTCGACAGAGTAACACTCGTACCATTACTCAGAGTGGTAACGCGATCCGTAGCAAAGGTCGAGAAAAGAGATTTTCCCGCCGGTCCGAACGTAATAATCTCCACCGCCGCTCGGGAAGGAGGGGCGGCGAGGGCAAGGAGCGCGGCTAAGGGGAGAATACGCGAACGAAGGAGAGAACGCAGTTTCATACGTGCGGGATTAAGTGTAGTGGAATAACGGAGAGAAATCAAGCTCAAAATATCGGGGCAGACGATATTCCTGCCAAAGGGCGGCGAACCACCTCAGCGGCCGGGGGAAGAGTCTCCGTTTCCTCCGGGTGATATGCGACCTCCGAAACAGCGTTGAATCCCCCCTTCTCCATGGCCCCTGTGTCCATCCTCAGAGGCAGGGCGCTCCGGCCTCAAGAGCGGTTGCGCTTGAGGCGGAGGAAGAAGTCCCGCTTGTCCCTGTAGCGATTGCGGACGCTGATTTCGGTGCGGACGGCGCGGGGGTCGGCCTGCTCCTTCATAAGCTGCACCGCACGGAGGGCGGTCGCGGTGATGCAAGCCTTTTTTCCGGAAAATCCCTGCCACCGGATTTTTTCTGCTAAACCTGTATTTTTGTGGGTTACGCAGCGATTTTCGGGCTTGGCTGAGGTGCCGCGGCCCTAAGCACCTCCGCTATGATTTCGAGGGCTTATCCCGCAGTAAAACAAAAGCCTTTGGATTCCATTTTCGCAAAAAGAAGGAGGCATGTCAATAATCACATCATATGGTGCATTTAGGATTGCAGAGAACACGGAGTGCCAAAAATGTGTGGGATGTTCCGGGGGAGGTAGGTGGGAAAGTGGGCGAAATTGCAGCAAAAATGCGGTCTTTCTGCCATTTAGGCTTAACCCGGCATTCAGAATGCTGTAGGTAAAAAAAAGGGCCGCTTGATGTCTACAGAAGGAGCCCTCCCACCCCGGCGGGGAGGGGCTCGCGGTGGGGGCATTAAAAACCCCGCCGCCGCGTGAGAGCGGGGGCGGGGTGAAGGAGAGGGCTGTTCAGGCCTGCATCAGAGCAGGGAGAAGGCCACGTTGAGGCCGGCCGTGACGATGGAGACCATGCTCATGAGCTTGATGAGAATGTTCAGCGAGGGGCCGGAGGTGTCCTTGAAGGGGTCGCCGACGGTATCGCCGACCACGGACGCATCGTGAATGGCGGTGTGTTTGCCGCAGAAGGGGGCGTCACCGGTCTCGATGTACTTCTTGGCGTTATCCCAAGCACCGCCGGAGTTTGCCATGAAGATAGCGAGCACGAAGCCGCCCGCCAAGCCGCCGGCCAGCAGACCGAACACGCCGGGCACACCCATGATGAGCCCCGTGGCGATGGGAACGATCACCGCGATCATGGACGGCACGATCATCTCGCGCTGTGCGCCCTGGGTGGAGATACCCACGCAGCGGGCGTAGTCCGCCTTCTTGCGGCCCTCGAACACATCCTTATCAGAAAGCTGGCGGCGCACCTCCTCCACCATGCTCTTGGCGGCACGACCCACGGCGTTCATGGTAAGGCCGCAGAAGAGGAAGGAAAGCATGGCACCGATGAAGATACCGAGCAGCACCTTGGGGTTCATGAGGTTCACCTCGAAGAGCTGCATGAAGTCCGCGATGGTCAGATCCATCACATCCTTGGTCTGCCCCGCGATGTTGAGCTGATGCGCATTCAGCGTCTCGCTGAAGCAATTGAGGCTGAACTCACCCACGCGAGCAGCCGCGATCTTGATCTCCTCAATGTAAGAAGCGAGAAGCGCGAGAGCCGTGAGAGCGGCGGAACCGATGGCGAAGCCCTTACCGGTAGCAGCCGTCGTGTTGCCCAGGGCATCCAGCGCATCCGTGCGGGAGCGCACACTCTCGCCCAGGTTGCTCATCTCGGCGTTGCCGCCGGCGTTATCGGAGATGGGCCCGTAGGCATCCGTAGCCAAGGTGAGGCCCAAGGTGGAAAGCATACCCACGGCAGCAATACCGATACCGTAGAGGCCCATGCTCATGCTCTCTGCCGAGAAAGCACCGGCAGCGCAGATGTAAGCACCGATGGTACCCAGCACGATGAAGATCACCGGCCAGCAGGTGGAAATCATGCCCACACCGATACCGGAGATAATGACCGTCGCGGGGCCGGTGGTGGCGTTCTCCGCGATGAACTTAACGGGCTTGTACTCGAAAGAAGTGTAGTACTCCGTCACCTTACCGATGAGGATACCCACCAACAGGCCGATGACGATGGAACCCCAGAGGCCCAGCCAGTTCTGAATACCCAGCGTGTAGAGCACACCGGCAGCCGCCAGCGCGATGAGCACGCCGGAGAAATTGATACCCTTGTTCAGGGCAGCCATGAGCATGGACTGCGTGGCACCCTGCTTGGTGCGCACAGTGAAGATACCCAGCACGGAAAGGATGGTACCGATGGCACCGATGATCATGGGAGCCATCACCAGCTTGAGGCCCTCATCATACGAACCGCCCGCAACAGCCGTAGCGGCGGCACCCAGAGCGGCGGAAGCCAAGATGGAACCGGCGTAGGACTCATACAGGTCCGCACCCATGCCGGCCACGTCACCCACGTTGTCACCCACATTATCCGCGATGGTGGCGGGATTACGGGGGTCATCCTCGTTGAAGTGGTACTCCGTCTTACCCACCAAATCCGCGCCCACGTCGGCCGCCTTGGTGTAAATACCACCGCCCACGCGAGCGAAGAGAGCCTGCAGCGAGGCACCCATGCCGAAGGTCAGCATGATGGTGGTAATCTCCACGAGCTTGGAGACACCCTCGGCCTCGATAAGGCCCGTATTGTCGAGAATAAGATACCAAGCCGAAATATCCAGCAAGCCGAAGCCCACCACGGTAAGGCCGAGCACGGCGCCGGAGCGGAACGCAAGCTGAAGGCCCTTGTTGAGGCCGTCCTCCTCATCGCGGCAAGCCTGGGCCACACGGCCGGAGGCATAGGTAGCCGTCTTCATGCCGATGAAACCGGCCAAACCCGAGAAGAAGCCGCCGGTCAGGAAAGCGACGGGCACAATCTTGTTCTGCAGGTTGTAGAATGCCATCACGGCGAAGACGATGGCCAAGATAATGAAGATGAGAGTCACTATCTTGTACTGCTGCTTCAGGTAGGCCATGGCGCCTTCGCGCACGTAGCCGGCGATTTCTTTCATGCGGTCAGTCCCTTCGTCCGCCTTCTTCATGCCGCAGTAGAACTTTGCGGCAAAAGCAAGCGCCACCAGGGAAGCTGCCGGAACAATCCAGAATAATGTTTGCGGTGACATGGTTCTTATTTCTTGATTTAATAGTTTTGCATTTTTAAGTATTAGCCAAAAATGCGCCGTATTGTACACCCAAAGGGACGATTTTGCAACCCGAAATTCGCCATTTTCGGAAAAAAAGTGGGAAAACGCCCTCGGCACGGGGGGCGGGGCGCGTTTTACGGCTTGCCAAAGCGGGGGGCCGTGGGGTAGAATGGGAGCATGCCGATACCGCAAACGACCATAGCCCTCATCTTCGACTTTGACAAGACCCTGAGCCCGCACAACATGCAGGAAGACACCATCTTCCCCGAGTTCGGGATCGATGCCGAACGCTTTTGGCAGAAATGCAACGAACGCTGTGTGACGGAGGGCTGGGACGGCGAGCTGAGCTACCTCAAGGAGCTGCTGGATGAGCTGCGCATCGACGGCGTGACCAACAAGCGCTTGGAGGAACTGGGCCGCAAGATCGTCTTCTACCGCGGGTTACCGAAGTTCTTCGAAACCTTCCCCGACCGCGTACTCACGGACGCCCACCGCTACGCCGGCATCCGCATCGAGTACTACATCATCTCCGGCGGCATCAAGAGCATCATCGACGGCTCTGCCGTGCGGCCCTACATGCACGCCGTCTTCGCCTGCGAGTTCAGCGAGCGCAACGGCGTCATCGACTTCCCCAAGCGCGTCATCTCCCACACCATGAAGACGCAATTCCTCTTCCGCATCAACAAGGGCATGCTCGATTATACGGAGGACGTCAACGAGCACCTGGACCCCGAACTGCGCCCCGTGCCCTTCCGCAACATGATCTACGTAGGCGACGGCCCCACGGACGTCCCCTGCTTCACCGTCATGCGCCAGCAAGGCGGGCACAGCGTGGCAGTGTATAACCCCGACGATTCATCCCTGAGCGCCTTCCGGAAGTGCTACGCCCTCAAATCCGACCAGCGGCGTGTTGACTTCTTTGCCCCCGCGGACTACCGCGCCGGCAGTCACCTCTGCAACATCCTGGAGGAGACCGTGCGCCTCATCGCCGACGGCATTCTGCACAGCGCCGCCCAACGCCACCAGTAAGCACGGCCCTCGCCGGAAATCATCGAGCCGCAGGAGGGGTGCTCCTGCGGCTCGTGTCACATGTATTCGGGGCGGATCAGGCCTTCTCCTGCGGGGCCGCGGCCTCCGGGGCAGCCTTACCGAGGTAATTCGGCAGCTCCACACCCACGCCCGCGGCCAGCTCATGCAGGGGCAGCGTGCCCGTCACGAGGTTCTGCACAAAGCCACCGACGGAACCGGACTTGGAATCCCCGCCGCCCATGACCACCACCTTGTCGAAGCGGAGGTTGCGGATAGCGCCCGCCTGGGTCTCGACGATCTGCGGGAGCTGCTCCGTGACGAGCAGACCGGAAGCCGCACGGGCATCCCCCGCAGCAGCCACAATCTGGCGGAAACCGCTCGCCTTGGCCTCCAGCTCGGCCTGAATGGCGGCGGCGTGACCGCGACCCACCATCTCCAAGCCATCACCCTCTGCCTTCTTCTTGAGGAGCAGAGCGTTGGCCTCACCCTCCGCCAAACGGACAGCGGCCTCACCTTCTGCCTTCTTGGCGATCACGAGGGCATCGGACTTACCCTGCTGCTCCTTCACCAGCACGGCAGCGGCGGCCTCTGCGGCGATCTCCTGCTTGCGCTTCGAGATTTCCGCCGCCACGATTTCGTTAGCGGTCTGCTTGGCGCGCTCCAGCTCGGCGCGCTTCAACTCGGCCTCCTGGTTAGCCACATAGCCGGCCGCCTCGGCGCGGGCAGCCTGCTCACGCTCGGCCACCACGGCGATGCGCTGCGCCTCGGCCTGGCGCACCTTGAGGCGCGCGTTCGAGTCCGCCACCTTCATCTGGGCCTCGTTGTTACCCTCCACAGCGGCGGCATTGGCCATGGCCACCTGCACGGTCTGCTCCCGCAGGGCCTCCGCCTTACCGATTTCGCCGCGGCGAGTCTCCTCGGCCACCTTGATCATGGCATCGTTAATGGCGCGCGCAGCGGCCTCCTGGCCCAGAGCGGCGATGTAGCCGGAAGCATCGCGGATATCCGTAATGTTGGCGTTGATGAGGTAGAGACCCACCTTGTGCAGCTCCACATCCACGCCGCCGGTGATACCCTTGATGAGCTTCTCGCGGTCGGCGTTGATTTCCTCAATCGTCAGGGAGGCGATCACCACACGCATCTGGCCCATGATGATTTCCGAAGCCAGATCCCGGATGTCCTGGCGCGTGCGACCCAGCAGGCGGCTGGCGGCGTTCTGCATGATCTCCGGCTGCGTGCTGATGCCCACGATGAACGAGGACGGAACATCCACGCGGATATTCTGGCTGGAGAGAGCCCCCTTCAACGGCACATCGATGTTGATGGGGTTGAGGTCCATGAAGGCGTAGCTCTGGATGATGGGCATGATGAAGGTGGCACCGCCGTGGATACATTTAGCGGAACGACCTGCGCCCACATTACCGTAGACAATCAAAATCTTGTCCGACGGGCACATCTTGTAGCGCGAGAAGAGCCACGCCATGACGCTGACCAGGAAGACAACGAGAACGACGATGGCGACGATGGGCGCGGTATCCGAGGACTCGGATTTCTGCGCCGCTGCCAACAGGGGGGTGTAGTATGGTATCATTGTTTTGTTGTGTTATGGTTGTGAAGATCTTCAGCGGTGAAAGGACGCACCGTCAGGAGCTGCGAGGTGGCATCCACCACGACCACACGCGTCTGCGCCGGCAGCGGTTTGTCCCCGTACTGTACGGCCTGCATGGTCAGCAGCTGCCCGGGGTGGTTCACCTGCACCTGGCCGCCGGGCTCACCATTGGGCGGCAGGGTTACGTACACCGTGCCCGTCATGCCCACCAGGGTGGAGTATTGCAGCGTGCCGTCGCACTTGAGGCCGTTGATAAAGCGCATCAACACGGCCACGAGCAGGAACATGATAAGACCGATGAGCAAACCGATGCCGATGGCGGCCAAGACGCTGCAACCGTGGTTGCTGGCCACGAAGCCGCCCCAGCCGAAGGCGTCCGCATCCCCGTCCCCGAGGTCGGCGATGAAGGAGATGCCGAAGAGCAGCAGCGCTATCAGGGTAGCAATCCACGCCATCGCGCAGAAGATGCCCGTCTGCGAGTTGAAGTCGGGCAGCAGGTCCAGGGCTTTCAGGAAGGTGGATACGTAGTCGATGAATTTGCTCATATGTCGAATTTGATTGCCTTTAGGTTAGCATATCCGGCCGGGGTGTCAAGCTATTTCCCGTCCGGTGACTCACTTTTTTATCTTTTTGCAGAGAAACGTGAAATTCGGCTTGCATCTCCCGCGGATTGTGGTATACTCTCCCCGCTTCGCGCGACGCGTCGGTCTTTGCAGGTGCTGCCGGGCGGGGCAAAACCAAGTAGTAATATGAGCGAAATCAACGTCGACGACTTCAAAATTAACGAGAAGGATACCGGCTCCACCGGTTTCCAGGTAGCTGTGCTGACCAAGCGCATTGCTCACCTCACTCAGCACCTTGCTGAGCATAAGCATGACCACGCTTCTCGCCGTGGCTTGCTGATGATGGTGTCCAAGCGCCGCAGTCTGCTCAATTACGCCAAGCGCACGGACAACGAGCTCTACCTGAGCCTGCTCAAGCGCCTCTCGCTCCGCCACTGATCCCCGGAGGGCGGAAGGACACCATCCTGTCCCTATTTTTCGGCGGAAGTTGCCCCTATTCGGCAGCTTCCGCCTTTGCTTTCTCATCGGAGTCCTCGGTTTTGACTTTCTCCCGCCTCCGGAGTCATGAAGACAGCCCCCGCATAGCAGAGCAGGAGCGGCGCGGCGGCGCACAGGGGGAGCGCATAGCGGTACTCATAGGTGGTGGCTACGCAGGTGACGATGACAATGTTGGCAAGGAGGGGGAGAAAAGGAAGGAAGGCCCGCAGGGGAAGGCGGCGGAGCAGGAGCAGGCCGGCGAGGAACAAGAGGACACCGAGAGCAAGGGCCGGGGTGTAGGAGGGATCCCGCAGCAGGCGGGTGTGGGCGATGAGAGGGCGCAGCGCGGTGCCGGCATGAGCGGGGAGCAGCTCGGCACACAGAGCGAGCACCTCGCGGTCCCGACCGGCCAGACGAAACACAAAGGAATGCCGCCGGAGGTCTGCCTCGGACTCGAAACCGCGCCACAGGTAGCGCTCGCCGATCCACTCCGGGGCGGAGTCGTGGTGGCGGCGCATCACGGGCTCCGGCATGATGAGACGGCAGATGCGCTCGCGATCCCGCGGGGGCAGGTCGGCATCATGCACCACCACCTCGCAAAGCATCTCGGCGGGCATGGCCAGACGGGTGCCGCAGGCATCATTCCGGGCACCCACGGCAAGCGGCAGCAGCACATGCGCCGCCACCCCGAGGAACAGAACACCCGAAACGCCGCCCGCAGCCGCAAGCCCCCCGCGTCGCCGCCGCCGGGCCACCGTGAGCACGCCGATTCCCGCCACGGCCGCAATGAGCAGAGCATCCGGACGCAGAAGAACCAGCCCCGCCAGGCCGCCGTACAGAGTGGTGCGGGAGAACCCGTCATCCCGCCGATACAGGGAGCAAAGTCCCACCATCATGATCACGAAACAGCAGGTGTAGAGGGCATCCTTCACCAGTACCGCGAGGGCCCATTGGCAGAGCGGCAACAACAGCGCCACCACCCCCGCACCGCAGAGCAGCGGCAATCCTTCCCTCCGGCACCAGTGCCCTGCCACACCGGCGGCGGTAACAAACAAGCCCGCCTGCGCTGCCATGTTGGCGACGGAGTTAGGCCCCAGTCGGTCCAACGCGCCGATGAAGAGGGTATATGAGAGCGGTTGAATGGTATTGTAGGCCCCGCTGCGGGCCTGGTCCAAGCTACCGAGGAAGTCCGCGCTGCATCGGGTGCCCTTCACCCACCACAGCAGCAGAAAGAGAGCGAGGGCCTCCGCGCACAGCAGCAGCTCACCGCCCCGCGGCCACGGTGCGGCCCCGCGCGACACCCGGTGCACGGTCTCGACCGCTGCCGCCATGATTCCCCACAGCAGCAAGAACAGCACGATGCCCCCTGCCGCGCCGCAGGCCTGCACCGGTACCCGAAGAGGGCCTACTTCCGCCGGCACACAGCACCAAGCCCATACCGCAGCCCACAGTGCGGCGGCAAGGTGCATGCCCCACCTACCGCGGAGTCGGTCAGCGAACAGTGGCATCGATGGCTGAGATGATTTGCGGGACGGGCAGGAGCCGCCCCTTGCCGGAATCCCCGCAGGCCAGGGTGCCGGAGTCATCCGGCCCGAAGATACGGTGCCCGCGCTGCTCCAAGATGCGGGCGTTCGCCTGCGTGGCCGGGTGATCCCACATGGCGCCGTTCATGGCCGGGAAGAGCAGGACGGGCGCGCGGCAGGCAAGGTAGAGGGAGGTGAGGGCATTGGGTGCCAGCCCCGCCGCCAGGCAGGCCATGGTGTGCGCGCTGGCCGGGGCAATGGCGAGCACATCCGCCTTTTTGGCCAGGGCAATGTGCACGGGCACCCAGTCCCCCGTCTCGTCCTCGAAGGAGGAGATGACGGGGTTACGGGAGAGGGTCATGAGCGTGAGCGGCGTCACGAACTGCAGGGCCGTCGGGGTACAGACGCAATGCACCGTATGCCCCAGCTTGACGAGCCCGGAGGCCACATCCGCCGCCTTGTAGGCCGCGATGGAGCCGCAGATTCCTAACACAACCGTCGCCATGGCCCTACTCCCGAATGATGCGCCGCAGGCTCAGGCCTCCGGCTCAATCTCCACGATGAGGTTGATCTCCACCGCGACACCGAGCGGCAGGCTGACCACGCCGACGGCCGAGCGCGAGTGCGCCGCCTCCGGCCCGAAGAGCTCCACCAGCAGGTCGGACGCGCCGTTGATGACCTTCGCCTGGTCCGTGAAATCCGGGGTGCAGTTCACAAAGCCGTTGAGAGCCACGATGCGCTTGAGTCGGTCGAAGCTGCCGAGCTCGCCGAGGATGACATCCAGGCGGTTCATGATGGCCGTAGCAGCGGCCTGCTGCCCGGTCGGGATGTCCACATCCTTGCCGAGTTTGCCGTAGAACGCCGCCTCCCCGCGCACGGAGATACCGCCGGAGAGGTGGAGGTAATTGCCGGTGCGGATGCACTGGACGTAGGAACCGACGGGTTGGGGAGCGGGCAGGAACGCCAGCCCCTTGGCAGCCAAGACTTCTTGATTCAGTTTCATAATGTGACAGAAGGTAACGGCAGACATCATAGCGCACCCACGCACAGCTTGCAAGCCGGAAATGCGGCAGCCCCCCACCCGATGCACGGATGAGGGGCCGCAATGATGGTTTCGGGAGCTCTTAGGCGCCGAGCTGGTAGCGGAGGAAGGCCTCCACCTTCAGCGTATCGCCCAGCTTCTTGCCCGTGTCGGCCACCAACTTCTCCACGGAGATGGAGGGGTCCTTCACGAACTCCTGGCTGAGCAGGCAGCTCTGCTTGTAGAGGGCCTTGAGCTTGCCGGGGAGGATCTTCTCCAGCAGCTTCTCCGGCTTACCCTCAGCAATGAGCTGAGCCTTGGCGATCTCCTGCTCCTCCGCAATGAAGGCGGGGTCCAGGGAGGAAGAGTCAACGCTCTTGGGTGCGCAGGCAGCAATGTGCAGGGTGATGTCCTTGCACATGGTCACAAAGTCCTCCGCAGCAGCCGTCTCCGGCTTGGTGCAGCTGACCTGCAGCAAAACGCCCACCTTGCCGCCCATGTGGATGTAGGAGACAATGGAGCCCTCGCCGACCAGTGTGTAGCGGCCGAACTTGCGGAACTTCATGTTCTCACCGATGGCAGCGCACTGCTCGGCGATGTACTTCTCCACCGTCGTGCCGGCCATGGGCACGTTCAGTGCCTCGTCCAGCGTGGTGGCAGCAGAGGCTTTGAGGGCAGCACCCACCTCGGCCACCAGGGCGCGGAACTTGTCGCCCTTGGAGCAGAAGTCCGTCTCGCAGTTAATCTCGAAGATGACGCCGTCCTTGCCCTCCACCACGGTGGCAACCACGCCCTCCTTGGCCTCGCGGTCAGCCTTCTTGGCGGCCTTGGCGATGCCCTTCTCGCGGAGGTACTTGACGGCCTCGTCCATGTTGCCGTCGCACTCCACCAAGGCCTTCTTGCAGTCCATCATGCCGGCGTCGGTCTTGACGCGCAGCTCCTTGACCATTTGCGGTGTAATCGTAGCCATAATCAGGGGATGGGGAAAATCAGGCCTGAACCGGGGCAGCCTTGGTGATGGCCTCCACCAGCACGGAGAGGATGAGGCGGATGGAACGCACGGCGTCGTCGTTGCCCGGGATCGGGAACTCCACGCTGTCCGGGTCCGTGTTCGTATCCGTCAGGGCGATGACGGGGATGCCCAGGATGTGGGCCTCGCGCACGGCGATGTCCTCGTGGTCGGCACCGATCACGACCATCACATCGGGGGCGCCGCCCATGCCGCGGATACCCTGCAGGTTCTTGAGAAGCTTCTCACGCTCGCGGGAGAGGGCAGCGATCTCCTTCTTGGACATCTGCTTGTACTCCGGCTGCTTGTCGAGGTTCTCGAGGTAGTCCAGACGGGCCACGCTCTTCTTGACGGTGGCCATGTTGGTGAGCATGCCGCCCAGCCAGCGGAAGTTCACGAAGAACTGGCCGCAGGCCTCCGCAGCCTCGCGCACGGCGTCCTGTGCCTGGCGCTTGCAGCCCACAAAGAGGATCTTCTTGTTCTTGGCGGCCATGTCGCTCAGGAAGGCGCAGGCCTTGTCGAGGCACTTCTCAGTCTCCTCCACATTCACGATGTGGATGCCGTTCTTCTGGGTGAGAATGTACTTCTTCATGTTGGGATGCCACTTGCGGCTCTGGTGACCCAGATGCACACCGGCTTCCACCATCTTGGTAACGAGTTCGTCGATCATTGTATTATTGATGCGTGCAACCTTGAGGCAGGATGCACAGGTTGGTGAAGGGTGCTGCGCGTTCGCCCCCTGCCCTTCGTTGTTGATAATGCAGCATATGCGGGAGCGCAGATGATACGCCGAATGGGCCGCTTTGTCAAGGGGAAATTTGAATTACGCGCACTTTTTCCGCCCGTCCGTCCCCGCTGCGGTGCGAGAATTTGCTCCGGGGCTCACTTTGTGCTTGAATAAGGTGGGGGGAAAGGGGTAAAATGGGCCTATGGCAGACATACATCCTACAGCGGTGATCGACCCGACGGCAGAATTGGCGGACGATGTGAAGATCGGTCCTTTCTGCGTTGTCGGCAAGCATGTGAAACTGGGTCCGGGCTGCGTGCTTCACAGCCACGTGGTGCTCGATGGGCCATCCACTTTCGGGCGGGATAATGTCTTTTACCCCTTTGCGGTGGTCGGTACTCGCTCGCAGGATCTCAAGTACAAGGGTGAGCCTACGTTCCTGGAGGTGGGGGATTGCAATATCTTCCGAGAGAACTGCAACATCAACCGCTCCACCACGCCGGAGACCAAGACGATCATCGGCTCCCACAATGCTTTCCTTATCCACAGCCACTGCGGGCATGAGTGCATCGTGGGCGACCACTGCATCCTGTCCGGTTTCGCGGGGGTGGCCGGCCACTGCCGCATCGATGACTGGGCCATCGTCTCCGGGTTCGCGGCTCTGCACCAGTTCGTTCATGTGGGCGAGCATGCCATGGTGGGCGGTTGCGCTCGCGTAGCCAAGGATGTTCCGCCCTACATGATTGCAGAGGGCTTCCCTGCCGCCGTTCGTGCCGTCAATCAGGTGGGTCTCATGCGCCGTGGCTTTGAGGAGGCGGATGTGCGCGCCCTGCGCTTTGCCTACCGCAAGCTTTTCTTGGATAAAACCGTCCATGTGGCGGATGCCGTGGCTGCCATTCTGGCGGATGAGAAGGCTGCGGGGAACGCGCTCGTGCAGAAGCTCCTGCAGTTTGTGCGGGAGAGTGAGGAAAACCGCGGGCTGACCCGCTGATCTACCGCCCCATGCGCCGGCACATCGTCTTTGACTTGGACGGCACCTTGGTGGACTCCCTACCGGGCATTGCCGAGGGGGTGAATCGTGCACTCGTCTCGCTGGGCCGCTCTCCGCATGCCCCGCAGGCCGTGCGCGGAATGATCGGACGCGGGGCAGCCAACCTCTGCGCCGCCGCGCTGGGTTACCCGGATGCCGAGTTGACCCCCAAGGAGGAGCTGAGGGGGAGGGTACACGCCCCTACCCCGGCATCCTGTCCATGGTGCGCAGCTTGGCCGCCGCCGGGGCCAAGCTGTCCGTGCTGTCCAACAAGCCACACGAGGTCACCCTGCCCATGGTGCGCACGCTCTTCCCGGATGTCCCCTTCTCTCCCCTCTGGGGCTTCTCCGGCAGGTTCCCGCGCAAGCCGGCTCCGGATGCCCTCCTGGCCATCGCGACCGAGTGGGGCGTGCGCCCTCAAGACCTAACCTTGGTGGGCGACTCGCTCTTCGATGCCCGCACGGCCTCCAACGCCGCTTGCTCCTGCCTCCTCGTCGCTTGGGGCTACGCCTCTACCGCCGATCTCGAGGACTGGCCCGCCCCCCTCTGCCGCACCGTCCCGGACCTCCAAGCCAAACTCCTCGGCTCCCCTTTCTGAGCCACTGCCGCACCCCGTACTCAAAGCACCGAGGTAACAGAGATCGAGAGGAGCCTGACCGCCTTCTGTTGTCACTGCGCTGTGAAGTCTCGCGTTCAGCCTTTGCGGTGCATGAGGTCGGCGGCGCGGGCGAAGAGGGCGTGGGGGGCGTTCTCGAGGACGTCATCCTGAACCTCGGCAAGGAGGGCGGCGAGCATACGGCCGATGGAGGGCCCGGCGGGGACACCCATGGACATGAGGTCGTTGCCGTTGATGGCCAAGTCCTTGACCGAGAACGCCTTGGGAGCGGAGAGCACCTCATCCAGCAGCAGGGCGGCGTTGCGCATGGCCGCCTTCTTCTGTTCGCGTTCGTGCCCGGATTGGGCGGCTTGGTCGGCACTCTTGACGGAGAACAGCATCTGCACGATATCCAACCCCAAGCGGCCGATGAGGCGGCGCATCCCGGCGGGGGTGGTGGGCCAAGCGCTGTCGTGCTCGCGGACGAGGGTGCAGACGGTGTGGTGGGTCTCGTTGTCACTCTTGAGGCGTCGGAGGATGCGCCCTGCCATGCCGGCACCCACCTCCGGGTGACCGTAAAAATGCCCCTTGTGCTTCACGGGGTCGTAACTGTAGCAGCCCGGCTTGGCGATGTCGTGCAGCAGCAGCGCCAAGCGTATAGTGGCATCCCGCAGCGCGGCCTGAACGGCGTGGGCGGTATGCGTCCACACATCGTAGCAGTGGTGCGGGTTATTCTGCGCAAAGCCCACGGAGGGGGCCAGCTCCGGGATGATGGTGCAGAAGACCTCCGGGTAGGCTAGGAGCATATTGAGCACCCCCTCCCCCGCCAGGATACCCTTGAGCTCCGTGAAAATGCGCTCGGCACTGATATTGGCCAGCAGGTGCCGGCAGCTGCGGATGGCCTCCGAGGTGCTGCGCTCGATGTCGAAGCGGAAGCGCGAGGCAAAGCGCAGGGCCCGCAGGATGCGCAGGCCGTCCTCCCGGAAGCGCGCCTCCGGCTCCCCGACGCAGCGAATGAGCCGGTCCGCCAGGTCCTGCCGCCCGCCGAAGGCATCCACCAGCCCGCGCTCCGGGTTGTAGGCCATGGCGTTGACGGTGAAATCCCGCCGCGCGAGGTCGTCCTCCAGTCGGCTGACGAAGGCCACGGACTCCGGGTGACGGTTATCTTGATAATCTCCATCGACGCGATAGGTCGTCACCTCCACCGGCAGGTGAGAAACCATGACCGTGACGGTACCGTGTTGCAGGCCCGTCTTGATCACATGAAAACGCTTGAACGCCGCGAGAACCTGCTGCGGCGTGGCGTCCGTGCACACATCCCAATCCTTCGGCTCGCGCCCCATGAGGGAATCCCGCACACAGCCGCCGACTACATAGGCCTCGTAGCCCAGGGCGGTTAAACGGTCCGTAACAGTGCGAGCGTGGGGGGGAATCTGAATCATGGTCGGGATGGGTGGGGTGCGGGGTCAAAACCGGGGGAGCGGCTGCAAGGAGCCGTTCCCCCGGCGGGTTAGAGTTAATGCGCCATGCGCGGAGGGTTATTCACCCTTGGCGCCGGAGTAATCGATGGCGGCCAGGGCCTGGTAGAGGCGCCAGCGGTGGGCGATGTCCGCCGTCTCCATATCCAGCAGGCGATCGAAGTTAGCCTTGTTCGCCTTAGCCAGCAGCTTGAAGCGGTTCTCCATCAACAGGGCCTCGCGGACGTCCATCTTGGGGGCCTTGCTCGTGATGGTGAGCGGGTTCTTGCCCTCCTTGATGCGGTCCGGATTGTAGTTGTAGAGCAACCAACGGCCGCAATCCACGGCAGCCTTCTGGTGAGCGAGACCGTTGGCCATGTTGATACCGTGGTTGATGCACTGGCTGTAGGCGATGATGAGCGCCGGGCCGTCATAGGCCTCTGCCTCCAGCAGGGTCTTGAGGGTGTGCTCATCGTTAGAACCGAAGGCCACGGAAGCCACATAGATGTTCCCGTAGGTCATGGCCATATAGCCGATGTCCTTCTTCACCTGGTCCTTGCCCTTGGAAGCGAACTTAGCCACAGCCGAGCGCGGGGTGGACTTGGAGCACTGGCCGCCGGTGTTGGAGTACACCTCGGTATCAAGCACCATCACCTTCACGTTGCGGCCGGAAGCCAGCACATGGTCGAGACCGCCGTAGCCGATGTCGTAGGCCCAGCCGTCGCCGCCGAGGATCCACACGGACTTGCGCACCAAGTAACCGGCCTGTGCCTTGAGGGCCGCCAGCTCCGGGTCATCGCCGCAGGCTGCCTTGATGGCCTCCACGCTCTCGCGAGCGCGGGTGACATCCGCCTCCGTCTTCTGCGGGTTGGCCAGCACATCCTCCACCAGCTGCTCGCCGATCTTGCCGGCAGCGGCCTGCAGAAGCTCAGTGGCATATTGCTGCTTCTTGTCCAGCGACACGCGGAAACCGAGGCCGAACTCGGCGTTGTCCTCGAAGAGGCTGTTGGCCCAAGCCGGGCCGCGACCGTCCGCACCGTGGCTCCAAGGCGTGGTGGGCAGGTTGCCACCGTAGATGGAGGAACAGCCCGTGGCGTTGGCCACCACCAAGCGGTTGCCGAAGAGCTGGGTGAGCATCTTGATGTAGGGCGTCTCGCCGCAGCCGGCGCAGGCACCGGAGAACTCGAAGAGCGGGCGCAGGAACTGCACGTCCTTCACCTTCGCGGTGTCAACCACCTTGCGTTCCGGATCCGGCAGCTTCTCGAAGAACTTCCAGTTCTCGGCCTCCGGCTTCAGGGCCTTGGCGGCGGGGGTCATCGTCAGGCTGTTCGTCGGGCAAACCTTGGAGCAGAGCGTGCAACCCGTGCAGTCCGAGGCAGATACCTGGATGATGAACTTCTTGCCCTGCCAATCCTTGTGCATGCGGGAGGCATCAGCACTCTTGAAGGTCTCCGGGGCTCCCTCCAAGTCGGCCGGGTCGGCCATCTTAGCGCGGATAGCGGCGTGCGGGCACACCACGGTGCACTTACCGCACTGGATACAGGCCTTGGAGGTCTCCGTCTTCTCCGGAGCCCACACCGGAATCTCCAGTGCCAAGTCGCGCTTCTCGTACTGCGTGGTGCCGCTCGGGAAGGTGCCGTCCACGGGCATCTCGGATACCTTCACATCGTTACCGTTACCCTCGATGATGCGGCCCAGCACGTTGCGGACAAAGTCCGGAGCGTCGCCGTGCACGCAGGGCGGAATCTCATGGCCGGTGATGGTGGTACCCAGCGGCACCTCGTGCAGGTTCTCCAGCGTGGCATCCACGGCGGCGATGTTCTTGGCGACCACTTCCTCGCCCTTCTTGCCGTAGGTCTTCTTGATGGCCTCCTTGATGTAGCCGATGGCTTCCTCTGCCGGGATTACGCCGGAGAGCTTGAAGAAACAGGTCTGCATGATCATGTTGATGCGGCCGCCCATACCCGTGGCCTTGGCCACCTTGAAGGCATTGATGCAGTACATCTTGATGTGCTTGTCCAGAATCTGCTGCTGCATGCGCGCCGGCAGGGAATCCCACACCTTGTCGGGCTCCACCGGGGTGTTCATGAGGAAGGTGGCGCCGTCCGCCGCGTTCTTCAGGAAGTCCAGGATGTTCAGCAAGCTGGGCTGGTGCAGCGCGATGAAGTTGGCGCTGTGGATGAAGTAGGTACTGTGGATCGGGTGCGGGCCGAAGCGCAGGTGCGAGATGGTGGAGGAGCCGGACTTCTTGGAGTCGTACTCGAAGTAGCCCTGCACATACAGGTCCGTGTGCTTGCCGATGATCTTGATGGCGTCCTTGTTGGCACCCACGGTGCCGTCCGAGCCCAAGCCGTAGAAGAGGCAGCGGGTCACCTCCGGGGCCTCGGTGGAGAAGCTCGGGTCGTAGGCGATGCTCTTGCCGGTTACATCATCTTCAATGCCCACGGCAAAGCCCGTCATCGGCTTGTCCTTGGCCAGCTCATCGTACACGCCCTTGACCATGGAGGGCGTGAAGTCCTTGGAGCCCAAGCCGTAGCGGCCGCCGACCACCACCGGCATCGGGAAGGGCAGCGTGCCGTTGATCTGGGCATCCGCAAGGGCCTGGATCACGTCCTGCAGCAGCGGCTCACCCTGGCTGCCCGGCTCTTTCGTGCGGTCGAGCACGGCGATCTTCTTAACGGTGGTGGGCAGAGCCGCCACCAGATCCTCCGCCGGGAAGGGGCGATACAGGCGCACCTTCAGCACGCCGATGTCCTCCTTGAGGGCCTCCACGGTCTCCAAGCATGCCTCGGCGCCGGAGCCCATGATGATGATGACGCGCGTGGCCGTCGGGCTGCCGATGTACTCCACCAAGTCGTAGTAGCGGCCGGTCAGGTCGCCGAATTTCTTCATGGTGTCCTTCACAATGCCGGGGACGGCGTTGTAGAACTTGTTGACGGTCTCGCGGCCCTGGAAGTACACATCCGGGTTCTGAGCCGTGCCGCGGATGACGGGGGCATCCGGGTTCAGGCCGCGGGCATGGAATTCGTCCACGCGCTTCTGGCTGATGAGACCGCGCAGGTGCTCATCCGTGATGTCGGCAATCTTGCCCACCTCGTGGGAGGTGCGGAAGCCGTCGAAGAAGTTGATGAAGGGCACGCGGCTCTCCAGCGTGGCCGCGTGGCAGATGGCTGCCATGTCCGGGGCTTCCTGCGTGGAGGCACCGCACAGCATGGCAAAGCCCGTGGAGCGGCAGGACATCACGTCGCTGTGGTCGCCGAAAATGGAAAGACCCTGGGCCGCAAGGGCTCGGGCCGCGATGTGGAAGACGCAGGGAATCAGCTCGCCCGCAATCTTGTACATGTTCGGGATCATCAACAGCAGGCCTTGGGAGGCCGTGAAGGTGGTGGCCAAGGAGCCCGTTTGCAGAGCACCGTGCACGGCACCTGCCGCTCCGGCCTCGCTCTCCATCTCCACGATGCTGGGGACCGTTCCCCAGAGGTTCTTGCGGTCCACGGCCGTCCAAGTCTCTGCCGATTCACCCATCGGAGAGGACGGGGTGATGGGGTAGATCGCGGCCACTTCCGAACAACGGTACGCCACGGAGGCTACAGCCTCATTGGCATCTATTGTGCTGTATGTAGTGCTCATGTTCTTGTGTATGCAGAATGTGTTTCCTCACTCGCCTGCAGGTGGCGCAGACGGGGTTTCGCTGCCCATAGCATACACCTCCCACGCCCCCATTGCAACCCAAAAAGCCGCACCCGAGCCTTTTTTCCTTCCCTCTCTTCTCCCACCCCACGCTTTTTTTCGGCTTTCCGCGTTTTTTGGCTTGCCAAGTGCCCTTCCCTGTGCTATCATCCGCCCCGAGCGGGCGTAGGCTCCGCGCTTTCCGCCCCTTCTTCGGTCTCGTGGTGTAACGGTAGCACTAGGGATTTTGATTCCCTCTGACTAGGTTCGAATCCTGGCGAGACTAGCTCAAATAACACTTGCACCCCACGGATTTCCCCCGTGGGGCCTTTAGTTTCAAGGGGTTTGGCTTGCGAGGCACTGCGTACAGCGGTATAGTCAGCGTGCACGTTTCCGGTGTACAAAATGCCGTCCATGAATGTACATGGCCGAAAGCTGATTAAGGGGTCGGCGCTGAGCAGATGTCGGAGGAGACTGCACACCGCCGCGACCATTGAAACCGAGAGTTGCCGACTCCCACTGCGGTGTGAAGTCTCGTTCGGTATTCGCTCGGTTCTGTTCTCCGTTTACGTTTGTTACAAAGCGTCGGTGTGGGTGTCCGGGAGGACATCGACGGGGTGGTCGGGGTCATCCTTCCAGAGGCGGAGTTTCAGGAGGGGAACGGGAGTGGAGGCGGCGCGGGGAGCGGGGGCCGGGGGCGGGGGCGGAGGAACGGAGCCGAGGAGGGAGCGTAGTTTGGCCTCCCGGCGTTGTTGGTCTTCCGCCGCCTGACGCCGTGCGGCCTCAGCTTCCTGAGTGAGCAGAGGGCCGGGGATGTAGATCACCCAGCTTCGCCCGCGCGGAAGGGAGTCGGCGACGTCCCGGAGGCAAGCGGGGAGCGACTCGAAGCGCATATCATTCGTCACGCGAGTGAAGAAGAGGATACCGGACTCGGAGGTGCCGCGGGTTATATCCCGGATCGAGTCACTGCCCGGCTCAACCTCGTACTGGATACCGTTGGGCAGCACCGTCACCCCGTCCCGCAGAGCGTTAGCCGCCAGCAGATTCTTCTCCCGCTGCTGCTCGCGGACGCGCAGGAGGGGCAGGTAATCCCTGCGCAGGCGGAAGCGAAGCTGCTGCATCTCCTGCTCGAAGGCATGGGACCCCCAATCCCCGCGCTGCAGCATCTGATCCGTCTTGCTCAGCAGAAGCTCCGGGTCAACGTCCCCCTCATAGAAATGCAGGACATTGTTAGCGAACTCGGCCGCCTCCGGGCAGGCACTCTTCTGCGGGTCGGGCAGCTCCTGCCCGCTGCGGAGGATGCGCGCGGCCTCCTGCCGATACAGGGCACGATCGAAGGCCTTACCGAGGGCCTTCTCATGCCGCAGAACAGCGGCGGCGTGTTCCGCGCTGAGGAGACTCGCCAGATCCTCGGAGATTCGGGGAGTCAGCTCCTGCGCCGAAAGAGCGAGAGCCGCCGACAGAAAGAACAGAACGGTGTATTTCATCACAATCAATGGTTAGAAGACGAGTTCAAGTGTTTGCCGCCGCGCTCCTCGAGGAAGCGAGCGAAACGCGGGTCGGCGCAGCAAGGCATTTCCTCCGAGCCGTCGACGGGGAGACGCAGCATCGCGAAATCCAGCACGCTGACAGAGGTCCCGCCGAAGACAGTCGTGGCATTGACATCCGCGCCGTGGTCCAACAAAAGCTGCGCGATGGCGAGTTGTTTCCGCACGACAGTCTCATGCTCCTCCTCACTTTCCCCGGAGCAGGCAAGTGCCCCCGTCTGCCAGGCGGCATACATCAGCACCGACCAAGGCCCGACGTGCGTGTTGGCATTGGCGCCGCGCTCCAGGAGCAAGCGCACCAGCTCAACATCCCCCTCCTTAACGGCCATGCTGAGCATGCTGCGCGAGGTAGCAGGCGAGGTGGTATTCGGGTCGTAACCGCCCTTGAGCAGCGCCACGAGCACCTCCCGAGGCACAGCTTTTCGGTCGCGAATCAACCCGATGGGCAGGGGATAAATCTCCCCCTCGACCGAGCGGAGCCCGCGCGCATCCGCCCCGCGCTGCATGAGCCCGAGCACCAAGTCCGCACGCCGCAGCGCGATGGCACGCTCCAGCGCCGTCGTCCCGTCGGGAGAGGCAGGCGCATTGATATCCGCCCCTGCAGTCAGCAGCTCATCCACGCGCGCCAAGACCTCCGATGCATCGGGAACATCGCCTCGGAACAAGGCGGGGATGAGCCCGCAGCCCGTTTCCTCCTCACATCGGTCCGGCGTATAGCCGTAATCAAAGAAGAGCTGTTGCAGCGGCAGGCGGCGCGCCGCAGCCTCACAAAGCGGAGGATACCCGCCGCCGGTATCCAGGGGATCGGCCCCCTGCTCCATCAGCACCGCGATCACCTCCTGCTGCCCGCACACCACGGCACAGGCCAGCGGGGTTTGACCATTGACATTCCTTGAATGCAACAGGGCCTTTTTCTCCGTGACCAAGGCACGCACCTCGTCCACACGCCCCTCCCGAATGAGTTGCAGCAAGCGAGAGAGGGGGAGATCCTCCGCAGGAGGCGGCAGCGTGGAAGCAGAGACAGAGGCATCCCCCGCCGACAGCTTCAGGGTACCCTCAGCCGCACCCGAACCGCGGCTGCCCCACAGCGCGCAGGAGCGGTTACAGAGGTCCACGAGCATGGGATCGCTCATGCGCCGCTGCCACAGACGCTCCGCCTCGCTGCCCGGGGCACCCAGCTCCCACTGCAGCAGGGGCAGCCCCTCCGCCTCCGCCACAGCGAGAGCTTCCTCCCGCGAACGGAAACAACGCAGTTGCGCCATACCCTCCACCGCATGCGAACCGTGCTGCGGCTCCTCCACGCGAAGCAGCCCTGCCCCGCCCCCGAGCGGCGACCCGAGCAGGCGGAGCCCCTCGGCCTCCCGCACACTGCGGAGCCCGCGCTCCCACTCCTCGTCGCTGAGCTCGCGGCGCCCCACGCTCTGCCACGAGGCATCCGCCAGGCGCAGGAGCAACTGCCCCTCCCCCGCGTAATCCGCCCCGAAGCGCAGCGCGCGCACCAGATCCATCCCCTCACAGGGGATGAAGCGCTCCGCGCGCCCGAGCAGCACGGCAGGCTGCTGCCCCACGCCTCGGCGGTTCGTCAAATGCCAGGGAACCAAGCGGTTGCGAGCAAGCCAATCCTGCACATGTTCCGCATCCTCCTCACTGAGCTGCGAGAGCGGCAGAGCCTGCGTGGCCCCCTGCTCCGTGCGCAGAACGATGGGGGTGCTGAGCGGATCGAGGGTGAGGGGCTGCGTCCTGAGCGCGACAATGCCGCCGCGGAAGGGACGGCGCCCGATGGGGTGCCACTCGTACTCCCCCTCTACCAAAGCGGGACGCTGCGCGGGAAGCGGCGCAGGGGCAATGTACGAACGCAACTTCTCCGCCAGCGCCTGCGAACCGAGCTCCACCCCGGAGTTCAGGCGCGCCAACCATTCCGCCGCCAGCCGCGTTGCCTCCGGGCGTTGTTCTTCCTCTGCTAACTTCTCGATGAGCGCAAGCTTGGCCGCGCGCGGCATGCAGTCCCCGCAGCGGCGATTGAACTCCGATATCTGTGAGGCGGGTCCCAGGGCGACCAAGGTCTCCCAAGCCTCCGGGTAAAGCTGAGCGGCCACGGCGGTGTACCACAGGCGCGTGCGTGCCGGCAGGGCCTCTCCCAAGCACAGCGGCGGCAGGTCGAGCCCCACAGCCCGGGAGGCCTCGCGGCGCAGCTCCGACTTCTCCTCCGGGCTTCTCTGTGGGTCCAGCAGCGCGAGGAAGGTCTCACCCGCAAGCTCCCCCTCCCCCGCGAGCGTCGCGAGACGCCCCGCCGGGTCATCCCGCAGCAGGGTGAGCACCATGGCACGGCGCAGCGTGGCGGGCCCGCGGAAGTCCCGCACCAGCGCATGCAGAGCCGCGGGACTCACCCCGCGCAGTTCGTACTGGTTGAGCAGCAGGGGCCAGGCATTGCAGCGGTTCAGCAGCCCCGCCAAGCTCTTCGCATCGCGTAGCAGCTCCTCTCGCTTGCCGTCGCGCTCTGCCAAAGCCAGGCGCAACACGCAGCGGTGCAGTGCGAGTTGCAAGGCGCGGGAGCGCGCACGCAGGTCCGCATCATCCATCGAGAAGCGGGGCCCCTGAGGGGTGAGGACGATGTCGATACCGTCCCGCAGCAGGGTAACGGATACGGCGGTGGTGAACTCATCATAACCCTCCACCCCCATGCGGGCGCGGAAGAAGTCCTCCGGCAGGGCGGCCTCGGCCTCCTTGAGGGCGAAGGCCAGCAGGGTGCCGAGCCTCGGTTGCTCCAACTGCTCCCGCAGGTGCTGCAAATCCTGCGCTGCGGTACCGGGGGCGCCCAGGAGATCATCCCGCCAGGCAGGCAGAGCAACCGCCGAGGCATCCGGCATCTCGCGGAGCGCCGCCGCCGGGTCATCGAGTGCCCGCAGTGGCGCGGCCTCCACCCGGCGAGGGGCGACGGCAGGGGGCACGGGGGCACGGTTGTTCAGCAACGCACGCAGCGCGGAGGGGTGCAGGCCATGCAAGCGGCGCAGACGCGGCATCAGCGTCTCCGGCGTGTCACCGCGCTCCATCGCCCGTGCCAGGGCGCCGAGCAAGCGGGCGGATTCCAGCTCACACTCATGCCCGCACCAGCGGTTCAGAATACAGATATACAGCAGTGCATCATCCGGTGAGAGATCCGGCGCAGCAAGGCGGCGGTGCAGAATGTCGATGAGCGCGGCGCGGTCCCGCACCTTGCCCAACTCGGCGGCGCATTGCAACTGCTCTTCGCTCAGGCCGGGGAGGGCTAATTCGATGAGCTTGGCATCGATGATCAATCTGTCACTGACGCGGGGAGCCTCCCCACCGGGCGAGGCGTTTTGGGCGCCTACGCTGAGGGCGGCCAGCAGAAAGATGAGGGGTGTCTTCATGGTTGGCTGAGTCGGTAGAGACGAGCGCGCAGCTCGGCAGGGAGCGCCGATGTCTCTTGCCCGTCGGTGACGGAGTAGTGAATGCCCCCGGCTTCCACATCCACAGCGGCGGGGGTAACGGTGAGGGTAATCATCCCCTGTGCATCGGTATAACGGAGCGTGGTGGAGCCTGCCCCCGCCAGGCCGCCGGTCGCGGTGCGGATTTGGGCCCCCAGCTCCAGCAGCAGCCTCGTGTCCGGCTTCTCCCCGGACAGCATGCGAGCGAGGCGCTTCTGGCACTCGATGATGAAGGCCATCTTCTCGGCACTGATGGGGTCTGCGGCGCGGGAGGCGGCCGGGTCCCCGGGGGCACGCTCACCCAGCGTCACGGTCAGCCGCTTCTCGCGCCCGTCGCGCAGCAGAATGACGGGTACTTCATCGCCCGGGTTCTTATCCGCCAAGGCATCGACCAAGGCGGGGCGGGTGGGCACGGGCTTGCCCGCTACGTTCAGCAGCATATCGGTGGGCCGCACCCCCGCTTTCTCCGCCGGGCTGAGCCGCACCAGTCGGGTGACGATAAGCCCGCGCCCCTCCGGGTCCTCCACCCCCACCACCCCGAAGGTGACGCGCAGGGCAGCGGGGGCCGCCCCCCATACAACGGAGAGCAGAAGCAGGAGCAGCGTGCTGAAGAGAATGGTGATACGGTGGGACATCAGATCGGTTCGTCCGGGATGATGATTTCGGTGCTTTCGGGGATGGTCACGCAGACGGAGCAGCCGCCGGAGGGTGGCAGGCACACGCGGCGCTCGCTGTGCACGGTGTAGCAGCGTCCCCCGGCGGTGCGCCCCTTCAGCTCGGCGGAGCAGAAGCGCTTGCTGACCGCGGGAATGACAGGGGAGGCCGCAGGCTTCACGGAGGCTACGGGGGCCACACCGATCGGGGGGCGTGTCATCTCGTACCACAGGCCGACGACCAAGGCAAACAGCAGAACGGCTGCCGCAGCCAAGAACGGGGCCGCGTAGGAGCGCGTCGGCGGCGCAAGCTCGGCTTGGAATTGGCGGATGAAATCGTCCTCCAGCCGCCGGGCCTGCTCACTCGGCAGCTCGGGGAGGGGCATGCCCCTCAACAGGTTTTCGATCTCCTCTTGCTTATGATTCATGATGATGGTGGAATAGGGTTTGGAGCCGCGTGATGGCGGTACTGTAACGACTCTGCGCGGTGGTGACCGGTATGCCCAGCACCTCGCCGATGTCCCGATAGTTCATATCCTGCCAGATGCGCAGCAGTACCACCTCGGCAAGCACAGGCGGTAGCTGTCGCAGCATCTGCATGGCCCGTTGACAGTCATCCCGCAGCTCCGCCGTCGCGAGGGGATCCCCCGGGCGAACCCCGCGCGCCGCAGTCTCATCTTCCTTGGCGTAGGCGAGCTCCGTGCGGCGGCGTATCTCGTGCCTTTTCTTGGCATCGATGGCGGCGTTGCGGATGACGCGAAGACAGTAGGGAGTCAGCTTCTCCGGGTGCGGGGGCACCGCTCCGTGCACCACGGCAGCGGCTACCCGCTTGAGGGCTTCGGATAGCAACTCCTCCGCCTCCAACATGCCCGCGGCTTGTAATTCCGCAAAGGCTGCCAGGACGCGCTGTTGCTCCCGAAACCATGCAACACAGCTCTCCAGGGGCGTTTCCGGCGCACCCGGGCGGGGTTCTGCATGTGCATGGTTGTCCATCTTCATTATAAATAAACGATTCTGCGGGGCCCTGTAACGAAAAAAAGTTGAAGATATGTCAGAAAAAACGTCCCTCCGTCAAATCAGGCGCGCCGAATCGGGCCCGTTCGCTGCCTGAAAATGCAACAAGAGGAGGGCCGAACGCTCGAGGCAGCTCCATGTGAGTCGATATGGCATAAAAGGTCATTGATACTCCGACAGGACTGAGGTGTGTACCTTTCTCTGACACACTCGCCCGGGACAATTCCGGACGGGGTGGAAAGAGGATTATCGCATATGCAGCCGGGCTTGTCAATTCTATTCTCTGCACCCCGCAGGATTTTATGCCTGCCCTATGTTATGTTTCGGTTCTTGAAAGAATACAGCCGAGTACCGGTGCGCAGCTGCATGGACGCATCGGGAGTGCACGGAATCCCGGGAAAATGTGCGGATAGCAAGGTGGTGCTCTGATTTCGCAGACGAGACCTTAGTCCTCTTCCTCATCTGCTCTCGGTGGCCTACTCAGAAAATATCCCCTATTCAGGCAAAAAACAACTTCTACTTCTTCCGGCGACTTTTCGCAAAAAATGATGGCTACTCTGTGCGTAATGTACAAGAGTGAACGTTGATTATTATATGTCCACCAATACAATTTTGCCTCACCTCTGCACTCCCAATCCGTCAAATTGCGCCTTATTGCCAGCCGAATAAGAGAATCCATCGGCGTTTCCGTTTTTGTATTCTCAGTCAAAGCAAACGCAACCCCGTTCAAGTCGGCTTTTACTCCGAGCATATGGAAATAGCCTTTCGTTTTTTCACTGAAAGCCTCGGGCTGAAATTGCGACAGCCTGCCTTCCGTCCAGGACAGAAGCATATGCTGTTTTTCTAAACTTTCCTCTTCTGTTAAGATTACAGGCTTTCCTTTACAGGTGAGGGGCATAGTGGGTTTGTCTTCCTCACCGGGTCTAAAAAACTGAGTATTTTGAAGCAGCCGATCATAAAATACCTGAATTTCCTCTTCAGAAAGAGATAAATTCTGATGTTGCTGATATTTCTCAAGTAATAACGCCACATCTGACATGAGAATAGCGTTCGCGTCGAAAGGGTCGACCTCCTCCCAATCGGAATCACTGAAGTTCAGGACTTGAAAGTCACTACACTTTTTGCACGAAACAAAAAGTGTAATCGTGCCCATAAATAATATCCATAAAAATATCTTTTTCATTTACACAATATACTTTCTTTTCGAGGATTTCGCGGCCTCCCGAGGCGGCAGTGTTCAACCACCGACTGTATTCTTTTCCGGAAACGAAACATAGTGCAGAGCAAGCATAAAATCCGACGGGGTGCCATTCCTCCTACTCAAAACCGGCAATTAACCTTAACGCCCTTGTACCTTACAGTAACCTTATAACAATCCTGACGATATTCCTCACACGATACATCTATATCGGGAGTGCACTCCAATGTCGACATTTCCTCAATCAATTTATCCCGGAGTTGATCTAATTGACGGCGGAGTTCGGCAGATTGAGGTGGGCGATCCTCAATTGCACGAGATTCGGGAAAGAGACGCCATTGCCCCTCAACGCCCAACCCGACAACAAATAAACAGTTCTCATCGTAACCTGTTGATTTCGCAAGATTCTTTATTTGACCATCTATGTAACCGGCTGCAAGTTTATCTGAATATGAGAGCAGATTTGATCTTAATTTCTCTGCTAAAGAATAAGTAAGATACACGGAAAGAGAACACAGACTCAAAACGATGAGGGATATCAGTACATACTTCTTCATTTTCCGGATTAGGGGTGTAATCTCCTTTGATAAAACAGAACTCCGATCATTGCCGATAAATAATCCCACGATACCGTACAATCACCTCATAATAACAAGCATATTCAGATTGCCGATTCATTAATTCATCCTTTACCCAATCCGGAGGCTGTCGCCTTGATTCCCATGACACATCCAGATCGGGGGAGCAGCATGCACAAGTCCACATACGCCTAATCAAGTCATCCCGGAGGTGATCCAATTGATATGGGAGGTCCTCGGAAGTACAATCCTTGGGAACACAGATAAGCCATTTCATCACAATTTCAGATCCCCGGGAAATGAAACCGATGTTATCACTTCCTACGGATATTGTGAGTTTTTCCACCTCGCTGTTTATGTAGCTTATTGCCAGACTATCTGAATAGGAACGTTCCATTGCCCTTACCCTCTTTATTGATAAACAGGAAAGATACGCGGAAAGAGCACATAGACTCAATACAACAAAGAATATCAGCAGATACTTTTTCATTTTCATGGTCTTAGTGGGGTAGAAGTTTCGTTCATGGCCTCAATTTACAACATCCCGTCACGCCTGTCAAGCGATTTTGTCGTCGGATGGCAAAAAATCTTAAAAAAACTTCATTTTCCCCTCCTGATATGAGAAATTCAGTCCGTTAGAGCTAATTCTGGAGTGTAAGCTCGGAACACCTCCTTGCTATTCCCGCGCTTTCTTTTCAAGGATCTCACGCCCGCCCCCGGGGCTGCCCTGCCTAATCCAGACGGGGCTTGCCGGATTCCTCCCGGTAGTTGACGCGCTGCGCGTCGAGGTACGGTAGCTGGGCACGGAGGCGGGCGGCGAATTCATCCGCATCGCGGCGGGAGCCGTCGGGCAGCTGCGCGGGGGTCCAGGCAATCTCGGAGAGCGCGAGGAGGCGG
>SFDX01000040.1 GCA_004557455.1 Akkermansia muciniphila | reverse complement strand
TTTGGGTGTTTTTGTTCACACACCGATTATGAGTTGTAGTCGGCCAATCTCAAAGCACCATTTCTGTCATCCGCCAAATTTTTCCTGCATCCCGGCTACTCCACCCATTTGCCCCTTATGGGACGGCAATGTAATGAAATAATCCTTGATTGATTGTACACAGATTTTGCCACGGGGCATTATATCAATTTCTGCCCCTCTGTGCAAGCTCGGCGGGCATTTCGTTGCGCGTTTCCGGCATTTTTTTGCCGATGGCGCAAAAACCAGCCCACTCCCCCACCGCAAGGCAACAATTCAGTGGGAAGAATGTGATTTCCCACTGAATTCAGATATTCTGAGACGTAGTACTGTTGTGATGTCAATGGCGCGATTGATGTACTGCTCCCCGCGTTCGATGTGTTGAGGTGTAATGCGTTGAATAAGCAGCGTGAGAGCCTTTCGTTTTTCTTCTGAATTGTTTACAATATCCACGTTACCCTGAACTATGACACTTTCATAGGCCATAGAGAATTGTTCACCAAGAACGCTGGGGGCTTTCAGCACCACGAGCGAGACCCGGGGATTATTCTGAATACAACGAAGCTTATGCCCCATACCGGCGCAATGAAAATAGATGGAATCTTCCTCATCCCATGCATAATTGATGGGTATGCCATAACCTCCACCGTCTATGTTTTCCATGCAGAGGACAGCGTAAGTTGCCTCGCGTAACAAGAGTCGGGCATTTTGTTCAGTCATGGCTCTGTCTTGTCTGCGGAGAGAGCGTGTGGTATATACACCCATCGAACAGGATGAGGTTTCCGGGGAAAAGAGCCGGTTCATGCTTTATTGCGCTTGTTGCTGTCTTAACTGCTTGAAAAGAGCATCAATGCTTCGCGTTACCGGAGTATCTTCCGGTTCTTCCTCCGCAAGGTTGCTTTCTGTTCCGTGCCGGGCATTATATCAATTTCCGCCCCTCTGTTCAAGCGTGGCGGGCATTTTGTTGCGCGTTTCCTGCATTTTTGTTGCAGATAGCGTGAAAACATGCTGTGGTGGCTAGGATTCGGGGGATGGCGGGCAACATGGCGTTGTTTCACTTTCAACAGATTCGAGCACACGCAAACGCAGCCAAAGCCAACAGCACAGCTAACAATGTGTCAAAAGCCAGAGAGAGGTATCTTCCTCTCTCCATCTCTTTTTCTCTGGTCTTTGGATACTGCTTGCAGAAACAGAGAATTGCTTTTATAAGCCCTTGTTTATCGGCTTCAATATCTTCGCTGAAGGAGAAAACACCGTCTGTGCTGTTGATTGTTGAACCAAACAGTTCCACCGATGCTTCCGGCAGGAAATCAGTACCCAGATGCCGGAAAAAGTTCAATTCTATTTCTGAGCCATCCGGCAAATGAAGCACCGGGAGTGACCATTTGAAGCGTATGGTAGCAAGTTCTTGCCCTTCGGCATTGGTGAAGCTCAGATAACGAAAGAGTTTTCCCATGACTCGGCATTTTACTATCAATGTTCCTGATGGGGCGTACAAATCGAACATGCAAAGGCGTATGCTGTCCCACCCCGCACTGTGGTTCATAAAAGCGCAGGTGGAACCATCCTCCAGCATCAACTTATCCCGGCAATCCAGTTTCATTATCTATCTCCTTTACATAAAGCAAGGTGTGTACCTTTCTCTGACACACCCACCCGGGCTAATTCCGGATTCGTGTGCGGGGGTGATTATCGCATGTTCGGGTGGTACTTGTCAATCTTTTTTCTCGATTTCGGTGCGGGGGTGGGCGTCCCGAGCTTTGCGAGGGCTCGGAGCGCAGCGAAGAGAGCCCGCCCCCGCGACGTAATCGCGAAAAAGTCCGCCGCCGGGGGGGGGACCCCGGCCGCCTGTGACACCCTCGAAGGGGTGTCGTACCGGAGTGATGCATGAGGACGCATCGGTTATAATACGTTATCCACCACGCGGTCATTCCGATCAGTTCTCCTATAGTGCGAAACTCATTGATAAAGTAACAATCGTATTTGATTATTCTCCGGAAGCGTTCCACGGGTATATTGTCCGCCCATCTCCCTTTGCTGTCCATGCTGATTTTTATGCCTCGTTTCTCCGGAGCCTCAATCCATGCTTTCGATGTATATTTCAAGATGACTTGAAAGTTGACACCACCATATTGTCAATTCCGGAGTTCGGGCAAGGCGTATGTTTCAGAGCTTCATTGAGACAATCCCGAGAAAAACACCTATCCGGGCAGTATCCGTGGGACGCGGCACACGGAGACGCGGAGGGAGCGGAGGTGGCAAAAAATAGAGACAAGGCGTACATAGTGCTTGCCAGGTCTGCGGAAGTATGGTATGCTGCGGGAGCACACAGATTTGCCATGAACACTAATCTTCGCATTGTGATAGGTTCAGACCACAAGGGGGTGGAGCTGAAGGAGGCGGCGGTAGACTTCCTCAAGAGCCGGGGCTTCTCGGTGGAGGACATCGGCACGGATACCAAAGCGCCCTGCAACTACGCCGAGTTTGCCAACACGGCCTGCAAGCGAGTGGTAGACGGGCGGGCGGACCGCGCGATCCTCATCTGCTTTACCGGTCTGGGCATGAGCATTGCGGCCAACCGGTGGAAGGGCATCCGCGCCACCCTGTGCCGCACGGCCCCCGTGGCTGCCTTGGCCCGCAACCACAACAACTCCAACGTGCTGTGCCTGGCCGCAGCCTTCGTCACCCCGGAATCGCTGGATGAGGTACTGACGGCTTGGTTGGAGAATGAGTACGAGGGCGGCCGCCACGATGCGCGCCTGCTGGCAGCCTCCGGCTCGCCGCTCGCGGTTTCGGACCCCGTTCTGGCCGGCTACATCGAGGAGGAGCGGCAGCGCCAGCTCAACAACATCGAGCTGATCGCGTCGGAGAACTTCACCTCCCCCGCCGTAATGGAAGCGCAGGGCTCCTGCCTCACCAACAAATATGCGGAGGGTTACCCCGGACGCCGCTGGTACGGCGGCTGCGAGTGCGTGGACAAGGTGGAGCAGCTGGCCATCGACCGCGCCAAGCAGCTCTTCGGCTGCGACCACGCCAACGTGCAGGCGCACTCGGGCTCCCAGGCCAACAACACGGTCTACCAAGCCTGCATCAAGCCCGGTGACACCATCCTGACCATGGACCTGGCCTGCGGCGGTCACCTCTCCCACGGTTTCTTTGCCAACTTCTCCGGCAAGCTCTACAACGTGGTCCACTACGGAGTCTCCCCGGAGACCGAGTGCATCGACTACGATGACATGGAGAAGAAGGCCTTGGAGGTAAAGCCCGCGCTCATCCTGGCCGGTGCCTCCGCTTACTCCCGCACCATCGATTTTGAGCGCATCCGCAAGATTTGCGACGAGGTGGGCGCCGTCATGTTTGTGGACATGGCGCACATCGCCGGTCTGGTGGCCGCCGGGGTGCACCCCTCCCCCGTGCCCTATGCGGACTTTGTCTCCACCACCACGCACAAGAGCCTGCGCGGCCCGCGCGGCGGTCTCGTGCTCTGCAAGGAGAAGTGGGCCAAGAAGCTGGACAGCGCCACCTTCCCCGGTCTGCAGGGCGGCCCGCTCATGCACGTCATCGCCGCCAAGGCTGCCTGCCTCGGTGAGGCCCTCAAGCCGGAGTTCCGCGAGTACGCGCAGCAGATCGTCAAGAATGCCAAGGCCATGGCTGCCAAGCTGGCCGACCTCGGCTTCCGCATCGTGGCCGGCGGCACGGACAACCACTGCTTCTTGGTGGACCTCAGCCAAAAGGGTCTTAACGGCGCCGAGGCGCAGGTGGCCCTCGATAAGGTGGGCATCACGGTGAACAAGAACGCCATCCCCTTCGACAAGGGCACCACCAACAAGCCCTCCGGCATCCGTATCGGCACCCCCGCCGTTACCACCCGCGGCATGAAGGAGGAGGACGTCTGCAAGGTGGCCGAGTACATCGCCAAGTGCCTCGGCATCCTCGCCGCCCAGAAGGTTTGCCCGGATGAATCGGCCTACGATGCCCTCCGCGCCGAGGTCTCGGCCTTCAACAAGTCCTTCCCGACCCCCTGAGGCCCCTCACAAACCCTTCATCATCCCCCTCCCCCACCCCGGGCGAGGGGGATTTTTCGTTTTCTACGAAGCCCCGAACAGCAGAGCTATGCAAAGGGAATGAATGAAAAACTGCATGACGCCAAGGTAGCAGTGAGCAAAAGGAGATTGGCAACCTCCCGTGCCGCTGCAGTGTGAGGTCTCTCCCGAGATTTACGACGTTCTGCTATCCGCACCGTCTGTGCGAATCCGCGCCCCCCATTTTCTGCGGCTTGATGTGCAGCCGGGGGTTAATCTTCTGCGCGGAGGGAGGGGCGGGAGGTAACGAACATGAAGATGGCGCCGACGGCGGCACAGAGGAAGGCGTACATCAGGAAGGTGGAGGGGGAGGTGGGATCGCCGACGAGGTGGGTGAGGAAGATAACCAAGAAGTTGCCGAGGGTGCTGGTGAGGAACCAGAAGCCGGCGACGGTACTCTTGAGGTTCTTACCGGCGGCGGTGTAGGCGTACTCCAAGCCGGTGGTACTCACGAGGATTTCCGAGACGGTCAGCAGGAAATAGGGAATGCACTGCCAGAGGATGGAGAGCGAGGTGCCGGCGTCGAGTCTCTGTTGGAGGAGCGCCACGACACCGTACGAAATACCGGCAAGGACAATACCCACCCCCATGCGCTTGAGGGGGCGGCTCCAGCGGCCGATGTGCGGGTATACCAAGAGGGTAACCAGCGGCACGAAAATCATGATCAGCAGGGGGTTGAAACTCTGCATTTCCTCAGCCCCGAACGAGAAAGGCACCCCGAAGCAGGAGAAAACCACCGGGCGCATCATCTTACCCTGCAACACCCAACTGGTCATCGTCTGGTCAAAGAGACTCCAGAAAGGAATAATCATGAGAAACACCACCAGAACACGCAACAGGTTACGATTCTCACGCAAGCGTTCCGGCGAATAGCGAGCCTCCAAGGTTGTGCGAGGGACGAAAAGCATGCTACCCGTTATCCCGAAGAAATTATTGACGCCGAACACCGAGGCAACCTTAAGCCCGGCGAACAGCAAAGCCAGCAGGTACAACACCAGCGCCAGACCACCCCACAGAGCCGCCGCACCATCCCCTGCCCCGACCAAGGTCGCCAAGTGCTCCGCCCCCTGCATGGACTGCATCCCCAGCAGAACCACGAGCGGCGCCAGCACCACAAAAGCCGCCACCGCCAGGGCTGTATTCTCTGCCTTATCTACCGAACGAGCCCCATAACGCGCCACCGCCGCAGACCTACCGCGAAACACACGGGTAAGAAGAGTCGGCAGGAACTCCGGAAAAGACGGCTGCTTGTGCAGGTAGCTTCTCCGCCCGCACCAGAAGAAGAGGGTAGCAATTCCCATAAAAATACCCGGCACCGCAAATGCCCAGGAATACCCCCACGTCTGGCGAATAAAGGGAATAATCAGGAAAGAACCGAAAGAGCCCAGATTGATCGACCAATAGAACGCCGCATACACCCGCGTCATCATCTCCTTGGGATAATGACCGCCCTCCACCTGGTCGCCCACGAAAGCAGAGACACAGGGCTTAATCCCCCCCGCCCCGAGAGCAATGATAAACAGGCCCACAAAGAGGATCTGCGTACGCGCCTCGATACTGCCCACCAAATCCGAACAAGCCAATACACCATGCCCCAGGCAATAGAAGAGCGAAACGTACAGAATCGTACGGTAACGCCCCACAAAGCGGTCCGCCACCCATGCCCCCAACAGCGGCAGCACGTAGATAAGCGCCTTAAACAAGTGTACCGCCGAAACGGCGGCACCCTCACTCATGAGCAGCACATTCGTCATGTACAGCGTCAAAATGCTGTTCATGCCGTAGAAACTGAAGCGCTCACAGGCCTCGTTTCCGATGATGTAGCGGGTCTGCGGGGGGAAGTTCATCGGCCCGGATATCAGTTCAGCGAAGCATCCTTAGAGAACCCCAACTCTAGGGACTCATAGCAACTCTGCAACCAATCAATCAGCAGCAGAGCACGAAGGGTCGCATCACTGCGCTCGCGCAGCATCCCCTCCACCACACGCGTCTGCAAGTCATCCACCACCTCACGACCCGTCACCGCGACCACCGTCGCAGTACCTGCCTCATCATTCACCACAAGCGGAGCCAGCTTGCCCGTAGGCACGGGACGCAACGCCGCGAGGTTCACCCCACTCGGCACAGACTCACCCGACAGCATACCGGTCGGCCCGAAGTCCTGCACCGAGGCACCGGCTTCCTTGGCCTTCTCGAACGCGGCGGCAACTCCGCCGGGAAGAGCGGCCTCCACAGCCTCATACATCTTCTTGGCAGCCTCGGCCAGGGCGTTCGACTCCCGCTCGCGCTTCAGCGCAGCAAGAGCGTCCGCCTTAGCCAACTCATAAGGCAACTCCGCAGCGGGCTCAATCGCATCCGCACGAACCACCACAATCTTGTTATCCAGCGTCGCAAGCGGCTCACTGTACTGACGCACCTTGCGGCTTGCATCCTCCTTACCGCCCTTCCGCAGCTCTTCCAACGCAGCAGGGGTAGGCGCGTCACCGGTATCAGCAAAAGCAATCTCCGCCAAAGACTTCGTGGTATTCTTATCGCGCACCTGCAGCTTCAACCCCTCCGGCGCATCCTCAAGGGTGCAGAGCTCGTAGCTCACCCCCGCCTTACCATCGGCCGAGCGGAACGAGAAAGGCGCCTCCGGATTCTCCGATGCCTCCTGCAGGATCTCCTCAAAGCCGGGGCCACCGGACTGGTTGAGCAGGCTCATCACGTTGTCAGCCGCGCCGGAGAGCTCATTGAGCATATCCTCGCTGCCGGGAGTAAGCGTAAACACGGTAAACATGCGCCGTTCCTTGCTCTTGAAGTCCGCCTTGTGGGACTCCCAATACGCTTTCACCTCCTCCTCCGTAGGCTCCGCAGGGGCCGGGAGACTGCCACGCTCCAAGGTAGCGCAGGTACCGGAAATTCGCTGCGCAAAAGACTCCGCCTGCGCCTTCGCTGCGGCGGGGGTCTGCCCCAAATCACCCAGCATCATATTCTGCAGGGTCTCCCACACCATCACATCCGCCACGACCTCACGCACACTGCGCTCCATAGAACTGCTGCCCATCCCGCCGCTGTGCCCGGTAAGGCGACGGTAGAAGGCCGCATCAAAGCTGCCGTCCGCCTTCGTAAAGCAAGGCATGCTGCGCAGATAATTATCCACCTGATCCTTGGAAGGATAAATACCGAGCCGCTGCGAGAGCGCGCTGATCACCGCGCGATTCACGGCAATATTCACCTCCTGCTTCGTTGAAAAACCGTGCACCCAAGCCTGAAGCGTTGCATTCAGCGCCTCCCTGCTCTCGGCATACTCCGGATGGCTCTTCACCCACTCCTCTGCGGCCGCCAGCTCGGCGCCCTCCAGCTGCTCATTGCCATCGGTATCGAAACGCTGCACCAGCTTCTCGTACGCCTCGCGTTGCAGACTCTGCGCCACATGCAGAGCCATCTCACCGGAGGCATGAGCATCCTGGCTCGTATAGCGCGTTCCATTCACCTGAAACAGGAAATCACGAGAAAAAGCACTCCCCCTGCCGGAGTAATCCATCAGCAACAGGCCCAAGCCTACAATACCGATGACGATAATCACCAAAATGGAATTTCTGCGGATAAACTCGAGAACGTTCATGATTTTACAGGAAGAATGTGCGCGTGAAAAAAGCGGTAATGCGGTTATTGTACCCGATTTTGGCGCGCTGGCAAGTCTAATTTACGGCACGCAGGGATTTTCGTTCCATTATTCAGGCTTGACACAGGGCCGCCGGTGGGGTATCTTCTTGCGCATGACATTGTTTCGCACCATAGCCGCAGCAGCTCTGCTGATGGCCGCCCCCCTTTGCCGGAGCACGGAAGTCATCATGGCCGGCGGCGTAGCCCTCAAGAGCTGGGAGCACCTGCGCGGTCCCGTGGCACATGATAATTGGTGGGCAAACTTTGTGCGGGCATCCACCATCTGCATCGCCTCCATTCAGGCCAAGAACCCCAAAGCCTCCATTGTCTGGATCGTCTACCGCCCGGCCTACGTTACCCGAGGCAAGGAGGAGGGCAAGGACTACGTGCGCAACATCCGGGAAACCGCAGCTAAATACAAAGTCAAACTCGTCTGGGCGGATACCGCCGAACAGGCCTGCCGCGCCGTCAACAAGGCAGCCCCCGTCACCTCCTTCTACTACTTCGGCCACTCCACGGCCCACGCCATGATGCTGGACTACAGCAACGACATCATCGCCGCCTCTACCCAGTGGATTCACGAAAAGGACATCGGCAAGCTCTTCCGCAAGGAGACTTTCGCCCCGAATGCCTACTGCATCAGCTACGGCTGCTACACCGGCAACAGCATGAGCGCCTCTTGGCAGAAAGCGCTCGGCCTCCCCCTCTGGGGCAACACAGAATCCACCCGCTACTACCCCGTCGGCGATGGTAAATTCCCCGAGGGTGGCGGCAAGTGGGTGCATTAATGGATGAAAGATCGTCACACTCTTACTGTAGGTTGTCCCAAGCACACACAGGTACATACATTGCGGCAAAATTACATGAGTGATATAACGCACGCTGAGGCTTACCCCCCCAATTATCACAGGTAGCAAAAGGATTATTCATTTCTGGCTTAATCTGGCATCATCTGTACACCCCGAACGGAATTGATGTCGGCTTTGTCGCCAAGTGGCTTTCGTACTGCGGTCACGTCTGTGTAAGCGGGTTTACCGTCCTTGCCGGAGTCGGAGCAGCAGCCGTCATCAGAAAATACAGAAGCACGATACGTTTTGAACTACACAGACTTCGCAAGATTTATTCCGGCTACTGGTGCTGGCTAATCTTCCTGATACTCTTCAGTCTGTGTCGTGGTCTCAGTTTGCCCCACACGATATTTCCGGAAGATCCATGGCTGCATACATTTGCCAACTTTGCAGGGATTCTGCCCTATTATACCGGCAATTGCATCCCATCTTCGTGTACTATCGGGACAGATTGGTTCATCAGTATGATCATTTTATGCTACCTTTCGGTTCTCCTTGTCAGACCTCTCATTGAAAAGCACACAATATCAACGCTGACATTTCTCCTTGTTCTCCTCATCGTCTCCTCTACATCAACACTCCCCATACTCCGTTACACGGCCTACCTATTTCCGTTCTACGCCGGCTATGTACTCTATGATAAAAAAATCCTGACCCTTTTGCCCAACCGACTCTTTACCCCAGCGTTCTCCACTCTCTGCGCACTGATTGCATTATTGCTGCTTACATTCAAACCCGTCTGTTGCAAATTGGGAATATACGCCATCGGAAGCCATCTATTCATTGCTACAGATACGCTAGCGGCACTCCTCCTCATCATCTGCGCGGCCGCCCTCCAACACACTACGGCGGGGCGTTCTCTACAGGTTCTGGGACAATACTCCATGGGGATTTATCTAATACACGCATACTTCATCACCCAATTTTCCACTCTGGCATATTGGTCGGGATACAGCATTCCGGATTTCATTACAGTGATGGGCTTCTGTTTTGTAATTTCCCGGACTGCAGAACAAGGAGCTCACAGGCTCGCCGAATGCCTCAGATTCAGATAATTACAGTTCTCTTCTCCACTTCAAGGTGGGCGACTACAGGACGGACGTGCAATTTTTACCCCCTGTCTACCGTGGTAGGCAGGGGGCTTAAGATGCAGGGAGGGAGGATCAGAGGCGACCGTGGCAGGTGCGGGCGATGACGTCGTCCTGCTGCTTGGGGGTAAGGTCAATGAACTTGACCGCGTAGCCGGAGACGCGGATGGTGAAGTTCGCGTACTCCTCCTTCTCCGGGTGGGCCTTGGCATCGAGGAGGCGGTCAACACCGAAGACGTTGACGTTCAGGTGGTGAGCACCTTGGTCGAAGTAGCCATCGAGCACCTGGACGAGGTTCGCGGTACGCTCCGCATCGGAGTGACCGAGGGCGTCCGGGTTGATGGTCTGGGTGTTGGAGATACCATCGAGCGACCAGTGGTAGGGAATCTTCGCCACGCTGTTAAGGGAGGCGAGGAGCCCGTTCTGCTCGGCACCGTAGGAAGGCGATGCACCCGGGGAGAACGGCGTGTATGCGGGCCGCCCGTCCGGCATGGCGCCAGTCGCTTCACCGTAAACCACGTTGGACGTGATGGTGAGCAGCGAGGTCGTGGCCGTGCTGTTGCGGTAAGTGTGGCGGCGGCTGACCTTCTCCACAAAGGTCTTGAGCAGCCAGATGCCGATCTCATCCGCGCGGTCGTCATCGTTGCCGTACTTCGGGAAGTCACCCTCCGTCTCGAAACCGGTGGTGATACCCTCCTCATCGCGCAGGATGCGAACCTTCGCGTACTTGATAGCGCTGAGCGAGTCAATCACATGCGAGAAACCGGCGATACCCGTTGCGAAGGTGCGGCGCACGTCCGTATCGATGAGGGCCATTTCCGCCGCCTCGTAGTAATACTTATCATGCATGTAGTGGATGAGATTGAGCACGTTGACGTAAATATCCGCCACCCAATCCAACCAGAAATCGAACTTCTCCATCACCTCATCGAAGTCGGCATACTCGCCGGAGATACGCTCCATCTTCGGCCCGCACTGGATGCGGTGCTTCTCATCGAAACCGCCGTTGAAGGCGTAGAGCAACGCCTTGCCGAGGTTTGCACGCGCTCCGAAGAACTGGATCTCCTTACCCGTCTGCGTGGCAGAAACACAGCAGCAGATGGAGTAGTCATCCCCCCAAACGGGCTTCATGACATCATCGTTCTCATACTGGATGGAGCTGGTCGCCACGGAAATCTTGGCAGCGTAGCGCTTGAAATTCTCACCCAGCTTGGACGAGTAGAGCACCGTCAGATTCGGCTCCGGGGAGGGCCCCATGTTCTCCAGCGTGTGCAGGAAGCGGAAATCCGTCTGCGTCACCATGCTGCGGCCATCCATACCGATGCCCGCCACCTCCAGCGTGGCCCAAGTGGGGTCGCCGGAGAAGAGCTGATTGTAGGACGGGATGCGCGCAAACTTGACCATGCGGAACTTGAGCACCAAGTGGTCGATAAGCTCCTGCGCCTCCGACTCCGTGATGAGCCCGCGCTCCAAATCACGGCGGATGTAGATATCCAGGAAGGTCGAGATACGGCCCACGCTCATGGCGGCACCATTCTGAGTCTTGACGGCGGCAAGGTAGCCGAAATAGAGCCACTGACAAGCCTGATGAGCGTTGGCGGCAGGCTGTGAAATATCATGCCCGTAGATGGCCGCCATCTCCTTCATCCCCTTGAGAGCCTTGATCTGCATGGAGATCTCCTCCCGCTGGCGGATAACCTCGTCATACATGTTACCGCAGCCGCAGTTAAGCAGATCGTTCTCCTTTGCCTCGATGAGGTAATCGATGCCGTAAAGTGCCACGCGGCGGTAGTCCCCCACGATGCGCCCGCGCCCGTAGGTATCCGGCAGACCGGTCACGATATGCGTCTTGCGGGCCAAGCGCATCTCCGGCGTGTAGGCAGCAAAAACACCATCATTGTGCGTGGTGGTGTACTCTGTAAAAATGCGCTTGAGCTCCGGGTTAATCGTGTAGCCGTAGGTCTCCGCCGCCTGCACGGCCATCTTGATACCGCCGTAGGGCATGAATGCACGCTTGAGCGGTTTGTCCGTCTGAATGCCCACAATCTTCTCCAGATCCTTGAGCTTCTCATCGATGTAGCCCGGACCGTAGGAGGTGAGCCCGCTGACGACCTCCGTCTCGCACTCGAGCACGCCGCCGCGGGCGCGCTCCTCCTTCTGGAGCTTCTGCAGAGCTCCCCAGAGCTTATCCGTAGCCTCCGTCGGGCCGGCCAGGAAGCTCTCGTCCCCGTCGTAGGGTTGGTAGTTCGTCTGGATGAAGTCACGCACGTTGACCTCGTCTTTCCAAATGCGGCCTGCAAAGCCGCTCCACTGCTCGTAGTCCTTGCCGGGCTTCAATTTCATGGTATGTAAAAATGTTGTGAATGGGGGGGATGATGCCGGCCACCGAAGCAGCCGGGATGGCGATGCGCGCTTTATACCATGCAGCAGCCGGGGATGCAAGCCTTTTTTACCCCACGGAAGCACTTTTTGCCCCCGAGTTCGGCAACAGAAACTGCTCCAGGGCCGCAAGCAGAGCCTCCGGAGGCCCCTCGAGCAGCAACGCAGGGGCCGTCGTACGCCACCGCAGCAGGCGCGAAACGAACTGCAGATACAGCTCCGGCTGATGCTCCGGCACGGCCAGGAAGAAAATGAGATGCGCCCGCTGCTCCGGCCAGGGGATACCCGCCGACGAACGCGCCACGCAGAGCAGCGGCCCCGCAAGCCCCGGCACACGCGCATGCGGCAGGGCCGTACCGTGCCCCAGGTAGGTCCCGATCTCCTCCTCCCGCTCCCAAGCCAGTGCCGGCAGGTCAGCGGGCAGGCCGACCCCGGGACAGCGCCGGAGACACTCCTGCGCCAGCAAACAGATCGCAGCGCAGGAATCCGGAGCCTCCAGAGGCTCTCGAACCACGAACAGATGCAGCAGAGGAGAAGAGAACATGCAGGCTCAAAGGTAGCACAGACGCGCACAGGAAGCAAGGCCATTCCGCCGGTATGACAGGCTTGCCCTACCCCTCCGCCGCGCGGAAAGCACCCCAAAATGCACCGCACACGCAAAGATATGTTGCACACGGGGGCAAAATGCGCTACAATGGACGCGCAATGCTGAAGAAGACGCTACTTGCTCTGCTGCTCGGACTGACGATGCCCGCATCGGCCGTCCGCCCCGGGGACACCGAGACACAGCCCCCGCAGGAGGAGGATGCCCGCGCCCTGCCCGTGGATGACGAGGAAGAAACCGCCGTGGAAACCGTGAAACTGGGCGGCGAGGACCGCCTCGAGGTACACCAAGGGGTGGAACCCGGGGATGCCGATGACCCCACACAAGCCGCCGTGGACAGCTCCGGCGACTTCGGGTTGAGCGGCAGTGAAGGCACCCGCACCGGCCCCGTGATGCCACCCCCCGGGTTGACCGAGGACGACATGGCCGTGCAGGACCCCTCCCGCGAGACCTACGCCACCACCCGACGCAACGCGCGCACCATGTCCCTGACGGTACCCGGTCCCCGCGGGATGGTGACGGACCGCATGGGCCGCGTGATGGCAACCTCCGAGGTAGCGTACCAGCCAGCCATCGACTTCGGCCAACTGACGGATGAGAGTGAGGCGAATATCCTGAGCATCGCGCACCGGGTAACAGACGAATACACACGCCGGGGTCTGAAGATGAGCGAGCTGAGCGATGAGAAGATACTCGCCCACTACCGAGACCGCCGCTGGCTCCCCCTGCCCGTGGGCCCCACCGTGCGGGGAACGGCCCTGCCGCAGAAGGTTCGCGAGGCCGTGGCTGCCGTACCGCATGCCAAGCTGGTGCCCAACTACATCCGCCTGTACCCCAACAAGACAACCGCCTGCCATATTCTCGGTTATACAGGCATCAAAGCCAAACTGCCCACCGGTCCCATCAACCACAACGACCCCATCTTCGAGAACCACGAAGGTCGCGCCGGGCTGGAGCTCAAGTTCAACAAACAACTCACGGGACGCCCCGGGGTGTGGCGTCTGATGTTCGATGAGAACGGCAAGAAGATTCTCGACGAGCTGCAGATCAAGCCCAAGGCCGGCGGCACAGTGGTGACGACCCTGAACCTGGAGTGGCAGAAGGCGGCGGAGGAAGCCCTCTACAAGAACACGCACCATCGCGGGGCCTTCGTTCTCATCGATGTGCACACCGGTGAAATCCTGGTGCTGGCGACCGCCCCGAATTTCGACCCGAATGTTTTTATCCCTAAAATCTCCGAGGAGGACTACAAAAAGCTGCGCGAAGACCCGGCCACACCGCTTGTCAGCCGTGCTTTTGCGGGTGTGTACCCCCCCGCCTCCACCTTCAAGACCATCACCGTGGCGGCTGCCCTGCGCTACGGGATTGTGAAAGAGTCCACCCACATCTTCTGTCCCAGCAGCATGCTCATCGGCGGCTACCGTTTCGTGAACCACAGCCGTTTTGAGGGCAGCATCAACTGCGTGACGGCACTCGCCATCTCGAATAACCCCTACATGTACCAAGTGACGGCCACCATGGAACCCGCTGTCGGTGCCGTCCGCCTGTGTGACACCGCGCGGCGTTTCGGCTACGGACTGCCCACGGGCATCCCCCTGCCGGAGAAAGCGGGTCTGGTACCGGATGAGCACTGGATGAACCGCAACTACGGCCGCGGCTTCAAGAAAGGCGATGAGGCGAACATCTCCATCGGCCAAGGCCCCTTGCTGGCCACCCCGCTGCAGGTGGCCCATGCCTTCAGCGGCATTGCGAACGGACGCTACCTGCCCAAGCTGCACCTCGTTAAGCAGGTGCTGGATTCCGACGGTAACGTGGTCTACCAGTTTCAGCCCTCCGCCCAGAACAGTCTCAAGGACTTCGGGGAGGCGCTCGTGACCGTGCGCAAAGGCACCAAGGCCGTGGTGAACGGCGGCTCCGGTCGCGGGGCACAGCTGGGCTACGTGAGCAACGCCGGCAAGACCGGCACCGCCCAGTGGGGCCCTCCCTCCGAGGATCGACGCCTGGCTTGGTTCGCAGGCTATGTGCCCGCGGATGCGCCGCGTTTTGCGTATGTGGCGCTGTACGAGGGTAACAAGGGAGAACGCATCTCCGGCGGACGCATGGCGGCTGCTATCGTGCGAGCCTTCTTCAACCGCGTCAAACCGAGCATGCAGGAGGCCCTCAAGGCCGAACCCATCCTGCCGGGAGGGGCCCGCGATGAGGTAGCCGAGGAGGTGACGGAAGAGGAAGCCGAACAGGCCGCTGCCCTGCAACGCGCCAAGGAGGAGAGCGCCCGCCGTGCCCGGGAGGGCGCGCGTGTTCGCAGTGAACGCAGCGGGTGGGACGAAACGCGCTCGCGCGATTGATCATTTTTCTTGATAACATACAGAAACACCGACATGAAAAAACTGGAAGGTAAAACAGCCATTGTCACCGGTGCCGGTCGCGGCATCGGTAACGCCGTCGCTCGCCGCTTTGCGGCAGAGGGCGCCAAGGTCATCCTCATTTCCCGCAACCCCGCGTCCTGCGGCGGCGCGGCGGAGTCCATCAACGCAGATTACCCCGGCAGCTGCGTGGCATTCCCCTGCGATGTTGCGGACCCCGAGGCCGTCGCGGCCTGCGTCAAGGCCATCCTGGCAGAGCACCCTGCCGTGGACATCTTGGTGAACAACGCCGGCATTACCAAGGACGGCCTGCTGATGCGCATGAAAGATGCGGACTGGGATGCCGTCATCTCCACCAATCTCAAGAGCGTTTACCTCTTCATCAAGGCCCTGATGCGCCCGCTCATGAAGAGCCCCGCCGGCCGCATCATTAACATGAGCTCCGTGGTCGGCATCACCGGTAACGCCGGGCAGGTCAACTACGCTGCCTCCAAGGCCGGTGTCATCGGCCTCACCAAGTCCGTAGCGCAGGAGATGGCCTCCCGCAAGGTCACCTGCAACGCCATCGCTCCCGGTTTCATCGCTACCGAGATGACGGATGCCATCCCGGAGAAGGCAAAAGAGGCCATCGTCGCCCGCATCCCCTTGGCGGACCTCGGCAAGCCGGAGGATATCGCTAATGCGGCCCTCTTCCTGGCCTCGGATGAGGCCCGCTACATCACCGGCCAGGTGTTGGTGGTGGACGGCGGCATGACCATGTAACACCCCACACTTTCCCGGCGGGTATGGACTTCATTGTAGCAGCGGCGGCCAAGCCTTCGCTGGCTTACGCGCGGGAGGGCGTGCGCTTCTTCGAGGAGCGTCTGCGTCCCCTCGGCAGGGTCGAGTTGCGCTATGTGAAGGCCGGCCCGTCGGAGGAGGTGTCGCGCCGTCTGCTGGATGCCACCTCCGGCTGCCTGCGCATTGCCCTGGACGAGCGGGGCGAGAACTGGACCACGCGCCGTTTCGAGGCCCTGGTGCGGGAGTGGCAACTCCGCGCCGTCAAGCACGTGGCTTTCCTCATCGGCGCCGCAGACGGCCATACCCCGGCCCTGCGCCGCGCCTGCGATTTCTGCATGTGCCTGGGCTGCCACACCATGCAGCACGAGCTCGCCCTCGTCGTCCTCCTCGAGCAGCTCTACCGCGTCCACACCCTCCTCGCAGGCTCGCCCTACCACCGGGATTAAAAGTCTTGACTTTTTATTCCCAATGTGGTTCAATGAGCTTGTCACGGCACGCTGACGCCTCTGATCTTGCCCTGTGCAGGACCATGCGCAACAAAGCGTGCCTTTATTTTTACGAGCAATCAGCCTCCGAAAGACTATGGAGTGCTCGCTTTTTCGGACACACCATAGAATGCCAACTGAAGGGGTATTTCAGATTTTCTGATTCCATAGATTATTCCATATTTGCTATTTTTGGATTCTTTGATATATCATATAATGACAAAATTGAAGTTAAGAAAACAGAGAAGAAATTTCTAATTTCTTTCCCTCTTTCCTTTGATTTAGGAAGAGCATGCACCTAAGGTTTTCGTCTAATGTAGGGGGTGGTTCCGTATTGGGATTACCCCCTACTCATACAAGAGAATCACGAAACAGAGATTAGATTTGGCTGAGTATTCTTGCACATTATTACTTCGGCAATGAATGATTGTCGTCAGCGGCATACGCCACCTTCGGATGCTGGAATAGTTTGTCCATCGTTGTCGGATCCTTGCTTCTCTTTTCCATATGCGCAACAACCTGTTCCTTCAGTTTGCTGCTGCCCCGTGCGGGAGCTCCCCGGTTGAGGGCTGTCTTCAGGTCATTGTTCAGATACTCATCCGGATTCAACTCCGGCGATGACGAGGGTAGATAGTGCAACTCCAGCTCTTTCGCATGTGCCTTCAGCCACGGTTGGAGGCAGTTGGCATGATGCACTTTCAGGTTATCAACAATGAAGTAAAC
>SFDX01000039.1 GCA_004557455.1 Akkermansia muciniphila | reverse complement strand
CTCTTCTCTCCCCGTTTTTCCCCTTATGCCCTTACGCGCATGCGCACACGCACACACGCACGTAAGGCATATTTTTACCGCAATGCGCTGCCTCCGTTTAATGCCTATATCCCGAAAACCCTTGATTTTATTAAGAATTCTCCTTATTATAATAAAACTTTTTATATAAAAAAGGTATGTGAGAATAGGCTTCCGGTATGTCAGAGGAGCCGTCCGGTATGTCAGAGGAGGCGCTCGGTATGTCAGAGAAGGCCGCCGGTATGTCAGAGGAGGGGTTCGGTATGTCGGAATTAACTTCCCCGCCGCCATGAGCAGCCTCAAGCGGTCAGATTTTTCTCGGCTGCTACCAAATCAGCGGCATGAAGTCACGGGGCAGAGTACACCCCCGGCTCTCGGAAGGGGAGACGGGGGCGGGTAAGGTCAGTGGGCGGAGTGGTGGCGGACAATGTTTCCGGTGCAGAGGTAGATGATGTGCAGGCAGATGTCCGATGCCAGGTCCGCGATGCGCTCCAGGTCACGGGAGACACCGGAGCAGGCGAGGTAGTAGGCAGCGGAATCCGGGTGCAGGCTCAGCTCGCGGCGTACGAGGTCGAGCACGCCGCGGTGCAGGCGATCCACCTCGTCATCTTGGCGCAGCACCTTGTGAGCCAGCACGGTATCATTGTTGCGCAACACCTCCATGGCTTGGCGCAGCATTTGGCGGGCCAAGGCGGACATGCGGGAGAAATCGATGGACTCCCCCGTGGTGGCGGAAGCCAGGGCCTCCGCGCGCTCTGCGATGTGCACCCCGAAATCCGCCATGCGCTCCAGCGCGGTGTTGATCTTGAGGTAAGCGATCACCGTCCGCAGATCCGTCGCGACGGGTTGGTAAAGAGCAAGGATTTTGAGACCCTCCTCCTCGATGCGGATTTCCTCGGTATCGATCACCGAATCGCCGGCGATGATGGCATCCGCAGCGGCCTTGTTACCGGACTCGGCGGCCTCCTCGGCGCGGCGGATGAGCTGCTCCACCTGCGCGGCTTGGGCGCAGAGCGTATTGAGCAGCGTACGCAGTTCTTTGCAGAAATGTTCTTTCACGGTTAGGTATGGGGTTGAGGTTCATTAACCGAAGCGACCGGTGATGTACTCCTCCGTCTTCTTATCGCTCGGGTTGGTAAAGATTTTGGCCGTGGTATCCGTCTCCACGATGCGCCCCTTGTAGAAGAACGCCGTGTAATCCGAGATACGGGAAGCCTGCTGCATGTTATGGGTAACGATGACGATGGTGAAACGCTGCCGCAGCTCCGGCAGAAGCTCCTCGATCTTATTCGTCGCCACGGGGTCGATGGCACTGGTGGGCTCATCCATCAGCAACACCTCCGGCTCCGCCGCAATGGCACGGGCGATGCAGAGACGCTGCTGCTGACCACCGGAGAGCGCGGGCCCGCCGCGTTGCAGCTTATCCTTCACCTCGTCCCAAATGCAGGCGCGGCGCAGGGCGTCCTCCACCCGCCCCTCCTCCTCACTGCGGCTGAGCTTGTAGTGCAGGCGCAGGGGGTAAGCGATGTTATCGTAGATACTCATGGGGAAGGGCGTGGGCTTCTGAAAGATCATCCCCACCCGCCGCCGCAGGTCCGGCAGGTCCACCCCGGACTCCAGGATGTTTTTGCCGTCCAGCAGCACGGTACCCTCAGCGCGCTGGCCGCGGTACAGGCGGTAGATTTGGTTGTAGACACGCAGGTGGGTCGACTTACCGCAGCCGGAAGGCCCGATGACAGCCGTGATGCAGTTGGCACGGATGTCCAGGTTGTTGTCGATGAGAGCGCGGTTGTCACCGTAGTAGAAATTGAGACCGCGCGTGGATATTTTAACGGGATTGTTCACGGAACAGGATTCGGGTAATGATGTTAACAGTAAGGATGATGATAGAAATGACCAGAGCCGCGCCCCAGCCGATCTCGTGCATGCTCTCGAAGGGCGAGTTCATGGTATATTCATTGATGAGCACCGGCAGGTTAGCCGTCGGCTCCCGGAAGTAACCGCTCGGGCTGCTGTAGGCAAACATGGCCGTAAAAAGCAGCGGAGCCGTCTCGCCGCTCACGCGAGCGAGCGCCAGCAGCACCCCCGTCGCCAGGCCGTTCTTCGCGGCACGCGTCAGGATGCACAGCGTCGCGCGCATGCGCGTCATGCCCAGGGCCAGCGCGCTCTCCCGCAGAGCGGGGGGCACCATGTTGAGCATATCCTCCGTGGTGCGCATGATAATGGGGAACATGATGACCGCCAGAGCCACCGTACCTGCCAGACCGGAGAAGTGCCCCGCGGGGACCACGATGATCACATACACAAACAGGCCGATGAGGATGGAAGGCAGGCCCATCATGATATTCGCCGCAGAGCGCAGGAAGGCCGCCCAACGGCTGCCGTTGCCGTACTCTGCCATATAAATACCCGCCGCCATGGCCGGGGGAACGGCCAGCAGAGCCGCACCGCCCGTGATGAGCAGCGTGCCCACCAGCGCATTGCCGATGCCTGCCCCCTCCTCGCCGTACGGCTTACAGGGGGAGGTGAGGAAATCCGCCGACAGAACGCCGAAGCCGCGTGCGCACACCGTGCACAGCACCCAAGCCATGCAGCCGATGGCCAGCACAATGGAGATGAGCGACAGCAGCCCCAGCAGGGCGTTGCAGGCTTTGCGGAAATAAGGGGGACGTCGTGTCATGGTATCAAGAGATCAGATTGTTTCGCCGCGCTTGGCACCCGTGAGTCGCAGGTAGTACTGCGCGCCGGCTTGAATGCCCACGCTCATCACCACCAGCACCAGACCCAGGGCAAACAGGGCACTGCGCTGCAGGCCGTCCGCCTCGGCAAAGTTGTTGGCCAGGGTAGCAGCGATCGTCGTACCGCAGGAGCAAAGCCCCGCGGGCGGCTCCATGATGTTGCCGACCACGAACAGCACAGCCATCGTCTCCCCCAGGGCGCGCCCCAGGCCGATGAAGATGCCGCCGATGATGCCCCGCAGCCCGTGCCGCAGAACGATATCGCGCGTCGTCTCCAAGCAGGTGCAGCCCACACCGTAGGCCGCCTCGCGCAGCATGGGCGGGGTCATGGAGATGACATCGCGCATGATGGCGCACATGTAGGGCAGGATCATCAACGCCAGGATGAGACCTGCGGTCAGGAAGCCGAAGCCGCTGTTATCCTCCCCCAGCAACCAAATGCTGCCGGGCAGGCGGGCGAGCAGGGGCTGCACATGCTCCTGCATGAGCGGAGCCAGCACAAAAAGCCCCCACATGCCGTAGATGACAGAGGGGATGGCGGCCAGAAGGTCTACGGCGTGGCTCAGCGGTTTAGCCAGCCAGCCGGGCACCTCCGTGAGCAACAGGGCCGCGGAGAAAGCCAAGGGGACGGCGGGCACCAGGGCCGTGGCGGTCGTCAGCAGCGTGCCCGCTATCCCGGGCCAGGCGCCGTATTGCCCCGCAGCGGGATCCCATTCACTGCTCCACAAAAAGCTGAGCCCGAAGGTGTGCCAGGCCTCCGCCGAGTTGCTCAGCAGCTGCAGCAGCATGGCCGGTAGCAACAGGGCTGCCGGCAGCGCGCACAGCAGGCATACCAGCCGAAAGATTTTATCCGTTCGTTGCATGGTTCTTCGGAGGGGATTCGCCGCCGGGCCTCGCAATGCCCGGCGGCTTATGGTCCGGTTACTCTGTTAAACCCGAAATCAGAGTGTCGGCAGTACCAGGTCTACCACGTCCTTGGGCAGGGCCACGTAGTTCAGCGCATCCGCAGCGGCTGCCCCCTTCGTGTAGCACCAGGTAAAGTACTTGCGCAGCGCCTCGCGCTTCGCCTCCGGCGTGTCCTGACGAATCAGGATGTAGGTGACACCGGTGATGGGCCAGGACTTCTCACCCGGCACGTTCGTCAGCTCCATGTAGAAGCCCGGCGCGTTATTCCAATCTGCGGCGGAAGCACCGGCAGCGAAGCTCTCCTTAGTGGGACGCACGAACTTACCCTCCGCGTTCTCCAGCGTAGCGCAAGCCAGCTTGGCCTCCGTGGCGTAAGTGTACTCCGTGTAGCCGATGGAGCCGCTGATCTTCGCAACGTTGTTGCAGACGCCGGGGTTCTTCTGACCGCCGATGCCCACGGGCCACTTGACGGAGGAACCCTGACCCACCTTCTCGCGCCAGTCAGCGGAGATCTTGCTGAGGTAGTTCGTGAAGATGAACGAGGTACCGGAAGAATCCGCGCGGTGCACCACCGTAATCTTGCGGGCAGGCAGCTTGAGCCCCGGGTTCAGGGCCTTCACGGCCTTGTCGTTCCACATCTTGATCTTCCCCAGGAAGATGTCGGCGAGCACGGCCTTGCTGAGCTTCAGTTGGCCGTCCTTGATGCCGGGCAGGTTCACCACCACCACTACGCCGCCGGTCAGCATGGGAACCTGCACCAGGCCGGCCTCCTTCTGCTGCTCCGCGGTCAGCGGGTTGTCCGTGCCGGCAAAGTCCACCGTGCCGGCCTTGATCTGGTTGAGACCCGCGCCGGAGCCCAGGCTCTGGTAGGTCACCGTGGTGCCGGGGTTCTCTTGGCTGTAGGTGTAGGTCCATTTCTGGTACACCGGGGCCGGGAAGGAGGCACCGGCGCCCGTGATGCTCTCTGCGGCGATGACCGGGGCCAACGCGCACCATGCTGTCAGTAGGATGTTTTTGATCATTGTTGTTTGTCGGTTAGTTGTTTATCAGAAGTTCACGCGAACGCCGGCGCAGTACTGCCAGCCCGTGAAGCCCTTGCCGCCCGCGGCATCGCGACCATGGGAGTTCAGGTACTCCACGCCGAGCATCAGCTTCATGGGGTGCGGGTTCTTCGGGCACACATAGTAGTTGATACCGGCGTAAACGCCCTGGGTCAGGTCACACACGGAGGAGTAGGTGCTGTTCTGGGTGTAGAAGTGGCCGTCACCCTTCACGGCATTGCTGCCGGCGGAGATCTGGTAGCGCATCACACCCTCCCAGTGCGGGGTGAACTTGTAGCTCGGCAGTACGGTGAAGCCGAAAACGTTCTGCGCACCGGCGCCCTTCTTCTTGTCGAGGCCGATGGTGTTGAAACCGGCGAGAGCCTCGGTCATCACGCTCAGGTCGCCGTACTTGCTGTCCAGGGTCAGGGCCACCACGTCGCGGGCACCCGGGCCGTTGTAGTGGAGGAGCTGATCCTCCTTGGCGAAGCTGTGCATGTAGTCGAGGTACAGGCGGTTCTCGTCATTCAGCTTGTAGCTGACGGAGGCGCCGAAGGTGGCGTTGTCCTTGCTGTTGAAAGCCGGCTCCATCCACACACCCTCGTGCAGACCGTTGAGCCAGACACCGGCCTCCCAACCGAAGGCGGCCTTGCTGTCGGCGTTCTTGAGGCTCACACCCCAGGTCTTCTCGGCCTTCAGCTGGTTGACCGGAAGGGAGCGCTCGAAGGTCAGGATGTTCGCGCTGCTCGTGCGGTACTCGCCCATGAAGGCGGGCTTGAACTTACCGAGCGTGAGCGTCACGGGGTTGATCTTCACCTGGGCGTACAACTCATCGAGCTGTGCGGTGCTCGTGGTGCGGTCCCAGCTGCCGTCGGAGTAGGCATCGCGGGTGTTCAGTCCACCCACGTTCCAGTTGGCCAGCAGCTTGATGTCGTGGAAGACCTTAGCCTGGGCACCCAGACGGAAGCGGCGCCACTCATCGTTGCTGCGGCGGCCGTTGCCGTTTGCGCCGCCCTTCACGCGGTTACCGCCGCCGGCGGGATCCACCGCACCGATCTGGTACTGAGCCCGCAGGTTCAGCTTCACCTCCTGCACGTAGGGGTCCAGCACGTTCTTGCGCTCCGGCCCCACCAGCACCAGGCACTTGGGTGCCCACTCGCAGAAGCTCAGGCGGTCGACCTTCGGCTGCGGTGCCGTGGCTGCCGGCTGCGGTGCCGTGGCTGCCGACTGCTGTGCCGTGGCTGCCGGCTGCTGTGCCGTGGCTGCCGGCTGCTGTGCCGTGGCTGCCGGCTGCGGTGCCGGCGTGGTTGCCGGCTTCTCCTGCGCTCCGGACGCCGCGCTCACCAGCACGGTCGCCGCCATCAATGTCATGATTTCTCGTCTCATGGTTTGCTTGTGTTTCAGCACTGCCCCAAGCAGCGCTGCATCTATGGTTTACCGCATTTTGCCGCAAATCGCAAGTTTTCTATAGTGAGCATTCCGCCCCCTTCCTCATGGCATTTTCGCCACACTCCCCCGCAACACGGAACGTGGAGACTCCACACCGAGGTGGTAGCAGGATGCGAGCATGGGCGACTGCGGAATGAAGGGATTTTCCGGAAACGGATTGTCTTTCGGAATTTCGGCGCAACATCGAGGGCGCTCCTATCCTCGGTGTCGTGAAGTCTGCCTACCGGCGCTCTTCCGGGTGAACAGAAAACACCCCGGGGCGGCGTATTGCGGCCCCGGGGTGGGTGAAAGAAAGGGGAGGGGAATCAGGCCTCGGGAGAGGACGCTGCGGTGGTTTCGGGAGCGGGCGTGGGCTCGGCGGCGGGAGCGGGGGCTTGCTCGGTTTCCTCGGGCTTCTCGCGGCGCTCGCTGGCGGCGCTCACCATCATCTCGCGGCCCATGAAAGGCTGCCCGTGCAGGATCTCTGCTGCGCGTCGGGCGTCCTCCGTCCGGCACATCTCCACAAAGGCGTAGCCCTTGCTCTTGTAGGTGCGCGGGTTGTAGATCACCTCCACGCTGCGGACGTTGCCGAAGCCCTTGAAGAGGTCCTCCAGCTCGGCTTCGGTAGCCTCAAAGGAGAGATTGCCCACATAGAGCCGGCCGTTTTGGGTCGGCGGGGTGGAGTTCGGGCGCCTCTTGCGCGGGGCAGCGGGATTGCCGGCGGCCCGGTTTTGGGCGGATTTTGCGATGCGCACACGCTGTTTGGGCGTCTGCTTGTCGGAGCCTGCGGCATCCTTGTTAAGGTTCTTCTTGAGCTCATCCTTCTTCTTACCGATGCCGAAGAAGCTCAGGATACGGCGCAGCAGCGAGGGTTTCTTCGCGGGAGCAGGCTCCGGGCGGGGCATGCGGTGGCGGCGTTTGTTGCTGTTATAGCGACGCCGGCGTGCACCCTGACCCTGTCTGCCTTGAGTGTGGTGTTCTGCCATGTGATTTGATATGTATGCGGTTCTGAATCCGCGCCTGCCGGCTGCTCTGCAAACGCACCCGGACGCGCGGTCGATGGGGGCGAACGGCCGGCCCTCCCCTCGTTGCTCAAAACGGGTGGACACAGCACGTCCTTTCATTATTCTACGCAGGCCCCACCCCCATGCAAGCAAAATGTGTGCCATAACGACACTTTTTGTGTGGGGAAAAGAGAGGCTTCGTCCACGGATTTGACCGAACACCGCCGCACAAAAGGATTGACAAGCGGCAGAGCGGGGGGTAGACTGGGGCGTATGACCGAGAGCGCAGCATATAAGGTGGCCGACATCAGCCTGAAGGATTGGGGTCGGAAAGAGATTGAGATTTCCGAGTACGAGATGCCGGGCTTGATGGCCTGCCGAGAGAAATACGGTCCGCAGCAGCCCTTGGCCGGTGTACGCATCTCCGGCTCGCTGCACATGACGATTCAGACCGCCATCCTCATTGAGACCTTGGTGGCCCTCGGCGCGAAGGTGCGCTGGGCCAGCTGCAACATCTTCTCCACCCAAGACCACGCCGCCGCCGCCATTGCCGCCGCCGGCGTCCCCGTGTTTGCCTGGAAAGGCGAGACACCCGAGGAGTACTGGGACTGCACTTGGAAAGCCCTGTGCCACGAGGACGGTCTGGGCCCGCAGTTGATTGTTGACGATGGCGGCGACGCCACGTTGCTGCTGCACAAAGGCTACGAGATGGAGGAAGGCGACCCCTGGGTGAACACCCCCGGCGGCAGCGAGGAAGAGCGCGTCATCAAGGCCCTGCTCAAGCGCATCGCCGCCGAGCAGCCCGGCATCTTCCACCGCTGGGTGCCCGAGGTGAAGGGCGTCTCCGAGGAGACCACGACCGGCGTGCACCGCCTCTACCGCATGGAGCGCGAGGGCCGGCTGCTCTTCCCCGCCATCAACGTGAACGACTCCGTGACCAAGAGCAAGTTTGACAACCTCTACGGCTGCCGCGAGAGCCTTACGGACGGCATCAAGCGCGCAACGGACGTGATGATAGCGGGCAAGGTAGCCGTCATCTGCGGCTATGGTGATGTGGGCAAAGGTTGCGCGCAGGCCCTCCGCGGGCTGGGCGCGCAGGTCATTGTGACCGAGGCCGACCCCATCTGCGCTCTGCAAGCCGCCATGGAAGGCTACCGCGTGCTCACCGTGGAGGATACGCTCGGAACGGGTGACATCTATGTGACCTGCACCGGCAACTGCGACATCATCACCCTGGAGCACATGGAGCGCATGAAAGACCAGGCCATCGTCTGCAACATCGGGCACTTCGATAACGAGATTCAGGTGGCCCGCCTGCAGGCCCGCGAGGGTATCGTCTGCACGAATATCAAACCGCAGGTGGACAAATACACCTTCCCGGACGGACACAGCCTGTATCTGCTGGCCGAGGGACGCTTGGTGAATCTGGGCTGCGCGACCGGGCATGCTTCGTTTGTGATGAGTAACAGCTTTACCAACCAAGTGCTCGCCCAAATGGCCCTGTGGGAGCAGCGCGAGACAGCCGAGGTGAAGGTGCAGGTGCTGCCCAAGAAACTGGACGAAGAAGTGGCGCGGTTGCACTTGGCCAAGCTGGGGGTGCACCTCACCACCCTCACGCAGAAACAGGCCGATTACATCGGTGTGCCGGTGGAGGGACCCTTCAAGAACGACGCCTACCGCTATTGATACCCGGAAGCCATGAGCACGGAGCTGCAACGCGAGCTGGATTGGCTGTATTCTACCCAGCTCTTCGGTATTAAACTGGGGCTGGAGGGCATCACCCGTCTGCTGCGCGAGCTTGGCGTGCTCTACCCGCGCGCGCGCGTTGTCCATGTAGCAGGCACGAACGGCAAGGGATCTACCTGTGCCTTTGCCGAGAGCGTGGCGCGCGCGGCCGGTTACCGCACGGGACTCTTCACGTCGCCGCACTTGGTGCGCTTCAATGAGCGCATCCGTGTGAACGGAGAGATGATACCCGATGACGCCGTGGTGCGGCTGGTGCGCCTGCTGCGCGAGACCATCGAGCCGTGGGAGGTGAAGCCCACCTTCTTTGAGCTGGTGCTGGCCTTGGCGATGCTGTGGTTCCGCGAGTGTGAGGCCGACCTCATCGTTCTGGAGACTGGTATGGGAGGCCGGCTGGATGCTACCAACGCCGTACCCAAGGACGTTGCGGTGCTCACACCCATCGGTCTGGACCACACGCAGTACTTGGGCGACACCCTCTACAAAGTGGCAGGGGAGAAAGCAGCCATCCTCGCTTGGCATCGCCCCGCTGTGTCCTCCCCGCAGCAACCGGAGGCCTGGCGGGCCATCCACGAGGCAGCACAGGCCATGGACACCGAATGCCGCATTGTGGCCGAGCCCACCGAGCAACAGCCCGGGCTCCGCGGCGAGCACCAGCGCTACAATGCCGCCTTGGCCGTGGCCGCCCTGCGCACCCTGCCGGGTTTCCTGTGCTCGGAGGCCGAGCTGGCGGAGGGCCTTCGCCGCGTGCAGTGGCCCGGCCGTTTTGAGGAAATAGCCCCCGGGGTGATTCTGGACGGCGCGCACAACCCGCACGCCATGCGCGTGCTGACCGCCACCTGGCGCCGCGAGTTCCCGGGGCAGAAGGCCCGCTGCGTCTTTGCGGGCGCAGCGGATAAGGCCCTGGATGAGGTGCTGGAGCTGCTCAGCCCCCTCGTGGAGGAATGGGTGCTGCCGCCCGTGCAGTCCCCCCGTATGCTGCCCCCCCCCGAGCTGGCAGAGAAGGTGCGCCGTGTCTCCTCTGCCCCCGTAAGCACCCCCGCCACCTTGGTCGAGACCGTGGCTGCTCTGCCGCCCCGCACGCTCATCTGCGGCTCCTTCTTCCTGCTCGGGGAGGTGAAGGCGCTGCTGCAGCAGGCCCCCGATTTCCGCGCTACAGCCCAGTGAATTGCCCGAAAATCAGCGAAAAAATGCCCCTTTGCCATAAATTTGTCTTTACAAATGGTTGAAAAGGAGTATAATATGCGCCCGATACAGCAGATTTTAACCTAAAACGAAGACACAACATGAAAGTTCTTTCCTCACTCGCCTCCATGAAGCGCCGCCACGCTGACTGCCAGATCGTGAAGCGCAAGGGTACGCTTTATGTCATCTGCAAGAGCAATCCTAAGTTCAAGGCTCGCCAGGGTTCTACCGCCGGCACTCGCCTGAGCAAGAAGGGTGTCAAGTAATTCCCCTCTTCCCGCGCATGCCCTGCGCGTGCGCATGTCATAGCGATTTATGATAAGGACCGGCGTTTCCGCGCCGGTCTTTTCTTTCCACCATGTCCTGCACCGTCCGCACCCATATTTTCCGCATCGGCGATTTCACCTTCGATAACGGTGAAACCCTGCCCGGCATTCAACTGGCGTATGAGACCTACGGCACCCTGTCGCCGGAGAAGGACAACGCCATCCTGCTCTTCCATGCCCTGACCGGCAGCCACCACGCGCACGGCTACAATGATGACCTGCCCGAGGCGGGGCGTTATTGGCGGCCGGAGAACTACGAGGGCTGGTGGAATAACATGATCGGGCCCGGCAAGCCGCTGGACACGAACCGCTATTTCATCATCTGTGCTAACTTTTTGGGAAGCTGCTACGGTAGCTCCGGGCCCGCCTCCATCGCCCCGGACGGCAAGCGCTGGGGCAACCGCTTCCCCCTGGTGAATGCCTGTGATCAATCGCGCGCCCAAATGCTGCTGCTGGACCATCTGGGCATTGATAAAGTGGCCGTGGTGGGGCCGAGCTTGGGCGGGATGATCTCCCTGGTGCTGGCCTATCATTTTGCCGAGCGGGTGCGCAGCGTTATCATCATTGCGGCTTCCTGCAATCCGACCATCGAGCACCGCCTCGCGGGCTTCGAGCAGATCGCTGCCGTGGAGATCGACCCCAAGTATCGCGGTGGGGATTACCCGGAGGACGACCCGCCCAACCGTGGGCTGGCTCTGGGGCGCATCATCAGCCACAAATTTTTCGTCTACCAGCGCGGACTGGAGAAGCGTGCGCGCAAGGGGGTGAGTGATCGTAAGGGTGTGCTGGAGTGGTACACCCCCACCCGAAACACGGAGAGTTACATGCTGCACCAGGGGACTAAATTTGCCCTGCGATTTGATGCGAATTGTTACATTCGCATCATCAATATGTGGTCCGGTTTCGATTTATGCACCTTCACGGGGACAAAGAAGCGCGATGAGGTGTTCGCGCGTTTTGCGCAGCACGGCATCCCCTTCATGCTCTTTGCCATCAACACGGATTGCTGCTTCAAGGCGCGGGATATATCGAACTTCCACCGCTGCATGGTGAAGAACGGCGTTGACTGCGGCTATGCCTGCATCCGCTCGGAGAAGGGACACGATTCCTTCCTGTTAGAGCCGGAACTCTACGAAGCCGGCATTGCCGCTTGCCTGGCGCGCCATTGAGGGGCGGCTCACTCTGCGTTGCTGAAGGAGAACTTGCCCAGCCCGCTGCTGAGGCGGTACTGCGCCTTGCCGAACTCAGCCATGGCGGAGGAAGCAATGAGCGCGCAGCGGTTGCTCAGCTCCGGTGTGGGCGGGAACAGGCAGGTGAAGATGTCCCACAGGAAGGTCATCTCGTTGCGGAACTGGTGGGCTTGGATGATGAAGCGGCGACAACCTGCGGCGTACAGGGCTTTCGCTTCATTGCGGGTCAGGGCGCAGACGGCCTTCTGTTTCAGCTCCTCGGGGTGTATCTTCTCACAGCCGGCGCGGGCTAACAAATCAGCGCGCCGCTGCATGAGGGTGACGTCGTAGGGGTGCTGTCGCATGGTTGCCAGCAGTTGCAGGTGCTCGCGTCGCACGGGACACGTGCGCAGGCAGGCATCGTTCAGTACGGCGGTGCACTTGCCGAGCTCGGTGATGCCGCTGTACAAAGACGGGCGTGCGGCGTCTGTGGGATGCAGATTAACGAGGGCGTACTGCGTCAGCCATTTGTTATACATGGATGCAGAGCGGCGGCCCTGTGCCGTCACGGCGCGGTTGTGGTGGCAGCGGAGGGGTAGCTTGGGCCAGCGGCTGCGGATGTGCTCCGCCAAGCAGTCGCTTGCTACGCACACGGCGTTCAGTCGCACGCGGTCGCGGTCATACAGCTCCTGCACCAAGCGGTTGGCGTAGGCGTCCTCCAGCATCTCCGGGGTAATGAAGGGATTGTCAAATACCAGCACCACACCGCGGGTTTGCTTGGCGTAGGCCTCCAGCAGCTCGGCGTAGCGTTGCAGGGGCAGGGGACGCCGCTGCACGAACCAATCCAGGCTCCACAGGCAGGGCACGCTGCCTGCTACCTCTGCCACGCGGCGCACGCCTAAGTAGTCCTCCAGAAAGCGCGCGATGGTCTGCAGTGAGGTGTCGAAACGGAAGGCCCCGCCGAGTGTCCAACGGGCCTCCGGCAGAAAGTCGTCAACCAAGTAGCGGAGGTTGCGGATGGCCTCTTCATTGCTGATGGTGGGGGCGTTGCTCATGCTGTTTCGTCAGGTAAAAGAGATTCCCAGAAGCGGTGACCGAGGGCGTGCATGGCGTTCTCGTCCGGGCCGTCGTTGCGCCATGCCAGGCGGATGAGGTCGAAGAGGATGCCGGAGGCGTTGGCGTGGCCGCGCCCTTGCAGCTTGAAGTGGCGGAAGCCCATGTCGCGCAGGCGTTGAATCTCCGGCGTGTTGAGGGCGAGTACGCCGTGTTTGGCATCCGTGAGCAGGGTGTACAGGCTGCGGCAGCCGTTGCTCGCCTGCCGTTTGTCGAACTCATCGTTGTCCGCATTCAGGAAGTCCTTGGCCTGGCGGGAGAGGGCGGCGTAGTGCAGGTGGCGGATGGGACACTGCCGCACGCAGTATTCGTTAATCAGAAGGATGTAGCGTTCCTTGTCCTCCAGTTTCTCCAGCAGGGGATAATTGAGAACGTCGTCGGGGTGCACCATCACTTCATCATATTCTTCTGCCAGTCGACGGTAGACCTCTTCCTTGCCGCGTCCGTGCTCGTTGGTGATTTTGAGGATGGAAGAGACGAGCCGCAGGTCCGGGTAATTGCGGCGCACATGGTCGCGCAGTACATCGCTGGCGGCGATGACAGCGTTGCGCTTGCCGGGGTTGTGATTCGTGCAGAAGATCAGCAGGGCCTCGCCCAATTTGTCGTTCAGATCTTTCTCCTGCAACAACAGGTTGGTGAAGGTCAGGTACATGGCAATGCCGCGCTGCTCGTAGGCCAAGCCGGCGGTGCGGATTTCCTCGGCATCGCGCAGCAGGTGCTTGAGCACGCGACCGCTGTTCCACACACACAGCGGCGCGCCGTGTACAATCCGGAAGGGCTCATAGCCCAGCAGCAGCTTGCAGAAGTCGTAGAAGGCGATTAGCTCGCGGTCGTTGACGAACGCGCCGGACACATCCCACTCGGCATCCGGCCATCCGGGGTTCTTGTAAACACTGTCTCCCATCGCCCCCAGTATAGCATAGCTCCTCCCCCCGCGCAAGCTCAAACCCACCTCGCCGGTTTCGGGGGCCACGAATGATTACGGATTGGACGGGGAGACTACACAGCGCTGCGGTAGTCGGAACCGAGAGTGTCTGACCGCGGAATGAAAGGAATTTCCGGAGAGCCGGTGATATGCCGAGCTGGACGCAGACTGCATGCCGGCGGGGTAGCAGCTCCCTTGATTGTTTGATAGAATATAAAGTTGCCTTCTGTGAACAGGCTCCGACGTCTTGCCTAAGAGCAGCATGACATACAGGTTTCCGAAAATTCCCTTTATTCCGCAGTCATTCATCTCTCGCGCCCTGTCAAAACAGCGGCTTGAGCTTACCTGCATCTGCGGCGACGGCGGAGGGCGAGGGCAGGAAATATCAACCAGAAGAGAGTGGAGGGTTCCGGTACGGTGAAGGTGATCGCGCCCGTTCCGGAGGCTGAGTAGATGTTGCCGAAGTGGTCGATGCTCCAATGTCCGGCGGTCATACTGCTCTTCAGTTGTATGGTAATCTCGTTACCCACCTCGATACCCTTGAGGCTGTCCAATACATCCAGCTTCAGGGTAATGCTACCTGCCGAGAGGGACAAGTCGCCGAGATCCAGTGTGCAGACGGTGTTGTTCTTGCTCAGAGTAAGTTGTTCCGCGCGCGGGATAATGAGAACCGTGCCAGCCGTCGCGACGGTGCATCCATTCTCGAAAGCCAGGTTCGAGATAGTCAGGGAACCGTCTGTATCGATGGCGATGTGGGATGCCTTCGCATAGGACGAAGTGCCGATCAGGGCATCATTGGTCATGATCACATCGGTCAGCGTTCCGGTATTTGTCTCAGTGCTCTGCTCGGTACTGCCGAGCAGAAGCTTGGTGGGGGAGGCTACCTTGAGAGTCAACCCGGCCGTACCGGTGGTCACGGCGGCTTTTTTCACGAGATTACCGTTTGTTTGAATGGAGGCACTGCCCTCCAATGTAATGCTACCGGCCGTCAACACAGCGTAGTCGCCGATTTGCAGGCTGGCCCCATCCTTCACGGTCACCGTCTGCGCCTGCATCACCGTGGCTGCATACCCGGCACGCTCATCTGCCTTGATGAGCACGGCATTTCCCTTCAGTACGGCGGCGTTGGCCATACTGCCCACCAGCTGCACACTTCCCCCGTTGACCGTCAGGCTGTTTACTTTATTATCCGTACCTGCAAGAGACAGTGTCCCACTGCCGCTGTGCTCCACGGCCAGGTTTCCGTTCAGGCTACCGAGAAACAGGCTGTTCGCCGAGGAAGTATAACTCAGCGTCGACACAGTATCGGCCGTGTTGGTGATGAGAGCCTCCTGCGTAAACGCCTTAACACTCAAATCGCCACCGACAATCAAGCCGTTCCCGTTCAGGTCCAGCGTGCCGCCGCCGTTACCGAAGGTGATGTCCTTGGCCACCTGATTCTCCTCGCCGAGCACCAAGGTCGTGCCGCCGTTGATCAGCACCTTGTAGGCCGCATAGCCGTCGGTTCGCTCTAAATACGTCTTCCCGCTGCCGCCGATGTTCAGGCAGGCATTGTTATTCCCCGTGCCCTGAATGTGCCAGTCGCCGGCCCCCACCTTGCGCCATTCCCGCCCGAGAGCCCCCGTCAAGGTGGTGATCAGCGTACAGCCGTCTTCGACCTCATAGCCGGCACTCTCCAAGGAGACCTTATGGTCGGAACTCTCCAAGGAATAATCCCCACTGATGGTATACGTTACCCCGGTTCCGCTGAGAATCACGCGGCCGATACCCATGTCCACATCCCCCGTCAGCACAATCGACCGATCAAGCGTTGAGACAAACTTCACATCCTGAGTAGCAGCCAGTTCCTCTCTCGTAGCAGCCAAGTAGTCATTCGCCTTCCACGCATACCAAGCATTTGCGTCGACGTTAATATCCGCCCACGCCTTCGTACCCTCAGCCAAGCCCGTTGTCGTCCCGACCTTTGTCTCCCCCTGCATCAGCTTGCCATCCGCTGCCCACGTTATATTGCCCTCCAACGTAAAGCTGTCCGTGTAGGCAGTCATCTGCTGCTCGGTCAGAGAGGCATCATAGCTGAACCCACTGCCGGCCGTTGCACCATCGGAAGTCTTCAAGAGACAAGAGGCAACCCCCATCAGCATATAAGATTGCGTTGCGTTATTCCACACCAGCAAACCGGAGCCGCTGTCGCCGGTTTGCACGGTCTGGTTCATCATGCCATCCCCGGGCGCATAGCGGTTCAGGAGATTGTAGTACCCTTTATCCGTATCCGCCTTATACTCAACGCTGCCATTTCCGAACGTGTCTTGCGAATTGATCAGGAACACGCCGCCCGTCAGGTACTTCCAGCCGTCGGACACATCGGTAATCGTCCCTTCTGAATCCACCATCCGCTGAACACCACACCCCATACGGGTAGCAACTAATATCCCCTGCTCATAGATATCCTTTGCCTCCGCCACCGTAGCAGCGTGCACGGGTGTTGCATCCGTCACCACCTTGCTCAGACGCCCGACGGTGTAATCTTTTGTGCTACTGTTAGAACTATTTACAACCGAAATCACCTTATACTGCAAGGCCTGTCCCTTGAACACATCCGGCAGATTATTGCAGAAGGTACGCGTCACCCCCGTTTGGCTAATATGCTCCGCCGTTGCGACCAGTTGCGTATCGATCAGGCTGCAGGCACTGAAATCTGACGCAAAGCCGAAGTCCGCCACCGGCGCCTTTACCGTACCCTTACCGAAGGCCCCATTATACTGAAAAGTCAGCACCGTCCCCGGCTGAAAACTCCCCATATTGTAAGCCAAGTCGATATAATTCTGCAAATCCTCAAGCCCACCATTCATAATGGACGCCTGAAGAGGAGACAACATGGCCGCCAAACAAGCCGCTAGGTAAGAAAGCCGCATACCCCTGCATTCTACCGCTTTTACGCCCCGAAATCAAGCAGGAAATGAGCCATACACCCCCCGAGAGGGAGACGTCGCACCACCGGAGGGATAGGAAGCGAGTGATTCCATCCCGCGGTCAGCATCTTCTCGCGCTCTATCAAATCAGCGGTAGGTAATTTCTCATTCCTTCTGCACTGCTCTGCTTATCCACGGTCTGAAAAAGGCCTGCCGCGGTGTGTGCGGCAGGCCCTTTGGGGTAGAGGGGAGTTTTGGGTTAGAAGTTCACGCGGTAACCGACGGAGCCGTTCACGCCCGTCTGGTCGGCATTGAAGTCGGCGTTCACATCGAAGAAGATGGAGCCGGCATCCTGCGAGATCGGGATGGTCAGGGTGGCACCTACCTCGGCACCGATGACGCCCTTCTCGTTGCTGCGGGTGGTGACCGTGGCGGTCGGAAGGGCCGCGAGGGCGGTGTTCAGCTTGTTGTAGCGGTCCCCGAGGTCCAGCTTGAGCAGGGCGCGGGCCTCGAAGATCGAGGCGCGGTTGTACTCGTTTTCACCCACGACGCTCTGCAGTCGACCGCCGAGGCCGAGGGAGAATTGGGTGAGGGAAGCTGAGTCCGTGGTCAGACGGGTGTCTGCCGTGCCGCCCTCCGTCGCGCTGTCCAGCGAGGTGTGGCTGAAGCTCATGTTGAACAGAGGCTGCACACAGGTGCTCGCGTCCTCGTTCAGGGCGAAG